>NZ_JAWERU010000001.1:0-106251 GCF_032481935.1 Streptococcus sp.
AGTTTTTGGCATGTGGTTTTCTTTTTATCTACGAGAGACTGATGGAGGAATTATGTCAACTATTGAAGAACAATTAAAAGCGCTTCGTGAAGAAACGCTAGCTAGCTTGAAGCAGATTACTGCTGAAAATGAAAAAGAGATGCAAGATTTGCGAGTCTCTGTCCTTGGTAAAAAAGGGTCACTAACTGAAATCCTCAAAGGGATGAAGGATGTATCAGCTGAAATGCGCCCTGTTATCGGAAAACACGTCAATGAGGCTCGTGATGTCCTAACAGCCGCTTTTGAAGAAACAGCTAAGCTCTTGGAAGAAAAGAAAGTGGAAGCTCAACTAGCAAGTGAAAGCATCGATGTGACACTTCCAGGTCGTCCAGTTGCGACTGGTCACCGTCACGTTCTCACACAAACTAGTGAAGAAATTGAAGATATTTTCATCGGAATGGGTTACCAAGTTGTGGATGGATTTGAAGTTGAGCAAGATTACTACAACTTTGAACGTATGAATCTTCCAAAAGACCACCCAGCCCGTGATATGCAGGACACTTTCTACATCACAGAAGAAATCTTGCTCCGTACCCACACATCTCCAGTTCAGGCGCGTGCGATGGACGCTCATGATTTTTCTAAAGGTCCTTTGAAGATGATCTCACCAGGACGTGTATTCCGTCGTGATACTGACGATGCGACCCACAGTCACCAATTCCACCAAATCGAAGGTTTAGTTGTTGGGAAAAACATCTCAATGGCGGATCTTCAAGGAACCCTTCAGTTGATTGTACAAAAAATGTTTGGTGAAGAGCGTCAAATTCGTTTACGCCCATCTTATTTCCCATTCACTGAGCCATCTGTTGAGGTGGATGTTTCGTGCTTCAAATGTGGAGGAGACGGCTGTAACGTATGTAAGAAAACTGGTTGGATCGAGATTATGGGTGCTGGTATGGTTCACCCACGTGTCCTTGAGATGAGTGGTATCGATGCAACTGTTTACTCTGGTTTTGCCTTTGGTCTTGGTCAAGAGCGTGTAGCTATGCTTCGCTATGGAATCAACGATATCCGTGGATTCTACCAAGGCGATGTCCGCTTCTCAGAACAGTTTAAATAAGATTGAAACCTGAAACACAATCCTAAACAGTCGTTCTCGTTTTTACATAGTCTAGAAAAAGAAGCGACTGACTCGAAGAAAAAGAAAGGAATTGAAAAGATCTCGCTGGTTGGGATCTTATGCTCAGAATTATGTTAGTATCATACAAATGGTTAAAAGAATTGGTGGACATTGATGTACCATCAGATGAGTTGGCTGAAAAAATGTCAACTACAGGGATCGAGGTCGAAGGTGTGGAATCACCTGCTGCTGGTCTCTCAAAAATTGTCGTCGGTGAAGTCTTGTCTTGTGAAGATGTGCCCGAAACACACTTGCATGTTTGCCAAGTCAATGTTGGTGAAGAAGAAGCTCGTCAAATCGTCTGTGGCGCACCGAATGTGCGTGCAGGTATCAAGGTTATGGTGGCACTTCCGGGAGCTCGTATCGCTGACAACTACAAAATCAAAAAAGGGAAAATCCGTGGTTTAGAATCTCTCGGAATGATCTGTTCACTTGGTGAATTGGGTATTTCTGACTCAGTTGTACCTAAGGAATTTGCAGATGGAATTCAAATCTTGCCTCAAGATGCTGTTCCAGGGGATGAAGTCTTCTCTTACCTAGACTTGGATGATGAAATCATCGAACTTTCTATCACTCCAAACCGTGCAGACGCTCTTTCTATGCGTGGAGTAGCGCACGAAGTAGCAGCTATCTATGACAAGGCAGTCAACTTTAAAGAATTCAGTTTAACAGAAACAGACCAAGCTGCAGCCGATGCTCTTTCTGTCAGCATTGACACAGATAAGGCTCCTTATTATGCAGCTCGTATTTTGGACAATGTGACCATCGCACCAAGTCCACAATGGCTGCAAAATCTTCTCATGAACGAAGGTATCCGTCCAATCAATAACGTGGTCGACGTGACTAACTATATCCTCCTCTACTTTGGTCAGCCTATGCATGCCTTTGACTTGGATGCCTTTGAAGGAAGCGAGATTCGTGTGCGTGAAGCGCGTGAAGGTGAAACATTGGTAACCTTGGACGGTGAAGAACGTGAGTTGGAAACAAATGACTTAGTGATCACTGTTGCTGATAAAACAGTAGCCCTTGCAGGTGTTATGGGTGGTCAAGCTACAGAAATCTCTGAAAAATCTACTCGTGTCGTCCTTGAAGCTGCAGTTTTCAATGGCAAATCTATCCGTAAGACTAGTGGTCGCCTCAACCTTCGTTCAGAATCTTCTTCTCGCTTTGAAAAAGGCATCAACGTGGCAACTGTCAATGAAGCCCTTGATGCGGCAGCAAGCATGATTGCAGAGCTTGCAGGAGCAACTGTTCGTAAGGGAATCGTTTCAGCAGGTGAGCTTGACACTTCTGATGTGGAAGTTTCTTCAACTCTTGCTGACGTCAACCGTGTCCTCGGTACAGAGCTTTCATTTGCTGATGTTGAAGATGTCTTCCGTCGTCTTGGCTTCGGTCTTTCTGGAAATGCAGAAGCCTTCACTGTCAGCGTCCCTCGTCGTCGTTGGGATATCACTATCGAAGCGGACCTCTTTGAAGAAATCGCTCGTATCTATGGCTATGATCGCTTACCAACTAGTCTTCCAAAAGACGATGGGACAGCAGGTGAATTGACTGCGACACAAAAACTCCGTCGTCAAGTTCGTACCATTGCTGAAGGTGCTGGATTGACAGAAATCATCACTTATGCTCTTACAACTCCTGAAAAAGCGGTTGAGTTTACGATTCAGCCAAGCAATTTAACAGAGCTCATGTGGCCAATGACTGTGGATCGTTCAGTTCTCCGTCAAAATATGGTTTCAGGTATTTTGGATACAGTTGCCTACAACGTAGCACGTAAGAATAAAAACTTGGCTCTTTATGAGATTGGAAAAGTTTTCGAGCAAACTGGTAATCCAAAAGAAGACTTGCCAAATGAAATTAACAGCTTTGCCTTTGCCTTGACTGGCTTAGTTGCTGAAAAAGACTTCCAAACTGCGGCAGTTCCTGTTGACTTCTTCTATGCTAAGGGAATTTTGGAAGCTCTCTTTGCTCGCTTGGGTCTTGAAGTGACTTATACAGCAACTTCTGAAATTGCTAGTCTTCACCCAGGACGTACAGCCTTGATCTCACTCGGTGACCAAGTCCTTGGTTTCCTCGGTCAAGTACATCCTGTTACAGCCAAGGCTTACGATATTCCAGAAACTTATGTAGCAGAGCTCAACCTTTCAGCTATTGAGACAGCTCTTCAACCAGCCGCTCCATTTGTGGAAATCACCAAATTCCCAGCGGTGAGCCGTGATATCGCCCTTCTCCTCAAGGCAGAAGTCACTCACCAAGAAGTTGTAGATGCTATCCAGGCTGCAGGCGTGAAACGATTGACAGATATCAAACTCTTTGACGTTTTCTCAGGCGAAAAATTGGGACTAGGTATGAAGTCAATGGCTTATAGCTTGACCTTCCAAAATCCAGAAGATAGCTTGACTGACGAAGAAGTCGCACGCTACATGGAAAAAATCCAAGCATCACTCGAAGAAAAAGTGAATGCAGAAGTGCGTTAAAAACCTTCAATCCATCCCTAGGGATGGATTTTTTAGTAGAAAAAATCATCAAGCTTTAGCCTGATGATTGAATCAAATTGACGGGGAAACAACTCCTTTTTAATACTGTTACAAGATGATCAGACATCGGTATTTTTTGTCATCCAATCAGCTATGAAGTGATAAGTATCGTTTCGATTATTCTCGTTTAGAATTTCGTGACGAGCCTCTTCAACTACTCGGACGCTTACTTTCGAATGTGAAGCCTTTAGGAGTTTTACAAATCTTTCTATACCTTTACCATTTTCTCCCAGAGGGTCTTCTTGTCCTGAAATAACGAGAATGGGGAGTTGAGCTGGAATCTCATCGATTACCTGCTTACTAGCTACTTGATTAGAGAAGTAAAAAATGGATCTGTACATGGGAATAGTAGGGATGAATTGACAGAATGGATCCTTCAGATAAGCTTGGTTAGATTCTTCATTTTTCGAGAGCCAATCGACAGATGTTTTCGAATTCTTAATACTTCGATTAAAACTATCAGTTGATAGATAAGTCAAGAGTTTACTACGGTGTTTATTCCCTTTTATAAGTCGGATGCATTCTGTTAGGATGAGAGCAAATCGAGTTAGAAACTGAGGTTGTTGACCAGTAGCCATGATAATCAAGGCATTGATAGGTGGTTTTCGTTTAGCTACATAATAGCGACACATAAGAGAACCCATAGAATGCCCTAGAAGGACGATTGGAAGTTTTGGATAGCTTTCTTGAATAAAAGAGGTCACTCTTTCAATATCATCGATGAGTTCCTCGGGAGATTCAGGAAAGACTCCGAGTTGACTTGGATTTTGAGCAGTATGACCATGGCCGAGATGATCATGGCCGATAACCGTAAAGCCTTCTTTATTCATGGCTAGAGCAAATTCTTCATATCGTTCCACGTACTCTACCATTCCATGTACGAGCTGAAGAACGGCTTTTGGCTGTTCAGTTTCCCAAATGATTAAGTTATTGTTGTTTGGTTCGAGTTTAAGTCTTTTTTTCATATCAGATTCCTTGCCGATGATAATCTATAGTCTATCAAAAATATACCATAAAATAGTACGATAAGCTAGGCAGGATGATGAAGATTGCTAGTAACAATTCAGGACTGAAAATGAACATTTGAGGACATAGCCAACGGATTTATCAAGAAATGAGTATAATAAATTTATCACTTAAAATCTGGAGGATTAAAATGCTTGGTGATGAGCCAATAAAGTCCTTATCCAGTAAACTCCCTTCTTAAGAGTCATGATTTAAAAATGTACATAAATCATTGTAAATGCTATCAAAAAGGAGTATAATGAGTGCAATAAATTTCGGAGGTGGATGATGCTCGAAGTAAGAAATCTAGAGAAAAGTTTTGGGCCTAAGCAAGTTTTGTTTGGTGTTGACTTTCAAGCACGACCAGGGCGTATTTTAGGGCTGGTCGGGAAAAATGGAGCTGGGAAAACAACTATTTTTCACAGTATTTTGAAATTTTTAGACTATCAAGGGGAGATTGAGCTTGATGGTCAAGACATTCGTCAGGAGACCTATGCTCGCATTGGTTATCTACCTGAAGAACGCAGTCTTATGCCTAAATTGACAGTCCTTGAACAAGTTCGTTATTTGGCGACTCTAAAAGGCATGGACGCTAAGGAAATCAAAGAAAAACTCCCTCAATGGATGGAAAAACTGGAAGTCAAGGGGAAACTGACGGATAAGATCAAAAGTCTCTCAAAAGGAAATCAACAGAAGATTCAGTTGATTATCACTTTGATTCATGAACCAGATTTGATTATCCTAGATGAGCCTTTTAGTGGCTTGGATCCAGTTAATACCGAACTTCTTAAGCGGGTTATCTTGAAAGAAAAAGAACGTGGCGCGACCATTATCTTTTCTGACCATGTCATGACCAATGTCGAAGAACTTTGTGATGATATCCTCATGATTCGTGATGGGCGTGTGGTCTTGCATGGACCGGTTCAAGAAGTCCGCAATCAATATGGCAAAACACGACTTTTTGTTTCAAGTGACCGAAGCAAGGAAGAACTGGAGAGCCTTCCTCATGTCAAACAGGTTAGCTTGACCAAGCAAGGTAGCTGGAAGTTGATTTTAGATGATGAAAGTGCAGGTAGAGAACTCTTCCCAATCTTGACTCAAGGTCAATATATCGCGACGTTTGATCAACAAGCTCCAACAATCGATGAAATCTTTAAATTAGAATCAGGGGTGGAAGTATGAGAAATATGTGGGTTGTAATCAAAGAAACCTATCTAAGACATGTCAAGTCTTGGAGTTTCTTCTTTATGGTGATTTCGCCTTTCCTCTTTTTAGGTCTATCTGGAGGAATTGGTGTTCTCCAAGGTTCTTCCTTGGCTCAAAATAGTAAGGTAGCAGTAGTTAGTTCTGTTCCTCTTGTTACAGAAGAACTTAAATCGACCAATGGTCTTAACTTTGACTATAAGGATGAAGCAAGTGCCCAAGCCGCTATCAAAGATGAGAAAATAAAAGGTTATCTAACCATTGACCAGGAGAATAGTGTCCTCAAGGCAGTCTATCATGGTGAAACTTCACTAGAGAGTGGCATTAAGTTAGCAGTGACCGCTAAGTTGAATGAACTCCAATCCCAACTCAACCGTTCAGAAGCAAATTTGTCTCAGGAACAGGAAAAACGCTTGGCTCAAACAATTCAATTCACAGAACAGATTGATGAAGCCAAGGAAAATAAAAAGATGGTCCAAACCTTTGCGGCTGCAGGACTGGGTTTCTTCCTCTATATGATTTTGATTACTTATGCTAGTGTCACTGCTCAAGAGGTAGCTAGTGAAAAAGGAACCAAAATCATGGAAGTGGTTTTCTCAAGCATTCGTGCTAGCCATTATTTCTACGCACGCATGATTGCCTTACTTCTTGTTATTTTGACTCATATTGGTATTTATGTTGTAGGTGGACTTGGAGCTATTTTCTTCTTTAAGGATATGCCTATCTTGGCAAATTCAGGTATTCTAAATCACTTGGGAGAAGCCTTTTCGATCAATACCTTGTTATTTGTCTTGGTTAGTCTCTTTATGTATGTGGTCTTGGCTGCCTTCTTAGGTTCTATGGTTTCGCGACCTGAAGATTCTGGTAAGGCCTTATCGCCTTTGATGCTTTTGATTATGGTAGGTTTCATTGGAGTAACTGTATTAGGAACTTCTGGTGATAATTTAATCTTGAAAATCGGTTCTTACATTCCATTCGTTTCAACCTTCTTTATGCCTTTCAGAACTATCAATGGTTACGCAAATGGACTAGAGGCTTGGATTTCGCTTGCTATAACAGTTATTTTTGCAGTTACTGCAACAGCTTTTATTGGACGTATGTATGCTAGTTTGGTTCTTCAAACGGATGATTTGGGGATCTGGAAAACCTTTAAACGAGCTTTGAGCTATAAATAAAGTCACGGACCTGTGAGTGTATCTCCCAGGTCTTTTATACTCTTCGAAAATCTCTTCAAACCACGTCAGCGTCCATCTGCAACCTCAAAACAGTGTTTTGAGCAGCCTGTGGCTAGCTTCCTAGTTTGCTCTTTGATTTTCATTGAGTATTAATTAGCTGAAATATTTCACATTTATTTCTCCTAAACCTTTGACTATTAGGCAAAATTATCGTACAATAAAGAGTACATGATAAAATGAGATCAGAGTTTATCCACTCTGACGTTAGTAGTAAAAAATGAGGAGAAACGCTTTGGAATTAGAAGTATTTGCTGGGCAAGAAAAAAGTGAACTATCTATGATTGAGGTGGCTCGTGCCATCTTGGAACTCCGTGGTCGTGATAATGAGATGCATTTTAGTGATTTGGTTAATGAAATCCAAAACTATCTCGGTACCTCTAATAGCGATATTCGTGAAGCTTTGCCTTTGTTCTATACAGAGTTGAACTTTGACGGTAGCTTTATCTCACTTGGAGATAACAAATGGGGCCTTCGTTCATGGTATGGAGTGGATGAAATCGATGAGGAAATCATTGCTCTTGAAGAAAGTGATGATGAAGAAGTAGCACCTAAGGCTAAGAAAAAACGTGTCAACGCCTTTATGGATGGTGATACAGATGCTATTGATTACAGTGCAGATGATCCAGAGGATGAAGACGCCTACGAAGAAGATCCAGCTCTTTCTTATGATGATGAAAATCCAGATGATGAGAAGAATGAAGTGGAAGCCTACGATGCTGAAATCAATGAAATCGCCCCAGATGATCTAGATGAAGAAGTCGATCTTAATGAAGAAGACGACGAAGACTCTGAAGAAGAGGAAGAATAAAAATAAAAAGGAGTTGGAGCTGGAATCGGTCTATCAAGTCTCGATTTCCTAGTCCAGCTTTTTGTATTAATTTGAATTAGTTTTGTAAGCTGGAATGCGCCAAGTCAACGATTTGTTCTATTTGACAAATGGTTCATTTTGAGGTAATATATTGTTCGGGCACCTCTTTTAGAGGTCGGAGCTCCCTAGTTATTAGGGAGCTATTTTTGTTTTTCCAGGAAGCTTTTCTTCTTGGGGTGTAGTTATTGATGAAGGTCTTGTTTTCTCAATCCCCTGTTAGTGAACAAGACCTTGAACATTTTAGAAAGAGGAATCTATGTCTACGAAATATATTTTTGTCACTGGTGGTGTGGTGTCGTCTATTGGAAAAGGGATCGTTGCAGCGAGCCTTGGGCGTCTTTTGAAAAACCGTGGTTTGAAGGTGACCATTCAAAAATTTGACCCTTATATCAATATCGACCCAGGAACCATGAGCCCTTACCAGCACGGGGAAGTCTTTGTAACTGATGATGGGGCTGAGACAGATTTGGACTTGGGTCATTATGAACGTTTTATCGATATCAACCTCAACAAATACTCAAACGTGACAACTGGTAAAATCTACAGCGAAGTTCTTCGTAAGGAACGCCGTGGAGAGTATTTGGGTGCAACTGTCCAAGTTATTCCTCATATTACAGATGCTTTGAAAGAAAAAATCAAGCGTGCTGCTCTAACGACTGACTCTGACGTTATTATTACAGAGGTTGGTGGAACAGTCGGCGATATCGAGTCCCTTCCATTCTTAGAAGCTCTTCGTCAGATGAAGGCAGATGTGGGTGCAGATAATGTCATGTATATCCATACGACCTTGCTTCCTTACCTCAAGGCAGCTGGTGAAATGAAAACCAAACCAACTCAACACTCTGTCAAAGAATTGCGTGGTCTGGGAATCCAGCCAAATATGTTGGTCATTCGTACAGAAAAACCAGCAGGACAAGGGATTAAAAATAAACTAGCCCAGTTCTGTGATGTGGCGCCAGAAGCAGTTATCGAGTCCTTGGATGTGGATCATCTTTACCAAATCCCACTTAATCTGCAAGCACAAGGCATGGATCAAATCGTCTGTGACCATTTGAAGATAGATGCACCTGCAGCAGATATGACAGAGTGGTCAGCTATGGTTGACAAGGTCATGAATCTCAAAAAACAAGTCAAGATTGCCCTTGTTGGTAAGTATGTTGAGTTGCAAGATGCCTACATCTCAGTTGTTGAAGCTTTGAAACACTCTGGTTATGCCAATGATGCAGAAGTGAAGATTGATTGGGTCAATGCTAACGATGTGACAGCTGACAATGTGGCAGAACTTCTATCTGACGCTGACGGAATCATCGTTCCAGGTGGTTTTGGTCAACGTGGAACAGAAGGTAAGATTGAAGCGATTCGCTATGCGCGTGAAAATGATGTACCAATGCTTGGAGTCTGCTTGGGTATGCAGTTGACCTGTATCGAGTTTGCCCGTAATGTCTTAGGTCTTGAAGGAGCTAATTCAGCAGAGCTAAATCCTGATACCAAATACCCTATCATTGATATCATGCGTGATCAGATTGATGTTGAGGACATGGGTGGTACCCTTCGTTTGGGACTTTATCCTTCTAAGTTAAAACGTGGTTCTAAGGCAGCGGCAGCTTATCATAACAAAGAGGTGGTGCAACGCCGTCACCGTCACCGTTATGAGTTTAACAATGCCTTCCGTGAACAGTTTGAAGGAGCAGGTTTTGTCTTTTCAGGCGTTTCACCAGACAATCGCTTGGTCGAAATTGTTGAAATTCCAGAAAACAAATTCTTTGTGGCTTGTCAGTACCACCCAGAGCTTTCAAGTCGTCCAAACCGCCCAGAAGAACTTTACACTGCTTTTGTAACAGCAGCAGTTGAAAATAGTAAATAGACAGAATAAAACCTTTGAGAGTCATCTCAGAGGTTTTTCCTATATACATTTAGGATATCTCTTGCAAAAAAATAACATAGTGATATAATTAACATGGATAAAAACAGGAGGAAATCTCATGAAAAAAATCACACTATTTAGTTTGTCTTTAGCAGGTTTAGCTTTACTAGCTTTTCCTCATTCAGGAAAGGCGTTCGAGCTTGAAGAAGAGTGGGTTATTAAGGGTGGTGTTCAATATCAAGATGGCAAAATTCTTCGATTTGAAAATGGACATGAAGTAGATATCAAAGTCTTAGATTTGCCAAAAACTGAGAAAATCGAGTGGAAAGTTACTTTAAATGGTCAAGATCAGACTGTCAATTTTCTAGGTCAAGAAAAGGAAAAGTCTATGGTCGGTACAGAGGGGCGTTACCTGAATTTCTACGTACCCTATGGCTATAGAGGGGATATCAAGGTAGAAGCCAAGAGCGGAAATGAAGTAAAGACCTGGTCCACTAAAGTAGTTGATGATGTGTATCATGACGGTGGAAAGAGTGGTTACTTCCGTATTGAAGAATCAAACGATCAATACATCTACCTTGATACCAAATGGGACTATCGAACTAAGACTTATACTGCAACCTTACCAGAGACTGTCAATGGTCAAAAAGTCTATGCTTGGGCAGATTATGACAATGGTGAGTTGAAACTTGCAAAACCAGAAACTATCAGTCATTCTTATAAGGGTGGGGGAGCTTTCCAAGAACTTTATCCAATTATAAAAACAGAAAGCTGGCTAAAATCTAAACAAAACTGGTACTATCAAAAACAAGGCCAACTAGTTCAAAATGCTTGGATTAAGGATCAGGGAAGCTGGTATTTTATGGATGATAAAGGGGTTATGTTTAATCAAACATGGCTTCATCAAGGTGGTAGCTGGTATGCCTTTAAATCATCAGGAGCTATGATTTCAGCTGATTGGTTATATGATAATGGGTCTTGGTATTACCTAAAAGACTCAGGTTCAATGGCAACAGGCTGGCTTAAAGATGGTGGTACTTGGTATTATCTAAAAGACTCAGGTTCCATGGCAACAGGCTGGGTGAAAGATAAGGGCTCTTGGTATTACCTAAAAGATTCTGGTGCAATGGCAACAGGCTGGATCAAAGATAATGGTAAGTGGTACTATCTGGCTTCATCTGGTAATATGCTTAGCAATACACGCACGCCAGATGGCTATTATGTAGATGCCAGTGGCGCTTGGAAATAAATGTTAAACAGAGAAAGTCTACTGAGGAGGTAGATTTTCTTTTTTTCATTTTCACAATTATGAAAATCTGGAAAAAGGACACTATTTTTGGTAAGATAAGGGTATGGATTTTGAAAAAATTGAACAAGCATATACCTATTTACTAGAAAATGTCCAAATCATTCAAAATGATTTGACGACAAATTTTTACGATGCCTTGATTGAGCAAAATGGAATCTATCTGGATGGTCAGACAAATCTTGAAGATGTCAAGAAAAACAATCAAGCATTAAAACGACTGGCTCTTCGAAAAGAAGAGTGGTTACGAACCTACCAATTCTTGTTAATGAAGGCAGCGCAAACAGAACCTCTCCAAGCAAATCACCAGTTTACACCAGACGCCATTGGTCACTTGATGATTTTTCTGATGGAGCAACTGTGGCCTGCTGAAAATCTAAGTTTATTAGAGTTGGGGTCTGGGATGGGAATTCTGGGTGCTAGCTTCTTAACGTCCATGAACAAAAAGGTAGATTACCTTGGGATTGAGCTAGATGACCTCTTAATCGATTTGGCTGCAAGTATGGCTGAAGTTATGGATCTGCAAATGGGCTTTGTCCAAGGAGATGCAATACGTCCACAAGTATTAAAAGAAAGTGATATTATTGTGAGCGACCTCCCGATTGGCTACTACCCAGACGATCAGATCGCTTCACGTTACCAAGTGGCAGCAAAGGATGAACATACTTACGCTCATCATCTATTAATGGAGCAATCTCTCAAGTATCTTAAGACGGGAGGTTATGCTATTTTCCTTGCTCCAACAGATCTTTTGACGAGTCCTCAGAGTGATTTCTTGAAATCCTGGCTGACTGATCAAGCTCAACTAGTCGCTATCCTAGCTTTACCAGAGGATCTCTTCGCTCAAGGAGCCCAGTCTAAGACCATTTTTGTTCTGCAAAAGAAGGTGGGAGAAGGGACAGAGCCCTTTGTTTATCCACTTACTAGCCTTCGGGATCCTGAAATTTTGTTGGAATTTAAGGAAAATTTTCAAAATTGGTGTCAAGAACATGAAATCTAGTATAAATTTTGATATAATAGTTGAAAACGCTTAAAAAAGGGGAAACATTATGACAAAAACCATTGCAATTAACGCTGGAAGCTCTAGCTTGAAATGGCAACTTTACCAAATGCCAGAAGAAAAAGTGCTTGCAAAAGGGTTGATTGAGCGAATTGGATTGAAAGATTCTATTTCTACAGTTAAGTTCGATGGTCGCTCAGAACAACAAGTCCTTGACATTGACAACCATACTTTGGCAGTTAAGATTTTGCTTGATGACTTGATTCGTTTTGATATTATTAAATCTTATGATGAAATTACTGGTGTTGGACACCGTGTCGTTGCAGGTGGAGAGTACTTCAAAGAGTCTACAGTCGTGGAAGGTGATGTAATTGAAAAAGTTGAAGAGTTAGGTCTTCTTGCCCCATTGCACAATCCTGCAAATGCTGCGGGTATTCGCGCCTTCAAAGAATTATTGCCAGATATTACGAGTGTCGTTGTTTTTGATACTTCCTTCCATACAACAATGCCAGAGAAAGCTTATCGCTATCCTCTACCAACAAAATATTACACAGAAAACAAGGTTCGTAAGTACGGAGCGCACGGTACAAGCCATCAGTACGTTGCTCAAGAAGCAGCAAAACTCTTGGGTCGTCCACTTGAAGAGTTGAAGTTAATCACTTGTCACATCGGTAATGGTGCTTCTATTACAGCTGTTAAGGGTGGGAAATCTGTCGATACCTCAATGGGATTCACTCCACTTGGTGGTGTAATGATGGGAACTCGTACAGGGGATATTGACCCTGCTATCATTCCTTATTTAATGCAATATACAGAGGACTTTAACAAGCCTGAGGACATCAGTCGTATCCTCAATCGTGAGTCAGGGTTGATGGGTGTTTCAGGTAAGTCTAGTGATATGCGTGATGTAATTGCTGCTATGGAGGCAGGAGATCACGATGCCACTTTGGCTTATGAAATGTATGTTGATCGTATCCAAAAACACATCGGACAATACTTGGCAGTCCTAAATGGAGCAGATGCTATTATTTTCACAGCAGGTATCGGTGAAAATTCTACTAATGTACGTGAAGATGTTATTTCAGGGATTTCTTGGTTCGGTTGCGATGTAGATCCAGAGAAAAATGTCTTTGGTGCAACCGGAGATATTTCGACAGATGCAGCAAGTGTACGTGTACTGGTAATTCCAACGGATGAAGAATTGGTCATTGCACGTGACGTTGAACGTTTGAAAAAATAATCAGAAAATCGACCTTCAATAAGAAAGGTCGATTTTTTTGATCTAGGAAAACTACCATTTAGTCAGCGAAACTTCGCCACTATTGAGCCAAATCTTTTCACCCTTGGCTAATTCTATCAGCAGTTGTCCTTGGTCAGAGATGTCACAGGCTTTTCCTGTGAATATTTCTTGATCCTTCTTGAAGGAAATCTCTTTTCCTAAAACGATTGAGCGCTTTTTATAGAGATAGAGGAGTTCATCGGCTTCTGTTTCATAGAAACATTTCCAGATTTCAGCAATCAATTCATTGCGAGTAATGGGAGTATGTTGAGAAAATAAGCTTCCAGCTTTAGTTTGTAGATTCTTTGGAAATTCAGCGATAGAAAAGTTGATCCCGACCCCAATGATAACATTTGTAACGAGTCCAGTTTCGACGGAGGTAATGGCTTCTGTTAAAATACCAGCAATTTTTTTCTGGTTCAGATAAATGTCATTGACCCACTTGATATCCACGTCAATCAAACTAAGATTCTTGATAGCCTTGTAGATAGCTCCAGCTGTTAGAAGTGTATAGGCAGGAAGATTCTGATAAGGGAGATTGGGTTGTAGGTGGAGGGACATGAAAATCCCCCCCTTATCAGGTGAGTAATAAGGACGTTGAAAACGGCCACGTCCCATAGTTTGGCTAGTGGAAAGGTAGAGCCTATCCCCTTTGGCACCAGCTTCCATAGCCTCTTTAGCATCAGTTTGGGTAGATTTTGTTGAGGGTTTAAACTGGACAGTGATGGGACTATTCGCTTCGATTTCCTGAGGCAAGATAAGGTCTCCGTCCAGAAGTTTATACCCACGATTTTTGATACTGTCAATCTCCAGTCCCTCTTGCTGGAGACGTTGGATAGCTTTCCATACTGAAGTTCGAGATAGGTTTAATCTCTCAGCTATTTTTTCTCCGCTTAGATAATCAGTCTCAGTAATTAGTATTTTATAGACTTCTTGGTAGGATTTCATGCTAGACCCTTTCTGGAATAATTAGATTTATTGTACCATATTTTTAAAAAAGGGAGAGCGTTTTTTAGAGTAATCTTAGCTAACTATAAAATTTTACCCAGTTTTAGTTAGGATGATAGAGGCAAAGAGGTTTTCAAATCGCTTGAAAAATGGTAAAATGTTTTAATAGCTTATTTATCTGAATGTGATATTCAGAAGGAAAGGATCTGTTGTGAAATCAATAGGTGTCATTGAAAAGTTAAAAAGTTTATCGAAACAAGAAGGACTTCTTTTAGGAGTTATTCTGAGTATTTTTCTCCCTTTTTATCTTTTTGTTATTATTTTTATCTCTTACTTACTTTGGTTAGTATATACTGGGGAGATGAAGGGGATCTTGAAACGTCTGTCTCAACACCCTGTTTTGCTCTTTTTTATTGCCTATAGCACTGCAATTTCTCTTCTAGCACAAAATGTGATGGGAGTAGTTGCCTCAGTTGCAATGTTTCTGTTTGCAATCTTCTTTTACTATTACCAATCTCAATTGACTCCTAAATTTTTCAGGTTGACGATTGAAGGAGTTTTAGCCTCGAGTGTCTTGGCAGCAGTCTTTGCAGCCTTGGAACATTTCCAAATTGTAAAGAAATTTGATTATACCTTCCTCTCACCACGAATGCAGGTTTGGCATCAAAACCGAGCGGAAGTTGCCTTCTTTAATCCCAATTACTATGGAATTATCTGTTGTTTCTGTATCATGATTGGTTTTTATCTGATTAGCACAACGAAGTTAAGATGGTTACGAATCTTTTCTATGATTGCCATCTTTGCTAATTTATTCGGTTTAAACTTTACGCAGAATCGTACAGCTTTTCCAGCCATTATCTTTGGAGCGATTATTTATCTCTTCACAACCATTAAGAACTGGCGTGCTTTCTGGCTTAGTATTGGAGTTTTTGGGGTTGGTTTAGCCTTTCTATTTTCAAGTGATTTGGGTGTTCGAATGGGAACCTTAGATTCATCTATGGAAGAGCGTGTTTCTATCTGGAATGCTGGAATGGCCTTGTTTAAGCAAAATCCATTCTGGGGTGAAGGACCACTAACCTACATGCACTCTTTCCCTCGTATTGGAGCACCTTATCATGAACATGCTCATAGTATTTATATAGATACGATTTTGAGTTATGGAGTTGTTGGTACAGTTCTCTTGGGGATTGCTTCTGCCACTCCGGTACGAATGTTGATTGATATGAGTCAAGTACCTAGTAAGCGTCCTATCCTTGGACTTTACCTCTCTTTCCTGACAGTAGTAGCTGTGCACGGAATTTTTGATTTGGCTCTCTTTTGGATTCAATCATCCTTTATTTTCCTGTTAGTGATGTGTAGTTTACCACTAAAACATAGTATGATTGATGAATTAGTTGATTAAGAAAAAGGCGGTGGGACAGAAATCGATAGACAAAGTCTCGATTTCGTTGTCCCAGCCCCGCGAGGATGATTAGGAGCTTTTTGGAGTCTAAAAGACGAACAAAAAGTTCAATCAGCTACCGCGTCAAAGTTTGATTGCTAATAAAAAAACCTCTTCTTTTTTTCAATTCAATTATTGGATAGCTTGAACCAAGTCTTCAGCTTGTTGTTTTAGGGAAGAAGCAACACTGTCTTCAAGGACTAATTTGCCATCTACCCAAGCAGAATCATTGACACGAGCTGCAGTGAATTCACCAACAACTTTTGTACGGATGAATGGCAAGAGGTCTTTGTAGATTGCAAAGAGTTGTTCATGACCAGCATTTGCTACTGAAGACACAGTAACGATTTTATCTTGAAGAGTAGATGCTCCGCGTGTATCAGACAAGTCAAGAGCGCGTGAAAGCCAGTCAAGCAAGTTTTTCACTGTTCCAGGGATTGAGAAGTTGTAGACTGGAGAGAAAATCCAGATAGCATCAGCAGCTAGAACAGCTTCACGAGCTGCTGCTACAGCTGGAAGAGTTGGAACTTCAAGTTCTTGATTAAAAAGTGGGATTGCTGAGTAGTCAAGGTAGCTAACCTCAGCTTTACCTGCAAGAGCTTTTTCAGCTTCTAGCGCCATTTGGTGGTTGAAAGAACCTTCACGAAGTGAACCAACGATAAATAATACTTTTTTAGACATAGGGAGTCTCCTTTAGATTTTAATCAGAGTTATCTCTGTTGTTATAAACAATGTTACAACAATGGGAAATCATTTGCAAGAAATCTGCTCAGAAAATAAAAATCGATGATAGTCAAGATTATTTTTAGGAGTAGAGATTATGAAAAGACTGTGAAATCAATGATTCAAGCTTCATATACTCCTGTCATAAGAGAAGTTCCTTGCTAAATCCTCCCCTTTATTCACTTGTAATTCACTAGGATAGATGGTAAAATAGACGAGTGAAAATGAGACAGAAAAAAGAAAAAAATTCCTTATTATTTCAGTACAGCATTGGCTTGACCCTGCTGGCACTAGTTGTGACTTCTTCCTTTCTCTATTTGGTGTGGCTTAGCATGAAGCCTTATCAGACAGCAAAGGTAGAAGGGGAAAAACTTGCCAAGCAGTATGCGAATCTAGAAACGGTCAGCCAGGTTGATATCTTTAATGGCTTAGAAAGCTATTATAGCGTTCTTGGTCAAGATAAGAATCAGAAACCAGTTGCTGTTTTAATAGAGAAAAGTAATAACAATATTTACGTATATCAACTAGAAAATGGTATTTCACAAGAAAAAGCAGAAGCAGTTGTTAGAGAAAAAGGAGCTACTGAAATTGATACGGTTACCTTTGGACGCTATGCTGAAAAGCCCGTTTGGGAAATCAAGTCTGGAGAAGACTATTATCTAGTAGATTTTGAATCTGGTACCCTAATCGAAAAGGAGAAGCTATGAAACTATCCAAGCGTGTATTAGAAATGGAAGAAAGTGTCACTCTGGCTAGTGATGCAAGAGCAAAGAAGTTAAAAGCTGAAGGAAAAGATGTTCTTTTCTTAACTTTAGGTCAGCCCGATTTTCATACTCCTGAAAATATTCAAGATGCTGCTGTTGCAGCCATTCGAGATGGACGAGCTTCTTTCTATACGGTAGCTTCAGGTTTGCCTGAGTTAAAAGCAGCAGTCAATACCTATTTTGAACGTTATTATGGTTATTCTGTAGCAGCTAACGAAGTTACCTTTGCTACAGGTGCCAAGTTCTCTCTCTACACTTTCTTTATGGCTGTAGTTAATCCTGGAGATGAGGTCATCATTCCTACTCCTTACTGGGTCAGCTATGGAGATCAGGTTAAAATGGCTGGTGGTGTGCCAGTCTTTGTCCAAGCTAAGGAAGACAATCACTTTAAAGTGACTGTTGAGCAATTAGAAGCAGCTCGTACAGATAAGACCAAGGTCTTGGTTCTTAACTCACCATCTAATCCTACCGGTATGATCTATTCTCGTGAAGAACTCTTGGCCATTGGAAATTGGGCTGTTGAACATGACATTCTCATCCTAGCAGATGATATTTATGGTCGTTTGGTCTATAACGGAAATGAATTCGTCCCAATCTCTAGTCTATCAGAAGCCATTCGCAAGCAAACCATTGTCATTAACGGTGTATCAAAAGCCTACGCAATGACAGGTTGGCGTGTAGGTTATGCAGTGGGTGATCCAGCAATCATCGCTGCTATGAGTAAACTAACAGGTCAAACGACTTCAAACCTGACTGCGGTATCTCAATATGCAACGATTGAAGCGCTAACTGGATCGCAAGATTCTGTGGAAGTTATGCGTCAAGCTTTTGAAGAACGTTTGAATACCATCTATCCACTCTTGTGTGAAGTCCCTGGTTTTGAAGTTGTCAAACCACAAGGAGCTTTCTATCTCTTTCCAAATGTCAAAAAAGCTATGGAGATGAAAGGTTATAGCGATGTAACAGCATTTACAACGGCTATCCTTGAGGAAGTTGGTCTGGCCTTGATTACAGGAGCCGGATTTGGAGCACCAGAGAATGTTCGTCTCAGTTATGCGACAGACTTGGAAACTCTTAAAGAAGCTATTCGTCGTTTGCACCGATTTATGGAAAAATAAGAAGTTAAACCTCCGTCCTTTGGGCGGAGGTTTTTGTAGCTAAAAACTTATGAATTTCTGTTAAACTAGCTAGCTATCAGGCATTATTTGTGGTACAATAATGAGTAATAATGTCTTTGGACAAGTTAAACGAAAAAAGGAAGATAAATGATGACAAAACGTGTAACAATTATCGAAGTAAAAGACTACGTTGGTCAAGAAGTGACTATCGGAGCCTGGGTTGCCAACAAATCAGGAAAAGGGAAAATTGCTTTCTTGCAATTGCGTGATGGAACAGCCTTTTTCCAAGGTGTAGCTTTTAAACCAAACTTTATCGAAAAATTTGGAGAAGAAGTAGGTCTTGAAAAATTTGATACGATCAAACGCCTAAGCCAAGAAACTTCTGTTTTCGTGACAGGGATTGTTAAAGAAGACGAGCGTTCTAAATTTGGGTACGAATTGGATATTACAGATATCGAAGTTATCGGTGAATCTCAAGATTACCCAATCACTCCAAAAGAACACGGAACAGACTTCTTGATGGACAACCGTCACTTGTGGCTTCGTTCTCGTAAGCAAGTTGCTGTGATGCAAATCCGTAATGCGATCATCTATGCAACTTATGAGTTCTTTGATAAGAATGGCTTCATGAAGTTTGATAGCCCAATTCTTTCAGGAAATGCTGCAGAAGATTCTACAGAACTTTTCGAAACAGACTACTTTGGAACACCAGCTTACTTAAGCCAATCAGGACAGCTTTATCTTGAAGCAGGTGCTATGGCTCTTGGGCGCGTCTTTGACTTTGGTCCAGTATTCCGTGCAGAGAAATCTAAGACTCGCCGTCACTTGACAGAGTTCTGGATGATGGATGCTGAGTATTCATACTTGACACACGACGAATCACTTGACTTGCAAGAAGCTTATGTTAAAGCGTTGCTTCAAGGAGTTCTTGACCGTGCTCCTCAAGCTTTGGAAACATTGGAGCGTGATACTGAGCTCTTGAAACGCTACATTGCTGAGCCATTCAAACGCATCACTTATGATGAAGCGATTGATCTCTTGCAAGAGCATGAAAATGATGAAGATGCGGACTACGAACATCTTGAACATGGTGATGACTTCGGTTCACCACATGAAACATGGATTTCAAACCACTTTGGTGTACCAACCTTCGTGATCAACTATCCAGCTGACATCAAGGCCTTCTACATGAAGCCAGTTCCTGGTAACCCAGATCGCGTACTTTGTGCAGACTTGCTCGCACCAGAAGGTTACGGAGAAATCATCGGTGGTTCCATGCGTGAGGAAGATTACGATGCCCTTGTAGCGAAGATGGAATCTCTTGGTATGGATCGTACAGAATATGAATTCTACCTTGACCTTCGTAAATATGGTACAGTCCCACATGGTGGATTTGGTATCGGTATCGAACGTATGGTAACCTTTGCAGCAGGAACAAAACACATCCGTGAAGCAATTCCATTCCCACGTATGTTGCACCGTATCAAACCTTAATAACTATATAAAACGCCAGTTGGCGTTTTTACTTTAAATGAAAGAGGTGGAGAAAATGTAGGCAACTCTAAGTAAGTCTTTTAGAAAAACTCATATTATATATTGAAAGAGAGAAAACGATGTTTAAAAGAACTTACAAACGCAATATTCCACTCCTAGCAGGTCTGGAATTCACTTCTTATTTTGGAATCACCAGTTTTTGGATTTTATTTTTCATTCAAAACGGTCTTTCCTTACTTCAAATTGGTCTATTAGAAAGTATCTTTCACGGTACAAGTCTCTTGTGTGAAATCCCGTCTGGTATGTTGGCCGATCGATTTAGCTACAAGACCAATCTCTATTTGGCTCGCTTGGCCAGTATTGTATCCTCTATCTTGATTTTACTTGGTCAAGGGAATTTTTGGATTTATGCTCTTGCCATGATGGTTAGTGCTTGGTCCTATAATTTTGACTCGGGAACCAGCACCGCTTTCTTATATGATTCTGCGGTAGAAGCGGGTCAAAAGGACCGATATCTTCAGATTTCGAGCTTTTTGTCTGGTGTGGCAGAAGTCACCCGAACCCTAGGTACAGTTGTGGCAGGCTTCTTTATTCACGGAGCATTGGCTTGGACCTATCTAATTGCTATAGGATTTTCATTTCTTTCTATCATTTTGATTTATTTTATGAAAGAACCAATGGCTAAGAGAGAGAAAAATGAAGTCTTAACCTTTAAAATGATTGTCCAACAAGTTCGTAAAGAATGGCAGGAAAAACCAGTACTCTTTTACTGGATGCTGACTTATCAGCTAATAGGGACACTCATGTGTATGTTTTACTTTTATTATCAGCAGAAAATAAGTGACTTAGCAGGATGGCAGGTTTCACTGGTTATGCTTATTGGTAGTGGGTTAAATCTTATAGCTGTTTATGTAGCTAGTCAAATCGGTAAAAAATGGAATAGTAATCGAGTTTTTCCGACTCTTGTTGCACTAACGGGCTTGGCCTTGTTGTTGGTGTTTTTAGGAACCCCCTTTGCTTTTCTTCTTGTATATCTTTTAACTGATACACTTTATGCAGTTTATCAGCCGATCTATTTCAATGACTTACAAGGTTATTTACCTTCCAGTGTAAGAGCAACTATGCTTAGTATCAATTCCATGCTCTTTAGTCTTTCCATGATTGTCATATTTCCACTGACAGGTTGGTTGATCGATCGTTGGGGTCTTGTAGCGGTCTTTTTAGTTCTAGGTCTTATCTTGCTTTTAATTTATCCTATATTAATAATCAGTCTGACAAGGATGGGCAAGCTATTAGATAAGGACTTAAAAACTGAGTAAAGCACGAAAACCTATTTGCCCAAAGGATCATCCTGTGGTACAATAGCAAGAGGAAAAGGAGAAGAGTATGATCGATGTAGAAGAAATTCTAAGTAAGATGAATCCCAATCAAAAGATCAACTATGACCGAGTCATGCAAAAGATGGTTCAAGTTTGGGAAAAAAATGAAGAAAAACCAACCATTCTCATGCACGTCTGTTGTGCTCCTTGTAGCACCTATACTTTAGAGTATTTGACCAAGTATGCAGATGTAACTATTTATTTTGCTAATTCAAATATCCATCCTAAAGCTGAGTATCACAAGCGTGCCTATGTGACAAAAAAGTTTGTCAGTGATTTCAATGAACGGACTGGCAACAAGGTTCAATATCTAGAAGCACCCTATGAACCCAACGAATACCGTCAGCTGGTCAGAGGTTTGGAAGAAGAACCTGAAGGTGGCGATCGTTGTAAGGTTTGTTTTGACTATCGTCTGGATAAGACAGCACAGGTGGCCATGGACTTAGGATTTGACTACTTCGGTTCTGCCTTGACTATCAGTCCTCACAAAAATTCACAAACCATCAATAGTATCGGGATTGATGTGCAGAAAATCTACACCACTCATTATCTTCCGAGTGATTTTAAGAAAAATCAAGGCTATAAACGCTCTGTAGAAATGTGTGAAGAGTATGACATTTATCGCCAATGCTACTGTGGCTGTGTCTATGCCGCTCAAGCACAGAATATTGACTTGGTACAGGTCAAGAAGGATGCAACTGCCTTTATGGTAGATAAGGATATCGAGAAAGACTATTCGCATATCAAGTTCACTGTTACGAAGTTAGATATTTAGACGAAAACCTGCCACATTGGGCAGGTTTTTTGCTAGGAAAAGGTGATGGAGAGAAATCGATGGACCAATCTATGAATTCCTAGTCCTAGAATCTCAATCCTTTAATAAATCAGTGCATCTTAAAACTTGTGGATGAAAAATGAAGTTTAGGTTAAAAGTATTTTTTGAAATTTAGAATGCTGATAAACAGTTCAATTAGTCGCCACTCAAAGGCTCGTTGAAAATCAAAAAACGAGGTCAGGATTTTAATCCTGACCTCTGACAACTTTACCGATTCTTTAGTTCTACGTAGCGTTTGTACCAAATGTTGACATAGGCTTCTGAGAAAGGACCTCGCTCATTGTTAATCCAATCAACAAGAATCTTAACATGCTCTTTCAGAATATAGTCTAGATCAGAAGAATACTTCATTTTTCGCTTGTGTCGTTCATACTCCTCAACGTCCAAGAGGCGTTTTTCACCATCTGTAAACACTTTAACATCCAAATCATAGTCAATGTATTTTAAAGCTTCTTCATCCAGATAGTAAGGACTTGCCATATTGCAGTAGTAGGAGATACCATTTTCACGAATCATAGCGATAATATTAAACCAATATTTCTTGTGAAAGTAAACAATAGCCGGTTCTCGAGTCACCCAACGACGACCGTCACTTTCGGTAACAAGTGTGTGGTCGTTGACGCCGATAATAGCGTTCTCTGTTGTTTTTAGTACCATGGTGTCTCGCCAAGTACGGTGGAGACTCCCATCATGCTTATAACTTTGAATTGTAATAAAGTCGCCTTCTTTTGGAAGTTTCATAACTAACCAACTTTCTACAATTTATAAGTTTATCGTTTACTATTGTATCACATTTTTGTTTAAAGTTCTTAGTTTTTTCATGAAAAAATTAAAGATATTCTCTGAGAGCACTGGCTATATCCGAAAAATCATAACCTTTTCTAGCTAAAACTTGGGTCAAACGTTGTTTCAGTTCGTATCCTTCATACTTTCGTGAGTATTTTGGGTATTGCTTATCTAACTCTTTAAAAATAAGTTCCTGAACGGTTTCTTCTTCGACCTGGCTATCCAATTGGTCAAAGGCTGTTTTGGCTTCTGTGTAGGAAAATCCTTTATTGGTTAGGCTTTGGATAATCTTATCCTGTAGGGCGCGGGCAGGTAATTTCCCCTGGTATTTTTTCAGTAGTTTTTCAGCTGTCCGTTCTGCGACTTCCGTCATATCAAATTCTTGTAAGACTTCTTGGATAATGGATTTGGTAACGCCTTTTTGAGAAATCTTCTGCATCAGCATATAGCTTCCCTTATCTCCTGAAAGCTGATTGGAATTGATGATGGCATAAGCATATTGCCGGTCATTGATCCAATTATCATCTTTTAAAGACTGGATAACTTTGGGGATGATTTTCCCATCAATTTCATGCTTGGTTAGATAATCTCGAACTTCTTTTTCAGTGCGGGCCTTGAAGGATAAGTGGTAAAGAGCTAGATTTTTACTGTAGGAAAATTGCGCAAAGGATTTAATCTCAGTTAGTTCTTCAGCTGAGATCTCTTTCCCTTTTGTCAACATAAAGCGCACAATGGTATCCTCTGTAATGTAGCAGGTTTGGTCGCTATCAAGCTCAAGTAGAAAGAGTCTTTTTTTCTTTTCAAGTTTTGTGATTTTCATGGTTTACCTCTTATCCAAATGCTTCGAAGGCAGCAACGAGTCGAAGTTTGTTGCTATCAACCAGCTCTCTCCCGTAATAGTTGAGAAATAGTTCAGCATATTTGGGATCTTTTAAGTTGTAATTGAGGGACCAAACTGCCCAAAAGAGATCGATATGCCGGTCACTAAAATCAGCCAAACCAAGATCAATAAAACAAGAGAAGTGGTCAGCATCTTTGAGAATAAAGTTTGGTAGACAGGCATCACCGTGAATAAAGGCATCTGTTTCTAAAAGGTGCCCTTGTTCTTGGATGAGTTGGAAGGCCTCTTCGCGACTGTTAATCTGGAATTGGGGGAGGAGCGCCTTGGCATAGAACTCACCTTTTTCATAGTTTTTAAAGGCTCTTTCTTTATAGGCTTTTAAATGATTTTCTGATGGAAAATTTTGTGGGTTTAAGTTGTGAAGCTTTTTAAGAGCCTCTGCCATGGTTCGGCAGATTTTTTCTGGCTGGTCTAAAAAAGCGAGAGCATCATGACCAATAGCCTCTTTAGTCAGGAGGTAGTCTTTATCTGTAGATAGATAGTGGATGACTGGAGTTCCTATTCCTTCTTGTTCAAACCAACTTGCAATGCTAGCTTCTCGCTCTAATCTTCCCTTTTGATCAATTTTTAAATAGTAATCTGAATCAAGATAGAGAACTCTTGCGCCTGAATGAGAAGAGCTGTCAGATAGGTTGGCCCCCTCTATATAAGTTCGTAATTGCTCAGGAAAATCCAATGAGGAAAAAGATATCTTTGTATTCATGGTTTTATTGTAACATATTCTTAACCATTGAGAAACTACGTGGTATAATAGACTTATGAATCTAAAAGTCAAACAAAAAATTCCATTAAAAATCAAGCGCATGGGGATTAACGGGGAAGGAATTGGTTTTTTCCAGAAAACCCTCGTTTTTGTTCCAGGTGCCCTCAAGGGAGAAGATATCTATTGTCAGGTGACTTCGGTTAAGCGTAACTACGTTGAGGCTAAACTGCTTGAGGTCAATAAAAAATCTAAGTTTCGAGTGGTTCCAGACTGTACCATTTATAATGAGTGTGGAGGCTGTCAAATCATGCACCTGCACTATGACAAACAGCTGGAGTTCAAGACGGATCTCCTCCATCAAGCTCTGAAGAAATTTGCACCTGCTGGCTATGAAAACTATGAAATCAGACCAACCATTGGCATGCAGGAGCCTAAGTATTATCGGGCTAAACTGCAATTCCAAACTCGAAAGTTCAAAGGCCAAGTCAAGGCAGGTTTGTATGCTCAGAATTCTCACTACTTGGTTGAGCTAAAAGACTGTCTGGTTCAAGACAAGGAGACGCAGATTATTGCCAATCGCATTTCTGAACTCTTGACCTATCATCAAATTCCGATTACAGATGAACGGAAAATTCTTGGAGTTCGGACCATCATGGTTCGTCGAGCACGGAAAACTGGGCAAGTTCAGATTATCATTGTGACCAATCGCCAATTGAATTTGACTCAATTTGTGAAAGACCTAGTCAAGGATTATCCTGAAGTAGTGACTGTCGCAGTCAATACCAATACTGCCAAAACTTCTGAGATTTATGGGGACAAGACAGAGATTATTTGGGGTCAAGATAGTATACGCGAAGGTGTTCTAGATTATGAATTCTCTCTTTCACCTCGAGCTTTCTATCAGCTTAATCCTGAACAGACTGAAATTCTCTATAGTGAAGCGGTTAAGGCCTTGGATGTGACTGAGAATGACCATCTGATTGATGCCTATTGTGGTGTTGGGACCATTGGTTTTGCTTTTGCTAAAAAAGTCAAAAGTTTGAGAGGGATGGATATTATCCCAGAAGCTATTGAGGATGCCAAAGAAAATGCTAAGCGTATGGGTTATACCAATACTCACTATGAAGCAGGGACTGCAGAAGAAATTATTCCTCGTTGGTACAAGGAAGGCTATCGTGCAGATGCTTTGATAGTAGACCCGCCGCGTACAGGTTTAGATGATAAGCTCTTGGATACCATTGTCAAATACGCTCCTGAAAAGATGGTTTATGTATCCTGTAATGTGTCTACCTTGGCGCGTGATTTAGTCCGATTGCTAGAGGTTTATGACCTGCATTATATCCAGTCCGTTGACATGTTTCCACACACGGCTAGAACAGAAGCAGTGGTCAAATTAACGAGGCGCAAGCCAGCTTTCAAATAGAAATGGCGACTGGAAAGTTTTTGAAAAGAAGACTTCTAGTTACAGAGTAAGATTTGCAAGCTATCTATAAATATGATAAAATAAGTAGAAAATAAAATGAAAAAAGAGGTATGTGAAATGTCACGTAAACCATTTATTGCTGGTAACTGGAAAATGAACAAAAACCCAGAAGAAGCAAAAGCATTCGTTGAAGCTGTAGCATCAAAACTTCCTTCATCAGACCTTGTTGAAGCAGGTATCGCAGCTCCTGCAGTTGATTTGACTACTGTACTTGCTGCTGCTAAAGGTTCAAACCTTAAAGTTGCTGCTCAAAACTGCTACTTTGAAAATGCTGGTGCTTTCACTGGTGAAACTAGCCCACAAGTTTTGAAAGAAATCGGTACTGACTACGTTGTTATCGGTCACTCAGAACGTCGTGACTACTTCCACGAAACAGACGAAGACATCAACAAAAAAGCAAAAGCAATCTTTGCTAACGGCATGCTTCCAATCATCTGTTGTGGTGAGTCACTTGAAACTTACGAAGCTGGTAAAGCAGCAGAATTCGTAGGTGCTCAAGTTTCAGCTGCTCTTGCTGGATTGACTGCAGAACAAGTAGCTTCATCAGTTATCGCTTATGAGCCAATCTGGGCTATCGGTACTGGTAAATCAGCTTCACAAGACGACGCACAAAAAATGTGTAAAGTTGTTCGTGACGTTGTAGCTGCTGACTTCGGTCAAGAAGTAGCTGACAAAGTACGTGTTCAATACGGTGGTTCAGTTAAACCTGAAAACGTTGCTGAATACATGGCTTGTCCAGACGTTGACGGAGCTCTTGTTGGTGGTGCATCACTTGACCCAGAAAGCTTCTTGGCATTGCTTGACTTTGTAAAATAAGCCTTAAATATCTGAGACAGACAGTTCCCCCTCTCGAGGTTTTGGCTGCCTGTCTTCTTTTTAGTAAAAAGGCGTGCGAAAGCACGCTCTTTTCTGCATTTTATACTCAATGAAAATCAAAGAGCAAACTAGGAAGCGAGCCGCAGGCTGTACTTGAGTACGGCAAGACGAAGCTGACGTGGTTTGAATTTGATTTTTGAAGAGTATTAGAAGAAAAAGAAAGGAGAATCATGCTTTATATTTGGTCTTATCTCAAACGCTATCCCAAGTGGTTAGTGTTAGACTTTCTCGGGGCAATTTTCTTTGTCATTGTCAATCTAGGTTTACCAACAGTTTTAGCCCGCATGATTGACCAGGGAATCAACCAAGGTGATCAGGATAAACTCTATTTTTGGGCCGTAATCATGTTGGTTATTATCGTCTTGGGAACATTTGGACGGGTTGTTCTGGCTTATGCTGCTAGTAAACTGACCACGAATATGGTTAAGGACATGCGGGATGATGTCTATGCTAAGCTGCAAGAGTACTCTCATCATGAGTACGAGCAAATTGGTGTGTCTTCACTAGTCACTCGTATTACTAGTGATGCCTTTGTCCTCATGCAGTTTGCGGAACAAACGCTTAAGTTGGGTGTTATCACTCCTATGATGATGTTATCAAGTATTCTCATGATTTTCTTGACGAGTCCTTCACTGGCCTGGATTGTCGCTTTTTCCGTTCCTTTTCTAGCTGTAGTAGTCATTTATGTGGCGGTCAAAACCCGTCCTTTATCTGAAAAACAACAGAAAACACTGGATAAGATTAACCAGTATGTCCGTGAAAATTTGATGGGACTACGAGTGATTCGTGCCTTTGCTCGTGAAGACTTCCAAGAAAACCGTTTTGAAGAGAAAAATGCAATCTATGCAGACAATTCCAATCGCTTGTTCAAATTGACTGGTTTGACGGAACCACTTTTTGTGCAAATCATTATTGCCATGATTGTAGCTATCGTTTGGTTTGCTCTAGACCCTCTCAAACAAGGAAGTTTGCAGATTGGGGATTTGGTAGCCTTCATCGAGTATAGTTTCCACGCCCTCTTGTCCTTCCTCTTCTTGTCAAACCTTTTTACCATGTATCCTAGAACGGCCGTATCCAGTGAACGTTTGAAGGAAATCATGGACATGCCCATTTCCATTGATCCAAATGAGGACGGAATTCAAGAAACAGAAACACATGGTTACTTAGAATTTGATAATGTGACCTTTGCCTATCCTGGGGAAACAGAAAGCCCTGTCTTACATAACATTTCCTTTACTGCTAAACCGGGAGAAACCATTGCTTTTATCGGTTCGACTGGGTCAGGTAAGTCTACTCTGGTTCAATTGATTCCTCGATTCTACGATGTTACGCTGGGGAAAATTAAGGTTGATGGTGTTGATGTACGGGATTACCGTCTCAAATCACTCCGTCAGAAGATTGGATTTATTCCACAAAAGGCCTTGCTTTTTACTGGGACTATCGCAGACAATCTCCGTTACGGGAAAGAGGATGCCAGTCATGAGGACTTGCACCAAGCAGCTGATGTAGCCCAAGCCAAAGACTTTATCGAAAGTCGAGAAGAAGGTTTCGCAACGCATCTGGCCGAAGGGGGAAGCAATCTATCAGGTGGTCAGAAACAACGTTTGTCGATTGCACGAGCAGTTATCAAGGGTCCAGATATCTATATCTTTGACGATTCTTTCTCAGCCTTGGACTACCGTACAGATGCTATCTTACGCCGTCGTCTCAAGGAAGTGACTCAAGATGCAACGGTTTTGATTGTCGCTCAACGTGTTGGAACTATCATGGATGCTGACCAGATCATTGTCCTTGATAAGGGTGAAATCGTTGGTCGTGGCCGTCATGAAGAATTGATGGAGACCAATGACATCTATCGAGAAATTGCTGAGTCGCAGCTGAAAAATGCGTCTCTGACAGAAGAATAGGAGGTAAAGGATGAAACAACAATCTAGTCTAGCTCGTCTATGGAGCTATTTAAAAGCCTACCGTTTTTCTGTTTTCTTTGCAGTCTTTTTGAAGATAGTCAGCGTTATTATGAGTGTTATCGAGCCTTTCGTATTAGGGCTTGCCATCACAGAATTAACCAGTAATCTTCTTGATATGGCAAATGGTGTTGCAGGAGCGGGTATCAATACCAGCTATATCGCAGTAATTCTAGTAATCTATCTCTTGCGTGGGCTTCTTTACGAGTTGGGGTCTTACTACTCAAATTACTTTATGACCAATGCGGTGCAGTCCATGATACAGGATTTGCGAAATGAAATGAGCGAAAAAATCAACCGCATCCCTGTGTCTTACTTTGACAAGCACCAGTTTGGAGATTTGTTAGGCCGTTTTACCAGTGATGTAGAGACTGTTTCAAATGCCCTTCAACAATCCTTCTTACAGATTGTCAATGCAGTCTTTACCATTCTTTTTGTTATGGGAATGGTGCTCTATCTAAATCTTCAGTTGGCTATCATTGTTATCTTGTCGATTCCGATAACTTATTTTGGGGCTAAAACGATTCTGAATCGTTCGCAACCATACTTTAAACAGCAGGCAGCCATTCTAGGACGTATGAATGGATTTGTACAGGAAAACTTGACAGGTTTCAATGTCCTCAAACTTTTTGGTCGTGAAGAGAACTCTCAAGAGAGGTTTGAGAAGATTACGGATGAATTGCAACAGGTCGGATTTAAGGCTAGCTTTATTTCAGGATTGATGATGCCAGCCCTTCATATCGTGTCTGATTTAACATACTTAATTGTAGCTGTCTTAGGTGGATTGCAGGTTATTGCAGGGCGCTTGACGATTGGTAATATGCAAGCTTTCGTTCAGTATGTGTGGCAAGTTAGCCAGCCGATCCAAAATATCACTCAATTAACTGGACAAATGCAAAGTGCTAAGTCTTCGCTTGATCGTGTCTTCGAAGTTCTAGATGAAAAGGAAGAAGTCCAAACTGCTGAAGTGAAAGAACTTGCACCATTGACAGGTCAAGTTAGTTTCAAAAATGTCGATTTCCAATATGTAGAAAACAAACCATTGATTCGCAATTTTAACTTAGATGTTGAACCTGGAGAGATGGTAGCTATCGTTGGACCTACTGGAGCGGGGAAAACAACCTTGATTAACCTTCTCATGCGTTTTTACGATGTGACAGCTGGTGCCATTTTAGTGGATGGGCAAGATATTCGTGACCTGTCTCGTCAGGACTATCGTCGCCAGTTTGGGATGGTCTTACAGGATGCCTGGCTCTATGAAGGCAGTATCAAGGAAAATCTTCGCTTTGGAAATCTTGAGGCAACAGATGAAGAAATCGTTGAAGCTGCTAAGGCGGCCAATGTTGACCACTTTATCCGCACCCTTCCTGGTGGCTACAACATGGAAATGAACCAAGAGTCAAGTAATATTTCTCTTGGGCAAAAACAGTTGCTAACTATCGCGCGTGCACTCTTAGCGGATCCAAAAATTCTAATCCTTGATGAAGCAACCTCATCAGTCGATACACGCTTAGAGCTTTTGATTCAAAAAGCTATGAAGCGTTTGATGAAGGGAAGAACAAGCTTTGTCATTGCCCATCGACTTTCGACTATTCAGGAAGCTGACAAGATTTTGGTGCTGAAAGATGGACAGATAATCGAACAGGGAAATCATGAGAGTCTCCTAGCTGCAAAGGGTTTCTATTATGACCTTTATCAAAGTCAATTCTCTAATAAAAACAGGGAAAATAACTAAAAAAACATCTGCTCACTTTCTTAAATTATCAGTCTATTACAACTTTTTTAATATGGGTTAATTTTCTTGCTTTTGTCTACTAGGTGTAGTATACTGAGATAGTAATCAATAAATATGGTTGCAAAAATAATATTATGAGGTGAGAAAAATGGTAGAATTGAAAAAAAATGCATTAAAAGACGTAGCAACATTATCTAAACCAGCGGCAGAAGCGCTAGTAAATACAAAGGAAGTTTTGAATCAAGCAGTAGCAGACTTGTATGTAGCCCATATCGCTCTTCATCAAGTACACTGGTACATGCGTGGACGTGGATTCATGGTATGGCATCCTAAGATGGATGAATACATGGATAGCCTTGATGGTTACCTTGATGAAATCAGCGAACGCTTGATTACACTTGGTGGCAAACCATACTCTACTTTGACAGAATTCCTTCAACACAGTGAAATCGAAGAAGAAGTTGGAGAGTTCCGCAATGTAGAAGAAAGTTTGGAACGTGTTCTTGAAATTTATCGTTACCTCATCACTCTTTTCCAAAAAGCCTTGGATGTAACAGATGAAGAAGGTGATGATGTAACCAATGATATCTTCGTTGGTGCTAAGGCAGACCTTGAAAAAACTGTCTGGATGCTTGCAGCAGAATTAGGACAAGCACCTGGTTTGTAAGATACTCTATTTTGTCAAAAATCCGTAGAAAGTTTCTACGGATTTTTTCTATTTCGGAGGGCGTTCCAAAACAGTCTTTTTTCAAGATTTTTGATAAAATAGAACTATCAATAAAAAGGATGAAAGCATGACAAAGAAAATCGTAGCCATCTGGGCTCAAGATGAAAAGGGTGTAATCGGAAAAGAGGATCGCTTACCATGGCATTTGCCAGCAGAGTTAAAACATTTTAAAGAAACAACCTTGAATCATGCCATCTTGATGGGACGTGTCACCTTTGATGGAATGGGACGACGTTTGCTTCCAGGACGTGAGACTCTGATTTTGACGCGCAATCCTGAAGAGTCCATTGAGGGTGCTCTGGTTTTCCAAAATGTTGAGGATGTTTTAGACTGGTATCAGAACCAGGATAAAAATCTCTATATCATTGGGGGCAAGCAGATTTTTCAGCTTTTTGAACCTTATCTCGATGAGATTATTGTGACACAAATCCATGCTCAAGTTGAAGGGGATACTTTTTTCCCAGCAGATTTTGACTTGACTGTTTTTGAGACTCTTGCAAGTAAATCTTATACTAGAGATGAGAAAAATGTCTTTGATTTTACCATCGAATATAGAAAGAGAAAGGAAGTCTAATGGAGCGCAGTATTTTTGGATTTTTCACAGCTCTTTTGTGTGCTGTCTGTCTTGTAGCTGGAACACACGCTTTTCGTAAAAAGCGCTTTGGACTTGCTACTCTACTTTGGCTTAATGCTTTTACAAACCTGGTGAATAGCATTCATGCTTTTTATATGACCTTATTTTAGATAGAAAAATCATTTAGAACGGAAGGGAATCATGCCTACAAATAGGAAAAATGATATGATGGTTTATTGCTCATTTTGTGGCAAAAGCCAAGAAGAAGTTAAAAAAATAATCGCTGGGAACAACGCCTTTATCTGTAATGAGTGTGTGGAGTTAGCCCAGGAAATCATTCGTGAGGAGTTGGCAGAGGAAGTCCTAGCAGACTTGTCTGAAGTACCAAAACCAATCGAACTCCTAAACATCTTGAACCACTATGTGATCGGTCAAGATCGTGCCAAACGTGCCTTGGCAGTGGCTGTATATAATCACTACAAACGCATCAATTTCCATGACACTCGTGAAGAGTCAGAAGATGTGGATTTGCAAAAATCAAACATTTTGATGATTGGCCCAACTGGTTCAGGGAAGACTTTCCTTGCTCAAACACTTGCTAGAAGTTTGAATGTACCATTTGCCATTGCAGATGCAACAGCTCTTACTGAGGCTGGTTATGTAGGTGAGGACGTGGAAAATATCCTCCTCAAACTCTTGCAGGCAGCTGACTTCAACATCGAACGTGCAGAACGTGGAATTATCTATGTAGATGAGATTGACAAGATTGCTAAGAAGAGCGAGAACGTGTCTATCACACGTGATGTTTCTGGTGAAGGGGTGCAACAAGCCCTTCTCAAGATTATCGAAGGAACTGTAGCTAGTGTACCACCGCAAGGTGGACGCAAACATCCACAACAAGAAATGATTCAAGTGGATACAAAAAATATCCTCTTTATCGTGGGTGGTGCCTTCGATGGCATCGAAGAGATTGTCAAACAGCGTCTGGGTGAAAAAGTGATTGGTTTCGGACAAAACAACAAGGCCATTGACGAAAATAGTTCTTACATGCAAGAAATCATCGCAGAAGATATTCAAAAATTCGGTATTATTCCTGAGTTGATTGGACGCTTGCCTGTCTTTGCAGCTCTGGAGCAGTTGACAGTAGATGACTTGGTTCGCATTTTGAAAGAGCCTAGAAATGCCTTGGTCAAACAATACCAGACCTTGCTTTCTTATGATGATGTTGAGTTAGAATTTGACGACGAAGCCCTCCAGGAAATTGCTAACAAAGCAATCGAACGCAAAACTGGTGCGCGTGGTCTTCGCTCAATCATCGAAGAAACTATGCTAGACGTTATGTTTGAAGTTCCAAGTCAAGAAAATGTGAAAACAGTTCGTATCACAAAAGAAGCGGTTGACGGAACGGCTAAGCCAATCCTAGAGACAGCCTAGAGGTGACTATGGAAATCAATACACACAATGCTGAGATTTTGCTGAGTGCAGCCAACAAGTCCCACTATCCACAGGATGAACTTCCTGAGATTGCGCTCGCAGGTCGCTCAAATGTTGGTAAATCTAGTTTTATCAATACCATGCTCAATCGAAAAAATCTAGCTCGTACCTCTGGGAAACCAGGAAAAACACAACTACTTAATTTCTTTAACATTGATGATAAGATGCGTTTTGTGGATGTGCCCGGTTATGGTTATGCTCGTGTTTCCAAAAAGGAACGCGAAAAGTGGGGTCGCATGATTGAGGAGTACTTAACCACTCGTGAAAATCTTCGAGCGGTTGTTAGTCTTGTTGACCTTCGTCATGATCCGTCAGCAGATGATGTACAGATGTACGAGTTTCTTAAGTATTATGAGATTCCTGTCATCATTGTGGCGACCAAGGCAGACAAGATTCCGCGTGGTAAATGGAACAAGCACGAATCAGCTATAAAAAAGAAATTAAATTTTGATCCAAGCGATGATTTTATCCTCTTTTCATCCGTAACAAAAGCAGGAATGGATCAAGCTTGGGATGCTATTTTAGAAAAATTGTGAGGAATACATATGGCAAAAACAATTCATACAGATAAAGCTCCAAAGGCAATCGGACCTTACGTTCAAGGAAAAATCGTTGGCAATCTTTTGTTTGCTAGCGGTCAAGTTCCACTATCTCCTGAAACTGGAGAAATCGTAGGAGAAACGATCCAAGAACAGACTGAACAAGTTTTGAAAAACATTGGAGCTATTTTGGCAGAAGCGGGGACAGATTTTGACCATGTTGTCAAAACAACTTGCTTTTTGAGTGATATGAACGACTTTGTACCTTTCAATGAGGTGTACCAAACAGCCTTTAATAAGGAATTTCCAGCTCGTTCAGCTGTAGAAGTAGCTCGTCTTCCTCGCGATGTAAAAGTCGAAATTGAAGTCATTGCAGAGATTGGATAAGCGAGTTGAAGTTTGGTTCTTCCAAACTTCTTTTGATATAAGGAGACAATGATGACAAAGAAACAACTTCACCTGGTGATTGTGACAGGAATGAGTGGTGCAGGAAAAACTGTAGCCATTCAATCCTTTGAGGATTTAGGATATTTTACCATTGATAATATGCCGCCTGCACTCTTACCAAAATTTTTGCAGTTGGTTGAGACCAAGGATGATGACCACAAGTTAGCCCTAGTGGTTGATATGCGTAGTCGTTCTTTCTTCTCAGAAATTCAGGCTGTCTTGGATGAATTGGAAAATCAAGATGATTTAGACTTTAAAATCCTCTTTTTGGATGCAGCAGATAAGGAATTGGTGGCACGCTATAAGGAAACTAGAAGAAGTCACCCTCTGGCAGCAGATGGTCGTATCTTGGACGGGATCAAGTTGGAACGCGAACTTTTGGCACCCTTGAAAAATATGAGTCAAAACGTAGTAGACACAACAGAGTTAACTCCCCGTGAACTTCGTAAGACGATTGCAGAGCAATTTTCAGATCAAGAACAGGCTCAGTCCTTCCGTATTGAGGTTATGTCTTTCGGGTTTAAATACGGCATTCCCATTGATGCTGACTTAGTTTTTGATGTCCGTTTCCTCCCAAATCCCTACTATCTACCAGAACTTCGCAATCAGACAGGTGAAGATCAGGCCGTTTATGACTATGTCATGAATCATGAGGAATCTGAAGATTTCTACCGCCATTTGTTGGCCTTGATTGAACCAATCCTACCTGGCTATAAAAAAGAGGGCAAATCAGTTTTAACCATTGCAGTAGGTTGTACAGGTGGGCAACATCGGAGTGTTGCCTTTGCCAAACGATTAGCCAATGATTTGTCTAAGAATTGGTCTGTAAATGAAAGTCATCGTGATAAAGACCGAAGAAAGGAAACGGTAAACCGTTCATGAGAAAACCAAAAATTACGGTGATTGGTGGAGGAACTGGAATCCCTGTTATTTTAAAAAGTTTGCGGGAAAGAGATGTTGACATTGCAGCCATTGTAACTGTTGCTGATGACGGAGGTTCTTCAGGTGAACTGCGTAAAAATATGCAGCAGTTGACACCACCTGGGGATTTACGCAATGTCCTTGTGGCCATGTCAGATATGCCAAAGTTCTATGAGAAGGTTTTTCAATACCGCTTCTCTGATGATGCAGGTGCCTTTGCTGGACATCCTCTGGGGAATATTCTCATAGCAGGGCTTTCTGAAATGCAGGGTTCAACCTATAATGCCATGCAATTACTGAGTAAATTTTTCCATACGACAGGTAAGATTTATCCATCTAGTGATCATCCCTTAACCTTGCACGCAGTCTTTAAAGATGGTTCAGAAGTAGCTGGGGAAAGTCACATTGCAGATCATTCAGGCATGATTGATCATGTTTACGTCACCAATACCCTGGATGATGAAAAACCACAAGCAAGTCGTCGAGTTGTGAATACCATTCTTGAGAGTGATATGATTGTCTTAGGGCCTGGTTCACTCTTTACCTCCATTTTGCCGAATATCGTCATTGAAGAGATTGGAAAAGCCCTTCTTGAAACCAAAGCAGAGGTGGCTTATGTTTGCAATATCATGACCCAACGTGGTGAGACTGAGCATTTTACAGATAGTGATCATGTGGAAGTCTTGCAACGTCATTTGGGTAGACCATTTATTGATACTGTGCTTGTTAATATCGAGAAGGTACCTAGAGATTATATGGATACCAATCGTTTTGATGAGTATTTAGTACAGGTTGAGCATGATTTTGAAGGCTTACGTAAGCAAGTCCCACGTGTCATTTCATCCAACTTCCTACGTTTGGAAAATGGTGGCGCCTTCCACGATGGGGATTTAATCGTTGATGAATTGATGCGCATCATACAGGTGAGAAAATGAGTTTCACAGTAGCAGTAAAAGAAGAAATCCTAGGTCAACACCACCTGAGTCGCTATGAGTTATCAGCCATTATCAAGATGTCTGGAAGCGTAGGTTTGTCTAGTTCTGGCTTGACCTTATCCGTTGTTACAGAGAGTGCCAAGCTTGCCCGCCATCTCTATGAATCGTTCTTGCACTTTTATGGTATCAAGTCGGAGATTCGTCATCATCAGAGAAGCAATCTTCGTAAAAATCGGGTCTATACTGTGTTTACAGATGAACAAGTCCAAGAACTTTTAGCGGATTTGCGTTTGGCTGATTCTTTCTTTGGTCTGGAGACGGGAATTGATCCGGATATTTTAGAAGATGAAGAAGCAGGTCGTGCCTATCTTTGTGGTGCATTTTTAGCAAATGGGAGCATTCGAGATCCCGAGTCAGGCAAGTATCAGCTGGAAATTAGTTCAGTTTATCTGGACCATGCCCAAGGGATCGCTTCGCTCTTGCAGCAGTTCTTGTTAGATGCCAAGGTGATTGAACGAAAAAAAGGTGCAGTGACCTATCTCCAGCGAGCAGAAGATATTATGGATTTCCTGATTTTAGTAGGAGCTATGCAGGCGCGAGATACTTTTGAAGGTGTCAAGATTCTCCGAGAAACTCGAAATGACCTCAATCGTGCCAATAATGCAGAGACAGCAAATATTGCTCGTACGGTTTCAGCGAGTATGAAAACCATTAATAATATCAGTAAAATCAAAGATAGAATTGGCTTGGATAATCTGCCAGCAGATTTGCAGGAAGTTGCCCGTCTGCGTATTCAGCATCCAGACTATTCTATTCAAAAGTTGGCAGATAGTCTGACAAATCCCTTAACCAAAAGTGGTGTCAATCATCGCCTGAGAAAGATCAACAAAATCGCAGAGGAACTGTAAAACCACGAATCGTATGATTCGTGGTTCTTTTCTTATAGACTTGTAGAGTGTTTTGGTTGTACTTTTTGTTCGGGGTCAATGTAGTTAATGGCATTATTAACAGCAGTTGGTGCTTCCCCTAGACCAGTCGCAATCAAGTCAATCTTACCTTCGTAGTAGCAGCAGTCACCGATAGCATAAATTCCAGCTTGGCTTGACTCTTGCTTGCTATTGACGATAATCTTGTGGCGGTTCAGTTCTAATCCCCATTTTTTAAGATTACCGACAGAAGATTTAAAGCCATAGTTGACAAAGAGGTGGTCCAATTCAATGGTTTCGGTTTCATCGGATTTGACTTTTGTGATTTCAAGCTTGTCAAGAGTTTGGCCGTCACCAAGAAGTTGACTCGGCACAAATGGTGTTTTGATAGTTACAGAAGACTCTTGCAAGGCTTGTACGCTATGCTCAAGTGCACGGAAGTTATCGCGACGGTGAACAAGTGTAGTTGGAGCAATCTTTTCAAAAGCTAAAGCCCAGTCAACGGCTGAGTCACCACCCCCCAGGATGGTTACCTTCTGACCAGCATATTGTTGAATGTTAGAAACGTGGTAGTGGATATTGTCATAGCCTTCAACACCTTCTAATTCGAGTGGACGTGGTTTGAAAGCCCCGCCTCCCATAGCAATAATAACGGTTTTAGAAGTATGATCTCCCTTATTGGTTGTAATCTTAAAAACACCATCCTCTTTTTCAATCTCAAGAACAGTTTCATTGAGGTGAACAGGTGTCTCAAACCCTTCAAGTTGTTCCAAAAGGCGGTTAGTCAATTCTTCCCCTGTAAGGTTTGGAAAACCTGGAACATCGAGAATTTGTTTTTCAGGATATAGGATGGCAGGTTGACCACCTAGTTGAGGAAGAGAATCGATGATTTGTACTTTGGCTTGACGAAGGTGAGCATAAAAGGCTGCGAAAAGACCGACAGGTCCACCTCCTACAATGGTAATATCATATAGTTCAGACATGGTTTCTCCTTAATTCATTTCTATCATTTTATTCTATCATATTTTCTACCAATTTAAAATGAAGTAGGGGGAAGAAAATTTTCATATAAAATGATATAATGAAGAGTAGCTTTTTTATGGAGAGGAGGCCTAGAATGAATTTTCAGCAATTATCTAATCTTCAATACTGGTCTAGTTTATTTTCCAGTCCTTGGAGTATTCTGATAAATGTGATTGATATTCTTATCGTTGCCTATATCTTATACCAATTTACAAAATCAATTGCAGGGACCAAGATTATGATCCTGGTTCGAGGTGTTTTAGTTTTTATCTTAGCTCAGATAGTAGCAAATACCCTGGGCTTGACGACTATTTCTTGGTTGATCAATCAATTGATTACTTACGGTGTTATCGCAGCGGTTGTTATTTTCTCTCCAGAAATTCGGACAGGTTTAGAGCGCTTGGGACGTGCGACTGATTTCTTTTCAAGTACACCAATGAGTTCAGAAGAACAGATGATTCAGGCCTTTGTTAAAGCGGTAGAATATATGAGCCCTCGGAAAATTGGAGCACTTGTATCAGTTCAGCGTGTCAGAACCTTGCAGGAATATATTTCCACGGGGATTCCTTTAGATGCTAAAATTTCTGCAGAACTCTTAATCAATATCTTCATTCCAAACACACCTTTACATGATGGTGCAGTCATTATAAAAGGTGATCGAATAGCTGTAACATCTGCTTATCTTCCACTTACTGAAGACACTGGTATTTCTAAGGAGTTTGGAACGCGACACCGTGCAGCCATTGGTTTATCTGAGGTTTCTGATGCTCTCACTTTTGTGGTATCAGAGGAGACTGGAGGTATTTCCATTACCTATAATGGTGTCTTTAAGCATGATTTAACGATGGAAGAATTTGAGGAAGAGCTACATCGCATCCTGATTCCGGAAAATTCACAAGAGCCAAGCTTAACAGAACGTATATTAGGAGGCTGGAAGAATGAAAAAAAATAGTTTATATATCATCTCCTCACTCCTCTTTGCTTGCGTTTTATTTATTTACGCTACCTCTATTAATTATCAAAATAATAATAATGCAAGACCGGCTCGAACAGAAACCTATACCAATACGGTCGTAAATGTACCGATTGATATTCAGTACGATAGTGAGCAGTATTTTATTAGTGGTTTTAGTTCAGAAGTAACGGTATTTTTAACTGGATCCAATCGAGTAACCTTGGCTAGTGAGATGCAAGAAAGCACTCGTAAATTTAAGGTTACTGCAGATTTAACACAGGCTACCGAAGGAACCATTGAAGTTCCCTTGACGATTGAGAATCTTCCAAGCGGTTTAACAGCCCTAGCAACACCGCAGAAAATCACCGTTAAAATTGGGAAGAAAGCAACACGGGATAATTTACCAGTCACTCCACAGATTGACTCTGGTAAGGTTGATGAACGAATTCTCATCGATAGTGTGACTGTTTCAGATGAACGCGTTTCGGTTACTAGTGATGCTGATACCTTATCCAAGATTGATAAGATTGTGGCTGTTTTACCAACTAGTGAAAAAATTACAGGAAATTATACGGGTTCAGTTCCTCTACAAGCTATTGATAAGAATGGAACAGTTTTACCAACGGTGATTACACCCTATGAAACAACTATGAAAGTAACGACGAAACAAGTTCGATCAGCAAGTAGTTCTAGCTCATCAACGACAAGCTCATCTTCGGGCAGTTCGTCTTCAACTGGTTCTGAAACCAAGCCAGACTCTTCAAAGAATGACTAAAAAAACAATAGAAAAGGATATAACATGGGTAAATATTTTGGAACGGACGGAGTCCGTGGAGAAGCAAACGTAGAATTAACGCCAGAATTGGCCTTTAAACTTGGTCGTTTCGGAGGTTATGTCCTCAGTCAACATGCGACGGAAGCACCTAAGGTTTTCGTAGGACGTGATACACGTATTTCAGGTCAAATGCTTGAAGCTGCTCTTATTGCTGGACTTCTTTCAGTGGGAATTCACGTTTATAAACTTGGTGTACTTGCAACACCAGCAGTAGCATACTTGGTTAAAACTGAGGGAGCAAGTGCAGGTGTCATGATTTCAGCTAGTCACAACCCAGCCCTTGATAACGGAATTAAATTCTTTGGTGGTGACGGTTTTAAACTTGACGATGACAAGGAAGCAGAAATCGAAGCCTTGCTTGATGCGAGCGAAGATACTCTTCCACGTCCAAGCGCTGAAGGTTTAGGTACTGTTGTTGATTATCCAGAAGGTTTGCGCAAGTACGAAGCCTACCTTGTTTCAACTGGAACTCCTCTTGAAGGAATGAAGGTGGCCTTGGATACTGCCAACGGTGCAGCTGCAACAAGTGCTCGTCAAATTTTTGCAGACCTAGGTGCTCAATTAACGGTTATCGGAGAAACTCCAGATGGACTAAACATCAACTTGAACGTTGGTTCAACTCATCCAGAAGCCTTGCAAGAACTTGTAAAAGAAAGCGGGTCAGCTATTGGTTTGGCCTTTGATGGTGATAGTGACCGTTTGATTGCTGTTGATGAAAATGGTGAAATTGTCGACGGTGATAAGATTATGTATATCATCGGGAAATACCTTTCTGAAAAAGGTCAATTGGCTCAAAATACGATCGTAACAACAGTTATGTCCAACCTCGGTTTCCATAAGGCCTTGGATCGTGAAGGAATCAATAAAGCAGTCACTGCTGTTGGAGACCGCTATGTAGTTGAAGAAATGAGAAAATCTGGCTACAATCTCGGAGGTGAGCAGTCTGGTCACGTTATCTTGATGGACTACAATACAACTGGTGATGGTCAGTTATCAGCTGTGCAATTGACGAAGATCATGCAAGAAACAGGTAAGAGCTTGTCTCAGTTGGCTTCAGAAGTGACTATTTACCCACAAAAATTGGTCAATATCCGTGTGGAAAATGCCATGAAAGAAAAAGCTATGGAAGTTCCTGCTATCAAGGCTATTATCGAGAAGATGGAAGCAGAAATGGCAGGAAATGGTCGCATCCTAGTTCGTCCTAGCGGAACAGAACCACTCTTGCGTGTCATGGCTGAAGCCCCAACCACTGAGGAAGTAGACTACTATGTAGACACTATTGCTGAAGTTGTTAAAACTGAGATTGGTATTTAGTAAATCTAGCAGAAAATAAAAAAATATGGTACAATGGCAACTATATTGTACCAATGGAGATGAAAATGAATTTAAAACGTGAACAAGAATTTGTTAGTCAGTATCACTTCGATGCGCGTAACTTTGAATGGGAAAATGAAAATGGAGCACCTGAAACTAAGGTTGATGTAAACTTCCAGTTGCTTCAGCATGATCAAGAAAATCAAGTTACCTCTTTAGTAGTTGTTTTGAGCTTTATGATTGTCTTTGATAGATTTGTCATTAGTGGAACGATTTCTCAAGTCAATCATGTTGAAGGTCGTATTATCGACCAACCAAGTGATTTCAGCCAAGAAGAAGTTGAGACACTAGCTCGTCCATGTTTGGATATGCTTAATCGTTTGACTTATGAAGTAACAGAAATTGCCCTTGATTTACCGGGAATTAATTTGGAGTTTTAAGAAATGAAATTAGCGGTCATAACAGACTCATCTGCTTTTCTACAAGCGGAAACCTTGCGGAAAGAAGATTTATTTGTGCTAGACATTCCTGTGAATATCGATGGACAGGAGTATGTTGAAGGTGTAAATCTAACCGCTCAAGAATTTTATGAAAAAATGGCTTCAGCAAGCGAATTGCCAAAAACGAGCCAACCAAGTATTGCCAAGTTGGATGAAATTTTATCATCATTGAAAGATAAAGGCTATACACATGCTTTGGGGCTTTTCCTATCTTCTGGAATTTCAGGATTTCACCAAAATATCCAGTATATGAAGGATGAATATGAAGGGTTAACCATTGCCTTCCCTGATACCCGTATTACAAGCGCTCCCCTAGGCTATATGGTTGAGAGTGTCTTTAAATGGGCAGAGCAAGGCGAGGAGTTTACCACCATTTTAGATCAGTTGGAAAATCAAATTCAGAAAACTTCAGCCTTTATCATGGTGGATGATCTTGACCATCTAGTTAAGGGGGGCCGACTCTCTAATGGTGCAGCCATTTTAGGAAATCTTCTTAGCATTAAACCAATCCTATATTTCAATGACCAAGGTGTTATAGAAGTATATGAAAAGGTTCGTACAGAGAAAAAGGCTACAAAACGCTTAGTTGAAATTGTTAAAGAAGCAACAGCTAATGGGAATTACCAGATTACTGTCATTCACGGGAATGCTCCTCAAAAAGCAGCAGATTTGCGCCAGCTTTTAATCGATGGTGGAGTGGCTACAGATGTTTCAATTGCAACCTTCGGTAGTGTTATTGGGACTCACCTGGGAGAAGGAAGTATTGCTCTGGGCTATACACCCATAATCTAGACTATTTTTCATGGACAGTTAAGGTCCTTTGAATCTTAGAAATTGAACACGGACTACCTGCCTCTTGAAAAAAGATGCCTGTCTTGCCTTTCGTGGAAAGTCAGTGCCATTCCTTATTTTTCATGGGCAGCTAAGGTCCTTTGTATCTTAAACAGGAGTAGAGATTGAGATGAGTATTCGAGTAATTATTGCTGGTTTTAAGGGGAGAATGGGACAATCTGCTTGTCAGATGGTTTTGTCTGATCCTGAACTTGAACTGGTAGCGGTTTTAGATCCTTTTGAGTCTGCATCTGACTGGCAGGGAATTCCAGTATTCAATGATAAGGATGACTTGGCAGGTTTTGAGGCAGATGTTTGGGTGGATTTTACAACACCAGCTGTTGCCTATGAGAATACCCGTTTTGCGCTTGAAAATGGCTTTGCACCTGTCGTTGGGACAACAGGTTTCACTAGTCAAGAGATTGAAGAACTAAAAGAATTTTCTCGTTCTAAAAACTTGGGTGGCTTGATTGCTCCTAACTTTGCTTTGGGTGCTGTCTTGCTCATGCAATTTGTAGCACAAGCTGCAAAGTACTTCCCAAATGTAGAGATTATTGAGCTTCACCATGACAAGAAAAAAGATGCCCCTAGTGGAACAGCTATCAAAACAGCTGAGTTGATGGCAGAGGTTCGTGAGTCTATCCAACAAGGTGCTAGCGATGAGGAAGAAATCATCTCAGGTGCACGTGGTGCTAACTTTGATGGTATGCGAATCCACTCAGTCCGTTTGCCAGGTTTGGTAGCTCATCAGGAAGTTATATTTGGAAATCAGGGAGAAGGATTGACCCTACGTCATGACTCCTATGATCGTAGCTCCTTCATGACAGGGGTGAATTTGGGAATCAAAGAAGTTGTCAAGCGTCATGAGCTTGTCTATGGATTAGAACACTTATTATGAGATTAACACAAATGCCTTCTGAATTTCAGAAGGCTTTACCAGTATTAGAAAAAATTAAAGAAGCAGGCTTTGAAGCCTATTTTGTTGGAGGCTCTGTTAGGGATGCCCTACTCAATCGTCCCATCCATGATGTAGATATCGCGACGTCATCTTATCCAGAAGAGACCAAGCAGATTTTCCCTCGTACAGCTGATATCGGGATTGAGCATGGAACCGTCTTGGTTTTAGACGGAGATGAGGAGTACGAAGTGACCACTTTTCGAACAGAAGATGTCTATGTAGACTACCGTAGACCAAGTTCAGTTTCTTTTGTTCGTTCGTTAGAAGAGGACCTCAAGCGCCGAGATTTCACAGTCAATGCCTTTGCCTTGGATGAAGAAGGGGAAATCGTTGATTTATTTGATGGTTTACAAGATCTAGAAAATCAAGTTTTACGAGCAGTTGGTGTAGCTAGTGAGCGTTTCAACGAAGATGCTCTACGCATCATGCGTGGATTTCGTTTTCAAGCTAGTCTTGGTTTTGAACTCGAGCAAGAAACCTTTGAAGCGATGAAGACCTTAACGCCACTCTTAGAGAAAATTTCTGTGGAACGTACTTTTGTTGAATTTGATAAACTTCTTCTGGCTCCTCATTGGCGAGTAGGTCTGTCTTCTATGATTGCAAGTAAAGCTTATGATTATCTTCCAGATATGGCTGGTAGTCAGGACAAACTCCAATCTTTGTTCGACTTAGAGGCTGATTTTACCTTTGAATCTTCTGAACAAGCCTGGGCAGCACTTTTATGGGTTTTAGAAGTGGAAGATGCTCAACAATTTTTGAAACATTGGAAAACTTCGCGTCAATTTGCCAAGCAAGTTCAAGATTTGCTAACAATCTTAGAACTTCGTGAAGAAGGAGAACTAAGCAAGCGCGATTGTTACCGCTTTGATCTAGATTTGCTTTTACAGGCTGAAAATCTTCGTCAGTCTCAAGGAAAAGAAGTCAATCCACAGGCCATTACAGAGACTTACCACAGCCTAACCATCCATGATAAAAAAGAAATTCAAATCAATGGTGGGATTTTGATCAAAGAATATGGCTATCAACCAGGACCAGAAATGGGAGAAATTTTAGCAGAGATTGAGTATGCTATTGTGGATGGAGATTTGGAAAATAACTTGGAAGCTATTCATGCCTACTTGAGGGAGAAAAAATGAGTGATTTTATTGTTGAAAAACTAAGTAAATCCGTTGGAGACAAGACAGTCTTTAAGGATATTTCCTTTATCATTCATGACTTGGACAGAATCGGTCTTATCGGTGTCAACGGAACTGGAAAAACAACCCTTTTAGATGTGCTTTCAGGAGTTTCTGGTTTTGATGGTGATGTTAGCCCTTTTTCGGCAAAGAATGATTACAAAATTGGCTACTTGACTCAGGACCCAGATTTTGATGATAGCAAAACTGTCTTAGATACTGTTCTATCGAGCGATTTGAAAGAAATCCAGTTGATTCGTGAGTATGAATTACTCATGCTCAACTACAGTGAGGACAAGCAGGTCCGTTTGGAAAGGGTTATGGCGGAGATGGATTCCCTCCAAGCTTGGGAAATCGAAAGTCAGGTCAAGACCGTTCTCAGCAAGTTGGGTATTCAGGATTTATCAACTCCCGTTGGAGCACTATCAGGTGGTTTGCGAAGACGGGTTCAGTTGGCGCAAGTCCTTCTGGGCAATCATGATCTTTTGCTTCTTGATGAGCCTACCAACCACTTGGATATTGCCACCATTGAGTGGCTGACCCTCTTTTTGAAAAATTCTAAGAAGACGGTTCTCTTTATCACCCACGATCGTTACTTCCTAGATGCTCTTTCTACGCGAATCTTTGAGTTGGACCGAGCTGGTTTGACCGAATATCAAGGAAATTACCAAGACTATGTTCGTCTCAAGGCTGAACAGGATGAGCGCGATGCAGCTCTACTTCACAAAAAGGAACAACTCTATAAACAGGAATTAGCCTGGATGAGAAGACAACCACAAGCTCGTGCAACCAAGCAACAGGCGCGTATCAATCGTTTCCATGACTTGAAGAAGGAAGTTTCAGATAATAGTGTTGAGACAGACTTAAGCATGAATTTTGAAACTAGCCGTATCGGTAAAAAGGTCATCGAGTTTAAGGATGTTTCCTTTGCCTATGACGACAAGCCGATTCTGAAACATTTTAACCTTTTGGTTCAAGCCAAAGACCGTATCGGAATTGTCGGGGATAATGGTGTTGGGAAGTCAACTCTTCTCAATCTCATTGCGGGAAGTCTTGAGCCAACGGAAGGAGAGGTTATCATCGGTGAGACGGTTCGCATCGCCTATTTCTCTCAACAAATCGAAGGTCTGGATGAAAGCAAGCGAGTTATCAATTACCTACAAGAAGTGGCAGAAGAGGTTAAGACTAGTGGTGGCTCTACGACCTCTATCGCGGAGTTATTAGAACAGTTCCTCTTTCCGCGTTCAACGCACGGTACCTTGATTGAAAAGTTATCTGGTGGAGAGAAAAAACGCCTGTATCTCCTCAAATTGCTCTTGGAAAAACCCAATGTGCTTCTCTTGGACGAGCCAACAAATGATTTAGATATTGCGACCTTAACTGTTCTAGAAAATTTCTTACAAGGTTTTGCAGGTCCAGTTTTGACAGTTAGTCACGACCGCTATTTCCTTGATAAAGTTGCGACTAAGATTCTTGCTTTTGAAAACGGTAGCATTCGTCCTTTCTTTGGGCATTATACCGACTACCTAGATGAAAAAGCCTTCGAAGCAGAAGCGACAAATCAAGTTCAAAAGGCTGAGAAGGAAAAAGTCGTCAAAGTTCGTGAAGAAAAGAAACGCATGACCTACCAAGAAAAGCAAGAGTGGGCAAGTATTGAAGGTGACATCGAAGCCTTGGAAAACCGTATCTCAGTCATTGAAGAGGAAATGCAGGCCAATGGTTCGGACTTTGGGAAGTTAGCTACTCTTCAAAAAGAGTTAGATGAGAAGAATGAAGCCTTGCTTGAAAAATATGAACGCTATGAATATTTAAGTGAGTTGGCGTAATGGAAGAAAAAATTATCAAATGGAGCAGTAAGAAAATCATTTGGACTATTCTTCTCTGCTTCCTTGAGTTAGCTTTTCTTCTTTGGATCCTATCTTTTATGATGACCTATCCCAAGGAGGCACCTGTGGGATTGGTGGTATTAAGACTCTTTGTCTTATTCTTAATCATCATTGTTGGATGGATTTTGTATGAACGTTTGCGACTTCTTTTTTCAGATAAAGAGTATTTGAAATGTACGGCCCAAGGTTTTTCCTATAAGCCACATCCTAAAAAAGATTGGCAGTTTTATTCATGGGGGCAAGTAGAAACGTTTTCTCTTATGAGAATCAAGGGTGGTAGAAGTTCAAGGGATTTTTACACTATTGAAGTTCATTTTTATGACAAGGATTTTATAAAACCCAACTCTTTATGGAATCGTCTACGAAGTAGATTTTTGACTGCAAAGCAATCAAATGTTTTGAAAATCCCAATCTATTTGCTAGATGTCGGTTTACCAAGCAGAGTATTTGAAACCATGTCCTACTTTGAGCGAGAGTGGCGCATCCAACAAAATCGTCAACGCAATCAAAACTCTAAAAACAAAAAGAAGGCAAGATTTCATTAAACGAGCAATAGTTACAGATCTGATTAAAAGCCTTGGACTCAGTTTCCAGGTTTTCTTTCTATTTCTCTTTTCTAAGATTTATGGTATAATAGGGAGTAAAAACTTAAAAAGAAAGAAATGCTATGAACTTAAAAGATTACATTGCAAGTATTGAAAATTATCCACAAGAAGGAATTACATTCCGTGATATCAGCCCTTTGATGGCTAACGGCAATGCCTACAGCTACGCTGTTCGTGAAATCGTCCAATACGCTACTGACAAAAAGATTGATATGATCGTAGGACCAGAAGCTCGTGGATTTATCGTTGGATGTCCAGTCGCTTTTGAGTTGGGAATTGGTTTTGCGCCTGTTCGTAAACCTGGCAAGTTGCCACGTGAAGTCATTTCAGCTGACTACGAAAAAGAATATGGCGTTGATACTTTAACTATGCACGCAGATGCTATCAAACCAGGACAACGTGTTCTTATCGTAGATGACCTCTTGGCAACAGGTGGTACTGTTAAAGCAACCATCGAAATGATTGAAAAATTAGGTGGTGTCGTAGCTGGTTGTGCCTTCTTGATTGAGCTTGACGAGCTAAAAGGTCGTGAGGCAATCGGAGATTACGATTATAAAGTTTTGATGCATTATTAATGAAAAACAGTCCCTAGGGCTGTTTTCTCTTCATCGGATATAAAAAAAGGCTATATCTAGTTAGAGAAAAACTATAATTGAAAACTGTATCTTCTTACAGTATAATAAAGGGAAGCAATGTCATCAGCTGGATTATTCCATTCGATGACAGTCAGGTTACTTGAGTCCAGTATGATACAGTAAGGAGATTTCTATGCCGATTCGAATTGATAAAAAATTACCAGCAGTTGAGATTTTACGAACGGAAAATATTTTCGTCATGGATGACCAGAGGGCGGCTCATCAGGATATTCGACCACTGAAAATTCTGATTTTAAACTTGATGCCACTGAAAATGGTTACAGAAACTCAGCTTTTACGCCATTTAGCCAATACTCCTTTGCAGTTAGATATTGAATTTTTATATATGGAAAGTCATCAGTCGAAAACAACTCGTTCTGAGCATATGAAGACTTTTTATAAGACCTTCTCAGAAGTTCAAGACCAGTATTTTGATGGCTTGATTATTACAGGTGCTCCAGTTGAACATCTCCCTTTTGAAGAAGTGGACTATTGGGAGGAATTTACTAAGGTTATCGATTGGTCTAAGACTCATGTCTTTTCAACCCTGTATATTTGCTGGGGAGCACAAGCGGGTCTATACTATCGCTATGGCGTAGATAAATACCAGATGGACCAGAAGCTTTCTGGGATTTATTCTCAAGATGTTTTGAAAGAAGGTCATCTTCTACTGAGAGGTTTTGATGATTTATATGTATCCCCTCATTCTCGCCATACAGAAGTCCACAAAGAAGATATTCTAAACAAAACAAATCTAGAGATTTTAGCATCAGGAAAAGAGGTAGGAGTCTCTATCCTTGCGAGTCGAGATTTGAGAGAAGTCTATAGCTTTGGGCATTTAGAGTATGATCGCGATACGCTCGCAAAGGAATATTTTAGAGATCTAGATGCTGGTTTAGATCCCCATATACCAGAAAATTATTTCAAAAATGATGACATTCATGAACTTCCTTGTATGCGTTGGAGTTCCTCAGCAGCTCTCTTTTTCAGTAACTGGGTAAATTATGCAGTTTACCAAGAAACGCCTTTTGAATGGAAGAGTGCAGAAGAAGATGTGTCTCATTTTGGATATTTATAAGAGGAATTATGACATATTTAGATGCTTTCAAATCAGGGAATTTGGTCTTACCAAGTGCTCTGCTCTTAAACTACAATCAACTTTTCTCATCAAGCGATGATTTCTTAGTTTGGCAATTCTTTTACCTACAAAATACAACAGCTTTAGGGGAATTGTCCCCAAGTCAAATTGCTGAGAAAATAGGCAAGCAAGTCTATGAAGTCAATCAAGCAATTTCACGCTTGACCGAAAAAGGCTTACTCCAATATCGTACGATTGAACTCAATGGAGAAATAGAAGTTATTTTTGATGCGACCCTTGCTTTAGAACGTTTGGACCAGCTTTTTGAAAAACAAGAACCAAGCCAAGCTGTACCTGCTAAAAATGATTTAAAGAGTTTGGTAGAAACTTTTCAACAGGAATTAGGTCGACTCTTGAGTCCTTTTGAAATTGAAGATTTGGAAAAGAGTTTGAAAGAAGACGGAACCAGTGCAGACTTGATAAAGGAAGCCTTGCGTGAAGCTGTTTTGAATGGTAAACCAAATTGGAAGTACATCCAAGCAATCCTCCGCAACTGGCGTCATGAGGGAATTAAGAGTGTAGCCCAGGTAGAGGCTAAACGCCAGGAGAGAGAAGCAACTAATCCTCAGAATGTACAAGTCTCATCAGATTTTCAAAATGCTATGGATCTTTGGAAAGACTAATTTTAAATATTGATAATAGAAAAATGCCTACAGGCTAGAAAGAAAATCTAGCTTGTGGGCATTTTTTGTGGGTTTTATACTCAATGAAAACCAAAGAGCAAACTAGGAAGCGAGCCGCAGGTTGCTCAAAACACCGTTTTGAGGTTGTGGATAGAACTGACGAAGTCAGCTCAAAATACTGTTTTGAGGTTGCAGATGGAAGCTGACGTGGTTTGAAGAGATTTTCGAAGAGTATTAATTGATTAGTTAGCCAGTCCCCATACACTAAGAGAGCGTTCTGTAACTGGGAAATCTCCATAACCTTCAGCATTAATCGTTACTTGGTCAGGATGATTTGCTAGTAAATCAACAAAGGTTTGGTCAGCCCATTCTTGACCGACGAACATGGTTTTAGAGTTTGCTTGGGCATTAGAAATCACGATGGCAAGTGGTGATTGATTTTCAGCTCCTGAACGGACCCAACCGATACAATTAGGGTCATCAAAGTAGTCCGTTTGCTCTCCATAAGCCAACTCTTTTCGAATAGCTAGCAAACGGTCAAGAACATCTTTGAAATTTTGCTGAGCATATTGACCAGAAATACCATAGTAGTCTCCATAAAATACACATGGAAGCCCTTCTTGACGTAAGAGAATAAGAGCGTAGGCTGCTGGTTTAAACCATTCTTCAACAGTGGATTCAAGAGCCTGGCCACGTTGAGTATCATGGTTATCGACAAAGGTTACAGCTCGGTCTGGATTGAGTTGAACTAGACTATCCTCAAAGATGCTTGTCAAATCATAGTCTTCTCCAGATTTGCTTGCTTCAAAGAGATTTTGGTGAAGGCGAACATCGACAAGATCAAAGCGTTCTTCAATCTTTTCAAGGTAGTCCAGATTTGCTTCCTTATCTGGATTCCAGAATTCTCCAAAGACATAGAAATCTTGGCCATATTTTTCTTTGATATCGCGAATGAAGTTGCGCATAAAGAAAGAGTCAATGTGTTTAACTGCATCTAAACGGAAACCAGCTACACCAGTTGTTTCCATAAACCAATCTGCCCAATCGTAGATATTTTTTATCACTTCAGGATGTTTGAAATCTAGATCGGCATACATGAGATAGTCGTAATTGCCATTCTCATTGTCGACTAATTCTTCATGAGCCCAGCCTTTGTTGTCTCCCTGTATCAGATAGATCCCAGATTTACGGCGTTTGGCATCATAGTCAGTTCCAGTAAAGTGGTACCAGTGCCAGTGGAAGTCATTGTAGGTGTTTTGTCGTCCGTCAAAGGTAAAACCAGTCCAGCCATTGATGGTAAAAGGTTCTCCTAGTTCCACAGTTCGATCTTCTGGATCCACTTCTATTACTTGGAAAGATTCTAAATGGTCAGCGGCTGCCTTATGATTTAAGACGATATCAGCCATTGGTTGAATCCCATGAGATTTTAAAGTTTGAATGGCATGAAGATAGTCTTCTTTAAAGCCATACTTGGTACGTACAGTACCCTTCTGATTAAATTCTCCAAGGTCAAACAAGTCATAGACGCCATAACCAACATCCTTTTCATTTGTTGCTTTAAAAGCAGGGGGCATCCAAATGTGACTAATACCTAAGTTGGCTAGGTGTTCAGCATCGTCAGCTAGGCGTGTCCAGTGATTTCCATCGTGGGGGAGATACCACTCAAAATATTGCATTAGGGTTTGATTTTTCATAGTTGATCCTCTTACTTACAGTGATGAGAATTATTGTAGCATAAAGCTAAAGAATATGCAAACGTTTGCGTTATAATTAAACTCTTTGAAATTTATGTCTCTTTTTCAACTGGAAGTGTTGAAATACTATAAAATAAAAATAGTAGGACTAATGGGAGGAAAAATTCTCTCAGATAGGGCAAGATGATGGATGAATCAATAGTTTCTATTTTGTGAATTGTCACAAAATTTGTTATAATAGTGTTTATGAATAAAGTATTCGTCAGTAGACGTGTTGAAAAAAAACTAAACCAAGGTCTAGTACTTTTGGAGGAAATTGATTTTCCAGAACTATCTGAAACTGATCAAGAAGTTGAGTTATTGAGTCAAAACAAGCAGTTTTTGGGCAAGGCCTATTTATCTCGTCAAAATAAGGGGATTGGTTGGTTTGTAACGAACCAGAAGCTTTCTTTTAACCAAAAATTCTTTGAAAGTTTGTTTGAAAAAGCCAAACAAAAACGTTTTGCTTACTATCAAGATGAGTTGACAACTGCTTTTCGTTTGTTTAATCAAGAAGGCGATGGTTTTGGTGGAATGACTTTGGATCTTTATGGAGATTATGTTGTTTTTTCATGGTATAACTCCTATATCTATGGGCTTCGCCAACAGATTTTAGCAGCTTTTGCTCAGGTTTTCCCTGAAGTCTTAGGTGCCTATGAAAAGATTCGTTTTAAAGGTCTAGACTATGAGTCTGCCCATATCTATGGTCAAGAAGCACCAGAAAATTTTACAGTTCTTGAGAATGGAGTCTTGTACCAAGTCTTTATGAATGATGGTCTTATGACAGGGATTTTCTTGGATCAGCATGAAGTTCGTGGTAGCTTGGTTGATGGTTTAGCCATGGGCAAGTCCTTGCTAAATATGTTTTCCTATACAGCAGCTTTCTCAGTTGCTGCAGCTATGGGGGGAGCTAGTGAAACAACCTCTGTAGACCTAGCCAAACGTTCAAGAGAACTATCAGAAGCTCATTTTCATGCCAATGGACTCAGTCTTGACAGTCATCGTTTCATTGTTATGGATGTCTTTGAATACTTTAAATACGCTAAACGTAAGGGCTTATCTTATGATGTGATCGTTCTTGATCCACCTAGCTTTGCCCGTAATAAAAAGCAAACTTTCTCTGTAGCTAAGGACTATCACAAGTTGATTTCCCAGAGTTTAGAGATTTTAAATCCGGGAGGTATGATCATTGCTAGTACCAATGCTGCCAATGTTTCCCGTCAAAAATTTATAGAACAAATCGACAAAGGATTCGCAGGAAGAAAATATCAGGTTCTTCAAAAGTATGGACTTCCAGCAGACTTTGTCTACAATGAAAAAGATGAAAGTAGTAATTACCTCAAGGTGATTAGCATGAAGGTAACTAAATGAAATTAGTCGTTTCAGTAATGCCAAAGAGTTTGGAAGAGGCGCAAGGGATCGATGCCATGCGGTATATTGATGCTGATATCATTGAGTGGCGTGCCGATTTCCTACCTAAGGAAGCTATTTTACAGGTAGCCCCAGCTATTTTTGAAAAATTTGCAGGTCGCGAACTCCTCTTTACTCTACGAACTCGTGCTGAGGGAGGAGAGATAGATTTGGATTCGGCAGAGTATGTCCAAATTATCAAAGATGTAGCTCAACTCTATCAACCAGAATATATTGATTTTGAGTATTTTTCTCACAAGGATGTTTTTGAAGAGATGCTTGATTTTCCAAATCTAGTCTTGAGTTATCATAACTTTCAAGAAACTCCAGAGAATATGATGGAAATCTTATCCGAGCTAACCAGTCTAACTCCGAAAGTGGTTAAAGTATCGGTTATGGCTCATACAGAACAAGATGTATTGGACCTTATGAACTTTACACGTGGCTTTAAAACATTGAACCCAGAACAAGAATATGTGACGATTTCTATGGGGAAAGTGGGTAAGGTTTCTCGTATCACTTCAGATGTGACGGGTTCTAGCTGGTCTTTCGCAAGTCTGGACGAAGCCAGTGCTCCAGGACAGATTTCACTTTCTAGCATGAAAAAAATTCGGGAGATACTAAATGAAGATTGATGGCTACACACGTTTAGCAGCTGTAGTCGCCAATCCTATCAAACATTCCATTTCTCCCTTCATTCACAATCAAGCTTTTGAATCAACTCATACCAATGGTGTCTATGTAGCTTGGGAAGTAGAAGCGACTGACTTGGCAGAAACAGTTGCAAATGTTCGTCGCTATCAGATGTTTGGGATCAATCTTTCCATGCCTTACAAGGAGCAGGTGATTTTTTATCTGGACCAGTTGAGTGAAGAAGCTCGGTTGATTGGTGCTGTCAATACAGTGGTGAATCGAGAGGGAACTTTAATCGGATATAACACAGATGGCAAGGGATTCTTTAAGAGCTTGCCTTCTTTTAAAATATCTGGGAAAAAAATGGTATTGTTAGGAGCAGGCGGTGCAGCCAAGGCAATTTTGGCGCAGGCAATCTTGGATGGAGTCAGTCAAGTTTCTGTCTTTGTACGTTCGGCTTCAATAGAAAAAACAAGACCTTACTTAGAAAAACTACAAAATGAAACAGGATTTAAGGTAGATTTATTTGCTTTAGAAGATGTTTCTGAACTGCAAGCAAGGATAATTGATTCGGATTTACTGGTAAATGCGACTAGTGTTGGCATGGATGGAGTATCTCTGCCAATCCCAGCAAGTGTCGTTTTACCAGAGAAGCTTTTGGTAGCTGATGTGATTTATCAACCCTTTGAGACACCATTTTTAAATTGGGCAAGAAACCAGGGCAATCATGCTGTTAATGGCCTGGGCATGTTGCTTTACCAAGCAGCTGAAGCTTTTCAGTTATGGACCGGAAAGGAAATGCCAACCGATCAAATCTGGGAATTACTAAAACAAAAGTATCAAAAATGAAAAAAGGAGAACTGCTATGAAAATCAAAATAGACCTTCCCCACCATCCTTATGATATTCAGATTGAAAAAGGATGCCTGTCTCAAGCAGGAAAATGGTTGAGGGAACTTTGGCAACCGCAAAAAGTCGTTATCATTACGGATAACCATGTGGCTTCTCTCTATGCAGAAAAAGTAAAATTGAGCTTAGAGGATGCTGGTTTTCAAGTGGCAGTTTTTGACTTTCTAGAGGGTGAAGAGCGAAAAAATCTAACCACGGTTCAAAAGGCTTATGAATTTCTAGTTAAGCAAGACTTGACTCGCAGTGACGGCATCGTTGCACTTGGTGGCGGAGTGGTCGGAGACTTAGCTGGCTTTGTAGCCTCAACCTATATGCGAGGTATTCACTTTGTTCAAATTCCGACTAGCTTGACAGCTCAAGTTGACTCTTCAATCGGGGGTAAGACAGGAGTGAATACTCCTTTTGCCAAGAATATGGTGGGAACTTTTGCCCAGCCAGATGGTGTTTTGATTGACCCAAACGTTCTTGAAACCTTAGGGAAGAGAGAATTGATTGAAGGAATGGGTGAAGTCATCAAGTATGGCTTAATTGAAGATCCAGAACTCTGGGACTTATTATCTGAAATGGATGGTTCTGTAGAGAGTATTTTGGAGCATTCAGAAAGTTTGATTGAGCATTCTTGCCAGGTCAAGCGAAAGATGGTAGTTGAGGATGAATTGGACAATGGCATTCGTCTGTATCTCAACTTTGGTCATACAATCGGTCATGCTATTGAAGCAACTGCTGGTTATGGACGTGTCATGCATGGTGAGGCAGTAGCGATGGGAATGGTTCAGGTTTCTAAGGTAGCAGAACAAAAAGGTCTTATGCCAGCTGGAATCACTCAGTCTATCCGAGAAATGTGTCAAAAATTTGGCCTTCCTGTTGATTATGAAAACTGGGACCTTGATAAGCTTTATCAGGCTTTGACTCACGATAAAAAAGCGCGTGGCAACACTATGAAATTAGTCTTGGTACCAGAGCTTGGTTCAGCAAAGATTCATCCAGTTTCTCTCGAAGAAATGAAAGATTACTTAGTAAAATAAGGAGAATGTATGAGATATTTAACAGCAGGAGAATCACATGGTCCTCGTCTGACAGCAATTATTGAAGGAATCCCAGCAGGTCTTCCTTTAACTGCAGAAGATATCAATGAGGATCTCAAACGTCGCCAGGGTGGATACGGACGTGGTGGTCGTATGAAGATTGAAAGTGACCAAGTTGTCTTTACTTCTGGTGTTCGCCACGGGAAGACGACAGGGGCTCCCATTACCATGGATGTCATTAACAAAGACCATCAAAAATGGCTAGATATCATGTCTGCTGAGGATATTGAGGATAAACTTAAAAGTAAACGAAAAATTACACATCCTCGCCCAGGTCACGCTGACTTGGTAGGAGGTATCAAATACCGCTTTGATGATTTGCGAAATTCCCTGGAACGTTCATCTGCTCGTGAAACGACAATGCGAGTTGCAGTTGGGGCTGTGGCTAAACGACTATTGGCTGAGCTTGATATTGAAATTGCCAACCATGTTGTTGTCTTTGGTGGTAAGGAAATCGATGTTCCAGAAAACTTAACAGTTGCAGAGATTAAAAAACTAGCTGCCCAGTCAGAAGTTTCCATCGTTAACCAAGAACGTGAGCAGGAAATCAAAGACTATATTGATCAAATCAAACGTGATGGAGATACCATCGGTGGTGTTGTTGAAACGGTTGTCGGTGGTGTTCCGGTTGGTCTGGGTTCATATGTCCAATGGGATCGCAAACTAGATGCAAGACTAGCTCAAGCGGTTGTCTCAATCAATGCCTTTAAAGGAGTGGAGTTTGGACTAGGCTTTAAAGCAGGTTATCTCAAGGGTAGCCAAGTCATGGATGAAATCCTCTGGTCACAAGCAGATGGCTATACTCGTCGTACTAATAATCTTGGAGGTTTCGAAGGTGGTATGACTAACGGCCAACCAATTGTTGTCCGTGGGGTTATGAAACCAATTCCAACACTCTATAAACCATTGATGAGTGTCGATATCGAAACCCATGAACCTTATAAAGCAACAGTAGAGAGAAGTGATCCAACTGCTCTTCCAGCAGCAGGCGTCGTTATGGAGGCAGTCGTAGCAACGGTCTTGGCCCAAGAAATTTTAGAGAAATTCTCCTCAGATAATCTGGAAGAATTAAAAGAAGTTGTTGCGAATCATCGGGAGTATACAAAGAATTATTAAGGAGTTCTTATGGCAAAAACCATCTATATCGCAGGGCTTGGTTTGATTGGTGCTTCCATGGCACTGGGGATTAAGAGAGATCATCCTGATTATGAGATTTTGGGATACAATCGTAGTCAGGCGTCCAGAGATATTGCCTTGGAGCGAGGAATGATCGACCGGGCGACGAATGACTTTGCTAGTTTTGCTCCACTTGCAGATGTCATCATTCTTACCTTGCCAATCAAGCAAACCATTGCTTTTTTACAAGAATTGGCAACTTTGGAACTAAAAGAAGATGTCATTATTTCTGATGCTGGATCGACCAAGTCAGCTATCGTAGCTACAGCTGAGAATTGCTTTGCAGATAAGCCTGTTCGCTTTGTTGGAGCGCATCCTATGGCAGGTAGTCATAAGACAGGAGCGGCCTCTGCAGATATTAATCTTTTTGAAAATGCCTACTATATCTTTACGCCTTCGAGCTTAACAACCCAGGATACGCTTGAAGAAATGAAAGACTTGCTGTCAGGTCTTCACGCTCGTTTCATTGAAATCGATGCTACAGAGCATGACCGAGTGACTTCTCAGATCAGTCATTTTCCTCATATCTTAGCATCAGGATTGATGGAACAAACTGCCAGTTATGCTGAAGAACATGAGATGGCACGACGTTTTGCGGCAGGTGGTTTCAGGGATATGACTCGGATTGCCGAAAGTGAGCCAGGAATGTGGACTTCTATCCTCTTATCCAATCGAGAGACCATTATTGAACGCATCGAGGATTTCAAGCGACGTTTAGACGAGGTTGGACAAGCTATTAGTAAGGGTGACGAAAACCAAATCTGGAACTTTTTCAATCAAGCGCGTGAACAACGTCAAGCTATGGAAATCCATAAACGTGGAGGAGTAGATAGCTCATTTGACCTCTATGTAGACGTTCCTGATGAGGAAAACGTCATCTTGCGCATCTTGGAATTGCTAAGAGGAACTTCTTTGGTCAATATCCATATCAATGAGGAAAACCGTGAGGATGTTCACGGGATTCTGCAAATTTCCTTTAAGAATGCTCAGGATTTAAAACGTGCTGAGCAAGTCATTACAGAAAATACTGACTACACAGTCGTTATTAAATAAGGAGGACAATTATGTCAAATATTTATGATAGTGCAAACGAACTTAGTCGTGGACTACGCGAATTGCCTGAATACAAGGCAGTTAAAGAAGCTAGAGATGCCATCCAAGCGGATGCAGAAGCAAGCAAAATTTTTGCAGATTATATTGCTTTTCAACATGAAATCCAAATCATGGCACAAACTGGTCAAATGCCAGATGCTTCTTTCCAAGAAAAAATGGAAAGTTTTGGCAAGCAGATTCAAGGAAACTCTCTCTTGTCAGAATTCTTTGCCAAACAGCAACAACTTTCTATTTATCTATCTGATATTGAAAAAATTGTCTTTGAACCAATTTCAGAACTTTTAAAATAAGAATTTACCTCATAAAGTCAGGAATTTTTAAGAAATTTCTGACTTTTTATGATAAAATAAGAAAAAGTATTGTCAGTATGAGGACCAGTATGAAATTAAAAACAAACATTAAGCACTTAAATGGTAGTATTCGCGTACCTGGGGATAAGTCCATCAGTCATCGCTCGATTATTTTTGGAAGCTTGGCTGAGGGTGAAACGAAGGTTTACGATATCTTGCGTGGTGAAGATGTCTTGTCAACCATGCAGGTATTTCGTGACCTCGGCGTAGAGATTGAGGACAAAGACGGTGTCGTTACCATTCAAGGTGTTGGAATGGATGGATTGAAAGCCCCTCAGAAAGCCCTGGATATGGGGAATTCTGGGACATCTATTCGTTTAATTTCAGGCGTCCTTGCTGGTGCAGACTTTGAAGTAGAGATGTTTGGAGATGATAGTCTTTCTAAACGCCCTATGGATCGTGTGACCCTTCCCTTGAAAAAAATGGGAGTTAGTATTTCTGGTCAAACAGAGCGAGACTTGCCACCGTTACACTTAAAGGGAACGAAAAACTTAAGACCTATTCAATACGAATTGCCAATCGCTTCTGCCCAAGTCAAGTCTGCCTTGATTTTTGCGGCTTTGCAGGCTCAGGGCCAGTCAATCATTGTCGAGAAGGAGTGCACTCGTAACCATACAGAAGATATGCTCCAACAATTCGGAGGTGATTTGAGTGTCGATGGTAAGAAAATCACTATCCAGGGGCCACAGAAGCTAATTGGACAAAAGGTTGTCGTGCCAGGAGATATTTCTAGTGCAGCCTTTTGGTTAGTAGCAGGTTTGATTGTTCCAAACTCTCGTGTGGTGCTTAAGAATGTCGGTATTAATGAAACACGTACAGGTATTATCGATGTCATCCGTGCTATGGGTGGCAAATTAGAGATTACTGATATGGATCCAATTACCAAATCTGCAACCTTGACTGTCGAGACTTCAGAACTAAACGGGACAGAAATTGGTGGAGTCTTGATTCCACGTTTAATTGATGAATTGCCGATTATCGCGCTCCTTGCTACCCAAGCTCAAGGTCAAACAGTTATCAAAGATGCAGAAGAACTCAAGGTCAAAGAAACGGATCGCATTCAAGTTGTCGCAGATGCTTTAAATAGCATGGGAGCAACTATTACTCCTACGGTAGACGGAATGATTATCAAAGGGAAATCTGCCCTCCATGGAGCCAGAGTAAATACCTTTGGTGACCACCGTATCGGCATGATGACAGCCATTGCAGCTCTTTTAGTTGCGGATGGAGAGGTCGAATTAGATCGTGCTGAAGCTATTAATACTAGCTACCCAAGCTTCTTTGATGATTTGGAGACTTTGATTCATGGCTAAGGTTTTACTAGGTTTTATGGGTGCAGGAAAATCTACTATTGCTAGAGGATTAGATTCTGACTTTGTAGACATGGATGCCTTGCTGGAAGACCGACTGGGGATGCCGATTGCTCTTTTCTTTGAAGAAAAAGGAGAAGCAGCCTTCCGTCAGGTAGAATCAGAAATTTTAGCTGATTTATTAAAAACAGACCAAGTCGTGTCAACTGGGGGAGGAGTAGTCATTTCTCCGCGTAATCGTGCCTTGCTCAAGCAAAATCCAGACAACATCTACCTAAAAGCAGATTTTGAGACCCTGTACCAGCGAATTTCAGCAGATGAGGACAATCAACGCCCACTATTTTTAAAGAATAGCAAGGAAGATTTGGCTGCGATTTTTAAAGAAAGACAGGCTTGGTATGAGGAAGTGGCTAGTAAAGTTATCGATGTGTCCAAGCTAAGTCCAGAGGAAATTATAGAGGAATTGACATGAAAATTGCCTATCTAGGTCCTAAAGGATCTTTTTCGCACCATGTGGTGCAAACGGCTTTTCCTCATGAGGAACTAGAGCCTTTTTCAAATATTACGGACGTTATCAAGGCTTACGAACAGGGCTTAGTAGACTTTTCAGTAGTGCCAGTTGAAAATTCTATTGAAGGTAGTGTTCATGAGACATTAGACTATCTTTTCCACCAGGCTCGAATTCAAGCTGTGGCAGAGATTGTTCAGCCAATCCACCAACAATTGATGGCGGTGTCAGGGCAAGTTAAAATTGAGAAAATCTTTTCTCACCCACAGGCCTTGGCACAGGGGAAGAAATTTATTGATGAGCATTATCCAGACGCTCAACTGGAGGTCACTGCCAGTACAGCCTACGCTGCGCGCTATGTTTCCGAGCATCCAGATCAGCCTTTTGCTGCCATTGCCCCCAAAAGTTCTGCTGGAGAATACGGGCTGGAGCTAATCGCTCAAGATATTCAAGAGATGGAAGCTAATTTCACTCGCTTTTGGGTTTTGGGTGCAGAGTTGCCACAGATTCCTTTACAAGATGCAACTGAAAAAATGAGCCTAGCAGTAACCTTGCCAGACAATTTACCTGGTGCACTTTACAAGGCACTCTCGACCTTTGCTTGGCGAGGGATTGACTTAACCAAGATAGAAAGTCGTCCCCTAAAAACAGCCTTGGGCGAATACTTTTTTATCATTGATGTGGACTATGCTGATAAAGAACTGGTCCATTTTGCTCAAAAAGAACTAGAAACGATTGGGATCCACTATAAAATACTAGGAGCTTACCCTATCTATACCATACAGGATAAAGGGAAGGAGAAGGAATGACTAGAGAGAATCCTTTCACACATCATGAAAAACTGAGATATGACTATCTTTTGAAAAACATTCATTATTTGAATGAAAAAGAAAAGAGAGAATTTGCCTTTTTACAAGCCAAGTTAGAAGGTCAAAAAGATTCAGCAGAAGTTTTCAATCCAGAAGCCAAAGAACAACTTCTGTCCGACTCTGGTATCGACCTGCCAACCTATGCTAATCGTAGTCGTTCTAGTCGCCGTAGTAGTGGAGATCAACTGGAAACGAAGATTCCAAAAGCTAAGAAGCAAAAGAAAAAAAGAGGTTTTCGTTTTAAACGCTTATTTGCTTGGTTAGGGATGATATTGCTTTGTGTAGCAGTAGGAATGATCGTCATGTTCTTAAAAGGCTTCCAATCGGCGAACCCTAATAGTTCAAATGGGCCCAAAGATGCCAAAGCTGCTCAGGTTGAAGTCTTCAATGGACAAGATACGCGTGATGGGGTTAATATTCTTATTTTGGGTACGGATGGCCGTATCGGACAGAATAGTGCAGAAACACGGACAGATTCCATTATGGTTTTGAATGTAAGTGGCAAAGATAAAAAATTGAAGCTCGTTAGCTTTATGCGTGATAACCTAGTCTATATTGATGGGTATAGCCAAGTCATCAATGGTCAAAAACAGACCGACCATAAATTAAACTTGGCCTATGAATTAGGGGAACAAGAAGGTAAACAAGGAGCTGAAATGGTCCGCAAGGTGCTCAAGGATAATTTTGATCTAGACATCAAATATTATGCCCTTGTCGATTTCCAAGCCTTTGCGACAGCCATTGATACGCTTTTCCCTGATGGTGTGACCATTGATGCTCAGTTTTCAACTCTAAATGGGGTTCCAGTTACAGAAGCGACTGTAGGAGATGACTTGCATGCAACGGAAACTGAGTCACCGACTCAAACTATTCGAGTTGGAAAACAACAGATGAATGGTTCGACTCTTCTCAACTATGCACGTTTTCGTGATGATGATGAAGGGGATTATGGCCGTACTCGTAGACAACAGCAGGTCATGACAGCTGTCTTGCAGCAGATTAAGGATCCTACAAAACTTTTCACAGGCTCAGAAGCACTTGGGAAAGTTTTCGCCATGACCTCTACAAATCTTCCATATACCTTCTTATTGACCAACGGTTTATCAGTCCTTGAAGGAGCGCAGAATGGTATTGAAAGATTGACAGTCCCAGAACTTGGAGACTGGGTAGACGACTTTGACGTATACGGCGGTCAATCCCTTCGAGTGGACCAAAAAGCTTACCAAAATAAATTGGCCAAAATGGGATTTAGATAAAATGTAAAATGAATCAGAGCTTGAGGTACCTATGAAAATGGATATCTTGGGCTTTGATTTTTCACATGGTCAGATGGATTTATAAACTATTTTTATGGTATAATAGAATGATGTATTCTATAGAAGAGGAAGAAAATAAGATGAGTGATTTAAAGGCAATTCAAGCTCGTAGCCTAGAGATGGCTGAATATTTTGTCGCCTTTTGTAAAGAACACGATTTACTCTGTTATTTGTGTGGTGGAGGAGCTATTGGAGCTCTACGAAATAAAGGTTTTATTCCTTGGGATGATGATTTAGACTTCTTTATGCCCCGCAAGGATTATGAAAAATTAGCAGAGCTATGGCCTCGTTATGCGGATGAGCGTTACTTCCTATCAAAAAGTGATAGAGACTTTGTTGACCGCAATCTCTTTATCACTATTCGAGACAAGGAGACGACTTGTATCAAGCCTTATCAACAAGATTTGGATCTACCACACGGCTTGGCCTTGGATGTTCTTCCCTTGGATTACTACCCTAAAAACCCAGCTGAACGTAAGAAACAGGTACGTTGGGCTTTGATTTATTCTCTCTTTTGTGCACAAACCATTCCAGAAAAGCACGGAGCTCTCATGAAGTGGGGTAGTACCATTTTACTAGGATTGACTCCTAAAGCCCTTCGCTATCGTATCTGGAAAAAGGCTGAGAAAGAAATGACCAAGTATGGACCAGCTGAAAGTGATGGCATCACAGAGTTATGCTCAGGTCCAGGTTACATGAAGAAGAAATACCCAATTCAAGCCTTTGAAGACAACATTTTCTTACCTTTCGAAGGAACAGAAATGCCTATTCCAGTTGGTTATGATGCCTATCTCAGCACAGCTTTTGGTGACTACATGACACCACCACCAGCTGACAAGCAAGTGCCTCACCACGATGCCCTGATAGCAGATATGGATAAGAGTTACACTGAATATAAGGGGGAATACAATGCAAGAAAAAATTAGTATCATTGTTCCTGTCTATAATGTAGAAGCTTATTTGGAACGCTGCGTGGAGTCTATTTTAAAACAGACATATACGAATTTTGAATTGCTCCTTATAAATGATGGTTCAACTGATAAGAGTGGTGCCTTGTGCGATCAGTTGGTATCTAAAAATGAAAATATCAAAGTTTTTCATATTAAGAATGCAGGAGTCTCGAATGCTAGAAATATAGGTATTCAACATTCAAGAGGAGAATGGATTACTTTTATTGATAGTGATGATTTTATTACACCAGATTATTTGGAAACTTTAATAAGTGTAATTGATAGTGACGATTCTATCGGATTTAGTATAGCACGTCTCCATCATATAAAAAATGGTCAAATTACAGAACTACCAGTTTTTTCAGGAAAAGCAGAGAAGTGGTCGACAGAGCAGACGATGAGAGAATTATTGATGACAACTCAGACTTCTTTTTTTCCTGTTGCAAAATTGTTTAAAAGAGAGGTTATTTCAGGTTTTATATTCAATACAGACTATCATTTGGCTGAGGATGCATTGTTTTTAACAGAAGTTTTATTAAAAACCAAATGTACAAGCGTATTTATTGATAAACCAATCTACTATTATGATCATCGACAGGGGAGTGCGACAACTTCTGTCAATAATCATGTATTTGATACCATAGAGGTCTATAAGATTATTATTTCTGAAGTTTTTCAAATTTTCCCACAACTAAAAACTGAATTAGTGAACAGAAAATGTTGGTCATATATTACGGTATACGATAAAATAATCTTTACGGATCCTAGTCAATATCGAACAGAAAAAGTTAAGTTGAGAAAGTGGATTATTAATCATTTATCTGAGATATTAAAAGACCCTTATTTTACTCATTTTCGAAAAATAGCCGTTTTGTCGCTCCTTGTTTCTCCATGGATCTATAGACAAATTGTCGGCTTGAATTAATAATGTCATTTAAAGGAGTTGAAGATGAATTTTTCAAAAACGAATGAATGCTTTGAAAAATCAAAATTTTGGATTTCATATCTGTTTGTTTTTATTTCGATTTTAAGCATGAGTTCACTAGTCTATAAAGTAACAAATCCTGTTTACAAGGGATTATCAGCAGTTGTTGTTCTTTGTATTTGTTTAACCTTATTGTTAAATTGGAAACGAATAGAAATCGATAAGAAATTCCTAGGTTTATTTGGGCTTTTGACGGGGAGTCATCTAGTAGCAACACTTGTTAACCGTTCAGGCCACTTACTTGGAAATATGGTTGAAATCTTCTTTATGATAACTTATATTTTACTATTTACCATGGTGAATTTAGAGTATCTTAAGAAGTTGATTCGCTTGATTGCAGGAACGGTTCAAATTGTTTCTTTTTTCTCAGCCATATTTGCTTTTGTTCTTTTAATATTTAGAGTCTTAATATTATTTAAAATTGGAGAACAATCCTATTATTATGGTGTTATGAATGGACGCTTGTGGGGAATTGTTAACCCAAATGCAAGTGCTATTTTTTCTTATATCAGCATTGTTTTTGCTTTGTACCTTATTCATAAAGGAAGTAAATACTCAGTTTATCTAAAGATAAACAATCTGATTCAGTTAATCTATTTTGCAACCATGCAGAGTAGAGGAGCACTCTTATCAGTCATTTTGATGCTTGGAATTTATTGTCTTTTTATTTCTAGAGGAAAATTACTCAAAAAATGGCTTACTTTTCTAGTAGCTAGTATCTTACTCACAGGTAGTAATATTGGTATTAGTTATGTAACTTCTATATACATTTCAGCAGCCAAGGCAACTGTAATTGACTTAAATAAAGGCAAATCATATTCAGAGACAGATTCGGACGTAGCCAAGAAAAACGGAGAACTTCACCTAATCGAGACGACACCAAGTGGACGTACTTATATCTGGAAAAATGCTATTAAAATGGGAAGTGCAAAACCGTTATTTGGCTATGGTGTTCGAAATGTTACCGATTACTATACAGAGTACTTTAGTAAATTTGAAATTCAGAATTCGCTGATTGGTGGGAACTTCCACAATATATTTGTAACAATTTTTGTAAGTTCAGGATTATTAGGTTTACTTTCTTTCATCATTTTAATAATTTATATCGCTGGAAGATTTGTTACTTATTTAATTGTGTCTAAGAAGAATAGCGAAAAATTTATTATGATTCTATTTTTTGGTATTTTATTTGGACAATTGTTTGAAAGTCAGATTATGTATTCTACAAACTTTATCAATATTATTTTCTGGTTAGTGATTGGCTATGGTTTAACGGTCTGTTCGAAAGAAAAAAATATCCGTTATGAGGAAGTGACAGATATTTCTGAAATCCAACAGATGGAATTAGGAATCATGGAGTATATTCATGAAGTTTGTCAGAAAATTGGTGTTAAGTATTTCTTAGCTTATGGTAGCTTAATTGGCGCAGTTCGTCATCAAGGTTTTATTCCATGGGATGATGATATGGATATTTGTATGCTTCGAGATGATTATGAAAAGTTACAAGATTATTTGATTGCCCATCCAGATGAACGATACGAAGTCATGTCTTATAAAAATAATATCAATTATGTTTATCCTTTCATGAAGGTTCAAGATAATCGTACCTACCTACTTGAGGAAGATGTGCGAATTGATTCAAATATGGGTATCTATGTAGATATTTTCCCTGTAGATGGTTATGAAGATGATCAGGCGTTTAAGGATAAAATGACTAAAATCATCAAGAAACGCCAGTTAAGTTGTTATACTTTCAAAGGAATTACGAATACTAAAAGTGTAGTAAATTCAATTATCCGATATATTTCTGTTATTATCTTTTATTTCACAAACACAAATAAGTACGTTTCTCAAATCGATGAATTAGCAAAATCTAGAAAAGTGGAAGATTATGAACAAGTAGACTACCTTATCTATAAAGATATGAATAAACCTGTTTGGAAACGCGAATGGTTAGAAGATGTTGAAATTGGCAATTTTGAAGATAAGGAATTCATGATACCAAAACACTACCATGAAATTCTTATTTCAGATTATGGGAACTATATGCAGTTGCCACCAGTGGAGCAACAAGTTTCCCATCATGACTTCAAACTGTGGAAAATTGTAGAGAATGGATAATATTTTTTCATCTTAGGAAAGAGTAAAAAATAGGAGTGACAAAGATGTCTGAGAGAATTTTAAGTCTAGAAGAAATCAAGCAAGTTGAGCTTGGTATCCTAGAGTACTTACATGAGATATGTGAAAAACACGATATCAAATATTTTATCGATTTTGGAACCTTATTAGGAGCTGTTCGTCATAAGGGTTTTATTCCTTGGGATGATGATACAGACATTTCGTTAGCTAGAGATGAATTTGAAAAGTTATACGCTGTTCTAAAAAACGATAACCACCCATACTATAAGTTGATTTCTTTTAGAGAAACGAAGGGATATCCATATAGTTATATGCGTGTTTACGATATTCGAACAAGGAGAGACTCGAATCTTTTAGATCCAAGTGTTGTTCTTGGAACTTGTGTAGATATCTTCCCGTACGATGGTCTTGTTACAGATGAACAAGATCGTAAGAAAATGAAACTCTACAAACAACTAATTCGTCTATCGTCGTTAAACTTTAAGGGAATTAAATACGAAAACGGAGGGATTAAAAATCTTCCTCGTTATATTGCGTCAGCAATATTCAGATTTACATCTCCTCAATTCTGGAATCAAAAACTTGAACAACTTGCTTTAAAATACAGTATTGAAAATTCTTCAGATTTAGTTTGTTCGACTTATGACTCTTACTATCCAGCTGGTATTAAAACAGAATGGTTGTATGATACAATTGATATGCCATATGAAAATTTAATCCTAAAAGTACCGAGAAGATATCATGAGATTCTTGTCTATGAGTTTGGTGAAGAGTATATGACTCCGCCTCCTGTTGACAAACAAATTCCAGGAAATGAGAAAAATTACTGGATTGATTAACGAAAGAGTATAAAATTAATTAAGAAAGCTGAATGCCTTATGAAAAGTTTTAAAAAATCAATATTACTTAGTGCCTTGTTTCTATCAGCCACAATAATTCAAGCGCAAACAGTAAATGCAGATACTATCTCAGCAGGTGCAGGGAATCGCATACATTTTATCAATACAAAAGCTAAATCTGGAAGCGATGCTATTCTTCTAGAGAGTAATGGTCATTATGCCCTTATTGACATGGGCGAAGATTATGATTTCCCTGACGGAACTGATCCGAGATATCCAGATCGCTGGGGAATTTCCATGCGAAATTATCAAGTTTTGGAAGATCGTTTAATGCGACATCTAGATCAGGTTGGAGTGAAGAAATTAGATTTTGTCCTAGGAACTCATGTTCATAGCGACCATATAGGTGGTGCGGATGAAATACTTAATCGTTATCAAGTAGACAAATTTTATTTGAAAAAATATTCAGATGAAAGAATTACTAGTAATTGGGGACTGTGGGATAACCTTTTCAATTATGATAATGCTCTTCGTGCTGCTCAAAATCGCGGGGTTACAGTTGTCCAAGATATAAAGGACGAAGACAGCCATTTCACATTGGGAGAGATGGATATACAACTCTATAATTATAAGAATGAGTATGGTTCAGACGGGAAACTCAAAAGGGTACTTGATGATAATTCCAACTCAATTGTAGCTGTTGTGACTGTGGCAGGTAAAAAGATATATCTTGGTGGCGACCTAGACAACGCTGAGGGAGCTGAGGATAAGCTAGGTCCAGTTATTGGAAAAGTGGACATGATGAAATGGAATCACCACTATGATGCAAAAATATCAAATACTAAAGCTTTTATCGACAATCTTTCACCAAGCATGATTATCCAAACTACTGGAGGAGAGATCAACCTTGCTTCGACAAGGGATTATCTTCAAGAGAAAAATATTCAGGTTGTCCGTGCTTCTAGCAATACTCAAGACGCAACGGTATTTGATATTAGTAATCAAGGATTCACTAATGTCTCAAATGCTTTCCCTGATATTCCTAAAGTTGATGCGAACTGGTATCAGGAAGGTGGATATTGGAAATATCGTCTTTCAGATGGACAAATGGCTATTGGTTGGCAAGAAATTGATGGTAGTTACTATTTCTTTAATGGAAAAGGTCAAAAACAAACGAGTCGATGGCTCCATTTAAAAAATAATGGTGTAAATCTTGAAGGTAACTGGTATTACCTTAACGATGATGGTAAAATGCAAACAGGTGGATGGTTCTATCATGATAATGCTTGGTATTATATTCAATCTGATGGTGCAAGAAGATATGATCAGCTAGCTGAAATAGGTGGCAAAAAGTACCTATTTGATAAAGATGGTAAAATGCTTACTGGATCACAAGTCTTTAATGGTAAGAAAATGTTCTTTGCAAGTAGTGGGGCATTACAGTCAGATGAGACAGGCTCTGGATGGCAAAAAATTGAATCAAACTGGTACTACTTTGATGAAGAAGGAAAACAAATAGTTGGTAAAAAGGAAATCAATGGAGTAAACTACTACTTTGATAATAAGGGAGTTATGCAAACCGGTTGGGTCTCGATTGAAGGGCATTGGAGCTATTTTGCAAGTTCCGGAGCAATGAAAATAGGTTGGATCAAGGATGGTAACACTTGGTATTACTTAGATAAAGAAGGAATGATGCTGACAGGCCTTCAAGAGATCGAAGGTACTCACTATTATCTAAATGCAAGTGGAGCCATGCAAACAGGTTGGAAGTGGTTCGATAATCATTATAGCTACTTCACAAGCAGTGGAGCAATGAAGACAGGTTGGCTCAAAGATAAGGGTCTTTGGTACTATTTAGATAAAGAAGGTATCATGCAAACTGGCCTACAAGAAATTGAAGGTGCTCGCTATTATCTAAATGCAAGTGGTGCTATGCAGACCGGTTGGAAATGGTTTGATAATCATTATAGTTACTTCACAAGTAGTGGAGCAATGAAGACAGGCTGGCTCAAAGAAAACGATCTTTGGTATTATCTAGATAAAGAAGGTATCATGCAAACTGGCCTTCAAGAAATCGAAGGTACTCGCTATTATCTAAATGCAAGTGGAGCCATGCAAACCGGTTGGAAATGGTTTGATAATCATTATTATTACTTCACAAGCAGTGGAGCAATGAAGACAGGTTGGTTCAAAGATAAGGACACCTGGTACTATCTAGACAAGGAAGGCATCATGCTAACAGGTCTTCAAGAGATTGATGGCTCTCGTTATTATCTCAATACTAGTGGCGCAATGGAGACTGGTTGGAAACAGTTGAATGGCAATTGGTACTATTTCCAAGCTGATGGTTCGCTCCTAAGAAATGGGACAACACCTGACGGCTACAAGGTCAATCAAGATGGTATTTGGAGCTTAAATCCTGTAAAAGAGGAAGAAGTTCAGGGAAATCAAGAAGATCCTAAGAAGGATTCTGATAAGCCAGTAGATAAGGAAGAAAAATCAGCAGAAGCGATTGAAAAATAGGAAGCTACAGAAACAAGACAGACTTTGAAGGCAGATAAAGAATAAGTGCTTTCTACCTCTTACTATGTCTTCGAGAAAATTTCCTCTGTGCTAGTGTTTCACTCACAACCTAGGTTTCTTATGAAATAGTATTTATATACATCTCAAAGAATTTATCAATGTTTTTAGGATGAGAATATTGATCAGCTTTGGGATGTTTTTTGATTCTTTATCCCCTAAATTGTTGAAAACATTCTCTTAGTCTTCAAATCGAAATATTTTGATAAGAAATTTTAAAACCGACTGATTAGATAAATAAGAAAAATTATGGTATAATAAAACGATGCAAAAAAGGAGTATATATGGACATTTCAGAAATTCGTCAAAAAATTGACGCCAATCGTGAAAAATTAGCTTCTTTTAGGGGGTCTCTTTGACCTCGAAGGGTTAGAAGAAGAAATTGCCATTTTGGAAAACAAAATGACAGAACCTGATTTTTGGAACGATAATATTGCGGCCCAAAAAACGTCGCAAGAATTAAATGAACTAAAAAATACCTACAATACTTTCCACAAGATGGAGGAGTTGCAGGATGAAGCTGAAATCTTACTAGACTTTTTAGCAGAGGATGAGTCTGTTAAAGATGAGTTGGTGGAGAAGTTAGCTGAGCTAGATCAGATGATGACTAGCTACGAGATGACTCTGCTCTTGTCAGAGCCCTATGATCATAATAATGCTATTTTGGAGATTCACCCAGGTTCTGGTGGAACAGAAGCCCAAGACTGGGGCGATATGCTTCTTCGTATGTATACTCGTTATGGTAACGCCAAAGGTTTCAAGGTTGAAGTCTTGGATTATCAAGCAGGTGATGAGGCAGGAATCAAGTCAGTAACCTTGTCTTTTGAAGGACCAAATGCTTATGGTCTTCTCAAGTCAGAGATGGGAGTTCACCGTTTGGTCCGAATCTCGCCATTTGACTCAGCTAAGCGTCGTCACACCTCCTTTACTTCTGTAGAAGTTATGCCAGAGTTGGATGATACTATTGAAGTTGATATTCGAGAAGATGATATCAAGATGGATACTTTCCGCTCAGGTGGGGCAGGTGGACAAAACGTCAACAAGGTTTCAACAGGTGTCCGTTTGACCCACATTCCGACTGGGATTGTCGTTGCATCAACTGTTGACCGTACTCAGTACGGAAACCGTGATCGTGCGATGAAGATGCTCCAGGCAAAACTCTATCAAATGGAGCAGGAAAAGAAAGCTGCTGAGGTAGATGCTCTTAAGGGGGATAAGAAAGAAATCACATGGGGAAGCCAGATTCGCTCCTATGTATTTACTCCTTATACAATGGTGAAAGATCACCGTACCAGTTTTGAGGTTGCGCAGGTAGATAAGGTTATGGATGGGGACTTAGATGGTTTCATCGATGCCTATCTAAAATGGCGTATTAGTTAAAAGAAAGGAAGTCACATGTCGATCATTGAAATGAGAGATGTTGTCAAAAAGTATGACAACGGGACAACAGCCCTACGTGGCGTCTCTGTGAACATTGAACCAGGAGAGTTTGCCTATATCGTAGGTCCTTCAGGTGCAGGTAAGTCAACTTTTATCCGTGCCTTGTACCGTGAAGTTAAAGTTGAAAAAGGCAGTTTGCAGGTTGCAGGTTTTAATCTTGTTAAGATTAAAAAGAGAGATATTCCGCTTTTGCGTAGAAACGTAGGAGTCGTCTTTCAGGATTACAAACTCTTGCCAAAGAAAACTGTTTATGAGAACATTGCTTACGCAATGGAGGTTGTCGGTGAAAGCCGTCGTAATATCAAAAAACGTGTTATGGAAGTTTTGGATCTTGTTGGTTTGAAACACAAAGTTCGTTCATTCCCTAATGAATTATCAGGTGGTGAGCAACAACGTATCGCCATTGCTCGCGCTATCGTAAACAATCCTAAGGTATTGATTGCTGACGAACCAACAGGTAACTTGGACCCGGATAACTCATGGGAAATCATGAACCTCTTGGAGCGCATCAATCTCCAAGGTACGACTGTTTTGATGGCAACCCACAACAGCCAAATCGTAAATACCTTGCGCCACCGTGTCATTGCCATCGAGAATGGTCGTGTGGTTCGTGACGAAGCGAAAGGAGAGTACGGATACGATGATTAGTAGATTTTTCCGCCACCTATTCGAAGCTTTAAAGAGTTTAAAGCGTAATGGGTGGATGACCATTGCTGCTGTCAGTTCAGTAATGATTACCTTAACCTTGGTTGCAATTTTTGCCTCAGTTATCTTTAATACTGCAAAATTGGCAACGGATATCGAAAACAACGTTCGCGTCATGGTTTATGTCCGTAAAGACGTTGAAGACAATAGTGAAACCATTGTCAAAGAGGGCCAAACAGTTACAAACAATGATTACCACAAGGTTTATGATGCCCTCAAGGCTATGCCAGCTGTTAAAAGTGTAACTTTCTCAAGTAAAGAAGAGCAGTACCAAAAGCTGACTGAAACCATGGGTGACGAGTGGAAGGTTTTTGAAGGAGATGCCAATCCTCTTCATGATGCCTACATCGTCGATACCAATTCACCAAGTGATGTGAAACCAGTCGCTGAAGAAGCTAAGAAAATCGAAGGAGTTTCTGAGGTTCAAGACGGTGGTGCCAATACGGAGCGTCTCTTCAAGTTGGCTTCCTTCATCCGTGTTTGGGGATTGTTCATTGCAGGACTCTTGATTTTCATCGCGGTCTTCTTGATCTCAAATACCATTCGTATTACTATCATTTCACGTAGTCGTGAAATCCAAATCATGCGTTTGGTTGGTGCTAAAAACAGCTACATCCGTGGCCCATTCTTGCTAGAAGGTGCCTTTATTGGTTTGTTGGGAGCAGCTCTTCCATCAGTTCTGGTTTACTTTATCTATAACCGAGTATTCCAATCTGTCAACCCATCCTTGATTGGACAAAACCTATCCTTGATTACCCCAGATACCTTTATTCCATTGATGATCGGTCTTTTGTTCCTCATCGGAATTTGTATCGGTTCACTTGGTTCAGGAATCTCAATGCGTCGATTCTTGAAAATCTAAGTAAGATAGTTTACTAAAATCTATAAAAGTAGGATACCATCGAGGCTTCTCCGAGTCTGATGGTCCTACTTTTTATGTTGAACTTATAAATCATACTCTTCAAAAATCTCTTCAAATCACGTCAGCTTCGTCTTGGCGTATATTTGTTACTGACTTCGTCAGTTCTATCCACAACCTCAAAACAGTGTTTTGAGCAACCTGCGGCTCGCTTCCTAGTTTGCTCATTGATTTTCATTGAGTATCAGTTGCTTGCCAATTTTTGGGAAACAGTGTATGATAGGAAAGGACCTTTTTGCTAAAAGAGTGATAGGGACTAGATGAAAGATAACTTTTATTTCTACAGTAATATCTAGCTCTTTTGACTTAACATAAATAATGAATGAGGATAAAATGAAACAATTTTTGGAAAAAGTGAGTATACTTTCCCTGTCGTTAGTATTGATCACATCATTTTCAATATCAAGTGCCCTACCAGCCATGTTTGACTATTATCAGGGCTATTCGACTGGCCAGGTCGAGCTCTTGGTCAGCCTTCCATCCTTTGGGATTATGGCCATGCTCCTCTTAAATGGAGTTTTAGAACGGATTTTTCCTGAACGTCTCCAGTTGACTTTGGGACTTTTGATTTTATCAATCAGTGGAACAGCTCCCTTCTGGTATCAGGGATACTACTTTGTCTTTGCCACTCGTCTTCTCTTTGGGATTGGAGTGGGGATGCTAAATGCTAAGGCTATCTCTATCATCAGTGAACGATACCATGGTAAGACTCGTATCCAGATGCTTGGTTTTCGTGGGTCAGCTGAGGTAGTGGGAGCCTCTATCTTGACTCTGGCAGTTGGTCAACTTTTAGCCTTTGGCTGGACCGCAACCTTCCTAGCCTATGCTGCAGGTTTAGTGGTTCTTGTACTTTTCCTTCTCTTTGTCCCTTATGGAAAAGCAGAAGCTCATGAGTCCAAGCAAAAGACAGAAGAAGTAGCGAAACTAACTCGCTCCATGCTACAGCTGATTTTCTTCCTAGCTGTCGGAGCTGCAGTCATTGTATGTACCAATACAGCCATTACCTTCCGTATTCCTAGTCTCATGATTGAGGCAGGCTTTGGAGATGCTCAATTGTCTAGTCTGGTACTCAGTGCCATGCAGTTGATTGGGATTCTGGCGGGAATTAGCTTTTCTTTCCTCATCTCTGCCTTTAAGGAAAAATTGTTATTGATTGCGGGTGTAACCTTTGGTATTGGGCAAATCATCATCGCTCTTTCACCTTCTCTTTGGGTTGTCGTTGCAGGTTCTGTCTTAGGAGGATTTGCCTATAGCATTGCCCTTACGACGGTCTTTCAGTTAATTTCTGAGAGAATCCCAGCAAAGCTCCTCAACAAAGCAACTTCCTATGCTGTTTTGGGATGTAGTTTTGGTGCCTCCTTAACACCTTTTGTTCTTTCAGGAATTGGCTTGGTAACAACGAATGGTCGAATGACCTTTATCATTCTAGGAGCATGGATGATTGCGACATCAGTCCTTGTTTCTCTCCTATTGAAAAAAGAAGGTTAATAAAAAGAGGCTGAGAAAAAATCATTACAATCAGAAAAACGCATAATATCAGGTGTTGAAAAGCCTTGATACTATGCGTTTTATTTTTTTTCATTTTCTGATAATACTCTTCGAAAATCTCTTCAAACTGCGTCAACGTCGCCTTGCCGTATATGTGTTACTGACTTCGTCAGTTCTATCCACAACCTCAAAACGGTGTTTTGAGCAACCTGCGGCTAGTTTCCTAGTTTGCTCTTTGATTTTCATTGAGTATAAAATTGAGTTTTTGATCAACTTTTTTTAGTGATCAGGCGAACATTTGCCAAAAGTAATCAATGATGTAGGTCAAGCCGTATGTGTAAACGACCAGGGTAAAGGGCTTGGTCAGGATGATAATGGTCATGTAACGCTTGAAGCTCATCTTGGTTAGAGCTGCCAGCATACAGAGAAAGTCCGCTGGACTAACCGGCCAAATCATCATAAAGATAAAGAATCGATCAAAGCGATTTCCCTTATCTAACCAACCGATGTACTTATCATAGGTACGTTTGCTGACGACAGACTGAACAAAGGGGGCTCCGTAGAGACGAACCAGGTAAAAGATAATGGCGCAACCAATGACAATGCCGATATAGTTGTAGATTGTCCCAATAATGTGCCCGTAGATAAAGACACCTGCAACGGAGGTTAGAGCACCAGGAATGATAGGAACAACCGTCTGCAATATCTGTAAAAAGATAAAGAGTGGTGGCCCCCAGATACCGGCCTGTTGGATAAAGGCAGACAAGGTTTCCTTGGAATGCAAGACTCCAGCCTGGTAGGCCCAGATACAGAAAATCAAAGTACCAACTCCACCGATGATGGAAGAAATATTAATTGCTTGCTGTAGAAGGGGAGAAACAGCTTTCATTTGTTTATCGTGTGACATGTAAACTCCTCTTGAGTAGTATGATTCTACTATACCATATTTTAAGGAGAAAGACTATATGGGGTACTTCATGTGACTTTGCCTCAAGTATGGTAAAATGGGAATAAGAAAATGGCAGCTTAGAATGAGGAAAATCATGTTAGGATTGAAGTTTAATGGCACTTGGCGCAACTACCAAAGACAGGTCTTGGATAACTTTCAGGAATATCAATCAGATGGCCATGTCCACTTAGTGGCAGCACCAGGTTCTGGGAAAACAACCATTGGTATCGAGTTAATTGCCCGCTTTGATAAGCCAGCTCTGGTTTTGGTGCCGACTGTTACCATTCGGGAACAATGGGTAGATAGGATTCGCCAGGCCTTTTTAGAGGATGAGGACCAGATCACAAGTCTCGTTTCTCAAAATCTCAAGGACATGAAGCAAATCACCATCGCCACCTACCAAGCCTTTCACAGCGCTATGCAACAGGTACAATCTCAAGAGGATAATGGCGAGGTTGAAGACTTTGTCGGCTTTGACCTGCTTGCTAGACTCAAGGAAAAGGGTGTCGAAACCCTCTGTCTGGACGAATGCCATCACTTGAGAAATGAATGGTGGAAAAGCCTAGAAGACTTCCGTAAAAACTACCCGCAACTGCAGGTCATTTCTCTAACCGCAACCCCTCCCTATGATAGTGAGCCAGAACTCTGGGATCGCTATCTCCAGATGTGTGGCGAGATTGACCAAGAAATCACAGTGCCAGAGCTAGTCAAAGAAGACACTCTCTGCCCTCATCAGGACTTTGTCTATATCTGTTTTCCGACCAAGGAAGAAGACAAACGCCTGGAAGAATTTGAGGACACCAAGTGGCAATATGTCAGCCAATTAGTCGTTGATCGTGACTTTCAAGAGTTGATTAGGACTTCCAAGGTTCTCAAAGGGGAAATCGCTGCGGATATGCTCCTTGAAGATCCCAAGTATCTCTCAGCGCTACTCATTTATCTACAGGCTCAAAAGCTAGAAATTCCTAAGCACTTACGAGATTTATTAGGTGCTGAAGGCTTACCTGCTCTTAATTACTACTGGCTAGAAGTCCTCTTGCAAGGCCTTCTCTATCAGACACCTGACTGGTATGAGGACCCGCATGAGACAAAGAAAAAGATAGAAGCCGAATTGAAATTAAGAGGGCTGGTTGAAAAACGTCAGGTCTTCTTGGTCAAATCCAAGGCCAATGACCAAATCCTCAATCAATCTCTAGGAAAACTGGCTGGCATCGCATCTATCTTTGAAACCGAGTATGCTAGTCTAGGTCAGGACTTGAGACAGTTAGTCTTGGCGGACTATATCCGCAAGGATTTTGCTAGTTATCTGGGAGATGACCAAGCACCAATCACGCAATTAGGTGTCCTCCCATACTTTGAAACTATTCGCCGAAGTGCGCAAAAACAAGGCCTTTCTGTCCACATAGCAGTCCTTTCAGGTAGTGTCGTTATCATACCGGCTAGTGTCAAGGAAGAACTCCAAGCACTCTTGCCAAGAGTCGCTTTGACCTTCTCATCCATCGGAAAACTCGACCAAGGCGCCTATCTCCAAGTAGGATTTCCATCTAGCTTTAAGGGGATGGTCGCAGCAGTGACCGAGCTCTTCCAACGTGGTTCTATCCAGGTCTTGGTCGGAACCAAGTCTCTCTTGGGAGAAGGGTGGGATGCGCCTTGTGTCAACTCTCTCATCCTAGGAAGTTTTGTCGGAAGCTTTATGCTCAGTAATCAGATGCGAGGCCGTGCTATCCGTATCTGGTCAGGACATCCAGATAAGACCAGCAATATCTGGCATCTGGTCGCTATCAAACCCTATACAAAAAATCTTTTCTTGCGGGAAAAGGAAAATGAAGAGGAAGTAGAGAAGGATAATCCCTATCAAGATTTACTGAGTCTAATTCGTCGTATGGAGCATTTTCTAGGTTTATCCTATAAGGAGGATACCATCGAGACAGGTCTGGATCGCTTGGACTTCCCTAAACCACCCTTTAAGAAAAATAAGATTCAAGCCTATAATCAGAAAATCAAGGAATTGTCCAAGGACCGTACCACCCTTCGCAAAAAATGGCAGGAGGCGTTGGTAGTTGCGGATAAGCTAGAGATTGTCAATGAGGTAGCAACAGATCGCAAGCAGATCCCTCTGCTCACTCTTGTTGATGCTGAAAAATGGCTCCGTTATTCCTTTATGCTAACGGCCCTCAATCTCCTCTTTTATATCTTTAGGGTCCGTGGAACTAGTATTCGCTGGTTGTTTGGACTGAGCATCCTCTTTCTAGCCTACACTGTGATTCGCTATTTCTTTTACAAGAGTCCTTATAAACGCTTGCGCCAGATTGGAGAAGCTATTCGTAAGGTCATGGTGACTGCAGGGCATTTGTCAGATGACCAGTCGCGCGTGCAGGTCGATGAGGACAAGGAAAGCTTTAACGTCTTTGCCTATCTAAAAGGTGGAAGCATGCGAGACAAGGAACTCTTTTCAAAGGTTTTAGGAGAATTCTTTGCGCCAGTGGACAATCAACGCTACCTCTTAGTAGCTCAAAAAGCACCAGCCGGCCAATCCAAGTATTTCGTAGTTCCTAGCCTCTTTGAAAAACGCAAGGAAGATGCCCAGCTCTTCCAAAATGCCGTCGCACCACACATAGGCAACTACCAACTCGTTTACACCCGCAACGAAGCAGGCCGAAAAATCCTACTCGAAGCCAGACTCAAATCCCTAGCCAACAAAAACGACCGCCTCCTCACCAAGAAGAAGGTCAAAAGTGCGTTGAAGTAGGGAGGGAGCGGAAGTTTTTCTGATAGGACTATGATATAATAATAACTAGAATGTCAACCTCTGAAGGAGAAATATAGATGCAGGTAAAACCAGAACTGGAAATAGAAAAACAACTGATTAACCAGCTGGTAACTGGTGAAAGTCAATGGACTTATAGAGAAGACCTAAAAACAGAAGAACAACTATGGGACAATTTCTTTGAGAAACTAGCTCAAAACAACGTTGCTCTGCTGGCAGACCATCCCTTGACTGAACAGGAAAAACGCCAGATTCAGAACCAACTCAACTTTGTCAGCTACTATGATGCTGCCAAGTGGTTGGTCGGTGAAAACGGCATTGCTAAAGTCGAGGTTCAAAGAGAAGATGCAAGTCTAGGTACCATTCGTTTGTCAGTCATTTGGCGTGACAATATCGCAGCAGGAAAGTCTAGCTACGAAGTTGTCAATCAAGTCCAACGAGAAAAAGTAAATCCTATGGACCAAGACCGAAGACTGGATGTTACTCTTCTCATCAATGGTTTGCCCATGATTCAAATCGAGCTCAAGAGTTCCCAAGCAGCATTTATCGATGCCTTTCACCAGATTAAAAAATATGATCGAGAAGGGAAATTCCGTGGTATCTACTCTAGCTTACAGATGTTTGTTGTGACCAATAAAGTTGACACACGCTATATCGCTGCAGCTCGCGAAAATAAACTCAACAAGCAATTTCTAACCAAGTGGGTGGATAAGGACAATCATCCTGTGACAAATCTGACCAGTTTTGCTCATGAAGTTCTTTCTATCCCTCGTGCCCATCAGATGGTTATGCAGTATTCTGTTATTGACGATAGTAAGAAATCTCTCATCCTCTTGCGCCCCTATCAGATCCATGCCATCGAAGCGGTGCAGGAAGCATCACGTCAGCAAGCATCAGGCTATGTTTGGCATACGACAGGTTCAGGAAAGACCTTGACCTCTTATAAGGTGGCTCGCAATCTCCTCCAAATACCGTCCATCCAAAAGACTATTTTTGTCGTTGACCGTAGGGACTTGGACCAACAAACCACTTCATCCTTTCTCTCTTATGCGACCAATGACGTCATCGATATCGATGAGACGGACAATACACATGATTTGGTCAAGCGCTTAGGAAGTAATGATAAACGTGTCGTGGTGACTACCATCCAGAAAATCACCACCATGATGCGTAAGTTTGACCAAGGTCTTTACCAACGTGATGCGGACAAAATCAAGGGTCTCCGAGTAGCCTTTGTCGTGGATGAATGCCACCGTGCCGTGACACCACAAACACAAAAAGACATTAAAGCCTTTTTCCCTCAGTCCCTCTGGTATGGATTTACGGGTACACCCATCTTTAAGGAAAATAAACGCCAGCAAGTCGGCGACCTAGCCCAAACCACCCAGCAACAGTATGGAGACCGTCTCCATGAGTATACGGTCAAGGAAGCTATTCATGACGGAGCTGTTTTAGGCTTTAAGGTAGACTATCGCAATACCCTCATCACAGACCAGGCTGAAAATGACATACCAGATACCGTCTATGAAAACGAGGAGCACATGCTGGAAGTCTTGGACGCCATTATCAATAAATCCCGCCAACAACTGGGTTTACAAAAAGGAGTCGGCAATACCTACAATGCCATCCTCACTGTAAAGTCTATCCCTCAAGCCCAAGCCTACTATGACCTTCTCAAAAAAGTCAAAGCGGGACAAACACGAGTCGAGGTATCTGAGAGAGTCAAGATGGTCCTTCCAGACTTTCCAAAGGCGACCATCACCTACTCCGTTACGGAGAATGAAGAAGACTCAAGAGCCAACCAAGATCACATGAAGCAGGTCTTAGAGGACTATAACCAAGAATTTGATACTCACTTTACCATGGCGGATCTTCGTGGCTTCAATACCGATGTCAATAACCGCCTAGCCCGAAAACAGGATAAGTATCTCTATCGCAATGAACAGTTGGACTTGGTCATCGTGGTCAATCGTCTCCTAACGGGATTTGATGCCCCTTGTCTATCGACTCTTTTTATCGACAGAAAGCCCATGAAACCGCAGGATCTGATTCAGGCCTTTAGCCGAACCAATCGTATCTTTGATTCTAGTAAGAACTATGGCCATATCATCACCTTCCAAAAGCCTCTAGCCTTTAAGGAATCAGTCGATAATGCCCTCAAGCTTTACTCAAATGGTGGTGAAAATGATGTCCTAGCCCCTAGCTGGGAAGAGGAAAAGAGAAACTTTTTGAGAAGTTGTAGCGACTTCCAAAATCTCATCACAGATGACCCTGTAGAAGGACTCCAACTCGAACAAATCTCTACTCCACAGTTGAGAAAAATCGCCAAAGCTTATCAAGGATTTGATAAGTACCTGGCCTCTATCCGCGTGTATAAAGAGTATGATGAGGACGAAATTTACGCTCAAACGGGACTCAGTTCAGAAGAGTTGGAAGTTTATCTTGGCTTTTATCAGAATATCCTAGCAGAGTTGAAAAGCCGAATCGAAGATGATAACGACGATGGCGAACCACTTGATATCCACTATGAACTAGAGTCCATCCAAGTAGATGAGATTAACTACGCCTATATCCTGACCTTGATCCAAAGCCTGATTGAGCAAGAGCAGAGTCCGGAAAAGAGTCTCAGTGCGCAAGATAGAGAAGCAGTGGATACCTATATCCAAAGTCTGGAAAAGACTAATCCAAATCTGGCACAGATCATCTCAGAGCTTTGGCAAGAAGTACAGGCAAATCCTGACCGCTACAGAGGTCAATCCATCGCCAATATCCTTGATCAGATGATTGAGGCAGTCATCCAGCAGCAGATCCAAGACTTTAGTAAGACCTGGTATGTCGGTGAAGATGAACTCCGCTACTATGTCAATCACTACCGCAAGGGCGCTAAAAAGCAACTAGGAGAAAGCCAACTGACCAAGAGTCAGCGCTACAAGGACTATAAAGTTGAGGTGGCAGATGCCCTCAACCCACTCCTCTATAAAAAACACATCAAAGAAGCCTATACCCAACTGATCGAAGAGGGGATTGAGCCATTGAGGGTTGGGAGGTAGTTATCAAAAAAGTCGAATATCTTGAACTCTTATGATTTATGTGTATTATCAACAGATAATTGCGAAATTTACATAAATTTATAAGTATTCTAGACTTCGAAAAGTTTGTTTGAGGAATTTTTGAAGACTTCTAACCTTCGAATACAGTTCTTCCCTAAAATTTCGTAGGTTTATACTCTTACAATCCTCAATTTTTTAAAAATATATAGTCTCTATCTGCTCGGGAAATCATTTCCCAGTTGGATAGAGACTTTTTTCTTAATATCACCTAAAATACCTCAATTGAACAGTTGAGTGTAAAAAATAAACAGTTGAGAGGATGGGAGACCAAAACATTAACTTATTTGATAGAATTTAGCTATCAACTTAAAGGAAAAAATGATGAAAAAAGATAAAGAAAAAGAGGAAGATTTTTTCTCTTCGATTGTGATGATTGGTCTTTTAATTCTAATCGCTAGTTTATTTCAAACTAGTGTAATAAAGGATGGAATTTGGTTTTCCCCTCAGTGGCAAAGAATTTTTGTACAATCAGATGAAAAGCAGGAAGGACTTCCAGGACTGATTAAGTATATTTTGAACCATACGAAAAAATAAATGATTAACTAGAAAGGCAATACCTATGACAAAAAATTATACCATTCGCCCGCTTACTTACAGCAACTTTACCAACCGTGAGTTTGAAAGCTTGATGATTGACAATTATAAGATTCTTGAGACCTTTGCTGAGGTACAAAAAGATGAAGATATGTATGCTAAACACCTAGGAAGCTTTAAAATAAAGTTAGAGGAATTTCAACACCAGCTGGCTAGTGTGGAGAAGAAAGAGTCTACTAGTTTGACAGCAGTGGATAAGGAAAGAGATAGTGCTTTAGTAGGTCTCTTTACCATTCATAGAGGCTTTGCTAAGATCAAGGAAAGCAGACTCAAGGAAGCCTATGAGACCCTAAAGCCAGTCTTTACTAAGTACAAGGATATTACCAAACACAGTAACGATGTTGAAACGGCAGAAATCAAGAGTCTTCTGAAAACATTGAGTGCAGAACCTTATTATGGAGCTGTTACAAGTCTAGGGCTAAATCCAATGCTACTGGCAGTGACTAGTGCTCAAGAGGAATACGACCAAGTGGAAAGTAAGGCGCGTGCGCATAAGTCCACAAAGGAAGTAGGTAAGACTAAACAGATACGTACAGAGCTTTCAGCTAGTTACGACCTCTTTATGCGCTATACCGCAGCAAGTGCAGAAGCCTTCCCTGAAAAAGAACATCTGACTCAACTCCTCAAGGACTTGAATACAGTCCGAGACAGCAAACGACGATTGGCAACAAATGTTAAGAAAGCCAAGTCCGAGAAAATAGTTGAGACAGTAAATTAGGAAGTAAATATCAACCATTAATCATGAAATATCCTCTGGAATAACTATTCTAGGGGATATTTTGGCTATATCATTTATAAATGAAACATACTAGATATAGGAAATGAAAGAAAGATAGAATTTATTATGCTTTTTATCAATATCTTGTGTAATTCTAATTTATTTTTAAAAAAATACACAAGATATTGATTTTGGTTTTTTGTATGGTATAATATGAATTGTAGAAAAAGACGTCAGTTGCCGCTGACGTCTTGATAGGGTGATGAATTTTTAGCTAGTTCAGGAAAGCACTATTCAAAAATTCCATTTCTAGTGTATCATTTATTTGATAGATTGTAAATCAAAGCGAAAATTTTCTAACCTACATTCTACAAAATATTATAGAAAGTGGGTGATCGGTATTCGATTATCAAAATATTTAAATAGAGAACAAATACAAAAAGGATTAGACTTCTTAGATTTCGATACAAATGAAGATGTTATGTTATTTGTAGATCCTTTATTATTGCCAGAAAAATTTAAAATAATTGTGGATGATTTTATTAAGCAATCTTATGAGATTTATCGCGAAGGGAATAAGAAAGATTCATTTAATCTTTTTTCACATTCTAAAGAATGTAATGCGACTCACTTAGGATATTCTTCAAATAACTCAAAAGGGAAAGGTGTCTCAATGCAGATGCTTGACCAATTTTTTAGTTATGTAAAATCATCTGTTTTAGCTGTCCAAGAAAAAGCATTAACTTCAGTAGCTGTGCCTTTATTTATTAAGAGGTTTTCTGAAGACAGAATGTCAGATTTGATTGTCAGTTTGCTGAAAAAAGAGCTTATTATTTTTTCGTTAGAGCAAGCTAAAATACATGGACTTCAAATTAGCAGTGATACCAAAACTTTTGAATATTGGGATCACATGAATCATGAATGGGCAAAATTTGAGAGTCTTTATGTGTTGGATCCAGAGGAAAATAAAAAAGATAGATTATTGATACTGATTCCCAAAACAATAGTTAGTAAGAGATATATTATATCCCCTGCAAAATATGTTTCTGATATCTTTAGTCGTTTACAGCTTTTACCGATGTATCAGGATGCAAAAGGGAAACCTTACTCTAAAAAAACTCTGAGAGAACTTAAAATCAATAAACCATACAATGAAGATAAACAGAAGAACTATATTCTAGATTCAACAACTTCTTCTCCAGAGTATTTTATAAATTTCATGGAGCATTCAGAAAAATACAAAGACAACAAATCGATGCTTGATGATGAGTTAGTTAGTCTTTTATAACTCCATAAATAATTGAATAGTGCTAGTAGAGAAGAAGTATTTTCTTCTCTTTTTACTTTGTTATTAGCGTTCATATTTATTTTTCATGATATAATATAAAAAATGATTAATGAGGTAAGGGAAAGAGTTTGAAAGCTATACTACCTAAAATAAAATTCAAAAATTTTTATGAAAAATGGAATAGAAAAAAATTACAAAGTATTGCTCCTCTGCGTGGAGGATTTGCTTTTAAAAGTGAAAAATTTCTAGATTCTGGAATTCCAATTGTTAGAATATCAAATATCAAATTTGACGGGACTGTTGGAGGGGAGTTTGAATATTACTCTAAGATAAATTCGGATGAAAAATTTGTTCTTAGAGGGCGTTCAATTCTATTGGCTATGTCAGGTGCAACTACCGGGAAAATAGCTATGTTAGATTCTGAGGAAGAATATTATCAAAATCAACGGGTAGGTTATTTCCAAAATACTGGGGCAGTAAACTATGATTTTCTCTCTTCTGTTTTACAGACTAAAGAGTTTACAAATCAGCTAAATTCTGTATTGGTAGCAGGTGCACAACCAAATATATCTTCTAAAGAAATTGATTCTTTTGTTTTTTATATTCCAGAATCATTGGACGAACAATCCGCCATCGGCTCCCTCTTCCACACTATCGACGACCTTATGGTGAGTTACAAGGAGAATCTTGCCAACTACCAATCTCTCAAGGCGACCATGCTTTCCAAGATGTTTCCAAAAGCTGGACAGACAGTTCCTGAGATTCGTTTGGATGGATTTGAAGGTGAGTGGGAAAAAGTGAAGCTGAAAGATGTAACTGAGAGTATTGAATACGGATTAAATGCCTCAGCTAAGGAATTTGATGGAGAAAATAAATATATTCGTATAACTGATATAGATGATGTTTCTCGTAAATTTAAAGAAGATAGTATAACCTCTCCAGATATTAACGTGAGTGAATGCGACAACTACCTATTGTGCGAGAAAGATATATTATTTGCTCGTACTGGTGCAAGTGTTGGGAAAACGTATCTTTATGACATAAAAGATGGCAAAGTTTATTTTGCCGGTTTCTTGATTCGTGCTCGAATAAAAGAAAAATTTGATTCAAAATTTATTTTTCAAAATACATTGACTGATAGATTCACACAGTATGTAAAAGTAACTTCTCAAAGATCGGGGCAACCAGGAGTTAATGGTAAGGAATATGGGGAATATGAGTTGTATATCCCAAAATACGAAGAACAACAAGCTATCGGCTCTTATTTCTCAAACCTCGATAACCTCATCAACTCACACCAAGAAAAAATTTCTCAGCTTGAAACACTGAAAAAGAAACTCTTGCAGGATATGTTTATATAAAAGGAGTGCAGTAAAATGTCAAAAGTAAAATCAGAAACTCTAAAGAAAGAAGAAAAACCTGTAGTAGCTATCTGCTATGATTTTGATAAAACGCTGTCTCCGGATGATATGCAAGCCCAAGGATTTATACAGAAACTTGGGTATGAAATCAGTGAATTTTGGAAAAAATCCAATGGGTTTGCCAAGGAAAATAATATGGACAAGAATCTTGCCTATATGTTTACGATGAAAACAGAATCTGCAGGAAAGGTTTTATTTACAAAGACAGAGTTAGCCAAGTTTGGTTCAGAGGTAGAACTATTCCCAGGAGTCGAAGAGTGGTTCGAACGTATTCGAAAGTATGGGGAAGATAAAGGGGTTATTGTAGAGCATTATATCATTTCATCTGGTTTGAAAGAAATGATAGAGGGGACCTCAATAGCTAAAAATGGTGCTTTTAAGAAAATTTATGCAACTTCTTTTTATTGTGATGAAAATGGTGTTGCGGTCTGGCCTGCTCAAGTTGTTAACTATACAAATAAGACTCAATTTCTTTTTAGAATTACCAAAGGTATTTTAGATGTCAATGACGATGCAGTGAATGATTTTTTTGCTGAAAGTGATTTACGAGTTCCTTTTAGAAATATGGTTTATTTAGGGGATAGTGATACCGATATTCCATGTATGAAGCTTGTCAAAACAAGAGGTGGCTACTCTATCGGTGTATTCAATCCAAAAACGAATGACAGGAAGAAAGTTCACAAAATGACTCAGGATAATCGTATTGATTATTTTGTTCCAGCTGACTACTCAGAAAATACAGAACTTGATAATTTAATCAAGACAATAATTGATAAAACGGCTTATAATGAACTGTTAGAAAACAAGAAAAATGCTGATAAAATTGAAGCAAGCTTCAGAAAGCCCAAAAGAAAGCCAAAACTAAGGTAATTGTTTCAAAAGGCTCTGATTTCCTTTCTATCGAAAGTCTGGATTTTATAACCCTCGAATAAATATCGTTTATCAACTTCCTATTTCTGATATTCCTTTGGACTTGATTCAAACGGTAGAAAGAGAAGTGATTGGTTATAAATGATTGCCTGTTTAAAAATAATTGCAAAAATTAGAAAGAAACATTATGGAAACAACACAAACTTCCCAGTCGCTCTACCAAGCCCTGTGGAACTCAGCGGATGTTCTCCGCTCTAAGATGGATGCCAACGACTACAAATCCTATCTTTTGGGCATGGTCTTTTATAAGTATCTGTCAGACAAGATGCTATTTTTCGTGGCTGAGACCATGGAAGAGGGGACAGATAGTCTTGAAGATGCCCTTGAGGTCTATCGCAACTACTACGAGGATGCGGAGACCCATGAGGATCTGGTCTCTGTCATGAACAATGAACTCAACTATATCATCAAGCCAGACTTGACCTTTACGGCTTTGGTAGCACGTGTCAATGAGGGGACTTTCCAGCTGGAAGATCTGGCTCAAGGTTTTCGTGATATCGAGCAGAGTGACGACCTCTATGAAAATCTCTTTGAAGATATCGACCTCTACTCTAAAAAGCTAGGGGCAACTCCACAAAAGCAAAACCAAACGGTAGCAGCAGTTATGAAAGAGTTGGCCGTGCTAGATGTGGCTGGTCATGCTGGTGATATGCTGGGGGATGCCTATGAGTATCTGATCGGTCAGTTTGCGACCGACTCGGGTAAGAAGGCTGGTGAGTTCTATACGCCTCAGCCTGTTGCCAAGCTCATGACTCAGATTGCATTTTTGGGTCGTGAAGACCAGGAAGGCTTTACCATCTATGATGCGACCATGGGGTCTGGCTCTCTCTTGCTCAATGCCAAGAAATACTCTCATAAACCGCAGACAGTTGTCTACTTTGGTCAGGAGCTCAATACCTCGACCTATAATCTAGCTCGGATGAACATGATCCTACACGGTGTTCCAGTTGAGAATCAATTCCTACACAATGCGGATACACTGGATGAAGACTGGCCGACTCAAGAGCCGACCAACTTTGACGGTGTTCTCATGAACCCTCCATACTCTGCTAAGTGGTCAGCAAGCTCTGGATTTCTGAACGACCCTCGTTTCTCTCCTTTTGGGAAACTGGCGCCCCAGTCCAAGGCTGACTTTGCCTTTCTCTTGCATGGGTATTACCACCTCAAGCAGGATAATGGGGTCATGGCTATCGTCCTTCCTCACGGTGTTCTCTTCCGTGGAAATGCGGAAGGAACCATTCGTAAGGCCTTGTTAGAAGAAGGAACTATTGATACGGTTATCGGTCTACCTGCCAATATCTTCTTTAATACCAGCATTCCTACGACGGTTATCATTCTTAAAAAGAACCGTACCAACCGTGATGTTTACTTTATCGATGCTTCTAAGGAGTTTGATAAGGGGAAAAATCAAAATATCATGACGGATGCCCATATCGAGAAGATTCTGGAAGCCTACAAGTCACGTGAGGAGATTGATAAGTTTGCCCACCTAGCAAGCTATGAAGAAATTTTCGAAAATGACTATAACCTCAATATCTCTCGCTATGTAGATACCTTTGAGGAAGAAGAAGTAGAGCCATTGACAGACATCGTCAGCAAGATTAACGAGACAAATCAAGCAATAGAAAGCCAAACAGCTTCTCTACTTGAAATGCTCAACCAACTCCACGGTACCACACCAGAAGCCGATGCTGAGCTCAAAGAATTTTTGAAAAACTTTAAAGGGTGATGGAGTAATTAATTCGCTCATTTTATAGATATAACTTTGTTTCCATATTTCCTGGGAACTAGTAGAAAGTTAGGAGAAATATGGAAAACAACAACCAACGTGCCCTTTGTCAGCAACTCTGGGCGGAAAATAAATACCTTGTTTTGAGCCATTCCAGCAATATTTACAAGGACATTCGCGAGTATCTCAAGCAAGAAGTGGTGGAGCTGAGTCAGGTTCAAGAGATGATTGACCGTGCCTGCCAGATTCCAGAACATAGAGGTCAGGTTTGCAATGCCTTTCAGCATATTTGGGGCTATTTTAAAAAGCAAGCCAGCCTTGACGAGCGCAAAGACTATATGCTCTTGCTGGATCGCTATCGCTTTGGTCAGGCTTCCAAGCAAGACTTGATTGCTAGGACTCGAGATTTGCTTGAACGTTACCCAAATGCTTATCTGCAACATTCTACCTTGCTGAAAGGAGACTCTCATGAGACTTTGGCATGAGGATTTGATACCACAACTTCCCCGACCTCAGCTCTTGGGACAACATCGAGAGTGCTGCGCCCTTCGTGGCAATGGCTGGGGCAAAAAGCATGCGACGGTTGACTATGTCTTTACCCACTCGCCCTATCGTCTCTATGCCTATCATCGTTTGATCATGGAGGAGATGGCTGACCGTGGCTACAATGTCAGTCCAGAGTGGCTGGACAAGAACTACCGAGGTAAGACCTGTCCTTCCTATGAAAACTTAGCAGAGGAAAAGCTGAATAGTCCTATCTATAGCGAGCATGACGCTGCCTACTATGAGGAGTGTCTGGCTAATCTCCGTGACAAGGGGGTAGAGCTGGAGTAATAGCAAGGATTTGCTCCAATTCAAAACTCTTTTCGTAATTTTTTCGAATAATAAAAATGAGACCTTTAGAATGATTCTAAGGTCTTCTTTTTGTAAGTATTTGGATTTACTTTTAATAACTTTTAAGTTATAATTAAATTGAAAAGAGGTTGCTTGGTGCACACAATTTACTTCTATAAGGACAAAAATGGAAATGAGCCAGTCTTGGATTATATGAGAGAATTGGCTAGTCGTAAAAGTAAAGATAGTCGCATTAAACTGAATAAACTAAACGACTATATTGAGTTGCTTAGTCAGCATGGGACTAGAGCTGGTGAACCCTATATGAAACATTTGGAAGATGAGATATGGGAATTAAGACCTCTTAGGGATAGGATTTTATTTGTAGCTTGGCTTGATGGGAGTTTTGTTCTTTTACATCATTTTGTTAAAAAGACTCAGAAAACTCCTAGGAGAGAGATTGAAAAGGCCAAGCGTGAACTGAAGGACTTAAAAGAAAGAGGAGTAAGTGATGAAAAATAGTGCCATTGGGAGTAACTGGAAGGATGTTCGGTCTCAACTCTTTACCAAGGAGGAAATCCTTGAAAGTGATATGCGAGTAGCTATCATGAGTGAGTTAATTGAAGCTAGACATGATCAAGGTATCAGTCAGAAAAAACTAGAAGAACTCAGTGGAGTGAGCCAGCCTGTCATAGCTAGGATGGAAACAGGAAAGACGAGTCCTCAGTTAGATACCGTCTTAAAAGTTCTAGCCAGTTTAGGCAAGACACTCGCAGTAGTCCCGCTTGAACAGGAAAAAGGTTGATAGGGATGGAATGACTTGGTTTGCTAAAATCATCCACTGGATAATATTACCTCCCGTCCGCACTTTATCAGGGAAATATCAGAATTACAAAAGAAAACCAACTTATAGTCTTTTCTAATAACAAGCCATAGTCAGCTTTCAATTTGTTGATATTTTGTTCTGAATCTAGCTATTTAAAAAGTCTATGAATCGTTTTCTATCAAAGGATTTGGGGAATCTTCTCCAAATCTTTTTTTGTTCTTTGAGAAACGATATAGTTTCAAACTATATCAAAGCCTAATTTTTTACAATTATACAGACGCTTTCTTTTCTGTTAAGATAGTTTCAACAACAATTTTTGGAGGACAAAACATGTCAACTACAATTATCGGTTTCCCTCGTTTGGGTGAATTCCGCGAATTAAAATTTACAACTGAAAAATACTTTAGAAAAGAAATCTCAGAAGAAGAACTCTTGGCTGCTGCGAAAGAATTGCGTGCAAAACACTGGAACATCGTCAAAGAAAAAGGCATCACTGAAATTCCATCAAATGACTTTTCTCACTATGACAACTTCCTAGATGCAGCTTTCCTTTTCAACGTAGTTCCTGCTTCAGTACAAAACTTGGACTTGTCTGACCTTGAACGCTACTTTGCTTTGGGACGTGGTTACCAAGGAGAAAAAGGGGATGTTCGTGCTCTTCCGATGAAGAAATGGTTTAACACAAACTACCACTACATCGTGCCTAAATTTGAAAAAGACACTCAAGTGAAACTTGCAGGTCACAAGATTTTTGATGAGTTCCAAGAAGCTAAAGAACTTGGTCTCAACACTCGTCCTGTCCTTGTAGGTCCATTCACTTTCCTTCAATTGTCAGACTTTGAAGAAGGTGTGAAAGCAGAAGACTTCGTAGATAGCTTAGTAGCTGCTTACCAAGATGTTTTTGCAAAATTAGCTGAACTTGGTGCAACTCGTATTCAACTCGACGAAGCTGCTCTTGTCAAAGACTTGACAGAAGAAGAAAAAGCCCTCTTCTTGAACATCTACAACAAACTCTTGGCTGACAAAAAAGGTCTTGAAGTCTTGCTTCAAACTTACTTCGGTGACGTTCGTGACGTCTACGCTGACCTTGTCAAATTGCCAGTAGATGCGATCGGTCTTGACTTCGTTGAAGGTAAGAAAACTCTTGAACTCGTTAAAGGTGGCTTCCCAGCTGACAAGACTCTTTATGCAGGTATTGTTAATGGTAAGAACATCTGGCGCAACAATTACGAAAAGAGCTTGGCTGTTCTTGAGCAAATCCCAGCTGATAATATCGTTTTGACTAGCTCATGTTCACTTCTTCATGTGCCATTTACAACTGCTAACGAAGAATTTGAACCAGCTATCTTGAACCACTTTGCTTTTGCAGTTGAAAAATTGGATGAGATCCGTGACTTGGATGCTATCCGCAACGGTCAAGGGGCAGAGGCACTTGCAGCAAATAAAGAACTCTTTGCGACTGAACGTGTTGGTGAAAATGCGGAACTTCGTGCTCGTATCGCAGGATTGACAGATGCAGACTACACTCGTTTGCCAGCCTTTGCAGAACGTGAAGCTATCCAAGAAGATGCCTTCAAACTTCCAGCTCTTCCAACAACAACCATCGGTTCATTCCCTCAAACTAAGGAAGTTCGTGCTAAACGTTTGGCCTTCCGTAAGGGTGAATTGTCACAAGAAGAATACGATGCCTTCCTTGCTGAAACCATCGATGAATGGATCAAGTGGCAAGAAGAAGTAGGATTTGACGTGCTTGTACACGGTGAATTCGAGCGTAATGACATGGTTGAGTACTTCGGTCAAAACTTGTCAGGTTACCTCTTCTCTAAGAATGGTTGGGTACAATCATACGGTATGCGTGGGGTTAAACCACCAATCATCTGGGGTGATGTGACTCGTCTCAACCCAATCACTGTTAAATGGTCTAGCTACGCACAAAGCCGTACGGACAAACCTGTTAAAGGTATGTTGACTGGACCTGTTACCATCCTTAACTGGTCATTCCCACGTGAAGACATCTCTATCAAGGATTCTACTCTTCAAATCGCTCTTGCAATCAAGGATGAAGTTCTTGACCTTGAAGCTGCAGGCGTGAAAATCATCCAAATCGACGAGGCTGCTCTTCGTGAGAAATTGCCACTTCGTCGTAGCGACTGGTACGAAGACTACCTTGATTGGGCTATCCCAGCCTTCCGTTTGGTACACTCAACAGTAGCACCAGACACACAAATCCACACTCACATGTGTTACTCAGAATTTACAGATATCATCCCAGCTATCGACAATTTGGATGCAGACGTTATCTCATTTGAGGCTAGCCGTTCAAACCTTGAAATCTTGGACGAACTCAAAGCGAAAAACTTCCAAACAGAAGTGGGACCTGGGGTTTACGATATCCACTCACCTCGTGTGCCTAACGAAGGCGAAATCGACCACACAATCGAAGCTATCCTTGCGAAAGTACCAAGCAGAAAAGTTTGGATCAACCCTGACTGTGGTTTGAAAACACGTGGTATTCCAGAAACGAAAGAAAGCTTGATCCGCCTTGTAGAAGCTGCGAAAGCTGCGCGTGAGAAATTGTAAGAAAAGACAGTTCTCCATACATGGTTGATCAGTAAGAAATCAACTAGAAAAAGGTTTATACATTATGTCACGTCAAACACCGTCCCTCTCATTTGAAGTTTTCCCTCCAAACCCAGCAGTAGGCAATGACAAAATTATTGCGGCCCTGAAAGATATGCAGGACTTGGCGCCACACTTTATCAGTGTGACTGCCAGCAATAATAAATTTAATATCAAGGAAACGACGGTTCGTTTGGCTGATTTTATCCAAAATGACTTGGCGATTCCAACCATTGCTCACTTGCCAGCTATTTATCTGACTAAGGATAAGGTGGCTGAGACAATTGTAGATTTGGATAAGGTGGGAGTACAGAAAATCTTGGCCCTTCGTGGAGATATCATTCCAGATGTTGAACCGCAAAAGGCCTTCCGTTATGCGACAGACTTGATTGAGTTCATCAAGGAACAGGCCCCACACTTTGATATCATTGGTGCTTGTTATCCTGAAGGACACCCTGATTCGCCAAACCAAATCTCAGATATCCAAAATCTTAAGAAAAAAGTGGATGCAGGATGCTCTAGTCTAGTAACGCAACTCTTCTTTGACAATGAGCGTTTCTATGATTTCCAAGACAAGTGTATCTTAGCTGGAATTGATGTGCCTATTCATGCGGGTATCATGCCAATCCTCAACCGTAACCAAGCTCTTCGTCTTTTGAAGACTTGTGAGAATATCCATCTCCCGCGTAAGTTTAAGGCTATCTTAGACAAGTATGAGAATGACCCTGAGTCACTCAGAGCAGCAGGACTTGCCTATGCTGTAGACCAAATCGTGGACTTGGTAACGCAAGACGTAGCAGGTGTGCATCTTTACACTATGAATAATGCAGAAACTGCCCAATATATCCACCAAGCAACTCATGCCTTGTTCAATCACCAGTCTTTAGGATAATAAAAAGCAAACCATTCTTCTTTTCATGGAGGAATGGTTCCTTTTTAATAGAAAAGCCAGCACTTTTTAAGAAAAATATGATAAAATAGACTCTGTACGTACTTGATACAAAGATGAGGGTATAAACGATATTTAAGCAGTCTTAATCTTATGTCAAAGAGATGTAAGTTAAAGAATCAGAACTAAAGTAATTTCGGAGTTGAACACGGGCTAAATCCCTAGTGAAAAAGATAGATTTCCTGGTGTGCATCGCACACTGCGTCAATCTCCTATTTTCATACGGGATTCTTAACGCCCTTTGTATCCTGATTTTTGTAGGCAAGGCGTATAATTTTATCAATCCAAAGGGGATTAAAATGACAAAACAAGTGTTTCAAACTACTTTTGCGGGTCGTGAGTTGATCGTAGAGACTGGTCAAGTTGCTAAGCAAGCAAATGGCTCTGTTGTCGTGCGTTATGGTGAGTCAACTGTCTTGACTGCTGCCGTTATGTCTAAGAAGATGGCAACTGGGGATTTCTTCCCACTTCAAGTCAACTACGAAGAAAAAATGTATGCGGCTGGGAAATTTCCTGGTGGCTTTATGAAACGTGAAGGACGTCCTTCAACAGATGCGACCTTGACAGCACGTTTGATTGACCGTCCAATCCGTCCGATGTTTGCGGAAGGTTTCCGTAACGAAGTGCAAGTCATCAACACAGTTCTTTCTTACGATGAAAATGCATCTGCACCAATGGCAGCTATGTTTGGTTCATCATTGGCACTTTCTATCTCAGATATTCCATTTGACGGACCAATCGCTGGGGTACAAGTGGGTTATGTCGACGGGGAAATCGTCATCAACCCAACGCAAGAACAAGCAGAGCGCTCTCTTCTTGAATTGACAGTAGCTGGTACTAAGCATGCTATCAACATGGTAGAATCTGGTGCCAAAGAATTGTCAGAAGAAATCATGTTGGAAGCTCTTCTCAAAGGACACGAAGCAGTCAAAGAATTGATTGCTTTCCAAGAAGAAATCGTTGCTGCTGTCGGTAAGGAAAAAGCAGAAGTAGAATTGCTTCATGTAGATGCTGACTTGCAAGCTGAAATCATCGCAGCCTACAATAGCGACCTTCAAAAAGCTGTTCAAGTTGAAGAAAAATTGGCGCGTGAAGCTGCAACTCAAGCAGTTAAAGACCAAGTCACAGCAGTTTACGAAGAAAAATATGCAGACCACGAAGAATTTGACCGTATTATGCGTGATGTGGCTGAAATCTTGGAACAAATGGAACATGCTGAAGTGCGCCGTTTGATCACAGAAGACAAGGTTCGTCCTGACGGTCGTAAGGTCGATGAAATTCGTCCTTTGGATGCGGTTGTTGACTTCCTTCCTCGCGTACATGGTTCAGGTCTCTTTACTCGTGGACAAACTCAGGCTCTTTCTATCTTGACTTTGGCGCCAATGGGTGAAACGCAAATCATCGATGGTTTGGATCCAGAGTATAAGAAACGCTTTATGCACCACTATAACTTCCCACAATACTCTGTAGGGGAAACTGGTCGTTACGGTGCACCAGGTCGTCGTGAAATTGGTCACGGTGCTCTCGGTGAGCGTGCTCTTGCTCAAGTATTGCCAAGCTTGGAAGAATTCCCATACGCTATCCGTTTGGTAGCAGAAGTCTTGGAATCAAATGGTTCTTCATCTCAAGCATCGATCTGTGCGGGTACTCTTGCCCTTATGGCTGGTGGTGTGCCAATCAAGGCACCTGTAGCTGGTATTGCTATGGGACTTATCTCTGATGGAAACAACTATACAGTATTGACAGATATTCAAGGTTTGGAAGACCACTTTGGGGATATGGACTTTAAGGTTGCAGGTACTCGCGATGGGATTACAGCCCTTCAAATGGATATCAAGATCCAAGGGATTACAGCTGAAATCTTGACTGAGGCTCTTGCTCAAGCCAAGAAAGCTCGTTTTGAAATCCTTGATGTCATTGAAGCAACCATTCCAGAAGTTCGTCCAGAATTGGCTCCAACTGCTCCGAAAATTGATACCATCAAGATTGATGTGGACAAGATTAAGATTGTCATCGGTAAAGGTGGAGAAACGATTGATAAGATCATCGCTGAAACAGGCGTTAAGATTGATATCGACGAAGAAGGTAACGTGTCTATCTACTCTAGTGACCAAGCTGCCATTAACCGCGCTAAAGAAATCATTGCTGGTTTGGTTCGTGAAGCTAAAGTGGATGAAGTTTACCATGCCAAAGTTGTGCGTATCGAAAAATTCGGTGCCTTTGTCAACCTCTTTGACAAGACAGATGCCCTCGTCCATATCTCTGAAATGGCTTGGACTCGTACTAACCGTGTCGAAGACTTGGTAGCCATTGGTGATGAAGTGGATGTTAAGATTATTAAGATCGATGAAAAAGGTCGTGTAGATGCTTCTATGAAGGCACTCTTGCCACGTCCACCAAAACCTGAACGTTCAGAAGAAAAAGGGGATAAAGGGCATCGTCATGGCGATCGTCCTCGTCACCACCACAAGGACCATAAACCAAATAAAGAATTTACTGAAACACCAAAAGACTCAGAATAAGAAAAGGAGAATTGTATGGGATGGTGGCGTGAAACCATTGATATCGTAAAAGAAAATGATCCAGCGGCTCGCACCACTTTGGAGGTTCTTTTGACCTATCCTGGTGTCAAAGCCTTGGCTGCCCACCGTCTCTCTCATTTTCTCTGGAACCATGGTTTTAAGCTCTTAGCTCGTATGCACAGCCAGTTTTGGCGTTTTTGGACGCAGATTGAGATTCACCCAGGAGCTCAGATCGAATCAGGTGTCTTTATCGACCATGGTTCTGGCCTTGTGATTGGGGAGACGGCTATCGTTGAAAAAGGGGTTCTTCTCTACCACGGGGTAACTCTTGGTGGGACAGGGAAGGATGTTGGCAAACGCCATCCGACCGTGCGTAAGGGAGCTCTCATATCTGCACATGCCCAAGTTATCGGGCCTGTAGAAATCGGTGAAAATGCCAAGGTCGGTGCTGCAGCAGTTGTTGTGGCAGATGTTCCTAGCGATGTAACGGTTGTCGGTATTCCAGCCAAGATTGTCAGAGTGCATGGGCAAAAGGATGAACCAACCATTCATGAAGTTGAAGGAAAACGGGAATACTATGTCAATAAACTCGAGCAAGCGAGAGATGCCAGTCATAGATCGTCTGAGCTTTAACATTTGATTTCGTCCGTTTGAAAAGATTGGCTTTGTCAAACAAACCCAAGTGGTTTATCTGAATGCGAAAGAGTAATAAATGCTATTAGATGAATTTGAAAATGTACCTGCTGTTATCGAGCCAACTGATCGAAGCCTTCTTAGTGGTGGTGAAATCTGTGATACCATAATCTTGTCTTTTAATGGAGAAATCCTTGAACGAGTAAAGCAGATAGATGGTGTCTACGAAGGTGGCTATCTTACCAATCTAAATGGCAAACTACCATGGTATATCTATGAAAAAGATGGGAGTAAGGTAGCAGTTGTTATGGCTACGATAGGTGCTCCAATGGTTGTTGGACTATTAGAAGAACTCAAAGCGAGAGGTTTTAAAAACTTTATCGTTTTAGGATCTTGCGGAGTTCTGGACCAGTCTATTCAAGCAGATAAGATTATCCTACCAAGCTCGGCTTTACGTGATGAAGGTACTAGTTATCACTATGCTCCAGCAAGTGATGAAATAGCTTATGAGCGATCTCTACTCTTAACTATGGAAAAAGCTTTGGATAAAGCTGGCATTGAGCATATTCGAACAAAGTCTTGGACCACAGATGCCTTCTATCGTGAGACAGCCGCTAAGGTCAAACGAAGACTAGCAGCAGGAGCTAGAGTTGTAGATATGGAAGCTTCAGCTATCATGGCCTGGGCCCAATATCGACAAGCCAATGTCTATCAATTTTTCTACACAGCTGACTATGTCGACCATCACAATCATGAATGGGATGCTAGACGCGAGGATAGAAAAGCGGATGCTATGACTTTCTTTGAGATTGCCCTAGTCATTGCTCAAGAGTTAGTTTAGACTAGTCTTTACGATAAATTCGAAATAAGAAAGGAAGGGAGCCTAACGGAAAACATAGCAATAAAACTTCCGTAGTGACTCCCTTCATCTTTTTACTGTATTCTTCTTTTATGTTTAGAAAGGAGCAAGGAAATCCGATTTGTGACTAGCAATCGGACTAAAATTTAGTTGAACAGTTTAGTTATGAAAATATCTGTTTATGAATTTTAGCTTTCCTGACTATTATTTTATGATTAAAATCTATGACACCATGTCTCGTGATTTGCGAGAATTTGTCCCGATTACAAAGGGAGAGGTTCTCATGTATGTCTGTGGGCCGACAGTTTATAACTATATCCACGTGGGGAATGCTCGCTCAACAGTAGCCTTCGATACCATTCGTCGCTATTTTGAATATCGTGGCTATGAAGTAGCCTACATTTCCAACTTCACTGATGTGGATGATAAGATTATCAACCGTGCCAAGGAAGAAGGCATCACACCTCAGGAAGTAGCGGACAAGTACATTGCTGCCTTTCGTGAGGATGTGACGGCTTTGGGGGTGAAACCTGCAACTCGTCATCCTCGTGTAGTCGAGTTTATGGATGATATTATTCGTTTTGTAGAAGACTTGATTGAAAAGGGCTATGCCTATGAGAGCCAAGGAGATGTCTATTTTCGTGTAGAAAAATCTCATAACTATGCTAAGTTGGCCAATAAAACCTTGGAAGACTTGGAGCTCGGTGCTTCAGGTCGTACAGATGAAGAAACTGCTCGTAAGGAAAATCCTGTGGACTTTGCTCTCTGGAAATCTGCCAAACCAGGTGAGATTTCTTGGGATAGTCCATGGGGACCAGGTCGCCCAGGCTGGCACATCGAGTGTTCAGTCATGTCAACTGAGATTTTAGGAGATACCATCGATATTCACGGTGGTGGAGCAGACCTTGAGTTTCCACACCATACCAACGAAATTGCCCAGTCAGAAGCTAAAACAGGTAAGACCTTCGCTAACTACTGGATGCACAATGGATTTGTCAATATCGACAATGTCAAGATGTCTAAGTCTTTAGGAAACTTCATTACGGTACACGATGCTCTCAAAACTATCGACGGTCAAGTATTGCGATTCTTCTTTGCGACTCAGCACTACCGTAAGCCTATCAATTTTACGGAAAAAGCAGTGCGTGATGCAGAGACCAATCTCAAGTATTTGAAGAACACCTATGAACAACCATTTACTGGAACTGTTGATCAAGGAGAATTACAGGCTTTCAAAGACAAGTTTGTGGCTGCCATGGATGAAGATTTCAATACAGCTAACGGAATCACCGTTGTCTTTGAAATGGCCAAGTGGATCAACTCAGGAAACTATGATGCGGCTGTCAAGGAGACTCTTGCAGCTATGTTAGAAGTCTTTGGAGTGGTCTTTGTTGAGGAAGTTTTGGATGAAGAGATTGAAGCCTTGATCCAAAAACGTCAAGAAGCACGTGCAAATAAAGACTTTACAACAGCTGACCAAATCCGTGACCAACTAGCTGCACAAGGGATTAAATTGCTTGATACCAAGGATGGAGTGAGGTGGACACGTGATTGATGTCAATCTCATTAACGGGATTGCTCTAGCCTTTGAAGGAGATGCGGTTTATTCTATGTATATCCGTCGCCATCTCATTCTCAAAGGCATGACCAAGCCCAATAAACTCCACCAAGAGGCAACCAAGTATGTGTCAGCCAAGGCTCAGGCACACTTGATTTCCCTCATGCTGGAAGAAGAAGTCCTAACGGAAAAAGAGGAAGAAATCTACAAACGTGGTCGCAATACCAATAGCCACACAAAGGCTAAAAATGCTGATGTGGTGACCTACCGTATGTCCACGGGTTTTGAAGCGGTCATGGGTTATCTTCATATGACTGAAAATGTGGAGCGCCTCGAAACCTTGATTTCTTGGTGCATCCAAAAAGTGGAGGGCTAGAAATGATTGCAAAAGAACTACTGGATTGGTTTCCTGATGGTAAAATCTTAGATCAGCCAGTTGATAAAGAGGGTTATCTAAGTCTACCTCTGTCAAATTATCAGTGGCTTTTGCTTGAGGAAGCTAGTCTTAGCGAGCGTGAAAGACAGCTGGTAGCTCTCTTAACCAAACAGGAGCAAACCATTTCCCTCAATCCTTGGTATACTTATCTGATCGAAGGTAAGGGACAGGCACCGCAAAACTTTAAAAAGTTGCAGCTTGTTTATTGCCACCTCTCCTATTTCCAACAGGAGAATTTGACGTCTTGGTTAGAGATGATGGGAACCCTTTTTCCAAATTGTCAAACAGTGCTTCAGGTGGGAGCGCAGGATTACATTTTTGTTCTCCAACAGGACAAATATACCTCTGTTCGTTCTATTTTGATGGATACCTTGGAAGCAGTAGAATATGACTTTGGAGTACGTTTATCCATCATGTTAGGTCAGGTCTGGTCACAGACAGGACATCAGGTTCTGTCAGATCTCATCAAAGCAGAACGTGACTTGTTCAAAAACTGGTGGCGACAAGGGCATCAAGGTTTCCATACTTTTTCTCAACTCTATCTGTGGAGTATGGGTGAAAGAATTGTGGATCTTCGAGTGATCAAGGAGTATCTGCATCGGATGATTGTGGACCAGGATCAGATTCAGGAAATCATCCTTTCACTATGGGAAAACAGTGCAGTCCTGACAAAAACAGCTCAACAACTCTATCTGCATCGCAATTCTCTCCAGTACAAGATTGATAAATGGGAAGAATTGACCGGTCTTCAGTTGAAAGAATTGACTGACCTCACCTTGTGTTATCAGTTGATTTTACCAGATATAATCTAAAGTTTTGTGCAAGTTGCACAGAACTTTTTTATTTTTTTGGTCACCTTGCCATAGAAAAGTAAAACGTTTTCATCTATAATAAAACTATCAAATGACAAAAGGAGTTCACCGAAATGGTAGAATTAAATCTTAAAAATATTTACAAAAAATATCCAAATAGCGAACACTACTCAGTTGAAGATTTCAACTTGAACATCAAAGACAAAGAGTTCATCGTTTTCGTAGGACCTTCAGGATGTGGTAAATCAACTACACTTCGTATGATTGCAGGTCTTGAAGACATCACAGAAGGTACTGCATCTATCGATGGCGTGGTTGTCAACGACGTGGCTCCAAAAGACCGTGACATTGCCATGGTATTCCAAAACTACGCTCTTTACCCACACATGACTGTATACGATAACATGGCTTTTGGTTTGAAATTGCGTAAATACAGCAAAGAAGACATTGACAAACGTGTACAAGAAGCAGCTGAAATTCTTGGTTTGAAAGAATTCTTGGATCGTAAACCAGCTGACCTTTCAGGTGGTCAACGTCAACGTGTTGCCATGGGTCGTGCGATCGTCCGTGATGCAAAAGTATTCTTGATGGACGAACCTTTGTCAAACTTGGATGCTAAACTTCGTGTATCCATGCGTGCTGAAATTGCTAAAATCCACCGTCGTATCGGAGCTACAACTATCTACGTAACTCACGACCAAACAGAAGCGATGACACTTGCAGACCGTATCGTTATCATGTCAGCAACTAAAAACCCTGCTGGTACAGGTACTATCGGACGTGTTGAACAAATCGGTACTCCTCAAGAAGTTTACAAAAACCCAGTGAACAAATTCGTAGCAGGATTTATCGGAAGCCCAGCTATGAACTTCATCAACGTTAAATTGAATGGTGACCACATCGCTGCTGACGGATTTACTTTGAAAGTTCCAGAAGGTGCTTTGAAAGTTCTTCGTGAAAAAGGCTACGAAGGAAAAGAATTGATCTTCGGTATCCGTCCAGAAGACGTAAATGCAGAACCTGCTTTCCTTGAAACATTCCCAGAATCAGTTGTGAAAGCAACAATCTCTGTATCAGAATTGCTTGGTTCAGAATCTCACCTATACTGCCAAGTTGGTAAAGATGAATTCGTTGCAAAAGTTGACGCTCGTGACTACTTGCAAGCAGGTGCAACAGTTGAACTTGGATTTGACTTGAACAAAGCACACTTCTTCGACGTAGAAACTGAAAGAACAGTTTACTAAGATAGATTTTAAACAATGAGCACTACTAGAGTTTTTCTAGTAGTGTTTTTTTATCAAGTTTAGCAAACTCTTACATAATGGGCTTTACTAGTTTTCATATCCTCAAAAAAGTGTTAAAATGGTAGGAAGAATTGGAGAGTATGCATGCCGAAAGAAGTAATTTATTCAGGCGATGAAGTCGTCGCTTTAACGCAAAAATATTTATCGAAAGAAGATGTGGCTTTTGTCCATAAGGCCTTGGTTTATGCTGTTGAATGCCATAGTGGCCAGTATCGTAAATCAGGTGAGCCCTACATTATTCATCCCATTCAGGTAGCTGGAATTTTGGCTAAACTTAAGCTAGATGCTGTTACAGTTGCCTGTGGTTTTTTGCATGACGTGGTAGAAGACACAGAAGCTACCTTGGATGACTTAGAGCGTGAGTTTGGCCATGATGTTCGAGTGATTGTGGACGGTGTTACCAAACTTGGTAAGGTTGAGTACAAGTCTATCGAGGAGCAGCTGGCTGAAAATCATCGCAAGATGCTTATGGCCATGTCAGAGGATATCCGTGTTATCTTGGTCAAACTTTCTGACCGACTGCACAATATGCGCACCCTCAAACATCTTCGTAAGGACAAGCAGGAGCGTATTTCTAGAGAAACCATGGAAATCTATGCCCCACTTGCTCACCGTTTGGGGATTTCAAGTGTTAAGTGGGAACTAGAAGACCTCTCTTTCCGCTATCTGAATCCAACTGAATTTTACAAGATTAGTCACATGATGAAGGAAAAACGTCAAGAACGCGAAGCCTTGGTTGATGAAGTTGTGACAAAACTCGAGGAATACTCTTCTGAGCGCCATCTTACAGGGAAAATCTATGGCCGTCCAAAGCATATCTACTCTATTTATCGCAAGATGCAGGACAAGAAAAAACGCTTTGAGGAGATCTACGATCTGATTGCCATTCGTTGTATCCTAGACACTCAGAGTGATGTCTATGCTATGTTGGGTTACGTTCATGAACTATGGAAACCAATGCCAGGACGTTTTAAAGATTATATTGCCAATCGTAAGGCCAATGGTTACCAGTCCATCCATACAACTGTTTATGGGCCAAAGGGACCGATTGAATTCCAGATTCGAACCAAGGAAATGCATGAGGTTGCTGAGTACGGTGTTGCGGCTCACTGGGCCTACAAAAAAGGAATCAAGGGTCAGGTTAATAGCAAGGAATCTACCATTGGAATGAATTGGATCAAGGAGATGATGGAGCTCCAAGATCAAGCAGATGATGCCAAGGAATTTGTAGATACTGTCAAAGAAAACTATCTAGCTGAGGAGATTTATGTCTTTACTCCAGATGGCGCGGTTCGTTCACTTCCAAAAGATTCTGGCCCGATTGATTTTGCTTATGAAATTCATACTAAAATTGGGGAAAAAGCAACAGGTGCCAAGGTTAATGGCCGCATGGTACCATTGACTACCAAGCTAAAAACAGGTGACCAGGTTGAAATCATCACCAATCCAAATTCATTTGGACCAAGCCGTGACTGGCTCAATATGGTTAAGACCAGCAAGGCTCGAAATAAAATTCGTCAGTTCTTTAAAAACCAAGACAAAGAATTGTCCATCAATAAAGGTCGTGAATTGCTGATTAGTCAGCTCCAAGAAAACGGCTATGTGGCTAATAAATTTATGGACAAACGTCACATGGATGAAGTCCTTCAAAAAACCAGCTACAAGACAGAAGAAGCGCTATTTGCGGCTATTGGTTTTGGAGAAATCGGAGCCATCACTGTCTTTAACCGTTTGACGGAGAAGGAACGTCGTGAAGAAGAGCGTGCCAAGGCTAAGGCAGAGGCTGAAGAATTGGTTAAGGGTGGCGAAGTCAAGGTGGAGAACAAGGACACGCTTAAGGTTAAGCATGAGGGTGGAGTAGTCATCCAAGGTGCTTCTGGGCTCTTGATCCGGATTGCCAAATGTTGTAACCCTGTTCCAGGTGATGATATCGTCGGCTATATTACCAAAGGACGCGGAGTTGCCATCCACCGTGTAGACTGTATGAACCTTCGTTCACAGGAAAACTACGAACAACGTCTACTAGATGTTGAATGGGAAGACCAATTCTCAAGCAAGGAATATATGGCTCATATCGATATTTACGGTCTCAATCGTACTGGACTTTTGAACGATGTTTTACAGGTCTTGTCAAATACAACTAAAAACATCTCAACGGTCAATGCCCAGCCTACCAAAGATATGAAATTTGCGAATATTCACGTTTCATTTGGGATTTCTAACCTTTCAATGCTGACGACTGTAGTTGATAAGATTAAGAGTGTACCAGAAGTCTACTCTGTTAAACGGACCAATGGTTAAGTTGGTTTGATATAATCAGAAAGGATTGCAATGAGAATTATCGTTCAGCGTGTCAAGAAAGCTCAAGTTTCTATTGAGGGTCAAGTATATGGGAAAATCCAGCAGGGATTATTACTCCTAGTTGGTGTTGGCCCTGAGGATCAAAAAGAAGATTTGGATTATGCAGTCAGAAAACTTGTCAATATGCGGATTTTCTCAGATGCTGAAGGCAAGATGAACCTTTCTGTTAAAGATATCCAAGGAGAAATCCTCTCCATCTCTCAGTTTACTTTGTTTGCCGATACCAAAAAAGGCAATCGTCCAGCCTTTACAGGTGCAGCTAAACCGGATATGGCGGAAGCTTTCTATCAAGAATTTAACCAAGAACTAGCCAAGGAAGTTCCTGTTGAGACAGGAGTCTTTGGAGCAGATATGCAGGTAGAACTGGTCAATGATGGCCCAGTAACCATCATCCTTGACACCAAAAACAGATAAGAAAAACCAAGCTCGCGGGCCTGGTTTTTTGCTGATAGAGATTTTATACTCTTCGAAAATCAAATTCAAACCGCGTCAACGTCGCCTTGCCGTACTCAAGTACAGCCTGTGGCTAGTTTCCTAGTTTGCTCTTTGATTTTCATTGAGTATTAGTTCATTTTTTCAACATAGAGTTGTTTGGCGATTTCTAGGCTGACTTGAAGTTCTTCATTGTTGTGAATCAGGGTAAAGGTATTAGAGAAGCCATCGAACTGCTTGACTTGGAGTTGTTCTCCAATATGGATGGCATGTTTATCCAAATATTGGAGGATTTCAAAGCTGTCGTGAACTCTTGTCAGAAGGTAGTTTCCTACTTCTTTAATATCAGAAAGTGGCAGGTTATTAACCTCAACTAGAAGCTCACCCTTAGCAGGAATGGTTCCTCCATGGGGACAGGTCTTTGGAAAGCCTAACATACTCTCCAGTCTCTCCACAAAAAGATCTGAAACTGTATGCTCTAATACCTCAGCCTCATCGTGAATCTGATTGCTGGTATAGTCTAGATGGTGAACTAGAAAAACTTCTATCAGTCGATGCTTGCGATAAAGCTCAGAGACCAGATTTAATCCAATATCCGTTAGTATATAGCCATTTTCTTTATTTTTTAATATAAGATTTTCGGATTGCATGCGCTTGATCATCTCAGTTACCGCAGGAGGTGATACCTGCATCCGAGCAGCGATTTCCTTGTTGGTAATTTTAGGAACTTCCATGCCAATCTTATAAATACATTTTAAGTAGTCTTCTTTATTTGGTGTCATTCGCATTTCCTTGTTTATTATCTCCATCTAGTATACCAAAAAAAGCTAGATTTCTCTAGCTTTCTGTCTTGTTACAAGTGGGCTTTCTTTTAGTCAAGCGACTTTGCTACCTCAATGGCTGCTTCAAAGTTTGGTTCGCTGTTGATATTGTCCACATACTCAACATAACGGATAATATTGTCAGCATCAAGGACAAAGACTGCGCGTGCGAGCAGATGCCATTCATTGATTAAGAGGGCATAATCACGTCCAAAGGAATGGTCGAAATAGTCTGAGAGCATGATGGCATTTTCAATACCTTCAGCACCACACCAACGTTTTTGGGCAAAAGGAAGGTCCATAGATACCGTTAGGACAACAGTGTTGTCTAAGCTAGCCAATTCTTGATTAAAGCGACGAGTCTGTAGCGAGCAGATGCCTGTATCGATAGAAGGGATGACACTCAAGATTTTTTTCTTGCCTTCAAAGTCAGCCAGTGTTTTTTTAGAGAGGTCAGTCGTTGTGAGAGAGAAATCAAGTGCTTTATCTCCTACTTGTAGTTGTTTTCCTGTAAACGTAACAGGGTTTCCAAGGAATGTAGTCATAAGCTACTCCAATCTTTTTTCTTTCATTTTAGCTGAAACGGTCAGAATTTTCCAATGATTTGACTGGAAATGTAGGCATAGAAAAAACGCCAATTCGGAAAAAGAATGACGTTTTTAGAAATTTATTTAGCTAAACCTTCAGCAATCTTGTCAAGGTTGTATTTCATCATGTTGTAGTAGCTATCGCCTTCTTTACCTTGTTCTGCGATTGAGTCCGTAAAGATTTGAGCATAGATTGGGATGTTTGTGTCTTTTGAAACAGTCTTCATTGGACGATCATCGACACTGGATTCAACAAATAGTGATGGAACTTTCATTTGGCGAAGTTTTTCAACCAAAGTCTTGATTTGGTCAGGTGTTCCTTCTTCTTCAGTGTTGATTTCCCAAATGTATGCACTTGGTACACCGTAAGCTTTAGAGAAGTATTTGAAGCATCCCTCGCTGGTTACGATGAGTTTCTTGTCAGCAGGAATAGCGTTAAATTTCTCTTTGGCTTCCTTGTCAAGCTTGTCTAGTTTTTCAGTGTATTCTTTGAGATTCTTTTCGTAGAATTCCTTGTTGCTAGGGTCTTTAGCGATGAGTTGCTTAGCAATATTTTGAGCATAGATGATCCCGTTTTCAAGGTTGAGCCAAGCGTGTGGGTCTTCTTTTCCTTTTTCGTTTTGACCTTCAAGGTAGATAACATCAACGCCTTCGCTGACTGCAAAGTAGTCTTTGTTTTCAGTTTTCTTAGCATTTTCTACCAATTTTGTAAACCAAGCATTGCCACCTGTTTCAAGGTTGATACCGTTATAGAAAATCAAATCAGCTTGAGAAGTTTTCTTGACGTCTTCAGGTAGTGGTTCGTATTCGTGTGGGTCTTGACCAACAGGAACGATACTGTGAAGATCAATCTTGTCACCAGCAATATTTTTAGTAATATCAGCAATGATTGAGTTTGTGGCAACAACTTTTAGTTTTTGACCAGAAGCTGCATCTTTTTTTCCACTAGCACATGCTACAAGAGCAATGACGGAAAGAAAGAGAACGAGTAATGTACCTAATTTTTTCATTAGATCCTCCAATTTATTGGGGTTTTGCCCCTTATTTTAACAAATGTTTATTTTTCAGTTTCAAATATCGTTGTTTTGG
>NZ_JAWERU010000002.1:0-90114 GCF_032481935.1 Streptococcus sp.
TCTACCACAAACGTCTCACACTTAATTCCACCATAAAAATCCGTTTTAGACTAATTTCCACTTTGGTCAGGAAAGTGGAAGTTACTTTGAGAAGTTACCTCCCCAAAATAATCAAAACAACTTCAAATTAAGGTTTGTTAAAAATGATTTTTTATGGTAGAATGTATAAGAATGCATATCATTCGGATAAACAAATAAATTGAGGTAAAAACATGGAAATTATGGCGATTGTTATAGTTGTTTTTGCCGTCATCATTGGTTTAGTCATTGGATATGTCAGCATCTCAGTCAAGATGAAATCATCACAAGAGGCTGCAGAGCTGATGCTTTTAAATGCTGAACAAGAAGCAACTAATTTACGAGGACAAGCTGAGCGCGAAGCGGATTTATTACTCAATGAAGCTAAGAGCGAAAGCAAGTCTCTTAAAAAAGAAGCACTATTGGAGGCCAAAGAAGAAGCCAGAAAATACCGTGAAGAAGTGGACGCTGAATTTAAATCAGAACGTCAAGAACTCAAGCAAATCGAAAGTCGTTTGACCGAACGTGCTAGCAGTCTTGATCGTAAAGATGACAATTTGACGAACAAAGAAAAAACACTTGAACAAAAAGAACAAAGTATTTCTGATAGAGCAAAAAACCTTGATGTACGTGAAGAGCAACTAGAAGAAATTGAGAAACAAAAACAAGCTGAACTAGAGCGTATTGGAACTCTGACTCAGTCGGAAGCAAAAGACATTATCTTGGCCCAGACAGAGGAAAACTTGACTAAGGAAATTGCTAGTCGCATTCGTGAGGCTGAGCAAGAAGTTAAGGAACGTTCAGACAAATTGGCTAAGGACATCTTGTCCCAAGCTATGCAGAGAATTGCTGGTGAGTATGTAGCTGAGTCTACCAACTCTACAGTTCACCTGCCTGATGATACCATGAAAGGTCGTATCATTGGTCGTGAAGGGCGTAATATTCGTACCTTTGAAAGTTTGACAGGGGTTGATGTTATCATTGATGATACGCCAGAAGTGGTAACCTTGTCAGGTTTTGATCCTATCCGTCGCGAGATTGCCCGTATGACGATGGAAACCTTGCTTAAGGATGGACGTATCCACCCAGCTCGTATCGAAGAGTTGGTTGAGAAAAATCGTCAAGAGATTGATAATAAGATTCGTGAATATGGTGAGGCCGCAGCCTATGAAATTGGTGCACCAAACCTTCACCCAGACTTGATGAAAATCATGGGTCGCTTGCAGTTCCGTACTTCATACGGACAAAATGTCTTGCGTCATTCGATCGAAGTTGCTAAGTTGGCTGGTATCATGGCTAGCGAACTTGGTGAAAATGCTACCCTTGCTCGTCGTGCGGGATTCCTTCACGATATTGGTAAAGCCATTGACCGTGAAGTAGAAGGTAGCCACGTTGAGATTGGTACCGAGTTAGCTCGCAAGTACAAGGAGCACCCAGTTGTGGTCAATACTATTGCCAGTCACCACGGAGATGTAGAACCTGAAAGTGTGATTGCAGTTATCGTTGCTGCGGCGGATGCATTGAGTGCAGCCCGTCCAGGAGCTCGTAGTGAGTCACTCGAAAGCTACATCAAACGTCTCCATGATTTAGAGGAAATTGCGAATAGCTTTGAAGGTGTTCAAAATAGTTTTGCCCTTCAAGCAGGTCGCGAAATCCGCATTATGGTAAATCCAGGTCAAATCAAAGATGACAAGGTCACAATCTTGGCTCATAAAGTTCGTGAGAAAATTGAAAGTAATCTCGATTACCCAGGAAATATCAAGGTAACCGTGATTCGTGAACTTCGTGCAGTTGATTATGCAAAATAAATAAGAAAGAGCAGTTGAAAAATTACTGCTTTTTTGTTACACTAGATAGAAAGATTGTAGCGAGCAGAAATGGCTTTAGATATATAATCTTACAGAAATTTTCAAGTCATTTCACAAACTATCCAAAGGAGATATAATGGCAGACCGAGGCTTACTAATCGTTTTTTCAGGTCCTTCAGGAGTTGGAAAAGGAACGGTTAGACGAGAAATTTTTGAGAGTTCTGAAAATCAATTTCAATATTCTGTATCTATGACGACACGGGCACAACGTCCAGGTGAAGTAGACGGTGTTGATTATTTCTTCCGTACAAGGGAGGAATTTGAAGAATTGATCCGTCAAGGGCAAATGTTAGAGTATGCAGAGTATGTAGGCAACTACTACGGAACTCCTCTGACCTATGTCAATGAAACGCTTGATAAGGGAATCGATGTCTTTCTTGAAATTGAAGTGCAGGGAGCTCTTCAGGTCAAGAAAAAAGTTCCAGATGCTGTCTTTATCTTTTTGACACCACCAGATTTGGAAGAATTGCAAGACCGTCTCGTAGGCCGAGGTACAGATAGCGCAGAAGTAATTGCTCAGCGTATCGAAAAAGCCAAGGAAGAAATTGCTTTGATGCGTGAGTATGACTACGCTATTGTAAATGACCATGTTCCTCTTGCCGCAGAACGTGTTAAACGTGTGATTGAAGCAGAACATTTCCGTGTAGACCGCGTGATTGGTCATTATCAGGATATGCTACCAAAGTCTCCGACTATTCGATAAAATTTAGAAAACAGGTACAAACAAATGATGCTAAAACCCTCTATTGATACCTTGCTTGATAAGGTACCATCAAAATATTCACTTGTCATCTTGGAAGCAAAGCGTGCTCACGAATTAGAAGCTGGAGCACCTGCTACTCAAGAATTTAAATCTGAAAAATCAACTCTTCGTGCTTTAGAAGAAATTGAATCAGGGAATGTAACCATCCACCCAGATCCAGAAGGAAAACGCGAAGCTGTTCGTCGTCGTATCGAAGAAGAAAGACGATTGAAAGAAGAAGAAGAAAAGAAAATCAAAGAGCAAATCGCGAAAGAAAAAGAAGAAGGTGAAAAAATTTAAGGTTGGGGGGACTCAATCTTATTTTTTCTATTGCAAGAATACTCAATCATTTGAACGATTTAAGAAGAGAAGGAGGTGAGGACATGGCTATTGCAAAAATCATTGTGGATGTTCCCTTGATGCAGACAGACCAGCCCTATAGCTACAAGATTCCAGAGGAATTTGAGGGGATGCTGGAAGTTGGCATGCGGGTTCATGTCCCTTTTGGGAAGGCCAATCGCTTGATTCAGGGAATTGTTCTTGGAATGGAGACTCAATCTGATGCAGATGTGGCAGACGAAGATTTGAAAGAGATTGCCGAAGTGCTGGACTTTTCTCCTGTTTTAACGGAGGAACAACTCTGGCTAGCTGAAGAACTACGTAAGTCAGTTTTTTCATACAAGATTTCTATTCTGAAAGCTATGCTCCCTGGATTTTTGAACTCTAGCTATGATAAGATCCTCTATCCTCTGGAAGGCTTAAGTCAGCAGGAAAGAGAACGCTTATTTGGTTCACAGGAGTCTCTAGCATTTTCATCTCTAGACTTAGAAAAGCAGGCTGAGATGATGCGATTGACTCGAAAAGGGCTTTTAAAACTAGAGTACCAGGCTGTGGATCAGAAGAAGGTTAAGACGCAGTCTTGGATTGAAGTTCATCTTGAACAGTTAGAAAAACTAGAAATTTCAAATCGTGCCAAGAAGAAATTGGAACTGCGAGAATACTTATTAGTACATCCTGAAACAGTTCCTTTGGCTGATTTGTTAGAACATTACTCACGTGAACAAGTTAATTTCTTTGTGGAACATGGTGCTATCACCATAGTGCAAAAAGAAGTCCAACGTTCAGCGGCTTATTTTGAAGGTATTGAATCTAGCCAATCTTTAGAGTTAAATCCAGAACAAAAAGAAGCCTGTGAGGCGGTTGTTGGAGCGATTGGGAAAAAACATCCTCCATTTCTTTTACAAGGAATCACTGGAAGTGGGAAAACTGAGGTTTACTTGCAGATTATCCAAGGGGCCTTGGATATGGGAAAAACAGCGATTGTTCTAGTCCCAGAAATCTCTCTGACACCTCAAATGACAGAGCGTTTTATTGCTCGTTTTGGCGATAAAGTAGCCATTCTCCACTCGGGTTTGTCCAATGGTGAAAAGTATGATGAATGGCGCAAGGTGGAGCGTGGAGAAGCCCAGGTAGTTGTTGGTGCTAGATCTGCCGTTTTTGCACCTTTGAAAAATCTAGGGGTTATCATTATCGATGAAGAGCATGAGGCCAGCTACAAGCAAGACAGCAATCCTCGTTATCATGCTAGAGATGTGGCTCTTTTACGAGCTCAGTACAATCAAGCTGCCTTAGTTCTTGGTTCTGCAACACCTAGTCTAGAAAGTCGTGCGCGTGCTGGAAAAGGTGTCTATCAACACTTACGTCTGACCCAACGTGCCAATCCTCTAGCAAGTATTCCTCAAGTTCAACTGATTGACTTCCGTGATTATATCGGGCAAAATGAAACATCAAACTTTACACCACCACTAATTGAGGCCATTCAAGATCGACTGGATAAAAAAGAGCAGGTTGTTCTCATGCTCAATCGCCGTGGCTATTCTAGCTTTGTCATGTGTCGGGAATGTGGTACTGTGGATACCTGCCCTAATTGCGATATTTCCTTGACGCTTCACATGGATACCAAGACTATGAATTGTCATTATTGTGGTTTTTCTAAGGAAATTCCACATGTCTGTCCAAACTGTCAGAGTCGCAGCATTCGATACTATGGAACGGGAACTCAAAAGGCCTACGATGAGCTGGCTGAACTCTTTCCAGAGGCTCGCATTCTGCGAATGGATGTGGATACAACTCGTAAAAAAGGCAGTCACCAAACTCTACTCGAACAATTTGGCAATGGTGAAGCGAACATATTGCTAGGAACCCAGATGATTGCTAAGGGCTTGGATTTTCCCAATGTGACCCTTGTTGGTGTTCTCAATGCGGACACAGCCTTGAATCTGCCTGATTTCCGTTCTTCTGAGAGAACCTTCCAACTCTTGACCCAGGTGGCAGGTCGTGCAGGTCGTGCTGAAAAGGCAGGTCAGGTCCTGATTCAGTCCTATAATCCTCAGCACTATGCTATTCGTTTTGCCAAGGATCAGGATTATGAAGGTTTCTATGCCTATGAAATGGGCATCAGACGTCAGTTGGGTTATCCACCTTATTATTTCACAATTGGAATTACCTTGTCTCATAAGAAAGAAGAAGAGGTTCTTAGAAGAGCTTATGGAGTCATGGAAATATTGCGGTCAGGTTTGTCAGATGCTAGTATCATCCTTGGCCCAACGCCAAAACCTATCGCTCGTACCCACAACCTCTATCATTACCAGATTTTAATTAAATACCGTTTAGAAGATGAGCTAGGGCCAACCCTCAACCAGGTCTTAGCCTTGACTCAAGAACGGGAAAATAGTGAGCTCCGTCTCAGTATTGACCACGAACCGCAACAATTTTTATAAGAAGGAGAAGATATGACAAAACTAATATTTATGGGAACGCCTGAATTTTCAGCGACCGTTTTGAAGGGACTTTTGTCAGATGATCGCTATGAGATTCTAGCAGTTGTAACTCAGCCAGACCGTGCGGTTGGACGTAAAAAAGTCATCCAAGAAACCCCAGTGAAACAAGCAGCCAAAGAGGCAGGCCTACCTATCTACCAACCTGAAAAATTATCAGGTTGTCCAGAAATGGAAGCCATCATGAATTTGGGAGCTGATGGGATTGTAACAGCAGCTTTTGGACAATTCCTCCCAAGTAAACTCCTTGATAGCATGGATTTTGCAGTCAATGTTCATGCTTCCCTCCTTCCTAAACACCGTGGTGGTGCTCCGATCCATTATGCCTTGATTAAGGGTGATGAGGAGGCAGGAGTAACCATTATGGAAATGGTCAAGGAAATGGATGCCGGAGATATGATTTCTCGTCGTAGTATTCCAATTACAGATGAGGACAATGTTGGAACTTTGTTTGAAAAATTGGCCATTGTCGGTCGTGATCTGCTTTTGGATACGTTGCCTGCATACATTGCTGGCGAGATTCAACCAGAACCACAGGACCCAAGCCAGGTTACATTTTCGCCAAATATCAAACCTGAGGAAGAAAAGTTGGACTGGAACAAGACTAATCGTCAACTCTTTAACCAAATCCGTGGGATGAATCCATGGCCAGTTGCTCATACTTTTTTAAAGTGCGAACGCTTCAAAATCTATGAAGCCCTGCCAGTAGATGGTCAAGGGACTCCGGGTGAGATTATCTCCATCGGTAAGAAGGAATTGATTGTCGCAACAGCAGAGGGGGCTCTATCTCTCAAACAGGTTCAGCCCGCAGGAAAACCTAAGATGGACATTGCTTCCTTCCTTAACGGTGTGGGACGAACTTTGGCAGTAGGAGAACGATTTGGTGACTAAAGTAGAAACGGCTAGAAGTTTAGCCTTAGAGGTGCTAGAAGACGTCTTTGTCAATCAAGCATATTCCAATATCGCCCTAAATAAACATCTCAAGGGAAGTCAACTATCAGTTGCAGATAAGGGTTTGGTGACAGAGCTGGTCTATGGAACTGTAGCTCGAAAACTTACATTGGAGTGGTACCTGTCTCATTTTATCCAAGATAGAGATAAGCTAGATAGCTGGCTCTATGTTCTGCTTCTCATGAGCGTCTATCAACTCCAATACTTGGATAAGCTTCCTGACCATGCAGTGGTCAATGAAGCGGTGGAAATTGCAAAATCTCGTAAGAAGGGTAGTGAAAAACTGGTCAATGCAGTTCTTCGCCGTATCTTGCGAGAAGGTTTGCCAGATATTGCAAGTATCAAACGTAAAAATAAGCGCGATTCCATTGCCTATTCTCTTCCAGTTTGGTTGATTTCTAAGCTAAAGGAAGAGTACGGAGAAGAGCGAGCTCAAGCTATTTTTGAAAGTCTTTTGCAACGGAATAAAGCCAGTATCCGTGTGACAGATTTGAGCCGAAAAGAGGAAATCAAAGCTTTGCTTGGTGCAAGTGATTCTCTTTTATCTCCTGCTGGTCTGGTCAAGGAGCAGGGGCATTTTGCTGGCCATGATTTGTTTGCTGAAGGGTCTATTACTATCCAGGATGAGTCTAGTCAGTTGGTTGCACCGACACTAGAGCTACAAGGCGACGAGCAGGTTTTAGATGCTTGTGCGGCCCCTGGTGGAAAGACCGCCCATATGGCATCCTATTTGACGACAGGTCAGGTAACGGCTCTAGATCTTTACGACCATAAACTCACTTTGATTCAAGAGAATGCAGAGCGACTAGGTGTAGCGGACCGTGTCCAAACGCAAAAACTGGATGCTCGAAAAGTGCATGAATTTTTTAGTAAGGATCAATTTGATAAGATTCTTGTTGATGCTCCTTGTTCAGGGATTGGTCTATTGCGTCGAAAACCAGATATCAAATATAATAAAGAGACAGCAGATTTCGCGTCATTACAGGAAATTCAGTTGGAAATATTAGGTAGTGTTTGTCAAACGCTACGTAAAGGTGGTATAATAACTTATAGTACCTGCACTATTGTCTCTGAAGAGAACTTTCAAGTTGTTCAAGCATTTTTAGAAAGTCATCCAGAGTTCGAGCAGGTTAAACTAGAACACGAATGTAAGGATATCGTGAAAAATGGTTGTATCCTCATTACTCCGGAATTATACGGAAGTGATGGATTCTTTATCAGCCAATTTCGCAAGATATCCAAGTAGGAAGGAACTGACACAATGGAGATTTCATTATTAACAGATGTGGGTCAGAAACGTACAAATAATCAAGACTATGTCAATCTTTTTGTCAACCGTGCTGGTCGTACAATGATCATCTTGGCTGACGGTATGGGAGGACACCGTGCAGGTAATATTGCTAGCGAAATGGCAGTAACAGATTTAGGTGTTGCCTGGGTTGATACGCAGATTGACACCGTTAATGAAGTTCGCGAATGGTTTGCCCACCATCTAGAAGTTGAAAATCAAAAGATTTATCAAATGGGGCGTGATGAAGCTTACAAGGGAATGGGGACAACTTTAGAAGCCCTTGCAATCATTGATCATCAAGCTATTTATGCTCATATTGGAGATTCTCGTATCGGTCTGATTCGTGGTGAAGAATACCATCAATTGACCAGTGATCATTCTTTGGTCAATGAATTGCTCAAGGCAGGTCAATTGACACCTGAAGAAGCTGAAGCACATCCACAAAAGAATATCATCACCCAATCTATCGGGCAAAAAGACGAAATTCAACCTGACTTAGGAATTGTCAGCTTGGAACCAGGTGACTATCTGGTCATGAATAGCGACGGTCTAACCAATATGATTTCAGGCAGTGAGATCTATGATATTGTGACAAGCGATATTTCGCTTGATGATAAGGTAGCCACTTTGGTACGCTTTGCCAACAATGCCGGAGGGCTTGATAATATTACAGTTGCCCTTGTTTCGATTAAGGAGGAGGCGGCAGAATGATCCAAATCGGCAAGATTTTTGCCGGGCGGTATCGGATTATCAAACAAATTGGCCGTGGAGGTATGGCAGATGTCTACCTGGCCAAGGATTTGATTTTAGACGGGGAAGAGGTAGCTGTTAAGGTCTTGAGGACTAACTACCAGACTGACCCGATTGCTGTTGCTCGTTTTCAGCGTGAAGCGCGTGCAATGGCTGACTTAGATCATCCCCATATCGTTCGGATAACGGATATCGGCGAAGAGGACGGTCAACAGTACCTAGCTATGGAATATGTAGCTGGTCTTGATCTTAAGCGCTATATCAAAGAACACTATCCCCTCTCAAATGAAGAAGCTGTCCGTATCATGGGTCAGATTCTCTTAGCGATGCGCTTGGCGCACACTAAAGGTATTGTCCATCGTGACTTAAAGCCTCAAAATATTCTTTTAACTCCTGATGGAACGGCCAAGGTGACGGACTTTGGGATTGCTGTAGCCTTTGCAGAGACCAGTTTGACTCAGACCAACTCTATGCTGGGTTCTGTTCACTACTTGTCACCTGAGCAGGCTCGTGGCTCTAAGGCAACTGTCCAGAGTGACATCTATGCCATGGGGATTATTTTCTATGAGATGCTGACAGGGCATATCCCTTATGATGGCGATAGTGCAGTAACTATAGCCCTCCAGCATTTTCAAAAACCTCTTCCTTCGGTCATAGCTGAAAACCCATCTGTTCCCCAAGCTTTGGAGAATGTGGTCATCAAAGCAACTGCTAAAAAGCTTACAGATCGATACCAGTCGGTTTCAGAGATGTATGTTGATTTATCTAGCAGTCTATCTTATAATCGCAGAAATGAACCTAAACTTGTTTTTGATGATGCAACTAAGGCAGACACAAAGACATTGCCAAAGGTTTCTCAGACAACCTTGACCTCTATTCCTAAGGTTCAACCACAGACAGAAAGCCATCAGGCAACTAAAGCTAGCCCAGAAGCAAGTGCTAAAAAATCTGTGGAAAAACCAGTGAAAAAACGTCGTTTTAAAGCACGTTATCTAGTTCTACTAGCAAGTTTCGTACTGGTTGCCGCTTCTCTGGTGTGGATTTTATCCAGAACACCAGCTACTGTTGAGATTCCAAAAGTTGCAGGTCAAACTGTTGCTGAAGCTAAGGAAAACTTGAAAAAAGCGAATTTTGAAATTGGTGAGGAAAAAACGGAAGCTAGTGATACCGTAGAGGAAGGTCGGGTTATCCGAACAGATCCAGATGCTGGATCAGCTCGCAAAGAAGGAACTAAGGTTAATCTCATTATTTCTTCAGGTCAACAATCCTTCAAGATTGGTAATTACATCGGTCGGAAATCGACTGATGTCATTGCTGAGCTCGAGGAGAAAAAAGTTCCTAAAAATCTGATTAAGATTGAAGAAGAAGAGTCCAGTGAATGGGAACCCGGTGTGGTTTTGAAACAGAGCCTTTCAGAAGGTACGACCTATGATCTTACTAAGGCCACTTCTATCGTTTTGACAGTTGCTAAAAAGAAAAAGGTGACAACTGTGACCATGCCAAACTATGTTGGATATAGTCTTGAATTTGCTAGAAATAATCTTAAAAGTATAGGTATTAGTGAAGATAGAATTGAAATTAAAGAAGTGGAGATAGCACAAGAAGGAATTAAAGAAGGCGAGATTGCGAAACAAAGTCCTGCACCGGATGAAAAACTAGATTTAAGCAATCCGATAGTTAAACTATATATTTATAAACCTAAAAAAACTTCACCTTCAAGTAGTCAACCTTCGTCAGAACATAATTCTGGTCAAACTGACACAACAAATCCTACAAATCCTACGCAGGGTAACCATCCAACAACTCCTACGCAAGATGGAACTGGAAGTCAACGAAATCAATAGACTCTCTATATAAACCAATCTTTGTCACAGTTTTTGTGGCAAAGATTTTTTTTCCTCCGAAATTATGATAAAATAAAATGGAGTTTGAAAAAGGAGGGAAATATGGAAGAATCAAAAAAACTGAATGCAGTTATTGATGTCATCATGCTAGCTGGAACAATTCTACTTCGCAATGGTTCTGAGATTTATCGTGTTGAAGATACCATGATTCGGATTGCTCATTCACAGGGCATTATGGATTGTAATGTTTTAGCCATGCCTGCAGCCATTTTTTTCTCCATTGAAAATACAAATATCTCTCGCATGAAGCGAGTAACATCTTCAGCTTATAATATTGAGAAGGTTTGTGATGTCAACCAGATTTCACGCCAGATCGTATCAGGACAGCTTGATTTGGAAACGGCTTTTATGCAACTAAAGGAATTAAATGCTAAGGCCTCTCCCTACACCAATGTTCAACTGACTGCTGCAGCAACCCTCAGTGCTCCTTTCTTTTCAATCATGTTTGGAGGAAATCCCTACGATGCAATTGGAGCAGGAGTGGCGACCTTGTTTGCCTTTACTTTCTCTCTTTATGTAGAGAAGTTTATTCGTATTCCTTTTATGACAGCTTTTGCAGGTGCTCTTGTCTTCGGTTTGATTGCACAATTTTGGGCACGCTATTCTGGTTTGCCGTCGACGGCGGATTTAGTGATTGCAGGTGCGGTCATGCCTTTTGTACCTGGAATTGCTCTGACCAATGCTGTCCGAGATATTATGACCAATCACATTAACTCTGGTATGAGCAAGATGTTTGAATCCTTGCTGATTACCCTTGCCTTAGGGGCTGGAACATCAGTCGCCCTCGTACTCATGAACTAATATGACACTATCAACATTTTTATTGCAAGCTCTGGCAAGTTTGCTTGCCATTATCACCTTTTTAATCGTCTTAAATGTCCAGCGTTCTATGCTCATCCCTGGGGGTGTTTTGGGAATGTCAATCTGGCTCCTCTATCTAATACTCAAGGAGCCAACTAATGTCATTTTAGCAACCTTTATTGCTGCGGTAATTGGTTCTTGTATCAGCCAGATTATGAGCATTATCTACAAAACACCAGCCGTTGTTTTTGCTTTAGCCATCTTAGCTCCACTAGTTCCAGGTTACCTGTCCTATCGAACAACTTCCTTCTTCGTTACAGGTGACTACGGCCATGCCATTTCTAGTGCCATTTTAGTCATGATGTTGGCTCTCGTTATTTCCATTGGAATGGCCAGTGGAACAGTTTTGTTGAAATTGTATCATTATCTCAAAAAGAATCGAGCTAGCTAAGACTCGATTTTTTATGGCTCTTCAGTTCAGTTTGTTAGAGTATCCTAAAATGAGATAAACTTTTAAAAAAGAACTTGATTTGGGGAATCAAGTCTTTTTTCGCTCATTTGATCTCAATTATGATAAAATAGAGATGAACGAATTTTTATAATGAATGATAAAAATAGAGGTAAATATGAAAATCGGTATTGATAAGATTGGTTTTGCGACCAGTCAATACGTTTTGAAATTACAAGATTTAGCAGAAACCCGAGGAATTGATCCTGAAAAATTGAGTAAAGGGCTCCTTTTAAAAGAATTGAGTATTGCTCCTTTGACAGAGGATATCGTTACCTTGGCTGCCAGTGCAGGAAATTCTATCCTGACTGAAGAAGAAAAGCAAGAGATTGATATGGTTATCGTTGCGACTGAATCTGGGATTGACCAGAGTAAAGCTGCAGCTGTCTTTGTACACGGTTTGCTTGGAATCCAACCATTTGCTCGTAGTTTTGAAATCAAGGAAGCTTGCTATGGTGCAACTGCGGCTCTTCACTATGCTAAGTTACATGTAGAAAATTCTCCTAAATCAAAGGTTTTGGTGCTGGCTAGTGATATTGCAAGATATGGTGTCGAAACTCCTGGAGAACCAACTCAAGGAGCCGGCTGTGTTGCTATGTTGATTAGCCAAAATCCACGAGTTATGGTATTCAACAACGATAACGTTGCGCAGACTCGTGATATTATGGACTTCTGGCGTCCAAATTACTCGACAACACCATTTGTAAATGGGGTTTACTCAACACAGCAATATCTTGATAGCTTAAAAACGACTTGGGAAGAGTACCAAAAGCGTTATGACTGTAACTTGGAGGATTTTGAAGCTGTATGTTTCCACTTGCCATATCCGAAGCTAGCTCTCAAGGGATTGAAAAAAATCCTAGACAAATCCTTGCCTCAAGAGAAGAAGGACTTGCTTCAAAAGCACTTTGATGAATCTATTATTTATAGCCAAAAAGTTGGGAACATTTATACAGGTTCACTCTTCTTAGGTCTCTTGTCTCTACTTGAAAATTCTGATAGTCTCAAAGCTGGAGATAAGATTGCCCTCTATAGCTATGGTAGTGGTGCTGTATCTGAGTTCTTTAGTGTAGAATTGGTTGAAGGTTTTGAAAAGCAATTGCGGAAAAATCGCTTAGACTTGCTAGACCAACGTCAAGCATTGAGCGTAGCTGATTATGAACGAATCTTCTTTGAGGAAGCCAACTTAGATGAGTCTGGATCTGCAACGATGTCAGGCTATGAGGGACAAGACTATGCTCTTGTTGAGATTGTAGAACACCAACGTCGCTACAGCAAGGTTGAAAAATAATGAAAAAAAATTGGAATGGATTTGCTAAAAAATCAATTCAAGAGCGCCTAGAGTTCGTTAAGTCTCAGGCGCTTACTACTATTGAAGCCCAAGAAAGTTTGGAGCAAAATGAAAATCTTAGTCTAGCAGTTGCGGACCAACTGAGTGAAAATGTGGTGGGGACCTTCTCGCTTCCATACTCAATAGTTCCAGAAGTTCTAGTAAATGGTCAAGAGTATGCAGTTCCTTATGTGACCGAAGAACCGTCTGTGGTTGCTGCAGCTGCTTTTGCAAGTAAGATTATCAAGCGTGCGGGTGGTTTTACTGCACGAGTTCATCAGCGACAAATGATTGGTCAGGTAGCTCTTTATCAGGTTCCAGATAGGGATAAAGCTTGTGAGGCTATTCTGAGTCAAAAAGCAGAGTTGCTCGAACAAGCAAACCAAGCCTATTCCTCTATTGTCAAACGTGGTGGTGGAGCGAGAGAGCTAACAGTTGAGATAATTTCTGGTGAGGCTGACTTTTTAGTGGTTTATCTCCATGTAGATACTCAGGAAGCCATGGGAGCTAATATGCTCAATACCATGCTTGAAGCTTTAAAACCAAGTCTAGAGGCTCTAAGTCAAGGGCAAAGTTTAATGGGCATTTTATCCAACTATGCAACAGATTCTCTAGTAACAGCAACTTGTCGTATTGCCTTTCGTTATTTGAGTCGCCAGAAGGATGAAGCGCGTGAGTTGGCAGAAAAAATGGTTTTAGCCAGCCAGTTTGCCCAAGCAGATCCTTACAGGGCAGCGACCCACAACAAGGGAATCTTTAACGGAATTGATGCTCTCTTGATTGCTACTGGAAATGATTGGCGTGCCATTGAAGCAGGAGCACATGCCTATGCGAGTCATGATGGTTCCTATCGAGGTCTTAGTCGTTGGACTATGGATTTGGAAACAGAAGAGCTAATAGGAGAGATGACTATGCCGATGCCAGTTGCTACCAAGGGTGGATCAATTGGTCTTAATCCTCGTGTAGTTCTCAGCCATGAGTTGCTAGGTCATCCATCAGCTAAGGAATTGGCTCAAATTATCGTGTCAATTGGTCTTGCACAAAACTTTGCAGCTCTTAAAGCTCTTGTCAGCACAGGAATTCAGCATGGACACATGAAACTTCAAGCGAAGTCACTGGCCCTCCTTGCAGGAGCCACAGAGGCTGAAGTGCCTAAGTTGGTAGAAAGCTTGATTGCTGAAAAAACTTTTAATTTAGAAAAAGCCCAAACACTCTTGAAAAAATTTAGATCATAAGAAAAAACTCAGACTAATTCAGTCCGAGTTTTTTGTTTATACTCAATGAAAATCAAAGAACAAACTAGGAAGCTAGCCGCAGGCTGCTCAAAACACTGTTTTGAGGTTGCAGATGGAAGCTGACGTGGTTTGAAGAGATTTTCGAAGAGGATTAAATACTTTTACCTGGTAAGAGGCTGACTGGTAAGAAATAACCGGTTGTGGCAACTTCTTTTCCTTCGATTTTTTGAAGTAGTAAATCAACTGTCAGGCGAGCAATTTCTTCCAAAGGTTGTTTAATGGTAGTGAGGTGAGGGTAGAAATTCTCGATAAAATAAGTTCCATCATAACCAATAACCTTAAGTTGTTCTGGAACAGAGATACCAAGTTCCTGAGCAATCTTCATTACCAAGATGGCAGTCAAATCATCCGATGCGAAAATAGCATCTGGTTTTTGTTTGGTCAGGATACTTTTGATTTCCATTTCCTTGCGGAGGGGTGAAAAGTCACTGGAAATATTGATAATGGGAGCTTTTGGGAAGATAGAAGCAAATCCTGCATGGCGAAGTCCAGTTGGTGAATTGGAGTTGTCATTACCTGTAATCATAATGACAGACTTGGCTCCAGTTTTAGCCAAGGTTTGAGCTGCAAGGACTCCACCAGCATAGTTATCAGAAGAAACGACAGGAATGTCTGGTGATAGGTTTCGGTCAAAAGAAATGATAGGAGCCGTTACGCGATTGTAGTCCTCAATCCCTAAGTTATGGCTACCAGAGATAATGCCGTCCACTTGATTAGCTTCTAGCATTTCAAGATACTCACGTTCTTTTTCCGAATCGTGCTCACTGTTACAGATGATTGTCTTGTAGCCTTTTTTGAAGAGTTCGTGTTCCAATTTGTCAATCAATTCAGCATAGAAAACATGGCTGATTTTTGGGAAAATCAACCCAATTAACTTGGCTGATTTTCCTTGGAGGCTACGAGCAAGGTTGTTAGGTTTATAGCCCAACTCTCGCATGGCCTCATTGACCTTTTGAATGGTTTTTTCAGACAGATATCCCTTTTTATTGATGACACGTGAAACGGTAGTAGGGCTGACGCCAGCTAATTTTGCGACATCAGTTAGTTTTGCGACCATATTCTAATTCGTAGTAAGTTCCAGTTGGGTTTCCAGATTTAATGAGGATTCCATTTTGATCTTCATGAGGGAAGACACGACCAGAAAATACTTTTTCTCCTTTATTGATGAAAATTTCAAAGACTGAATTATCGATGAAGATATTTACAGTAGTAGCTTGGTTGTCGATTGAACATGAGCGAGTAGTTCCAAATTCTTGAGCATATTGCTCACCTGCTTGACTGCGGTCAACGGTAACTTGACCATTGACAAGGTCGAAATTGATAGAGAGTCCTTTGCCATCTTTATCAGCAAGAAGAACGATTTCACTTTGACTATCAGCTTCTAAGTTAAGCTCAAGCTCGTAGGTGTTTTTAGTTTTAGAACGATTTGAAAATTCCTCTTCTGAAGCACGGAGTTCTTTGATAGCAGCTACAGGATACTGATAGAGTTTGCCATCTTTAATGGTAAGTTCCTTGACCAATGAGAAAGTCCCTTGGTGATCAAAACGATCAGATGGATAAGACACATCTGGCAAACCAAGCCAACTAACTGCCAGAGCACGTCCATCAGGCGCATTGAAGGCCTGAGTAGCGTATGCTTCGAAACCATAGTCTAGATTGTGTAGTTCAGACACATCTACCAAACGAGCATTTTCAGGATCGAAGGAAGCACCAATTTTATACATATTTGGATAGATATTGTCATAGTCAAGGACCTTTTTGTCCAAACCTTGTGGACAGTAGAGAAGGACAGGTTGTTCTCCGACAAAGACAAGATTTGGGCACTCCATCATATAGGCAGTGCGGTCATTGTTGAAGTCCAACTCGCCAACTTCTTGCCAGTTTGTATAATCATTATCGACCGCTTTGTAGAGACGGACAAAACCTTTTTTCTCCAAGTCTTGTCCACCAACGATTGCGTAGTATTGTCCTTTAAAGTTAAAAATCTGTGGATCGCGAAAGTGGTCAGTAGCATCAGCAGGCTGATCAATCAAGACCTTATCAATCTTTTTAATATTTCCATCCTTATCCATCAAGGCACCAATCTGATAAGGGTGGCGAACCCAATTTTCATCACGGACATTTCCTGTATAGAAAAGGAACAATTGATCACCAAACTGCATAGCAGATCCTGAGTAAGCGCCGTGGCTATCCAGTGGAGTATCAGGCAAGATTTTAACACCTGTTTCAGTAAAGTGCACCAAATCGTCACTTTCAAGCTGAACCCAAGATTTTAAACCATGAGCTGCACCAAAGGGGAAGTTTTGGTAAAAGACAACCCACTTACCATCAAAATAAGAAAAACCGTTTGGATCGTTGAGAAGTCCTTCCTTTGGTTCAATGTGATAGCTGACATGCCATGGGGATTGCGCCATCTTTTCTTGGATTTCTTTTCTTTCTTCTTGTGTCCAATCTTCATAGCGTCTATAACGACGCTCGGTAGTCCATTCCATTTCTATTTCCTCCATAAAATTCTACTATCTTTATAGTAAACGTTTCCTTATAAAAAAGCAAGTCTTTTACACTAAATTAACGAAAAAAATGTCAAACGTTTGACAGAATGTAGAAGCACTATTTTATGAAAATAATGAAAAAATGAAAGTTTTTGAAAATTTAAAAGTAAAAACCTTGAGTTTATAGGGTATTTATTGCTGTATTGATGAAAAAATAGCAAAAACAATCAAAAAATAAAAATTAGCAAAATTTTTTCTGCAAAACGCTTGACATATTTTTTAAACGTGATAGAATAATATTCGTAGGGCGGATAAAATCGCTTTCAAACATTTTACAAATTTTTTATAAGGAGATTTTTGCAAATGACGAATACAGAAATTGCAAAAAAAGTCATCGAAGCCTTAGGTGGACGTGAGAACGTTAATAGTGTAGCTCACTGTGCGACTCGTCTTCGCGTTATGGTTAAAGATGAAGCGAAAATTAACAAAGATGCTATCGAGAGCTTGGAAAAAGTTCAAGGTGCTTTCTTTAACTCAGGTCAATACCAAATCATCTTTGGTACTGGTACAGTAAACAAGATGTACGATGAAGTCGTAGCTCTTGGTTTGCCAACTTCAACAAAAGCTGAAATGAAAGCAGAAGCTGCTAAACAAGGAAATTGGTTCCAACGTGCCATCCGTACTTTCGGTGACGTCTTCGTTCCAATCATTCCAGTTATCGTAGCAACTGGTCTTTTCATGGGAGTTCGTGGTCTCTTGAATGCTCTTGGAATGACACTTCCAGAAGATGTGACAACTTACACTCAAATTTTGACTGACACAGCCTTTATCATCTTGCCAGGTTTGGTCGTTTGGTCAACCTTCCGTGTATTCGGTGGTAACCCAGCTGTTGGTATCGTTCTTGGTATGATGCTGGTATCTGGTTCGCTTCCAAATGCTTGGGCTGTTGCTTCTGGTGGTGAAGTGACTGCGATGAACTTCTTCGGATTTATCCCAGTTGTTGGTTTGCAAGGTTCAGTTCTTCCAGCCTTCATCATCGGGGTTGTCGGAGCTAAGTTTGAAAAAGCTGTTCGTAAAGTGGTTCCAGATGTACTTGATCTCTTGGTAACACCATTCGTAACACTTCTCGTAATGTCAATTCTTGGTTTGTTTATCATCGGACCAGTCTTCCACGTTGTTGAAAACTACATCCTTCTTGGAACAAAAGCTATTCTTAACTTGCCATTCGGTCTTGGTGGTTTCTTGATTGGTGGAGTTCACCAAGTTATCGTCGTATCAGGTGTTCACCACATCTTCAACTTGCTTGAAGTTCAATTGCTTGCTGCTGACCATGTCAACCCATTCAACGCTATCATCACAGCTGCCATGACTGCTCAAGGTGCTGCAACAGTAGCCGTTGGTGTAAAAACTAAAAATCCTAAACTTAAAACACTTGCTTTCCCTGCTGCTCTTTCTGCCTTCCTTGGTATTACAGAGCCTGCTATCTTCGGGGTTAACTTGCGTTTCCGTAAACCATTCTTCCTTTCATTGATCGCTGGTGCTATCGGTGGTGGATTGGCATCTATCCTTGGGCTTGCTGGTACTGGTAATGGTATCACAATCATCCCTGGTACAATGCTCTACATTGGTAACGGACAACTTCCACAATACCTTCTTATGGTAGCTGTATCATTTGCTCTTGGTTTTGCTCTTACTTACATGTTTGGTTATGAAGATGAAGCAGAAGTAGCTTCAGAAACTACAACTGAACGTTTGGTTGACGAAGCGGTAACTGGTACTATTGTTGCTCCTAGCGAAGGTGTCATCCAAACTCCAATCGTTGGTGACGTTGTAGCTCTTGCTGATGTGAACGACCCAGTTTTCTCAAGTGGAGCTATGGGACAAGGGATCGCTGTGAAACCTAACCAAGATGTTGTCTATGCACCAGCTGATGCAGAAGTGACAATCGTCTTCCCAACAGGGCATGCTTATGGTTTGAAAACAGCAAACGGAGCTGAAATCTTGATCCACGTTGGTATCGACACTGTTTCAATGAACGGTGAAGGCTTCAACCATAAAGTTTCCCAAGGTGACAAGGTTAAAGCTGGAGATGTTCTTGGAACATTTGACTCAGCTAAGATTGCTGCTGCAGGACTTGATAACACAACTATGGTTATCGTGACAAACACTGCAGACTTTGCTTCAGTAAATCCAGTTGCTTCTGGATCAGTTGCTAAGGGTGATGCAATCATCGAAGTTAAAGCTTAATACTCTTCGAAAATCAAATTCAAACTGCGTCATACTCGCTTTGCCGTATGTATGTGTTACTGACTTCGTCAGTTCTATCTACAACCTCAAAGCTGTACTTTGAGCAACCTGCAGCTCGATTCCTAGTTTGTTCTTTGATTTTCATTGAGTACACTACTTTCGATTTAATAGATCAAAAAACGAACAAATGTTATGTTTGTTCGTTTTTGATTGAATCGTAAAATTTACAGAGGAAAAACTAAAATATTGAGCAACTTTCCTCCTGGAAATATGCTATAATAGAGAAAATAAAAACTAGAGGTTTATCATGACAAAATTATATGGAAGCTTGGAAGCGGGCGGTACAAAATTTGTCTGTGCTGTCGGTGATGAAAACTTTAACGTTGTAGAAAAAGTACAATTTCCAACAACAACTCCTATCGAGACAATCGATAAAACTATCGAGTTCTTTTCAAAATTTGATAATCTTGCAGGTCTTGCAATTGGTTCATTTGGTCCAATTGATATCGACAAAAATTCAAAAACTTACGGTTTTATCACAACTACACCAAAACCTCACTGGGCAAATGTTGACTTGCTTGGTGCTCTCCGCCGTGCTCTAAATGTACCAATGTATTTCACAACAGACGTAAACAGTTCTGCCTACGGTGAAGTTGTTGCTCGCAACAATGCTGGCGGACGTATTGAAAACTTGGTTTACTACACAATCGGTACAGGTATTGGAGCTGGTGTTATCCAACGTGGTGAATTTATCGGTGGTGTTGGACACCCTGAGATGGGACACTACTATGTAGCAAAACACCCAATGGATGAGGAGAAAGAATTTAACGGTGTTTGTCCTTTCCACAAGGGCTGTTTAGAAGGTTTTGCGGCTGGTCCAAGTTTAGAAGCTCGTACAGGAATTCGTGGTGAAAACATCGAACTCAACAGTTCTGTATGGGATGTTCAAGCCTACTATATCGCTCAAGCAGCTGTAAATGCAACTGTAACCTTCCGTCCAGATGTCATCGTATTTGGTGGTGGTGTTATGGCCCAACAACACATGCTTGACCGTGTGCGTGAGAAATTCACATCCTTGCTCAATGGTTACCTACCAGTTCCGGATGTGCGTGACTATATCGTAACACCAGCTGTTGCAGGTAATGGTTCAGCTACACTTGGAAACTTCGTTCTTGCTAAGAGCGTAGCAAAATAAGTATAAAAAATGAGGTCGAGATTTATCCCGGCCTCTTTCTTTAGTCTTTTTCAATTTTCGTTTCCTGATGGAATATATTTTGCCAAGTTTCATGTCTGCGCCAGATACTTGTATGGATGGTGTCACCAATCTGATAGCGGATGAGTTTTGTCTTCTGACTAATGGACGTCAAGTGAAGTTCCTTGATAGCAGAGGTTAATTCTTTTTCCTCCTTATAGGCTTCCTTGTCTAGTTCTAGTCCGTCTTGGCGAATATAAATGAAATCTTCGGCCAGTAATTCTTCCAATTGATTTCCTTGGTCGATCAGTTGCTCTCTCATGAGCAATTTTTTATAGACATTATCAAGAATTTCATCCTCAGGAATCGGTGCTGGTTCAATGTGGATATCGGTGTCAAAGACACCAAAGCGTTCTGATAACATGGATTCGACCTGATCGGCAATTTCGTGGCTTTCAAAAACAGAGAGGTCTGGATTCATCTCGAGAGTAATGTCCAGATAGATATTGCTTCCGTAAGTACGACCGCGTTGAGATTTGACCTTGCTAATCTTAGGAATTTCCATGATAGCTTTTTGGTAATCTTCGAGCAAGTGTTCATCAAAACCATCAGAAAGGCTGAAGGATGACTCGATAAAGATATCATAAGCAGTTTTAAGAATAAAGAAGGTAATGATAATCGCAACCAACTTATCCACGATTGGATAGTTAAAGCTACTAGCCAGGATAGCAATAGAAGTTCCAAGAGAAGTCACAGCATCTGACAAATTGTCCTTGGCTGCTGTCTTGAGAGCTTTGGACTTAGCTTGCTTGCTCAGATGGGTATTGTAGAGATAAACGGCAAACATGATGATAGCAGAGATGATTCCCAGAGTCGCCCCAAGTGGGTCAATGACCGTTTGCTCTCGGCTGAGTATCTTTTGAATGGTGTCCCGTAGAACATCAAAACCAACGTAAAACATGATGATGGAAGTGATGAGACTTGCCAAGTCCTCTATTTTCCAGTGGCCGAAGCGATGATCTCTATCTGCCGGTTGGCGAGCCAAACGAATCCCGATTAGAAGGGCCACGTTTCCGACGATATCTGAAACGTTGTTAAAACCATCGGCCACCAAACTGGATGAATGGAGGAGGTGGCCAGTTGCTAGCTTAGCTGCAGACAAGAATAGATAGGTCAAAATGCTGATAATGGCACCACGCTCAGCCAATTTTAAGTTTGAAACCGATTGATTCATCTAACTTCCCTTCTAGCATTTTAGTATTCTTTCATTATACTGGTTTTCCAAGGAAAATTCAAATGGCTATTAGGGTATTTATTCAGAAATCAACAGATTTTTATTTTGAAATATGATAGAATGATAAGGTAATATTTATTTTAGAAAGAGTTTTTAATGAATCATAAACAAATCATTGATAGAGTGATTCGAATTGGTTTGCTGTTGCTACCATTTCTTATTTTTTATGGCTATAGAGTAGTTAAGGGGTTTGATTATCCAGTGGTTGATGATATCATGGTTAATCAAACCATATTATCTGGTGATAATATGTTGCTTCCCTATATTGGAATTTTGTTATCATCTGCTTTAGTATTTCTTCAACAATTATATACAAATTGGAATATTTATTTTATTTTTTTAGCTATCAGTTTTTGCTTGAGTTTTAGCATCTATTTGGAGTTCTTTTTTAGAAAGAAATATTATTTCTTACTTCCCTTAGTAATTTTACTTCAAATGGTTTTAATGAAGTATTTCTCGTTTTCAGTAATTGCTTACTTGTTATCGACAGCAGCTATACTATTATTATTTGATAGAAAATACCTAACGGGAATGCTTTTGTCTGTAATAGGGTTATCGATTAGGCCGCAAATTATTGCTAGTTTATTATTGCTTTTGCTCCCCTTCCTAGCTTTTGAAGTCATCAAAGGAAAAAAGAAAAAAGAATTATTCTTGTTATCTGCTGTCATTTTACTTATCTTTGCTTCCAATAAAATTTATACCTTAATGAGACCAGATGTTCAAGAATACCTAAATTGGAATACTCTAAGTACCAATTTGAGAGATTTCCCTGCAATTGATTATGAGAAGCATGCCAAGGAATTTCAGGAACTGGGGGTCAGTGAAAACGACTTATCTGCTTCAACCTACTGGTTGTTTGCAGAAAAAGATGCTTTGAACAATGAGCTGTTAACAAAAATTCAATCCGTACGTTCTTTCTCTGAGAAGTACTCCTTTAATGTATTTCAGATGGTGAAAGATTATTTCCAAAACATTATTTTGACAACCTTTCTTCTTGTTATGGTTGGCTGGTTTTTGTTCTTCAAGCCTAAGAAAGTCTATGGCTGGGTACTCCCGCTTGTTCCATTTGTACTAATCGGTGCACTATTTGTTAGGCAGAGAGTAGTAGAACGTGTTTATATCCCGATTATCGTTAGCTTTTTAATCTTTTTCGTCTACTATGCGCCCTTATTTTACAATAAGCGTAAACTGTTGAAAAAAAGAGGAATTTTTTATAGTCTACAACTTGTAGGAATGCTGGCGAGTATGGCCTGGGTAAATAGTGTGGGACAAGAACTTTACTGGTTCCCAATCATTCAATCATCCATGGTATCAGAGTATCATGATGTAGTGGAAAAACATTCTGATAAATTGCTTGTTTTTGGCGGTTATGGAACACTTGTCAATTCTCAACCGAGCTTGGCTACGATTAGAAGGAAGCCTGATCAGTTGATTGAAAATACAACAACCTTAGGTAACTGGCAAACTTTTTCGCCACATTATTATCAATTAATGAAAAAGTATAATGTTGAGGAGCCTAGTAATCTTCTTTCTTCTGCTATCGATAAGGAGAATATCCTATTCTTTTGGTCACCCTCTTCAGGAAAGATGGATCAAGTCAAGAAAATAATGAAAGAACATTACCAGAAAGATGTTTATTTTGAAGAAGTTGAGGTGGTCACTTCTGATATGAATCTTTATCGACTAAGAACAGGAGAAGGGAGATAGGATGAAAAAGCGCATAGGTTACTTAGATATGGCTAAGGGGCTAGCGATTATACTTGTTATTATAGGGCATAGCAGTTTTGTGCCTCTTCGTGCAAAAATACTCCTCTATGTTTTTCATATCCCCTTATTTTTCTTCTTGTCAGGTTTTACTTTAAATGTCACTAAATACAAAACATTTAAGGAATATTTTCTTAGCAAGGTGAAAAGTTTGGTCGTTCCCTTTTTTTGCCTGAATATTTTTGTTTTTCTCTTTCAACTCTTTGTCATGTATCCTGAACAAGTGTTTAGTTTTAATCTTATTCATTTTACTAAACAGTTATTGTTGTCAGACCGCTTGCATGTTTATTTTCAGTTATGGTTTCTGAATGTCATGTTTTTAGCACATGTTTTTAGTTACTTTATTCTCAGAAAAAAATGGACCACTATCCAATGGCTTTTGATTAGTGTATCACTCTTATTTTTAGTCGTTTTGGGACAAAAAATCTATGCTTGGAATTTTTATCTTATCTGGAATATTGACCTGGTCCCTGTAGCCATTATCTTTACACTCTTAGGTGTCGGAGTGAGAAAATATTTAGCGCAGATGGAAAAGTTTTTTGCAATTTATTATTTGCCACTTGCCTTATTGCTAACTATATTTGTTGGTAGGTTGAACTATCATTGGAGTGGGAAACAGATTGTTGATCTTTACTATCAACAGATTGGAAACCATCTCTTGTTTTACATTGCTACAATTTCAGGTATATGGTCCACCCTCATATTCTTTAAGTCAATTCCTGAAATGACTCTCTTGAAATCAATCGGTCAAAGAACCTTGATTTACTATGGTGTCCATGCCCCGATTGTTTTAGTATTGGTAGAAAAATTAGTTTTACAATTATCTACTAGATACACCGGTATTTTTGTGAATGGCTACGTTACAACAAGTGTTGTGACAATATTGACTTTGGTAGGGTGTGAATTGATTGTCAGAGTATTTAGAGGGACAAACTTTCCCTTTGGAATTAAAAGGTTAGGAGTCAAAAATGAGTAGAAATAATCCGATTTTATATATCGTGATACCATGTTATAACGAGGAGCAAGTGTTACCTCATACCAATCCGATGTTTGTTGGGAAAATTGAGGAATTGGTAAAAAATCGAGAGGTTCATCCAAATAGTAAGGTCATGTATGTGAATGACGGCAGTAAGGATAAAACTTGGGAACTTATCCAAGAATATGCTTCATCGAATCCATATGTAGTAGGTATTTCTCAAAGTCGAAACCGTGGTCATCAAAGTAGTGTTCTTGCTGGGATGTACGAAGCTGCAGAATTTGCGGATATCGTGATTACCATTGATGCAGATGGTCAAGATGATATTGATTGTATGAATCAGATGATTGCTGAATATAAGTCAGGTTCAGAAATTGTTTACGGCGTTCGTGATAACCGAGAGACAGATTCGGCTTTTAAACGTATTACAGCAGAGGGATTCTATAAGGTGATGCATTTATTTGGAGCAGATGTCGTTTTTAATCATGCTGACTATCGTTTAGTCTCCAAACGTTTTATTCATGAACTTGCTAAATTTAAAGAAGTTAACTTATTTCTTCGAGGTATTATGCCTCTTGTAGGATTTAAGTATTCTTACGTGACTTATAAACGTCATGAACGAATTGCTGGAGAAAGTCACTATCCACTTTCTAAAATGCTTGGTCTAGCAATGGATGGTATTACTAGCCTATCTATTAAACCTATTCGCTTGATTACTAGCTTGGGAGTTATGACTTCACTTTTTAGTTTTTTGTTGATCATCTGGGTTTTGTGGAGCAAATTTGCTGGTAATGTAGTAGCTGGATGGGCCAGTACCTACGCCATTGTAAGCTTACTTGGCGGGGTTCAACTCATTAGTCTTGGTGTAATTGGGGAATATATCGGAAAAATCTATCTAGAAACGAAACAACGTCCAAGATATATTATTAGCAACCGCACCTATGATGAGAGTGATGAGTAACCCCACCTCAAAACTTGAAAACTTTTGAAATTCTGATATAATAGAACTACTCAAGGGAGTAGCTGGCGGTTAACCGCGATAGTGTCGTCATTACGAATTATTTCCGGCACTATATTAAACAGCGAGACTTGTTTTTTTAAAAAACAGGTCTCTTTTTTTGTAAAAAGAGGCCAAAAAGGAGGAGACTGTTTTGTCAAAAGAACAAAATAAAGACTTGTTTTACACACAAACCTCAGAAGAAGTCCTAAAGAACTTGGACTCATCTATCGAAGGTTTGTCAACTGCTCAAGCTCAAGAACGACTAGCGACTTATGGTCGTAATGAGTTAGAAGAGGGCGAGAAACGTAGCCTACTAGCTAAATTCCTTGATCAATTTAAGGATTTGATGATTATCATCTTGCTTGCGGCAGCGGCACTTTCTGTGATTACAGAAGGAATGGACGGTCTAACGGATGCCATTATCATCTTGGCTGTTGTAGTCTTGAATGCTGCCTTTGGGGTTTACCAAGAAGGGCAAGCAGAAGCAGCCATTGAAGCTCTGAAAAATATGTCTAGCCCAATGGCTCGTGTTCGTCGTGATGGTCATGTGATTGAGATTGACTCAAAAGAATTGGTGCCTGGGGACATCGTCTTGCTTGAAGCGGGAGATGTCGTGCCTGCAGATATGCGTTTGTTTGAAGCAGCTTCTCTTAAAATCGAAGAAGCAGCTCTTACAGGGGAGTCTGTCCCAGTTGAAAAAGATGTGACAGGACTTGTTGAAGCAGATGCTGGTATCGGGGATCGTGTTAACATGGGTTACCAAAACTCAAACGTAACATACGGTCGTGGTATCGGTGTCGTAACCAATACTGGTATGTATACAGAAGTTGGTAAGATTGCAGATATGTTGGCTAATGCCGACGAGACAGAGACACCATTGAAGCAAAGCTTGGAACAATTATCTAAGGCCTTGACTTACTTAATCATTGTGATTGCAGTAATTACCTTCTTGGTTGGTGTCTTTGTTCGTGGAGAACATCCATTAGAAGGCTTGATGGTGGCGGTTGCCCTTGCAGTAGCGGCTATTCCAGAAGGGCTTCCTGCCATTGTAACTATCGTTCTATCTTTGGGAACTACAACCCTTGCAAAACGTAATTCAATCGTCCGTAAATTGCCAGCGGTTGAAACGCTTGGTTCAACAGAAATCATTGCATCTGATAAAACAGGTACTTTGACCATGAACCAAATGACGGTTGAAAAAGTTTATACCAACGGTCAATTGCAAAGCTCAGCTGCTGAAATTGCGACTAGCAACAATACCCTTCGTATCATGAACTTTGCCAATGATACCAAGGTGGACCCGTCTGGCAAGCTGATTGGGGACCCAACGGAGACAGCTCTTGTACAGTTTGGTTTGGACCACAACTTTGATGTTCGTGAAGTCTTGAAGGATGAGCCACGTGTAGCTGAATTGCCATTTGACTCAGACCGTAAACTCATGTCTACCATTCATAAGGAAGCAGACGGTTCTTACTTTATCGCTGTCAAGGGTGCGCCTGACCAATTGCTCAAGCGCGTGACTCGTATCGAAGTCAATGGGGAAGTTCGCCCAATCACAGAAGAAGATAAAAATGCTATCCTTGCAACCAACAAAGAATTGGCCAAACAAGCTCTTCGTGTCTTGATGATGGCTTATAAGACAAGTCATGAAATTCCAACCTTGGAATCTGAAATTGTTGAATCTGACCTCATCTTCTCTGGTTTGGTCGGAATGATTGACCCTGAGCGCCCAGAGGCTGCAGAAGCTGTTCGTGTTGCTAAGGAAGCGGGTATCCGTCCGATTATGATCACTGGTGACCACCAAGATACAGCGGAAGCTATCGCTAAACGTCTCGGTATCATCGATCCAAATGATACAGAAGACCATGTCTTCACTGGTGCTGAGTTAAATGAACTCACTGATGAAGAATTCCAAAAAGTCTTCAAGCAATACTCTGTTTACGCGCGTGTATCGCCTGAGCACAAGGTTCGTATCGTGAAAGCATGGCAAAATGAAGGCAAGGTTGTCGCTATGACGGGTGATGGGGTCAACGATGCACCATCACTTAAGACAGCGGATATTGGTATAGGTATGGGGATTACAGGTACAGAAGTTTCTAAGGGAGCTTCGGATATGGTCCTTGCTGATGATAACTTTGCAACCATTATCGTAGCGGTAGAAGAAGGACGTAAGGTCTTCTCAAATATCCAAAAATCAATCCAATACCTCTTGTCTGCTAATATGGCTGAAGTTTTCACCATCTTCTTTGCAACCTTGTTAGGTTGGGATGTGCTTCAACCAGTGCATTTGCTATGGATTAACCTGGTAACAGATACGCTACCAGCCATCGCCCTTGGTGTGGAACCAGCTGAACCAGGCGTCATGACTCACAAACCTCGTGGGCGTAAGTCTAACTTCTTTGATGGTGGTGTCTTCGGAGCAATCATTTATCAAGGAATCTTCCAAACTATGCTCGTTCTAGGTGTTTATGCTTGGGCTCTTCTCTTCCCAGAGCACCAAAGTCATACTGAAATTCATGCGGATGCCCTTACCATGGCTTTTGCAACTCTCGGTTTGATCCAATTGCTCCATGCCTTTAACGTTAAGTCGGTTTACCAATCTATCTTTAAAGTGGGACTCTTTACCAACAAGACCTTTAACTGGTCTATCCCAGTTGCCTTCGTCCTCTTTGTGGTGACAATTTTGGTTCCTGGATTTAATAATCTCTTCCACGTTTCAAACTTGAGCTTGACTCAATGGATGGTGGTCGCTGTTGGAGCGCTCATGATTGTAGTCCTTGTTGAGATTGTTAAAGCAGTCCAACGAGCACTTGGAAAAGATAAAAACGCTATTTAAGCATTATGAAAAGTCATCTTCGGATGGCTTTTTGTTTGTATATAAAGGTAAACTGACAAAGATTTTATGCTATAATCAAGGAGAATGATATCGCATGGAGGAAAGAATCTTGGAAAAGAAAATAGTAAAAGATATCTTGTTTTTGTCGCAGGTATCCCAGCCTGCTAGTCAGGAAGATTTACCCCTAGCAAAGGATTTGCAGGATACTCTACAGGCCAATCGTGAGACCTGTGTTGGACTAGCGGCCAATATGATTGGGGTGCAAAAGCGAGTGATTATTTTTAATATTGGCATGATTCCCATGGTCATGTTTAATCCCGTTCTCAAGTCTTTTGAAGGGCCTTACGAGACCGAGGAAGGATGTTTGTCTCTGACGGGTGTGAGACCGACAACCAGGTATGAAAAAATTACCGTATCCTACAGAGATATTCATTGGAAAGAGCAGACTATTACTTTGACAGGTTTTCCGGCTCAGATCTGTCAGCATGAACTCGATCATTTGGAAGGTCGTATTATTTAGGCTCAAATCCTTGGTGCTCCTAGAAAAATATGCTACACTAAGACTATGAAAATTCTAATCCCAACTGCAAAAGAAATGAACACTGAAATCCCTAGTTTAGAGGCAGAACCTTTGTCTCCTGAGAGTCAGGCTGTTCTAGATGAATTAGCTAGATATTCTGCTCAAGAACTGGAAAATTTTTATAAAATTTCTGCTGAAAAAGCACAAGAAGAGTATGAACGCATCCAAGCTTTAAAAAATGGAACTGTAAACTCTTATCCTGCTTTGCAACTCTTTGATGGACTTATGTATCGCAACATCAAAAGGGACAATCTAAGCAAGGCTGAACAAGCCTATCTGGAGAAACACCTCATGATAACATCAGCTCTCTATGGTGTGATCCCGGCCTTTGCCCCCATTGCTCCCCACAGACTGGACTTTTTGATGAAGCTCAAAGTTGCTGGGAAAAGCCTAAAAAATCATTGGCAGGTGGCCTATGAAGAGTCGGTGAAGGAGGAAGATTGCATCTTTTCACTCTTGTCTTCAGAGTTTGAAAATGTCTTTCCAAAAGAAATCCGAGAGAAAATGTTGACCTTTAAGTTTATGGAAGACAGAGATGGAAAACTTAAAGTCCACTCAACCATTTCAAAGAAAGCTAGAGGTGGTTTCTTAACAGCCTTGATGGAAAATCAGGTGACTTCGGTAGAAGAAATCAAAAAGCTCAGCTTTGCAGGTTTCCACTATCGAGAAGACCTGTCTACTGGCAAGGAATTGGCTTTTGTGAAATAGATTGAAAATAGAGTCTGTCCTAGGTTGTATCAGGGCAGGCTTTTTTATGATTTGACGCTCCTATTTTTAGTTCAGAATGGTAGGAATTTTCTCACAATTTTGGTATAATAGGACTATTAGAAAATTTCGAGGAGACAAATATGTCAGTTAAGATTGCTTTACTTGGATTTGGTACAGTAGCCAGTGGTGTGCCATTCTTACTAAAGGAAAATGGAGAAAAAATTGTTCAAGCAGCACATTCAGAAATTGAAGTAGCCAAGGTTTTGGTCAAAGACGATGAAGAGAAAGCACGCTTGCTTGAGGCAGGAAATGATTTTAATTTTGTAACAAATATTGACGAAATCTTGTCAGACAAAGACATCACGATCGTTGTTGAGTTGATGGGACGTATCGAACCTGCTAAAACATTTATCACTCGTGCTTTAGAAGCAGGGAAGCACGTTGTGACAGCCAACAAGGACCTTTTGGCTGTTCATGGTGCAGAATTACTTGAGATTGCCAAAGCTCATAATGTTGCTCTTTACTATGAAGCAGCTGTTGCGGGAGGAATTCCAATCCTTCGTACCTTGGTTAACTCACTAGCATCAGACAAAATCACACGTGTTCTTGGTGTTGTCAATGGCACATCAAACTTCATGATGACCAAAATGGTAGAAGAAGGCTGGTCTTACGCTGACGCCCTTGCTGAAGCTCAACGACTTGGCTTTGCTGAAAGTGATCCTACAAATGACGTTGATGGGATTGATGCAGCATACAAGATGGTCATCCTCAGCCAGTTTGCATTTGGGATGAATGTCAAATTTGAAGATGTGGCTCATCAAGGAATCCGCAACATCACTCCAGAGGATGTGGCAGTTGCCCAAGATCTTGGGTATGTGGTTAAATTAGTAGGTTCTATCGAAGAAACACCATCTGGAATCGCTGCTGAGGTTACACCAACCTTCCTTCCTAAGGCTCACCCACTTGCAAGTGTCAATGGTGTCATGAATGCAGTCTTTGTGGAGTCTATTGGTATCGGTGAATCTATGTACTACGGACCAGGTGCCGGACAAAAACCAACTGCGACGAGTGTCGTAGCTGATATCGTTCGTATCGTTCGTCGTTTGAATGACGGTACAATTGGAAAAGCCTTCAACGAATATCATCGTGACCTTGTTTTGGCTCAGCCAGAAGATGTCAAAGCCAACTACTATTTCTCAATCTTGGCTCCAGACTCAAAAGGTCAAGTCTTGAAATTGGCTGAACTCTTTAACGCAGAAGATATTTCCTTCAAGCAAATCCTTCAAGATGGTAAGCAAGAAGGCAAGGCTCGTGTTGTCATTATCACTCATAAAATCAACAAGGCACAGCTTGAAAATATTACAGCAGCTTTGAAGGGTGTAGCTGAATTTGAACTTCTCAACACCTTCAAGGTTTTAGGAGACTAAGATGAAGATTATTGTACCTGCTACAAGTGCCAATGTGGGTCCTGGTTTTGACTCGGTTGGTGTAGCTGTAACTAAGTATCTAGAAATTCAGGTTTGTGAGGAACGTGAAGAATGGATGATTGAGCATCAACTAGGCAAATGGATTCCACGTGACGAACGTAATCTTTTGCTGAAGATTGCTTTACAAATTGCTCCAGACCTACAACCAAGACGTCTGAAAATGATTAGTGATATTCCACTTGCGCGTGGACTAGGTTCTTCTAGTTCAGTCATCGTTGCAGGAATTGAGCTGGCAAATCAATTAGGGAACCTAAAATTAACGGATCACGAGAAGTTGCAATTGGCAACTAAGATTGAAGGACATCCTGATAATGTTGCACCTGCTATCTATGGAAATCTCGTAATTGCTAGTTCGGTCGAAGGTCAGGTTTCAGCAGTTGTGGCGCCTTTTCCAGAGTGTGCCTTTCTAGCCTACATTCCAAATTATGAATTGCGTACTCGAGATAGTCGTGGTGTCTTGCCTAAGAAACTATCTTACAAGGAAGCCGTTGCGGCAAGTTCAATCGCCAATGTGGCTATTGCAGCCCTTCTGACCGGAGATATGGTCAAAGCAGGTCAAGCCATCGAGAGCGACCTCTTTCACGAGCGTTACCGTCAAGAACTGGTACGAGAATTTGCGACCATCAAGAAAGTTGCCAAGAGAAATGGTGCTTATGCGACCTACTTGTCTGGTGCTGGTCCGACTGTTATGGTCTTGGCTGATCCTGACAAGATGCCTAAGATTAAGGCAGAACTTGAAAAGCAACCTTTCAAAGGCAAGCTTCATGATTTGCAAGTAGATACACAAGGTGTTCGCGTCGAAGCAAAATAAACAGAACAATAGGATGGGGAAACTTTCTATTAGAAGGCTTCCTGTCCTTTTTTTGAAAATGAAACGTGGGAACTGATACTCAATGAAAATCAAAGAGCAAACTAGGAAGCGAGCTGCAGGTTGCTCAAAGCACTGCTTTGAGGTTGTAGATAAGACTGACGATGTCAGTTACATATATCTACGGCAAGGCGAAGCTGACGTGGTTTGAAGAGATTTACGAAGAGTATGAAATGTTTCCCGTGTTTATCGACCGATAGACGGTCAAGGAGGATTTGAAATGGCAGAAATATATCTAGCAGGTGGTTGTTTTTGGGGCTTGGAAGAGTACTTTTCACGTATTTCTGGAGTGTTGCAAACCAGTGTTGGTTATGCCAATGGTCAGGTAGAAACCACCAATTATCAACTGATCAAAGAAACAGATCACGCAGAGACTGTTCAAGTTATTTATGATGAAAAGGCAGTGTCGCTCCGTGATATTTTACTCTATTATTTCCGAGTTATCGATCCCCTTTCTGTCAACCAACAAGGGAATGACCGTGGTCGTCAATACCGCACAGGGATTTATTATCAATATGAAGAGGATTTACCGACAATCTATGCCCTTGTCCAAGAGCAGGAACGCATGCTTGGTCGCAAGATAGCAGTTGAAGTGGAGAAACTACGTCATTACATCTTAGCTGAAGATTATCATCAAGACTATCTCAAGAAAAATCCTGGTGGCTATTGCCATATCGATGTGAGAGATGCAGAGAAACCACTGATAGATGCTGCTAACTATGAAAAACCAAGTCAGGCAGTGCTAAAAGAAAAACTATCTGAGGAATCCTACCGAGTTACCCAAGAGGCTGCGACGGAAGCTCCTTTTAGCAATGCTTATGACCAAACTTTTGAGGAAGGAATTTATGTCGATATCACGACTGGTGAGCCCCTCTTCTTTGCCAAGGATAAGTTTGCCTCAGGATGTGGTTGGCCAAGTTTTAGCCGTCCTATTTCCAAGGAACTGATTCATTACTACCAAGACTTGAGTCACGGTATGGAGCGAATCGAAGTCCGTTCACGTTCAGGGAATGCTCATTTGGGGCACGTATTTACAGATGGCCCTCGTGAACTAGGTGGTTTACGCTATTGTATCAATTCTGCATCCTTACGATTCATTGCTAAGGATGAAATGGAAGAGGCTGGTTATGGCTACCTGCTTCCATATTTGAACAAGTAAAAAGATGGTGGGTTTTCCACCTTCTTCATGTTGGAATAGAAGGGACATATGAAACAATTACTTTCTTACTTTAAACCCTACCTCAAGGAGTCATTTCTAGCGCCCTTGTTTAAGCTACTAGAAGCCGTTTTTGAACTCTTGGTTCCCATGGTGATAGCTGGGATTGTCGACCAATCTATCCCCCAAGGAGACAAAGATCACCTGTGGATGCAAATGGGTCTCCTATTTGTGTTTGCGGTCATCGGTGTCCTAGTTGCCTTAGTTGCTCAGTTTTACTCAGCCAAGGCAGCTGTTGGCTTTACCAAGGAGTTGACCAATGACCTCTATCGTCATATTCTCTCGCTCCCCAAGGATAGCAGAGACCGTTTGACGACTTCGAGTTTGGTGACGCGTTTGACTTCAGATACCTATCAGATTCAGACAGGAATCAATCAATTCTTGCGCTTATTTTTAAGGGCGCCTATTATTGTTTTTGGTGCCATTTTTATGGCCTATCGTCTCTCGCCTGAATTGACCTTCTGGTTCTTGGTCATGGTTGCCATTTTGACCTTTGTCATTGTCGTGTTATCACGCTTGGTCAATCCTCTATACAGCAGTTTGAGAAAGAAAACAGACCAGCTGGTTCAGGAAACACGCCAACAGATACAAGGGATGCGTGTGATTCGTGCTTTTGGCCAAGAAAAACGAGAAATTGAACATTTTCAAGTACTAAACCAAGTCTATATGGCTATCCAAATGAAAACAGGCTACTGGTCTAGTCTCTTGACACCCTTGACCTATTTGATTGTCAACGGAACTTTGCTGGTGATTATCTGGAATGGTTATATTTCTATTCAGGGAGGCTGGCTCAGTCAGGGTGCCTTGATTGCTCTAATCAACTATCTATTACAGATCTTGGTAGAGTTGATTAAACTAGCCATGCTGATTAATTCACTCAACCAGTCTTATATATCAGCTAAGCGCATTGAGGAAGTCTTCGCTGAAAAACCTGAAGATATTCATTCTGAGATTCATGTAGGAAAAGTATCTGGACATCGAGTTTTACAAGTTAGTCACTTGACCTTTACTTATCCAGATGCAGCTCAACCTTCGCTAAGGGATATTTCTTTTGATATGCAGCAAGGAGAAATTCTTGGAATTATCGGAGGAACTGGTTCTGGTAAGTCAACCTTGGTACAGGTTTTACTTGGTTTGTACAAACCAGATAAAGGAACAGTGGCCCTCTATCAGGCTGGGAATAGTCCTCAAAATCTGGCTCAATGGCGGTCTTGGATTGCCTATGTCCCTCAAAAGGTTGAACTTTTTAAAGGGACTATTCGTTCTAATTTGACTCTGGGTATGGAAGAGCCTGTCTCGGACCAAGAACTCTGGCAGGCCTTGGAAATTGCTCAGGCCAAGGACTTTGTCAGCGATAAGGAAGGTCAGCTGGACGCAGAGGTTCAAGCAGGCGGTCGTAATTTTTCAGGTGGGCAAAAACAACGTTTGTCTATCGCCCGAGCAGTCTTGCATCAATCACCTTTTCTCATATTGGATGATGCGACGTCAGCTCTTGATACCATTACTGAATCCAATCTTCTAAAGGCCATTCAGGAGAACTTACCTGACACTAGTTTGATTTTGATTTCCCAACGGACTTCAACCTTGAAGATTGCAGAGCAGATTCTTCTTTTAGAGAAAGGTCAGCAATTAGCACTTGGAAATCATGAGGAATTGATGAAATCTAGTCAGGTCTATCGTGAAATCAATGCATCCCAACATGGAAAGGAGGACTAGAATGAAAGGTAAACATGCAAGTCAAACCCTCAAACGTTTGGCAAAAGATTTAGCTGGTCATCCAGTTCTCCTTTTTCTAGCTTTCTTGGGGACCATCGCCCAGGTTGCCTTATCAATTTATCTGCCAATCTTGATTGGACAAGTAATTGACCAAGTCTTAGTGACGGGCTCATCTCAGGTATTTTGGCAGATTTTTCTCCAGATGATCTTGGTGGTCATAGGAAATACACTAGTACAATGGGCCAATCCTCTCCTCTATAATCGACTGATTTTCTCCTATACCAGAGATTTACGTGAAAAAATCATTCAAAAGCTCCATCGTCTTCCGATTGCCCTTGTAGATAGACAAGGTAGTGGAGAAATGGTCAGCCGTGTAACGACAGATATCGAGCAGTTGGCAGCGGGACTGAACATGATTTTCAACCAATTTTTCATCGGAGTTCTGATGATTTTGGTCAGCATCCTTGCTATGCTCCAAATCCATCTATTGATGACTCTATTAGTTCTGCTCTTAACACCTCTGTCTATGGTCATTTCACGCTTTATTGCCAAGAGATCTTATCATCTTTTTCAAAAACAGACAGAGTCTAGGGGTATTCAAACCCAGCTGATAGAAGAATCCCTCACCCAACAGACCATTATCCAGTCCTTCAATGCCCAAGAAGAATTTATCCAAAAACTTCATGAGGCAAACGATACTTATGCAGGATATTCTCAGTCGGCCATCTTTTATTCATCAACAGTCAATCCTTCGACTCGTTTCGTCAATGCCCTCATTTATGCCCTACTAGCTGGCGTTGGTGCCTTCCGTATCATGGCGGGTTCTACTTTAACAGTTGGGCGTTTAGTGACCTTTTTGAATTATGTACAGCAGTATACCAAGCCCTTTAACGATATTTCATCAGTCTTAGCTGAGTTGCAAAGTGCTCTAGCTTGTGCTGAACGTGTTTATGCAGTTTTAGAAAGCCCTGAGATTACAGAAACTGGTCTTAAAGAATTGAACAGCGACCAAGTCAAGGGAGCTATTTCCTTTAAGCATGTTTCTTTTGGTTACACTCCTGAAAAAATCTTAATCAAGGACTTGTATATTGATATCCCAGCTGGTAGTAAGGTTGCTATCGTAGGACCAACGGGTGCTGGGAAATCCACCCTCATCAATCTCCTCATGCGTTTTTATCCGATTAACTCTGGAGATATTTTGCTAGATGGTCATTCGATTTATGACTATACCCGATCATCATTGAGACAGCAGTTTGGGATGGTTCTTCAAGAAACTTGGCTCAAGCAAGGAAGCATTCATGACAATATTGCCTTTGGCAATCCTGATGCTAGCCGAGAGCAGGTCATTGCGGCAGCCAAGGCGGCTAATGCGGACTTCTTTATCCAGCAGTTGCCACATGGTTATGATACTAAGCTTGAAAATGCTGGTGAATCCTTGTCTGTTGGTCAGGCTCAGCTTTTAACCATTGCCCGTGTCTTTCTAGCCATTCCTAAGATTCTTATCTTAGATGAGGCGACTTCATCCATCGATACCCGGACAGAGATCTTGGTTCAGGATGCCTTTGCCAAACTCATGAAGGGGCGGACAAGCTTTATCATCGCTCACCGTTTGTCAACCATTCAGGATGCTGATTTGATTCTTGTCTTGGTGGATGGAGATATTGTCGAGCACGGCAATCATCAGGAACTGATGGCTAGAAAAGGTAAATATTATCAAATGCAAGAAGCAGCTGCTTTTAGTCCAGAATAGACTTTTAATCGTTTATAAAGCAAATAAGCAAATACAGAATAAAAGTTGCCTTCGGGTGACTTTTTTGTTACAATAGCTAGAAAAATTATCTAGTATGAAAGCTAATACTCAATGAAAATCAAAGAGCAAACTAGGAAACTAGCCGCAGGTTGCTCAAAGCACTGCTTTGAGGTTTTAGATAGAACTGACGAAGTCAGTAACATATATACGGCAAGGCGACGTTGACGCGGTTTGAATTTGATTTTCGAAGAGTATAATTTAGAAAAGGAGCCTATTGATGAAAGTCTTTCAGCATGTAAATATCGTGACTTGTGACCAAGATTTTCATGTCTACCTGGATGGTATCTTAGCTCTTGAAAATTCTCAAATCGTCTATGTCGGTCAGGAAAATCAAGAAATTCTCAAGCAAGCAGATCAAATCATAGACTATCAGGGTGCTTGGATTATGCCTGGTTTGGTTAACTGCCATACCCACTCTGCCATGACAGGCTTGAGGGGGATTCGTGATGATAGCAATCTCCACGAATGGCTAGAAGACTATATCTGGCCAGCAGAAGCAGAATTTACACCAGAGATGACTACAAAAGCCGTCAAAGAGGCGCTAACAGAGATGCTCCAGTCAGGAACGACAACTTTCGATGATATGTACAATCCGAATGGAGTAGAGATAGAGAAGATTTATGAAGCAGTCAAGGCATCCAAGATGCGTTGCTATTTTTCTCCAACTCTCTTTTCTTCAGACATGGAGACCACAGATGAGACTATAGCAAAAACTCGTGCTGTCATCGGGACAATAAAAGGCTATCAGGATCCCAATTTCAAGGTTATGGTGGCTCCTCATTCGCCCTACAGTTGTAGTCGAGAATTGTTAGAGGCTAGTTTGAACCTAGCAAAAGAAGAAGATATTCCACTTCATATTCATGTGGCAGAAACAAAAGAAGAGTCAGGGATTATCCTGAAACGTTATGGCAAACGTCCAATAGCCTTTCTAGATGAACTTGGCTATTTAGATCATCAGGCTGTATTTGCCCACGGTGTGGAGTTAAATGAAGCAGAAATTACCCGCTTGGCAGATTCGCAAGTCGCTATCGCCCACAATCCTATCAGCAACCTCAAACTAGCTTCGGGAATTGCACCAATCATTCAATTACAAAAAGCAGGTGTTCCAGTTGGTATCGCGACGGACTCAGTTGCTTCTAACAATAACCTCGATATGTTTGAGGAAGGACGCACGGCGGCCCTTTTACAGAAAATGAAGAGCGGTGATGCCAGTCAATTTCCTATTGAAACTGCTCTCAAGGCACTGACGATTGAAGGAGCTAAGGTGTTGGGAATGGAAGATGAGATTGGTAGCCTAGAAGTCGGCAAGCAAGCAGATTTTCTCGTTATCCAACCGCAAGGAAAAATCCATCTCCAACCTCAAGAAAACATACTGTCTCACCTAGTATATGCTGTCAAATCCAGTGATGTTGATGACGTCTACATTGCAGGTGAGCAAGTCGTGAGAGCTGGGAAGGTACTAACAGTAGATTTGTAAGTGATACTCTTTCTAAATTTTTTAAAGCTAGGTCGGTGTTGTCTTGACTTCGTATGCTCTAACAAGTTTATTGAGTGAGTATTTATTGTCCGTAATGCTGAATGATATATAGAAAAAAGAAGACTCGCAAGGTCTTCTTTTTGTTGTATAATATTTAATCTGAACACTTTTGAGAAGGATAAAGACCTCTATCTTCTTTTAATCTTAGAACGAACTAAGTCAAGCGCATAATGAAGTGTTTTATCTTTGATAATAAAGAGGGTAATGGCGTAATAGATGCCACAAGCTGCGATTGTAGAAAGAACCATGCTAATCATCTTCATCGTAACTTCATAGCTATGAACTTGGAAGAGGGTTTTAAAAATATAATAAATTGGGATGAAACCAAGAGACACGATTGTGTAGCGAGCCAAGGTTGTAAAAATCTCTTTCAAATCCAATAGTTTGTGCTTCTGAATAAAGCTAATTTCTAGCAGTACCACGATTGATTCTGCTATAATGGTTGTTCCAATGTAGTATTCGGGACTAAAGATATTATTGAAAAGGAGTAGTGAGTTTAGGACTACATTGACACCGCCACCGATAAAGTAGAAAGCAGTCAAACGATTTTCATGGTCATTAATAAAGATAATCTGTTTTCCAAGGATTAATTCGATAGCCCAGATAATGGTACGAAAGGCAAAGATGCTTGTTACTATTCCTGCTTCTAGATATTTCTCAGAAGAGTAGATAACTGTAGCATAGGTACCCAAAATCATGATGCCAATGCTGGTTGGGATCATGAGGAAGTAAAAGAGGGATGCGCCCTGATTGACCAAATTTTTATAAGAAGTAAAATCTTTTTTTCCTAGATAATAACCAAGTCGTGGGATGCTAACGTTGATAGCTCCACTGAGGACACTAGCGATCAGCATAACGATACTGGAGGCGATGGTATAGTAGGAGATAAAATTCTCATTAGGTCCTTTAGTGATGAACATACGGTCTAGCAAGGTATAGAGCATATTAGCATTTGCTAGAAGGAGCATGGTTAAGAGTGGTTTAGATGACTTGAGAAGTTCGATGAACTCAATCTTAACAAAGGAAACCTCTCGTTTAATCCAGAGGAAGCTAAGTAGATAGTTGATAATGGTTGTCGCGCTCATGATTGTAGCATAAGGGACGATATCATCAGGTGTCTTGACAAAGGCAAAGATAGCCACTAACATTCCAATTCGGATAACCAGTGTTTTATAAAGGATAAAAGAATAATTCTCGTAGGCTTCATTCATCCACTCGATATTCAGAAATTGGAAGAGAGCTTGAATTCCAAGGATATAGTAAAGGATTTTCAGATTGACAATACTAGTATCAAAATGAATAAAGAGGAAATAGATAGCTGTTGTCAGAATTGAAGTAATCAGGGAAATATAGAATAACTTAGAAAAGACATAATTGATCTTATTCTTATCATCCTTAACCTTACTAATAGCTCGAATCCCATAATTGTAAATCCCAAAGGCAGCTAGTGGAATGACAAAGCTCGCCCAGGTATTGGCAGTGTTGAAGTAACCGTAATTGGATTTACTAAGAATCCGCGTTAGATAGGGATTAGTAATCAAAGGAAAAACGATATTTAAGATATTGACCAGCAAGCTAGCCAAAGCATTAACTTTTATATTTTTCATGAAATTTTCTTTCTTATATTCTAAAATAGATACTAGTATTATATCACATTCCAACGCCATTCTTTTGATAAAATCTGTGAAATCTTGTATAATAGATAGAACTGAAAGTATGAGGTTACGAACTATGAAAATGAAACAAATCAGTGATACGACATTAAAGATCACCATGTCTTTAGAGGATTTGATGGATCGAGGGATGGAAATCGCAGACTTTCTCGTTCCACAAGAGAAAACAGAAGAATTTTTCTATGCAATCTTGGATGAGCTAGAGATGCCAGATAGCTTCTTGGATACAGGTATGCTCAGCTTCCGAGTAACACCTAAGCCAGACAAGGTTGATGTTTTTGTGACAAAATCTAAGATCGACCATAATTTAGATTTTGACGATTTGGCAGATCTTCCTGATATGGATGAGTTGGCTAAAATGTCTCCAGATGAGTTTTTAAAAACCTTGGAGAAAACCATGGCAGAAAAAACTAAAGATGATATTGAAGCTATTCAATCTTTAGAGCAGGTTGAAAAGGAAGAAGAAGCAGCGCTTGATGAAGCCCTCGAAGTAGAAGAAGGAAAAAGAGAGCCTTATATCTACTACATCTTACGTTTTGACGATTTATCTAGTTTGGTTTCTTTTGCCCAAACGGTTGACTACCAAATGGAAACTTCAGAACTCTATAAGATGAATGATCAGTACTATTTGACAGTCTTAGTTGATGTAGAAGATCAACCTAGCCTTTATCCAGCTTGGTTGTTGGCACGTATGCGCGAATTTGCGGATGATAGTGATATCAGCCGTTCGGTTCTACAAGAATATGGTCAAGTGCTCATCAATCATGATGCGGTTCAAGGACTCCAAAAAGTTTAATAGAGAAAAAGCAGGGAAGGAGAACTTCTCTGTTTTCGTTGTAAATTTTAGACTTTTGTAAAATTGGAGTCAGTTTGTATTTAAAAATCTGTCATAGTATAATTTGAGAGTGAAATTAAAGGTTATGCATCATTTCATGAAAGTTTTCTGAATGATTAAAGGTTAATACAAGGTAGAAAAAAAGTCCAAAAAATAGGGCAAAGTAGTAGCTTTAATAGAAGAAATGGGGTAGAATAGTAGAAGTTGCTTTTCGGTAGTTTAGGATCGAATCAACTGACAAATCTTTTAGATATACATGTTGTTAAATCAACTATTTTACTAAACTATTATATTTTTTTTGTTTTCAAGATGGTGTTTTATGTTGTCTTGGGAAGTGAAAGAGATTAGAATCAGTTTTTGAAAAAAGCCCTCATATAGTTTTTGAATCCTAGCAAATGGACCCCTATCTTTTCCAATCTTGCTAAAATTGATGAAAAACGATATGATAGAATGAAAAAAGCGAGGTGAAAAATGGACCAAAGACGGATTCAAACAGAAACACAGCAGATACTTGAAGATGTTTTAGACAGGGCTTCTTTACAGGAAGGTGCACTATTTGTCTTAGGTTTGTCTTCGAGTGAAGTGCTGGGAGGACACATTGGCAAAGATTCGAGTCAGGAGATTGGTGAGCTAATCGTCAAGACAATGTTGGAGCTGTTGACGGCTAAGGGGATTCACTTAGCTGTTCAAGGTTGTGAACATGTCAATCGCGCTCTAGTTGTTGAACGGGAAGTAGCTATAAAACATCAGTTGGAAATTGTGAGTGTACTCCCGACCCTACATGCAGGAGGTTCTGGTCAATTGGCCGCCTTTCGCTATATGAAGGATCCCGTGGAGGTCGAATTTATTAGCGCTGATGCTGGTTTGGACATCGGTGATACAGCTATCGGTATGCATATCAAACATGTTCAGGTACCCATTCGACCAGTCTTAAGAGAGATTGGTCAGGCTCATGTAACGGCACTTGCTAGTCGACCAAAACTCATTGGAGGAGCGCGTGCTCAATATCCAATAGATCATATTAGGAAGATATAAAATGAATACTAGAAAAATGCAGTTTGAGAGAGTCATTAAATACTCTATTCGGAAGTTCTCGGTTGGTGTCGGTTCTGCGGTTATCGGGACATTTCTTTTGGGGGCAAATAACTTTTTAGTTGAAACTGTTTCAGCTAACGAAGTGGTAACACCCAACCAAGTTCATTACCGTTATTTGGCTGAACAAGAATTGACAGAAGCAGAAAAAGCTTTGATCCATCACGAACTCCCTTCTGATTTAAAGCAAGATGATGTTGTCTATCTTGTTTACAGAAAGAAGGAAGTGAATTCTCAACAATTGCCAAACACTGGAAGCAAGGAGCTGGCACTGGCAACTCTTGGTTTTGCAACAGCGTCTATGGTTGTTGTGGTGATGTCTAAAAAACACCGCAATAAAATGCTTGGCCTTCTCTTTATCGGAGCTCTAGGTGGTAGTTACTTTATCCCTCAGTCAGCTCAAGCCTTTGAGAATAAAATCTTGGTTTCCTTCAATCAAACGATTGCAGCAAGTAGTCAAGAGGACTTGGCAAAAGGTGTCATTCAAATCGAAGGATACGAATACGTCGGTTACTTTAAAGCATCAGACTTCCAAGACCAACCAGAGCAAATGACGACTGCTAAGGGAACTCAAGAAGAAGGCCACGAAGGCGAATCTTTGGTTCAACCAGAGTTGCCAGCCTACACCGACGAACTTACAGCCAAAGGCACCCAAGAAGAAGGTCACGAAGGCGAATCCCTAGTTCAACCAGAAGCTCCAGCTTATACGGGCGAGATTAGTGCCAAAGGCACCCAAGAAAAAGGCCACGAAGGCGAATCCCTAGTTCAACCAGAGTTGCCAGCCTACACTAGCGAGATTAGTGCCAAAGGCACCCAAGAAGAAGGTCACCAAGGTGAGTCTTTGGTTCAGCCAGAGTTGCCAGCCTACACCGGCGAGCTTACAGCCAAAGGCACCCAAGAAGAAGGTCATGAAGGTGAATCCCTAGTTCAACCAGAAGTCCCAGCTTATACAGGCGAGCTTACAGCCAAAGGTACCCAAGAAGAAGGCCACGAAGGCGAATCTTTGGTTCAACCAGAGTTGCCAGCCTACACCGGTGAGATCACAGCTAAAGGCACCCAAGAAGCAGGTCATGAAGGCGAATCCTTAATTCAACCAGAAACTCCAGCTTATACCGGTGAGATTAGTGCCAAAGGCACCCAAGAAGAGGGGCACCAAGGTGAATCTCTAGTTCAGCCAGAATCCCCAGCTTATACAGGCGAGATTAGTGCCAAAGGAACCCAAGAAGCAGGTCACCAAGGTGAATCCCTAGTTCAGCCAGAATTGCCAGAGTATAAAGTAGCTGAAGCAACTATTACAGAAACTGAAACAGTAGCAGTTCCATATACAAAGGAGTATGTAGCTGATGATACTCGTTACACTGATGAAGAAACAGTGATTCAAAACGGTCAAGCAGGAAGTCAGCTGATTCATCGTGTCTATAAGACAGTCAATGGCCAAAAAGTTGGGGACCCAATCAGCACGAGTACAGAAACTGTTACGGCACCAGTAAACGAAAAAATTAGTCGTGGTACAAAGGCTATTGAAGGTCAAGTTGAAGAAGTTTCATTTGAAGAAATTCCTTTCGAGACAAGAACAGAAGTAGACAGCACTCTTCCGAAGGGAACAGAAGTTGTTGCTCAAGCTGGTCAAAACGGTAAGAAAAAGATTACCAAAGTCTATAAGACTCTTAAAGGAGTGAAAACTGCAGATGCTCCAACGATTTCAGAGGAAGTTGTTGAAGTAGTTCAAGATCGTATCATCAAAAAAGGTGATCAAATCCTGACTGAGCCAACGTTGACTCTCACTCATATAGACAAAGAAGAATTAGAGCGTAGTGCCAAGGTTCGTTACCAATTGGTCAAACCAACAGGTGTAACCATTAAATCTCTTGAAGTTGTTTTGAAAGATGGAGACACTAGCCTTCAAACAGTCAATATGTCTGAGGGAGACCTGACTGCTAATCTTACAAACTTGAAGTATTACAAGGACTACAAGATTGCGACTAAGATGGTTTACGATCGTGGAAATGGGAATGAAGAAGTAGTTCTTGCGGAAGAACCACTAAGGCTGGATTTAAAGAAAATCGAGATTAAAGATATTCTAAGAACGGATTTGATCAAATATGAAAATCAAATCGAAATGGATGAAACTCGACTGACTTCAGTGCCAACCGACTTGTCAAACTATTATCTGAAAGTTACCTCTAATGACCATAAGACCAATCTACTAGCGGTTCAAAAAATCGAAGAGTCAACAATTGATGGAAAACAAGTCTACAAGGTAACAGCAGTAGCGGAGAACTTGGTTCAACGTAATGTCGATAATCGCTTTAATGAAACTTATACCTACTATATTGAAAAACCAAAAGCTAGTCAGGATGGTGTTTTCTACGACTTTGGAGAATTGATCCAAGCCATTCAGGCAAATCCTGCTGGTGAATTTAAACTGGGTCAAAGTATGAGTGCTCGTAACGTTGTTCCTCAAGGTAAATCTTACATTACTTCGGAGTTTACTGGTAAACTATTGAGTGATGGTGACAAACGTTTTGCTATCCATAATTTGGAACATCCCCTCTTCAATGTCATTAATGGTGGGACTATTAAGAACATTAACTTTGAAAATGTAGATATTAATCGTTCTGGTCAAAATCAAATTGCTACGGTTGGATTTAACCTTAAAAATAAAGGTCTGATTGAAGATGTTAAGGTGACTGGTTCGGTTACTGGTAACAATGATGTTGCAGGTATTGTCAATAAGATTGATGAAGATGGTAAGGTTGAAAATGTCGCCTTTATTGGTAAAATCAACTCTGTAGGAAATAACTCGACAGTTGGTGGTATTGCTGGTTCAAACTATATGGGCTTTGTCAATAGAGCCTATGTAGATGCGACTATTACGGCGCAAAATGCAAATGCAAGTATGCTAGTGCCATTTGTCACTTACATGCTAAATAGTTGGAAATCAGGTACAAAAGCAAGATTAACAAATTCTGTTGCCAAGGGTATCCTTGATGTTAAAAATACTAGAAACGTTGGTGGTATTGCCTCTAAAACATGGCCATATGGAGCTGTACAAGATAACGTAACATATGCTAAAGTAATCAAAGGTCATGAAATATTTGGTTCTAACGATGTTAACGATGAAGATGGTGGCCCACATATTAAAGACCTTTTTGGCGTAGTTGGCTATAGCTCAGCTGAGGATGGTACTGGTAAAGATACCAAGAGTCCTAAAAAACTCAAACATTTGACTAAGGAAGAAGCTGATAAGCGTGTTGCTGGTTACAATATTACAGCTGATAAATTCATAAGTGAATCTTATGAATTGAACAAGTTGAACAATGTAAGCACCCGTGAAGCAGCTTATGAGTCTATTCAAGACTACAATCCAGACTATAAACTTGCTTATAAGAATATTGAAAAAATACAACCATTCTATAACAAAGATTTTATCGTTAATCAAGCTAATAAATTAGATAAGAACCACAAGTTAAATACTAAAGAAGTTATTTCTGTTACTCCAATGAATGATAATAACTTTGTAACAGATCTAAGTGTTGCAAACAAAATTATTGTTCACTATGCTGATGGAACAAAAGATTACTTCAACCTATCTTCTAGTGATGAGGGTCTAAGTAATGTTAGAGAATACACTGTAACAGACTTAGGTATTAAATATACACCTAATATCGTTCAAAAAGATCATAGTGCTTTAATTAACGGTATCGTAAATATCTTAAACCCTATCGAGCTTCAATCTGATCCAATTTACCAAAAACTTGGCAGAACAGGACCTAATAAAGTAAATGCGATTAAAAATCTATTCTTAGAAGAAAGTTTCGACTATGTAAAAGCTAATCTTAATACATTAGTAACTAAACTAGTTGAAAATGAAGATCACCAACTTAATAATTCTCCCGCAGCTCAACAAATGATTCTTGATAAAGTTGAGAAAAATAAAGCTGCCCTATTATTAGGTTTAACATACTTAAACCGTTACTACGGCGTTAAATTTGGTGATGTTAATATTAAAGAATTAATGTTATTCAAACCTGATTTCTATGGTAAAAACGTTGATGTTCTTGATAGATTAATTGAAATTGGATCTAAAGAGAATAATATCAGTGGTTCAAGAACATACGATGCTTTCGGTGAGGTTCTAGCGAAATACACTAAATCTGGAGATTTAAATGGTTTCTTAGACTACAACAGAGGATTATTCACTAATATCGATAATATGAATGATTGGTTCATTGATGCGACTAAGGATAAGGTCTATGTAGTAGAAAAAGCTTCTCAAAATCCAGGAGTTGGCGAACATAAATATCGTGCTTATGACAATTTGACTCGTGGTCTTCATAGAAAAATGATTCTACCTTTGTTGAATCTAGATAAGACAGAAATGTTCCTCATTTCTACTTACGATACGATGTCTTATGGTACAGCTAATAAGTACAATACTACTTTGGAAAAACTTAAACCGGAGATTGATCTAGCCGCACAACGTCAGATTAATTATCTTGATTTCTGGCATCGATTGGCCTTGGATAATGTGAAGAATAGATTGTTCAAAGATATCGTCTATCCAGTTTGGGAAGGATTCTATGTTTGGGGTCACGGTTGGCCAGGCTGGCCTGAACGCTATGGCCAATTCAAAAATAGTACGGAAGTATATGCCCCAATCCGTGAAATCTATGGACCTGTAGGAGAATACTACGGTGATAATGGAGCTGTTGCTGGAGCTTATGCAAGTATTTACGATAATCCAAATGATAATCGTGCTAAAGTAACTTTCGTTATGTCTAATATGATTAGCGAATACGGAGCTTCTGCGTTCACACACGAGACTACACACTTAAATGACCGTCTTGTTTACTTCGGTAATTTTGGTCGTCGTGAAGGTACAGATGTTGAAGCCTTTGCCCAAGGTATGCTTCAATCACCTGCAACACAAGGCCACCAAGGTGAATATGGAGCTCTAGGATTAAACATGGCATTTGAAAGACCTAACGATGGTAACCAATGGTATAATACGAATCCAAATGATCTTAAATCACGTGAAGCTATCGATAACTACATGAAAGGTTATAACGATACTCTGATGATGTTAGACAATCTTGAGGCTGATGCAGTTCTTGGACAAAATAGTCAAGAATTGAATAATGCTTGGTTCAAGAAAGTTGATAAGCAAATGAGAGGAAACTCTAAGAACCAATACGATAATGTTCGTGCTCTAAATGATACTGAAAAAGCTATTCAACTTCATTCCGTGAACGACCTAGTAGATAACAACTTTATGACTAACCGTGGACCAGGAAATGGTATCTATAAACCAGATGACTTTAGTTCTGCATATGTCAACGTCCCTATGATGACAGGTATCTATGGTGGTAACACAAGTGAAGGTGCTCCTGGAGGAATGTCATTTAAACATAATACATTCAGATTATGGGGTTACTACGGCTATGAAAAAGGCTTCCTAGGCTATGCTACTAATAAGTATAAACAAGAGGCTAAGGCTGCAGGTAAGAACACCCTAGGTGATGACTTTATTATCAACAAGATTTCTGAAGGAAAATTCAACAATCTTGAAGATTGGAAGAAAGCTTACTATAAAGAAGTGAAAGACAAGGCTACAAATGGTTTGACAACCTTTGAAGTAAATGAAACTAGCATTTCATCTTACAGTGATCTTCTTCGCTTGTTCAAGGAAGCTGCTGCTAAGGATGCTGCAACCTTAAAAACAGAGAAGAATGGTAATAAGTCTGTGTCAACAAATAATGTAACCAAACTTAAGGAAGCTGTTTATAAGAAACTTCTTCAACAAACAGATAGCTTTAAAACTTCTATCTTTAAATAATCCAAAGCTCTCATCTGCTTAGCAGGTGGGAGTTTTTTGGTAATCAAGAAGATTATTGATTTTCCAAACAGATTCTAAGTATTTTTAGCAAGGTAGGTATATAATAGAACTACAAAGCCAATATCTATATTCATATAACAAAAAAGAAGGTGATGAAGATGAAAACATGGCAAGCAACTGTATTGGTCTGCACTAGTCAGGTTTGTCTATCGGCTTGTAACAATCAGATGGAGAACCAAGCTGATAAGCAAAATAGAGACAAAAATGCGCAAGTTAGTTCTCAAATGGCAAAACAAGGTGAAGCAGTTCCAGACTTTGAGCTTATGGGAGTTGATGGTAAAACCTATCGCCTATCAGATTACAAAGGCAAAAAGGTCTATCTCAAATTTTGGGCTTCATGGTGTTCTATTTGTCTAGCCAGCCTCCCTGATACCGATGAACTGGCAAAAGAAGCTGGCGATGACTTTGTAATCTTGACAGTCGTTTCTCCTGGTCAAAAAGGCGAGCAAGCAGAAGAAGGCTTCAAGAAATGGTATCAGGGCTTGGACTATAAAGATTTACCAGTATTGTTAGACCCTTCGGGACAACTTTTGGCGAGTTACGGAGTTCGTTCTTATCCGACTCAGGCCTTTATTGATAAGGAAGGTAGACTCGTTAAGACCCAACCAGGTTTTATGGACAAAGAAACTATTTTACAGACGCTAAAAAGCATAGATTAGAGGCTCATCATGAATGATAAATTAAAAATAATTGTATTCATTGGAATCATCATTTGCATTATTATCGGAATTTTATTTCTTTTGGAAAAAAGGAGCGCAAGCTACACAGATACCACTCAAATCGAGAAGGCAGCAGTTAGTCAAGGACAAAAGGCCAAGAAAAAAACTGATTCAAGTAAAGATGCTGACTTGCATGAAATCTATCTAGCTGGAGGTTGTTTCTGGGGAGTCGAAGAATATTTTTCACGAGTAGCAGGTGTGACAGATGCTGTCTCTGGTTATGCTAATGGTAGAGGAGAAACAACCCAGTATGAATTGATCGGCCAAACTGGGCATGCTGAGACTGTTCATGTGACCTATGATGCCAATCAAATCTCTCTAAAAGAGATCTTGCTTCATTATTTCCGCATTATCAATCCAATCAGCAAGAATAAGCAGGGAAATGATGTGGGGACTCAGTACAGAACAGGAGTCTACTATACAGATGAGAAAGATTTAGAAGTCATCAATCAAGTTTTTGACCAAGTTTCTAAGAAGTACGACCAACCTCTAGCGGTTGAAAAGGAAGCCTTAAGCAATTTTATCGTGGCTGAAGATTACCACCAAGACTATCTCCAGAAAAACCCTAATGGCTATTGCCATATCAATGTCAATCAAGCATCCTATCCTGTTATTGATGCAAGTCAATATCCAAAACCGAGCGACGATGAATTGAAAAAACTTTTGTCTCCAGAGGAGTATGCCGTGACACAAAATGGTCAAACAGAACGTGCCTTTTCAAATCGTTACTGGGATAAATTTGAAGCAGGTCTTTATGTGGATGTTGCGACTGGCGAACCTCTCTTTTCTTCGAAAGATAAATTTGAATCGGGCTGTGGTTGGCCAAGTTTTACCCAGCCTATCAGTCCAGATGTTGCGACCTACAAGGAAGACAAGTCATACAATATGGTCAGAACGGAAGTCAAAAGTCGAACAGGGAATTCTCACCTAGGACATGTCTTTACAGATGGACCTAAGGACAAGGGAGGTCTACGCTATTGTATCAATAGTCTGTCCATTCGCTTTATTCCTAAGGATCAAATGGAAGAAAAGGGCTATGGCTATTTGTTGGATTATGTTGAGTAATCTTGAGATTATTAAAAAGTGTTTACTTGAAATATATTTTAATTCATAAGAAGTGTAGAATTTGGATTATAGAAGCGATTGGGCAATTTAATCGAACGTGTTGGAATCACTCCTGAAAATTTTTGATTTTGAAAACAAGTAAGGTGAAAGCTATCCGTTTTTCAATGCTTGAAGCTATTTGTAAAGAACTGGGGTGTCAGCCAGGTGATATATTGGAATATGTACCAGACTAAAAATGTGGTTCAGCCAATGCTGATCCACTTTTTTATTTAAAAAATATCAATTTATCTCGAAAATATTTTGTAAAAAAATCAACAAAATATTATAATAAGATTATGAAAACGGAATAAAGGAGATGTCTTTAAGGACAAGAACGAAGCTGATATGGAAGATAGAAAAAAGCTACAAAAATTTGCCATTCGTAAACTGAGCATGGGAGTGGGCTCGGTATTGATTGGACTTGCCTTCATTGGAGGAACACTTGAACCGAAACTGGTTCAGGCTGATGAAACCAAGCAAGTTTCCTTTCATTACTTAGCAGAATCGGAGTTGACAGCTGCTGAACGTGAACTCATTCATCATGAATTGCCACAAGATCTTAGTCAAGAGAGCTATTATCTAGTTTATCGCAAGCAGGGACAAGCCGTCTTACCTCAAACAGGATCCGTCACCTTCCCCTTGGCTGGTCTTGGTCTTTTGACTGCTAGTTTGGTGGTTTTCCTATTTTCCAAGAAAAAACCTTCTAAGATAGTTGGAGTGTTATTGATTGCTTCTGTAGGTAAGAGTTTATTACTACCTTATCAAGTATTTGCTTTTGAACACAAGGACTTACTAGCTTATGATCAGACTAAAACCCTTGTGTCTGCTGATGGTTTATCACAAGGGATTATAGACATTAAAGGCTATGACTATGTTGGTTATTTATTAGAGTCGGATTTAAGAGGAAGAGGCCAAGATCTAACGTCTAGTGGAAATCCAGAAATTCCTGCAAAGCCAGTAAATCAAGCAGGCGTTCATGAAATTCCTGAATTCACAGGTGGCGTATCTGGCGACTCCTTAGTCGAGCCAACAAAACCAACATTTGAAGGTGGAGTCAATGGCCCAGGTGCAGTAGCTGAAGCCATACCAGAGTATACACCGGAATTTAGCAGTCAAAGTGGCCTTCCAGAAGTCCGCAAAAAACCAGAATTTACAGGCGGAGTATCAGGCGAATCCTTTGTTGAGTCGTCTAAACCATCATTTGAGGGTGGTGTCAATGGCCCAGGAGCAGTAGCTGAAAGCTTACCAGAGTATACACCAGAATTTGGCAGTCAAAGTGGTCTTCCAGAAGTCCACGAGAAACCTGCCTTTACAGGCGGAGTATCAGGCGAATCCTTGGTCGAGCCAACAAAACCAACATTTGAGGGTGGTGTTAATGGCCAAGGAGCAGTAGCTGAAGCATTACCAGAGTACACACCAGAATCGAGTAGTCAAAGTGGCGTGCCAGAAGTCCACGCCAAACCAGACTTCACAGGCGGTGTATCCGGCGAATCCTTAGTTGAGCCAACAAAACCAACATTTGAAGGAAGCGTCAATGGTCAAGGAGCAGTAGCTGAAAGCTTACCAGATTATGAAGGTGGTGCAGTTCCAGTTGATACTCTGAAACAGGAGATTCCAGAGTTTACAGGTGGCGTATCCGGCGAATCCTTAGTCGAGCCGTCAAAACCAACATTTGAAGGTGGAGTTAATGGCCCAGGTACAGTAGCCGAAGACTTACCAGAGTATGAAGGTGGTGCAGTTCCAGTTGATACTCTGAAACAGGAGCACCCAGAGTTCACAGGCGGCGTATTCGGCGAATCCTTGGTTGAGCCAACAAAACCAACATTTGAGGGTGGTGTTAATGGCCAAGGAGCAGTAGCTGAAACTTTACCAGAGTATGAAGGTGGTGCAGTTCCAGTTGAAACTTTGAAACAGGAACTATCCGAGTTTACAGGTGGCGTTAATGGTGAACCGCTTGTTGAGCCTGCCCGACCTAGCTATGAAGGCGGAGTTAATGGCCTGGGTGCAGTGTCCGAAGCCTTACCAGAGTATGCACCAGAATTGAGTAGTCAAAGTGGCGTGCCAGAAGTCCATGACAAATCAGAGTTCACAGGCGGTGTATCAGGCGAATCTTTAGTTGAGCCGTCTAAACCAATATTTGAAGGTGGCGTTAATGGTCCGGGTACAGTAGCTGAAAGCCTACCAGATTATGAAGGAGGCGCAGTCCCAGTTGACACTCTGAAACAGGACACACCTAGCTATAGTGGTGGTGTGAATGCTACTGAAGCGCTGATTCAGGATACAAACCCGACTTTACATATTGAAGTCCGAAAAGAGTTGATTCCTAAACAAACTAGGGAAAAGATTGATCCAGACATGCTTGTCGGTGAAACAAGAATTGAGCAAGTCGGTCAAGATGGTGAGAAAGAGATTGTTACCAGCTATGAGGAAAAAGATGGGAAACGTATTTCAGAGCCGAAAGAAACAACACGGATTTTAAAAGAAGCTAAAGATCAGGTTATCATCCGTGGCAGTAAGGAAAAAGAAAAAATTAAACCTGAACCTGTCCTAACTCTTTCAACTATTACTGGAAATTCGATGGGCCGTTCAGCTCGCCTAAGTTATAACTTGGAGAAGGCAGATGGTGTTACCATTTCAAAAATTAGTGCCACTATTAAAGCTAAAGGGCTAGAGGATCAGACTCTTGACTTGACGAGTGATCAGCTGGAAGCAACAGTTGATAATCTGAAACTTTATACGGATTACACCATATCTACAAGGATGGTCTTTAATCGTGGCAAGGGTGAAGAGAGCACTCTACTTGAGGAAAAGAAGCTTCGTTTAGAACTTAAAAAGCTAGAAATAAAAGATATCAAGAAAACAAGCCTTGTTAAGGTTGAAAATGGCAAAGAGTCTGTGATTCAGCACTTGACAGAAGTGCCAAGAAACTTGGAAGACTATTATCTCAAGATTAATTCAGAGGACCATAAGACTAGCCGTTTAGCCATCAAGTCTATTCAAACTGAAAGAATAAACGGAAAAGACTATTACAAGGTGACTGCTGAGGCAACTGACTTGATTCAACGTAATGCTCAGAAAACCTTTGAAGAAGGCTACAGTTACTACTTGGCTAAGTCAAGTGCTGATTCTCCTACGATTTCTGGTGTAAAAGAATACGCTTATCAGGATATCCAAGATTATGATAGTCGCCATGATCAAGCCTATCGAAACCTTGAAAAATTGCAACCTTTCTACAATAAAGAATGGATTGTAAATCAAGGAAACAAGCTGGATCTTGATCACAATCTAGCCAAGAAAGAGGTAGTCTCTGTTATTGCCATGAAAGGGAAAGACTTTGTGACAGACCTTTCAGTGGCAGACCATATCATGGTTCATTATGCAGACCAGACCAAGGATGTATTTGCAATTACCTCGCAAAATTCTGGCTTGACTGCTATTAAGGAATACAAGATTGCTGACTTGGATGTGCTTTATACTCCAGATATGCTGGTTAAGGACCGTTCAGCCTTAGCCAAGGAGCTAACATCTATCCTGAAAACAGTGGACTTACAGTCTGAGGGAGTTTATCGAATCCTAGATGATCAAACCACTAGCCTTGATAAGAAGGTTGAGGCAGTGCAGAATTGGTACCTAGAAGAAAGCTTTGCAGAAGTCAAAGCGCAGCTGGGAAGCCTGGTTGATAAGTTACTTACAAATCTAGACTACCAGTGGAATGATTCTCTTGCTAGAACTGCTGCCTTGAAGAAAAAAGTTCAGGATCATCAATCAGCTATCATGCTTGGTCTTGCTTATCTCAATCGTTATTACGGTGTCCGATTTGCGGATTATAATCTGAAAGAACTCATGCTTTTTAAACCAGATTTTTATGGCAAAAATGTGGATGTCTTGGATCGGTTGATTGAACTCGGTTCAAGAGAAAGTAACCTAAAAGGCGACCAGACTCATGAAACCTTTGCCAGAGTCCTAGCCAAAGATACAAAATCTGAAGATTTACATGCCTTCTTAGACTACAACAGACAGTTATTGACGACTGACAAGGATATGAATGAATGGTTTGTGAATGCCACCAAGGACCATGTGTACATAGCAGAGCGAGCTTCGAAGAATCAAGAAATTGCAAATCGGAAGCATCGTGCTTATGACAATCTGAATAACTGGTTGCATCGCAATATGATTCTGCCTTTGTTGAATGTAAAGAAGGCGCAGATGTTCCTGATTTCCAACTACAATACCATTACTTTCGGATCAGCTGATAAATCTGGCAAAACCATAGACCAGATGAAAGCTGACATTGATCTAGTAGCGGACCGCCAGTTGACTTACTTGGACTTCTGGTATCGACTTGCTACTGATGAAGTTAAAGACCGTATGGTTAAGAGTGATTTTAATGTAGCTACACCAGTTTGGGAAGGTTATCGCGTTGATAGACGTGGCTGGGTAGAGCGTTATGGACATACTAGTGGTATGGAAGACTATGCACCAATTCGAGAGGTATTTGGACCAGCAGGTCGCTACTATAAAGACAATAAACTAGGAGCCTATGCCTCTATCTATCCTAATATCAATGCCAGAGATGCTGTGCACTTTGTAGAAATAGATATGATGAGTGAGTATGGCTTGTCTGTCTACACCCATGAGACAACGCACGTCAACGATCGTATTGTCTATCTGGGGGGATACAAACATCGTGAAGGAACCTATGTAGAAGCCTATGCTCAGGGTATGCTCCAGTCACCGGCTGAGGAAGGCCATCAGGGTGAATATGGCGCTCTCGGGCTCAACATGGCTTACATGCGACCAAATGATGGGGATCAATGGTACAATCCAGATCCAACCAAGTTGCAAACACGTCAGCAGATTGACCACTACATGAAAGGTTATAATGAGGCTTTGATGCTTCTAGATTATCTGGAAGGAGAACGAGTTCTCGCTAAGAATGATCTGGCTTTGAAGAAGGCTTGGTTCAGCAAGATGACCAAGCAGATGCGCTATCAGGACAAGGACAATAAACTCCTTGCTCCTAATCAGTGGGACTATGTCCGTCCATTGACAGATGAGGAAGCCAAGACTCAGCTAAATTCTGTAGATGATCTAATCAAAAATAACATCATCACCAATAGGCATTATCAGGGAACTTACCGACCAGAAGAACTCAAGACAGCTTATGTCAATGTCAAGATGGTAGATGCTATCTACGGTGGAAATACAAGTCAGGGAGCTCCTGGAGCCATCTCCTTCAAACATAATGCTTTCCGTATGTGGGGTTATTATGGTTACGAAAATGGTTTCCTAGGCTATGCTTCTAATAAATACAAGGATGAGGCCTTAAGCGAGGGACGTGACACCCTTGGGGATGATTTCATTATCCAGAAGGTTTCGAAAGGCAAGTTCCAGAACTTGGAAGAATGGAAGAAGGCCTGGTTTGACGCTATTATTGCTAAGGCAAAACGAGGAATCCATAGTTTTGAAATTGATGGTCAGCAAATTGATTCTTATGAGAAATTGCAAGATTTGTTTGACCAAGCAGTAGAAACGGATTACCGAAACTTCAAGTATGGAGGCTCAGTTGCCAATTATACAGTAGCGCTGAAGAAAAAAGTCTTCCAAAAACTATTGCAGGTGACAGATGCATTTTCATCTGAACTCTTTCCTAAAGGATAGATAAAAAGTCGGTGTGATAAAAGAGGATGCTATGTTCAGATTTTCTTAGAAAGTGACATCTACTTTATCATTCTCAAAGAATAAAATTGCCAGATCTCCTGTTGGGGTCTGGCTTTTATGGTATACTTAGGATATGCATAGAAAAACAGTGATTGATTTTAGGGCTTTGGGCGAGCGATACACCTTTACCCAGCCTATCAAAGAGTTAAAAACCAGAGATTTAGCAGAAGTAACAGACTTGTTAGCTCAAGTGGAAAGCTACCAAGAGCAGGGCTATTATGTGGTGGGTTATGTCAGCTATGAGACTGCGCCAGCTTTTGAGGAGAAGTTGGCGGTTCACGAGGGTCCCTTGTTAGGAGAGTATCTCCTCTATTTCACTATTCATGACAGCGTTGAAAAATCTAGCATTCCTCTGACTTATGAGGAGGTGGATTTGCCGTCAAACTGGCAGGAAGTAACAGCGGCAGAGGACTATGAAAAAGCGATTGCCCAGATTCATCATCATTTACGACAGGGCGATACTTATCAGGTCAATTATACTGTTCAACTCAAGCAGGAGTTGTCTGCCAATCCTTTTGCCATCTACAATCGTATGGTGGTGGAGCAGGAGGCGGGTTACAATGCCTATGTTGAACATGACGACATGGCAGTGATTTCTATGAGTCCAGAACTCTTTTTTGAACAAAATGATCGTGAATTGACGACTCGTCCAATGAAGGGGACGACTAAACGTGGTCTGACTGATGCTGAAGATTTGAAAGAAGCAGCTTGGTTGGAGCAGGATCCCAAAAATCGTTCAGAAAATATGATGATAGTGGACCTCTTGCGCAATGACATGAATCGTCTGTCTGAGGTGGGAAGTGAGCATGTGGAACGTTTATGTCAGGTGGAACAGTATTCAACGGTTTGGCAGATGACTTCGACCATAAAGAGTCAGTTACGACCGGATGTTGACCTAGTAGAAATCTTCCGTTCACTCTTTCCATGTGGTTCTATTACAGGAGCTCCCAAGATAGCGACTATGGAAATTATCAAGAACTTGGAACCACAAGCGCGTGGAGTTTACTGTGGAACTGTTGGACTCTTACTTCCCAATGGACGAAGGATTTTCAATGTGGCTATTCGAACCATTCAACTGCATAGAGAGCAAGCCATCTATGGAGTTGGTGGTGGCATCACTTGGGATAGTACTTGGGAGTCAGAATACCGTGAAGTCCAGCAAAAGGCAGCTGTTCTTTACCGAAAACAGCCTCGTTTTCAACTGATTACGACAGGAAAAATCAGCCAGAAAACCTTGCTCTTTGAAAAGCAACATCTAGAAAGACTACAAAAGGCTAGTCGTTATTTTGCCTTTCCATTTGACCAAGAAGTTTTGAGACAAAAGATAAAGGAAGAGTGTCAAGCTTGTGACCTCCATCAAGACTACCGTTTGCGAATCAGTCTCAATAAGTCTGGAGAAATAGACATTGATCGACAAGTATTAACACCACTTAGTTCTAGCTTCTGTCAGGCTAAACTTTGTCGGCAAGAAGTTGATTTGCAGCAGGCCTTTACCTACTTTAAGACGACACACCGACCACATTTGACAACAGGAGAGCAGGAAATCATCTATCACACTGCTGGTGGAAAATTGCTTGAAACCTCTATTGGCAATCTGGTCTTAAAAATGGATGGCAAGCTCTATACACCTCCTAGTCAGCTAGGCCTGTTACCAGGGATTTATCGCCAACATTTACTTGAAAATGGGCAAGTAGAAGAGAAAATTCTGACTTTAGAAGATTTGAAGCGAGCAGAAGCCATTTATGGATGTAATGCAGTTAGGGGATTGTATGAGTTGTCTGTAAAGGAGAACTAAATGAAATTAATATTTTTGCACGGTTTGGGACAGTCAGCAGATAGTTGGAAAGAAGTTCAGGATTTGCTGGCAGATTATCCCTCTGAAGCCCTGGACTTATTTCCTTCAGGAGTTGGGACCTACCAAGAAGCCAAGGAACGCATTTATCAGCACTTATCAAAGGAAACAGAACCTTTTGTCTTAATCGGTTTGTCTTTAGGGGCTGCACTTGCATTGGAGCTTTCAAGTTCTGAGATACCAAATCTTCAGGCCTTGGTTTTGTCAGGATGTCCACTGAAATTAGCAGGTAACATTCCTTTTTATATTCAGTTGCTGATATTCAAATTGCTTCCTAAGAGGATATATGAGAAGCAGGGGGCAGATAAGGCTCTTATGGTTGGAGTTTCCGAAGAATTAAAAACACTTGATTTAAGAGAGATTGCCCGGAATTGCCCCTATCCAAGCTTGTTAATTTGTGGTAGTCAGGATAAGCCTAATCTCACTTCAATGAAAAGTATTCATGAACTGATGCCAGATTCCCAGTTTCAGATCATCCCTGACGGCCCTCATGTCTTGAATAAGGCAAAACCAAAAGAGTTTGCAGAATTAACCAGAAGTTTTCTTGAATTGCTGAAATAAGTTTGATAAAATAATACTGAGGTTGATATTATAATTTTAGGAGAAAATCATGAACAAACGTCATTTATTAAAACTAGGCTTAGCTTCTTTACCTGCCCTAGCTTTGTTTTTACAACCTGTTGTGGCAGATGAAAGTATCCATTTTTCAAGCTGTAAGGAAGCTTGGGAGAATGGTTATGCAGATATTCATAAGGGAGAACCAGGTTATTCTGCTACCCTGGATAAGGATCATGATGGGATCGCTTGTGAATCGAAGAATGCGCCTAAGGGTGTTTTAAAAGAGAAAAAGACGAGTGCATCTCAAGCTAACAACAATGTAGCACCTACCCCAAGTGTAGCAGCTGAAAGTGGCTGGGTTCGTCAAAATGGATCTTGGTACTATTTTTCTGAGAATGGAAATCCAGTAACAAATACTTGGCAGGGGGCTTACTACCTCAAGTCAGATGGAAGAATGGCTGAGAATGAGTGGGTATACGATAACTATTACCAAGCCTGGTATTACCTCAAATCAGATGGATCTTATGCACGCAATACTTGGCAGGGAAGTTACTATCTCAAATCAGATGGTAAGATGGCTCAGGGTGAATGGATTTATGATTCTTACTACAAAGCCTGGTATTACTTGAAATCAGATGGATCTTATGCGCATAATATTTGGCAAGGTGCATACTACCTCAAGTCAAATGGTAAAATGGCTCAGAGTGAGTGGGTCTATGACTCTTCTTACCAATCTTGGTACTACTTAAAATCAGATGGATCTTATGCACGCAATGCATGGCAAGGAAATTACTATTTGAAATCGGATGGTAAAATGGCTAAGAATGAGCGAGTGGATGGCGGACGCTATTATGTAGATGCTTCTGGTTTGTGGAAACCATAGAATAGAAAAAAATCTGGAAAGTTAATGCAAACCTTTGCACTGATTGGCAGATTTTGTTATACTAGTACTGTAAGCATTTTCAATTAAGGATAAGGAGAAGACGATGAGTCAAAAGATTATTGGGATTGACCTTGGTGGAACTTCTATCAAGTTCGCTATTTTAACGCAAGAAGGAGAAATCCAAGAAAAATGGTCTATTAAGACTAACATTTTGGATGAAGGAAGCCATATCGTAGATGATATGATTGAAACTATTCAACACCGTTTGGGCTTGCTTGGATTGTCTGCTGAAGATTTTCGTGGAATTGGTATGGGGTCTCCTGGTGTAGTTGACCGTGAAAAAGGGACTGTTATCGGTGCCTACAACCTCAACTGGAAAACTCTTCAACCAATCAAAGAAAAAATGGAAAAAGCCTTGGGGATTCCATTCTTCATTGACAACGACGCCAACGTGGCAGCTCTTGGTGAGCGTTGGATGGGTGCTGGTGAAAACCAACCAGACGTTGTCTTTATGACACTTGGTACAGGTGTTGGTGGCGGTATCGTAGCAGAAGGTAAATTACTCCACGGTGTTGCTGGTGCTGCAGGTGAACTTGGACATATCACAGTTGACTTTGACCAACCAATCGCATGTACGTGTGGTAAAAAAGGCTGTCTTGAGACAGTAGCTTCAGCAACAGGGATTGTCAACTTGACTCGTCGTTATGCAGATGAATACGAAGGCGATGCAGAGTTGAAACGCTTGATTGATGACGGAGAAGAAGTAACAGCTAAAACTGTCTTTGATTTGGCAAAAGAAGGGGACGACCTTGCTTTGATCGTTTACCGTAACTTCTCACGTTACTTGGGTATTGCATGTGCCAACATCGGTTCAATCCTTAACCCATCAACAATTGTTATCGGTGGAGGGGTATCAGCTGCAGGAGACTTCCTTCTCCAAGGCGTGCAAAAGGTTTATGATGAAAATACCTTCCCACAAGTTCGTACAACCACTAAGCTGGCTCTTGCCACTCTAGGAAATGACGCTGGAGTTATCGGAGCAGCATCACTTGTATTGCAATAAATAAACATAAAAAGGAGAAAATTGCTTTCCGTAAGCGAGTGATTTTCCTCCTTTCTTTTTTTATGCTATACTAGTTAAGACAATAATTGAGGTGAGAGTAAATGACAAAAGCAGACACGATTTTTAAAGAAAATATCGAGCGAATCTTGAATGAGGGTGTGTTTTCCGAGCAAGCACGTCCCAAGTACAAGGATGGAACTGTTGCCAATTCCAAGTACGTAACGGGTGCTTTTGCAGAGTATGACTTGGCTAAGGGGGAATTTCCCATCACGACCTTGCGCCCCATCGCAATCAAATCAGCCATCAAGGAAGTACTTTGGATCTACCAAGACCAGACCAATAGTTTGGAAGTACTCAATGACAAGTACAATGTTCACTACTGGAATGACTGGGAAGTTGGAGATACAGGGACTATTGGGGAACGTTATGGGGCTGTTGTTAAGAAGCATGACATCATTAACAAGATTCTCAAACAGTTAGAAGCCAATCCTTGGAACCGTCGCAATATCATCTCTCTTTGGGATTACCAAGCTTTTGAGGAGACAGATGGCCTCCTTCCATGCGCCTTTCAGACTATGTTTGATGTCCGTCGTGTAGATGGGGCTATCTATCTGGATGCGACTTTGACCCAGCGTTCTAATGATATGCTGGTGGCTCATCATATCAATGCTATGCAGTATGTGGCTCTTCAAATGATGATTGCCAAACATTTTGGATGGAAGGTTGGGAAATTCTTCTACTTTATCAATAACCTTCACATCTATGACAATCAATTTGAACAAGCTCAGGAATTGCTTCGTCGTGAGCCTTCAAACTGCCAACCACGTTTGGTCTTGAATGTACCAGACGGGACTAACTTCTTTGATATTAAAGCAGAGGATTTTGAGCTGGTTGATTATGATCCAGTCAAGCCACAGTTGAAGTTTGACTTGGCAATTTAATACTCTCTGAAAATCTCTTCAAACCACGCTAGATTCCTAGTTTCCTATTTGGTTTTTATTGAGTATAAAAGAATAGAAAAAAAGAAGTTGAGAAAAATCTCAACTTCTTTTGTTGCTTAGTGTGATACGCGACGACGCGCTGCTTTCTTACGATTTTCTTCGATGAAAGCTGCTTTTTGTTCTTCTGGTTCGATCACTTTCTTTTTAACTGCGTATACTGCACCTGCAACTGCAGCGACAGTTCCTGCAATACCTGTTACAAGACCTTTAGCGAATCCTTTAGCCATGAGTATTCCTCCTTTAACTTATAAATCAGCCAGCTACCTCAAGAGGTCGTATTTTTCTGACTGACCTTTTTATGATATAATAATAGTAACGAAAAAATGGGAATTTTTCAAGGAAAAAAGATGAAAACAAAAATAATTGTGATTGTTGGACCGACTGCAGTTGGAAAGACAGCTCTAGCCATTGAAGTTGCTAAGCATTTTAATGGTGAAGTAGTTAGTGGAGATAGCCAACAAGTCTATCGAGGACTAGATATTGGGACAGCCAAGGCTAGTCCAGAGGAGCAGGCAAGTGTTCCTCATCATTTGATTGATGTGAGAGAAGTAACCGAGTCTTACTCGGCTTTTGATTTTGTTTCAGAAGCTAAGACGGCCATTGAGGATATTCAAAGTCGAGGTAAGCTCGCTATTATTGCAGGTGGGACAGGACTTTATATCCAGAGTCTGCTAGAAGGCTATCATCTAGGTGGAGAGACACCTCATGAGGAGATTTTAGCTTATCGTGCTAGTCTAGATCCTTTTTCAGATGAGGAGTTAGCCCATCTGGTTGATCAAGCAGGCCTTGAAATTCCCCAGTTTAATCGTCGTCGTGCTATGCGTGCCTTGGAAATTGCCCATTTTGGTCAGGATTTGGAAAATCAAGAGACCTTGTATGAACCGCTGATTATCTGCTTGGACGATGAACGTAGTCAGCTTTATGAGCGTATCAATCACAGAGTGGACCTGATGTTTGAAGCTGGACTTCTAGACGAAGCCAAATGGCTGTTTGACCATTATCCAGATGTTCAAGCTGCTAAAGGAATTGGTTACAAGGAACTCTTTCCTTATTTTCGAGGAGAGCAGTCCTTGGAAGAAGCTCGTGACAGTCTCAAACAGGCGACACGCCGTTTTGCCAAGCGCCAGCTAACCTGGTTCCGTAATCGCATGCAGGTAACCTTTTATCAGATAGGAGAATCTGGTGTAAAAGACCGTATTTTAAACCAGATTGAGGAGTTTTTAAATGATTGAAACGGAGAAAAAAGAGGAGCGAGTCCTGCTGATTGGTGTTGAACTTCAGGGCATGGATAATTTTGACCTCTCCATGGAAGAACTGGCTAGTCTGGCTAAGACGGCTGGTGCAGTTGTAGTCGATAGCTACAGACAAAAACGTGAAAAATACGACTCCAAGACCTTCGTCGGTTCTGGTAAGTTGGAAGAAATTGCTCAAATGGTGGACGCAGAGGAAATCACGACAGTCATTGTCAACAACCGTCTGACACCTCGTCAAAATGTCAATTTAGAAGAAGTTCTAGGGGTCAAGGTTATTGACCGTATGCAGTTGATTTTGGATATCTTTGCCATGAGAGCTCGAAGCCATGAAGGAAAGCTTCAAGTTCATCTTGCGCAACTCGAGTACCTCTTGCCTCGTTTGGTGGGTCAGGGGATTATGCTTAGCCGTCAGGCAGGGGGCATTGGTTCTCGTGGTCCAGGTGAAAGTCAGCTGGAGCTTAACCGTCGTAGTGTTCGCAATCAGATCACAGATATTGAGCGTCAACTCAAAGTCGTTGAGAAAAATCGAGCGACAGTTCGAGAAAAACGTTTGGAGTCAAGTACCTTTAAGATTGGTTTGATTGGCTACACCAATGCTGGAAAGTCAACTATCATGAACACCTTGACTAGCAAGACTCAGTATGAGGCAGATGAGCTCTTTGCGACTCTGGATGCGACAACTAAAAGCATTCATCTGGGGGGCAATCTACAGGTAACCTTGACAGATACCGTTGGATTTATTCAAGATTTACCGACAGAGTTGGTGTCTAGTTTCAAGTCGACCTTGGAAGAAAGCAAGCATGTGGATCTTCTGGTTCATGTTATCGATGCCAGCAATCCTTACCACGAGGAGCATGAAAAAACGGTTCTGTCCATCATGAAAGACTTGGATATGGAAGATATTCCGCGCCTGACCCTCTACAATAAAGCCGATTTGGTGGAGGATTTCACGCCTACCCAAACGCCTTATGCACTCATTTCTGCCAAGTCTGAGGATAGTCGTGAGAACTTGCAGACTTTATTTTTAGAGAAAATCAAGGAGATTTTTGAGAGCTTTACCCTGCGCGTGCCTTTTTCAAAATCCTATAAAATTCATGATTTAGAAAGTGTTGCAATTCTGGAAGAACGCGATTATCAGGATGGCGGCGAAGTCATTACAGGCTGCATTTCTGAAAAAAATAAATGGAGGTTAGAGGAATTTTATGACTGATATTAAAACTTTAGCTCTAAAGTATGGAGGTTATACAAGTCTGGATAAGGTCTTTCTGGATCAGCTTCTAGCTGGTAAAACAGAACAGGAGCAGTTGGCCCTTATCACGCCTCCGCCAAGTGTGGTCAATGCCTACTTTGCTGAACTCTACCAGAAAAAGAGTCCTGAGGCTGCGATGGATTATTTTGCAGAACTCAGCCAGGAACTGAATCTCTACAATGTTGAGCCAAGCTTCACCATAGAAAACAAGCCTTTTATTCGTCTTAATTTATCTGGAAAATCCTTTGGTTTTTGCTATGAGAGTGAGGGTCTGGGTCGAATTTTTTCTGAAAATAAAGAAGTTATTTCGGAAGATTTGCTCTTTGAAATTGCGCAAATTTTTCCTCATCAACTAGTCTTTGAAGAGTCTGGTAAGATTTACATGAAGGCTGTTGGAGATGAGGAAGTTGTTAGTGTGGAGAGTCTCACGGCTTTGACGGATTTAGAAAGCTTGGCTGATGGTCGTAAGCGTCTCAAAGGCTACAGCCAAGAGGATTTACTGCAAGAAGCTAAAGCTTTTTCTGGCAAGCGCTATTTCCGATCGGAAAACCGCACAGCCATGTTATATATTGATTAATTAGAAAGTATCGAATGGACATTCAATTTTTAGGAACGGGGGCTGGTCAGCCCTCTAAAGCCCGTAACGTCTCAAGTCTCGCCCTGAAACTCTTGGATGAGATTAATGAAGTTTGGCTCTTTGACTGTGGAGAAGGAACGCAAAATCGCATTCTGGAAACCACAATTCGACCACGTAAGGTCAGCAAAATCTTTATCACCCACCTGCATGGAGACCACATTTTTGGCTTGCCAGGATTCCTTTCTAGCCGTGCTTTTCAGGCCAATGAAGAGCAGACAGATTTGGAAATCTATGGACCTCAAGGGATCAAGTCCTTTGTTTTAACCAGCCTTCGTGTGTCGGGTTCTCGTTTGCCCTACCGCATTCATTTTCATGAATTTGATCAAGATTCTCTAGGAAAAATCCTGGAGACCGATAAGTTTACGGTGTATGCAGAGGAGTTGGACCACACTATTTTCTGTGTTGGCTATCGTGTCATGCAAAAGGATTTGGAAGGAACTTTGGATGCTGAAAAACTCAAGGCTGCTGGAGTCCCATTTGGCCCACTTTTTGGAAAAATCAAAAACGGTCAGGATGTTATCCTAGAAGACGGCACCGAGATCAAGGCAGCAGACTACATCTCAGCACCGCGACCTGGTAAGATTATCACCATTTTGGGAGATACTCGAAAAACAGATGCTAGTGTGCGTCTTGGGGTCAATGCGGATGTTCTTGTCCATGAGTCCACTTATGGTAAAGGTGATGAGAAAATTGCCCGCAATCATGGTCACTCAACCAATATGCAGGCTGCTCAGGTAGCGGCAGAAGCAGGAGCCAAACGACTCTTGCTCAACCATATCAGTGCACGCTTCCTTTCAAAAGACATTAGTCAACTCAAGAAAGATGCGGCAACGATTTTTGAAAATGTCCATGTGGTTAAAGACCTAGAAGAATTGGAAATCTAGGATCTCGAGAAAGGATAAATATGTCTACTATTCTCATTACGGGTGCTAGTGGTGGTCTAGCCCAAGAAATGGTCAAACTCTTGCCCAATGATCAATTGATTTTGCTGGGTAGAAATAAGGAAAAATTAGCTCAACTATACGGAAATCATCCTCAGGTAGAATTGATTGAAATTGATATTACTAATGAGCAAGCCTTAGAAGGACTGGTAGCTGACCTCTATCTCCGTTATGGTAAGATTGATGTTTTGATTAACAACGCTGGCTACGGGATTTTTGAGGATTTTGACAAGATTTCTAATCAAGATATTCATCAAATGTTTGAGGTTAACACCTTTGCTCTCATGAATCTATCACGTTTGCTTGCAGCTCGTATGAAGGAGATGCGAAAAGGGCATATCATCAATATCGTCAGTATGGCAGGATTGATAGCGACTAACAAGTCCAGTCTATACTCTGCGACCAAGTTTGCGGCCATTGGTTTTTCAAATGCTTTGCGCCTCGAACTCATGCCCTATGGTGTCTATGTGACAACGGTTAATCCAGGCCCAATCCGTACAGGATTTTTTGACCAGGCTGATCCAGACGGCAGTTATCTCAAATCGGTTGACCGTTTCCTACTCGAGCCAGATGTAGTAGCTAGAAAGATTGTCAAAACCATAGGGAAAAACAAACGAGAACTCAATCTCCCAGTCTTACTCAATCTAGCCCATAAGTTTTATACCCTCTTTCCCAAGCTAGCAGATAAGTTGGCTGGAGAAACCTTTAATTATAAGTGATAAAGCTGTTTCCTTGAGGAATGGCTTTTTGCTTTAATTAGGAGAAGTTGTTCATCGAAAATAATCCCTAAAAATACTGGTATTTTATCTCTATTTGATAGTTTTAGAGTATAATTGAGATAAGAAAGGTCATTAGATAAATGAAGTCCCAAACCAGCTAGCTTACCCTAGATAATGCCCTATGTATAGTCGGAGGTCGACAATGGAATTATTGACAATTGACCAAATCATTTCCCTTACCCAAGAAGAAACACAAGGGCTGGACCCTGAGATAAGAGAAGGGATTGTCCTTAATAAAACAGATTTGCCAGTGTCCGAATTGGATCGTTTGAAAAGTCAACTTCAAATCCAAGATTTGGATCCGATTTTTTGGAAGTATATTCTGGCCTATAACTGGGGGCAGGTCGGTTTTTTAAGTTACCAGTTTGGATATGGGGACGACACTAGTTTGACTTGGTTGATCAATCGCAATTTGAAATACCATGATTACTCAACTCTACAAGAAAGCGGCCTGATCATCATTGCAAATGGAGATCCCTACACTATTTTGCTGGATTGTCAATCTGGGGTAGTCTATGCTCTTGATGCAGAGATGAACTATGATGAAAAAATATGGCTGGCACCAGATTTTCTAGCATTTGTTAGAGCCATGGGAACGGCCCAATTTGCAGTTTGGAAGGGTTGTGAAAGTGACTTCATCCACTTGATGACTAGAAAAGGCCATGAGTCCAGTTTGATATTCTGGCAGAGTCTGGTCGGATTTTATGATTGAAAATAGAAGGAGCAGGTCATGGAATTTATAGTAGCTGAGGAGGGAATTCCTCAAAATATCGGATGTCAGGGAGCCTTGATTGCCTATTATGGCAGTGAGATAGAATTTCATTATGAAACCGTGCCACCGCACGGTGATGAGATTTTTTCTGCCAAGTTGCCTTTGTTAGAGCTTGAACTACCCTTTTGGATCTATGGGAGAAATCTCATATTCTTAGACGCTTACTACCTTTTAGCTGAAACTGTTAAGAAAGGAACGTGGAATCCCATAACCAGTATACTTATCAACATTCATATGGGGAAGTACGCCAGCCTAGATCACTGGTACAATCATATATCTATTGAGCAAGACGGTCTTGAGTTGAAAAATGATTATGATGGACAAGTCCTGACTTTGAAAACTGTTGACAATCTTCATTGGATTGCCCTAGACGCTATATCAGAAGAAAGGAACTAAAAATGGCAAAGAAAAGAGTAACTTTACCCAAGGACTTCAATGAACTACTAACTGATGGCAATATTGACCAATTAAAGGCCGTGTATGACAAGTGTGAGCTAACTGCCCATAACGGGAGATATAGTTTAAGTACGGCTCTGCATTTTGGTGGGGTTCCTGATGAGCTGGTTATCTGGCTTGTCGAACAGGGCTTAGATATTAATATCCCTGATTATTATGGTGCAACTCCTTTGTATCGTCAGGCAACCATGGGGAGAGAGACTGTAAAACTCTTGCTTGAATTGGGGGCAGATATTGAAAAAAGCAATACTTATGGAAATACACCTCTACACATGGCAGCTGAGTTTTTTCATCCTAAGACAGTTGCGCTTCTCTTAGAAAAGGGGGCAAGTGTCCATTCTAAGAATGATAGGGGGCAAACTCCCCTAGACTCTGTTCTCACTGTCTGTCGGGGAATCTATATTGCCCAAACAGCTGAGATCGCCTCTATGCTTCTGGATGCGGGTGCTAAGAAAACACCAGCCATGAAAGAAAAGGTCGAAAATATTGGTAAAGATTTTGAGTTTCATAGAGAAGGGATCAATCCTGACTATTTGGAAGCAGCAGATAAGGGTTTAGCCAAACTTTATCGTTTGTTTGATGTCAAGCCAGTAGCCAAACGAATAACTCATGATGGAGTTTCTACGATTTTAGTAAAAGAAGGTAGTTGGGAGGAGCAATATGAGGAACTTTGGTCCTTCTTAATCCCTTCAAGTGGCGCAGCAAAAACTGTTCAGGGAGAAGTTATCCGTATACCAGGTCGAGTTCGAGATGAACTGGATCGTAATGGTGGGGCCAACTGGGACAGGGACTATAGAAAAATGCTTCAGACTCTCCCTCAATATTTGTCTCTAGGAAATCCCCTTTCAGAACAAGAATTAGCAGAGACTAAAGACCTTATTGCTCAGGTTCATGGGAAAGATTTTGATGACGAGCCTCGCCTAGACCGCCTGTGTCAGCTAGCTATTGCTTGGATTAAGCAAAATCCTGAACCCTTTCTCCTAGCAAAAACAAGTTATAAGCGTTAAAAAGCATTGGAAGACAGATAAAAAAAGAAATCATGGTGAAATGATGCAACTAATTGACCAAGTTAAGAAAATAGAAACTTATATTTGTGAGTATTTTGAAGACTGGGATTTGGATGATCCCGTGGAAGAGGAACACCTAGATGATTATCAGAATATTTCTGGTGCTTCCGAGGAAGAGCTTCAAGCCTTTGAGGAAAGACTTGGTATTCGTCTACCTAGTGACTTCAAAGCGCTTTATAGCTACAAAAATGGGAGTAAATACTTCTCTATTTTACCTTGTGTGATTGACCAGAGAGAGCTGCCTTTTTCTCTCATGAGTTTGCAGGAAATGGAAAGTTGTAAAAAGTACTTTCAAAATAGAGATGCTTTATTAACAGAATTTCCCGACTATTTTTCTAGTCAAGATCTGGAAAATATGCGTGATAGTAGAATAAAGCCCTATCTTTTTAATAAAAAATGGATTCCTTTTGCTCAGTATTGTGACTCTTGTTATCTTATGCTGGATTTTGATCCAGACCGAGAGGGTCAGGAAGGGCAGATTATTTGCTACATCCATGATCCTGATGAAATTATCTATGTAGCAGAAAATCTTACGGAGTTGATTGAAGGGATAGTGGATGAGATCAAATGAACGGACAAATGTATCAGATAGCCTGTATCGTGGCAGCCGCTAGGAAGGCTTTAAAAAATGATAAAGAAATATGCTATAAGCCTGAAAAATATACAAATAAGTTGAGCTTTCAAATTTTGCCGTCAGAAAAGGGGGAAGTTATAGAACTATCTGTATCTGATTGGTTTGAAAACCTTAAGGAAAAAGGTTTGAAGGATTTACAATTATTTTGTCCTATTTCAGTTGAAGACAGAGGGATTTTAGGATTTTCCAATACAACACAGAGTGCAATTCTCTGTTTTTATAAAGATGGGAAGGCAAGTTATTTCCTATCAAATTGGAAATCTGCTTCCTCAGGCAGAGGCTGGGATGTCACCTACACCGAGTATGAATGGGAAAGGTCTTCTCAAGACATTCCTCACTATGAAAATAATCTGGAAGAATTTAAGGACGTATTGGCTCGTATAGAAGATCTAGCAATTAAAATTGAATGTGAGAACTTTGCAAAAGTCTTTCACTCTGCCAGAAACTTTTTGCTAGACCCAGAATCTGGTAAAGGACTGGCAGAACCTCAAATTCCACCGCAACATCTAAGCATATTTAGAGCTGCAAGTGCAGCGGATGTTTTTGGAGCAATGGGTTCCTGGAATGATGAACCTGGATGGCTGGCACAAGATAAGGGACTGGGTCAAGTATACGATGAACTTTCGGATCAGTTGCTAAGAAATATTCGATTAGCCATTCTATTTGCCATCAATGAATGGTGATTGTTTATACTCTTCAAAAATCAAATTCAAACCACGTCAGCTTCGCCTTGTCGTACTCGAGTACAGCCTTTGGCTAGCTTCCTAGTTTGCTCTTTGATTTTCATTGGGTATTAGGAGGAAGAAAATGGGGAAGCTAAAGTTAAGCCTATTAAAAAAATGGGAACTAGACAAGGACTATAATAGTGTTCTCAATTCTGTCATGTTACAGGATGGTAGAGCCTTTGTCTTGACCAGTGAGAAGGAAGATTTCAATCGCTACTGTCTGCTTGAAGTATCGCCTTTGGGTGTGAAGGAGATAGATGCTTGGGATTGTGACCATGTTTGGGAGGAAGAGCCTCTACTCTTTACAGATGGACAAAACATTGGCATCATCAAGGCTGGTAAGGAAATAGTCTATTATACTGGTGATTTTTCTCATCCAGAAATCATTGCCATAAAGGATTCGCAAAGTATACTTCCTAAAAAGGCACAAGAGAGATATTTTCAAATAGTATCAGATAGCGACCAGATACCCGTGTGTTTTGAAGATCAAGTTTATTCAAATCAGGCAAGAAACTTTGCCCTTTTAGAATTTGATAGAGAGAAAAAGCAGGCTAAGTGGACCACTTATTCGCATATTGATAAAAAAGATTTAAACCACCACGACAGGAGCACAGATGCTTGTCCTAAAATCGATAGTCTGAAATGGTGGCAGCAAGAGCTTTATGCCTTTAGCTCTGGAGAAAGCCAAACCTCCGTCAATAAATGGGGCATGGACTATTATGCCCTAGTTAAAATCTCTAGTGATGGTCGTATTATCGAAAAGTTATTAGAATCTGAACATTTAAAGGCTTTAGGTAAAAAAGCTGGTGTCAATGGACTCTTTACGGATTCGCCTTATCTTATCCTGAGCCCCCTATTTAAGAATGATGACTGGAAAGGCAAGCAAAAGCTATTTTCTCTGGCAACAAGAGAACTGTGCGAAATAGCCATGCCTAGAGGAATGAGTAAACATAAGGTTCAAAATATAACAGACAACTATTGTTTAACCTTTCTGTACGACAGAGGATTAAAAGAACTTGCCCTTTGTCAGATTGACTAGGCTGTGAGGCTGATTTTGAGAGCTTTTTTATTGATAGGTGCTGAAATTTCTTGATTAGTCTACAGTATCTATTTTGTGCTGTTTTTTGTGAAATTTGACCAAGTATTGCAAATAAACAGTTAAAATAGTATACTAGAACTAGCAATTATGAAAATGTTTGCACTTTTGTTGATGATGATTATTTAGGAGACAAGACATGGAATTAACAGCCATTTATCATAGACCAGAATCAGAGTATGCTTATCTTTATAAGGAAGGTCAGCTACATATTCGAATTAGAACCAAGAAAAATGATGTCCAGCAGGTCATTCTACACTATGGTGATCCCTTTATTTTTATTGAGGATAAGTATGAAGCTAAGAATGAAATGACCAAAGTAACCTCAGACGCCTTGTTTGATTATTGGCAGGTTACAGTATCGGTTGATTTTGCACGGATTCAGTATCTCTTTGAACTTCTTGATAAGGAAGGTCAGGGAGTCTTCTACGGAGATAAGGGTTGTGTAGAACATACTCAAGAAAACTTGGATGCTGAAGGAAATGGCTTTAAACTTCCTTACATTCACGAAATCGATGGTTGCCAAGTTCCAAGCTGGGTTTCAAATACCGTTTGGTACCAGATTTTTCCAGAACGCTTTGCTAATGGAAATCCTAATTTGACTCCTGATGGAGCTCGAGCGTGGGATGCAGAGATTTCTCCTGAAAGGGATGATTTTTTTGGTGGAGATTTGCAAGGGATTATTGACCATTTAGACTATCTTAAAGATTTGGGAATCACTGGACTTTATCTATGTCCGATTTTTGAAGCTACAACCAATCACAAGTACGATACGACGGATTATTTTGAAATTGACCGTCACTTTGGAGACAAGGAAATCTTTCGTAATCTAGTCGAGGAAGCCCATAAACGGGGCATCAAAATCATGTTAGATGCAGTGTTTAACCATATCGGAGATCAGTCAGCCCAATGGCAGGATGTTCTAAGGAATGGAGAAAATTCCCCTTATAAAGATTGGTTTCATATTCAAGAATTTCCAATTACTGAGGATAAGCTTAAGAAGGCCAGAGAATTACCTTATCATACCTTTGCCTTTGCTAGCTATATGCCTAAGTTAAATACAGCTAACCCTGAAGTCAAAGACTATCTTTTGAGGGTTGCAACCTACTGGATTGAAAATTTTGATATCGATGCTTGGCGTTTGGACGTTGCAAATGAAATTGACCACCAGTTCTGGAGAGATTTCAGAAAGGCAGTTCTTGCTAAAAAGCCTGATTTGTACATATTAGGTGAAATCTGGCATACCTCACAACCTTGGCTACAAGGAGACGAGTTCCATGCTGTTATGAACTATCCACTCTCTGAAAGTATCAAGAATTATTTCTTGCGTCAGCATAAAAAGACAGAGCAGTTTATTTCAGAAATCAACAGCCAGTCTATGTACTACAAGCAACAAATTGCTGAAGTTATGTTTAACCTTTTAGATTCTCATGATACAGAGCGTATCCTCACAACTTCAAAAGGAAATGTGCAGCATGTCAAGGCAGCCCTTGTCTTCCTCTACCTTCAAAAAGGGACCCCTTGTATCTATTACGGAACAGAGCTGGCACTTAAAGGGGGACCAGACCCTGACTGCCGTCGTGTCATGCCTTGGAACCGTGTTTCTGAGGACAATGATATGCTGAATTTCATAAAGCAATTAATCAAGGTCCGTAAGGAAGTGGCAAGCATGATCCAGCATGGTTCCTATAGCTTGCAAGAAGTGAAACCAGATGTTCTAGCATTAACGTGGAACTACGAAGGGAAAGAAGTTCAGGCTATCTTTAACCAGTCTCCTGAGAATTTTGTTTTAGAAAGAGACTCTGTTGATTTAGCGAGTCATTGCCAGCTTGAAGATGGACATCAAGTCATCTTACCAGATGGATTTGTGGTCTATATTTCTGAGTAAAAAAGGATTAAAATAATGGCACTCAAGGAAGTTTATGATTATTTTCGTCACTATGATAAGGAAACTTATCAAGTTGTCGCCTGCATGGGCAATGAACCATCGGAAGAAGATGTTCAGGATTTTGAAAATCAATACGGCATTCGTCTGCCAGAAGATTTCAGGGAATTCACCATGTCATCTCTGGGAGGTCTCTTTATGGAAGTCAGGGAAGAGCTATGGTCAAGAGCCAAGGCTTACGATGTAGCCCCTTTTTGGACCTTCTGCCGAGGTATCAAGGTCTTGGGGATCGCCAATGGCATCCCAGACTTCTTAGACATTCGAATAAAAACCAAGGAATTACATGATTTAGGGTTTGTTGACTATATTCCATTTCTGTCTATCATCGGGGATGGAGATGTGATTTTCTGCTTTGATAAGGACAATCACATAGTAGCTTTGGATTGGTATAATAGTGGCGAAACTGAAGAGCTTGAATGTGATTTTTCAGAGCTTTTGCTTCAGCAAATTGCCGAGCTTGAAGAACGTAAAAATGAGATGATCAAGCTTTTGGAAAAGAGGAAATCTAGTCAATAATCTAATAAGAAATATCAGTTTGATAGTCCGTAAAAGAGGTTGGGACAAAAGATCCCGACCTCACTTTTTATTAGCAATCAAACGTTGACGCGGTAGCTGATTGAACTTTCTGTTCGTCTTTTATACTCTTCGAAAATCTCTTCAAACCACGTCAGCGTCGCCTTGCCGTACTCAAGTACAGCCTGCGGCTAGCTTCCTAGTTTGCTCTTTGATTTTCATTGAGTATTAGACTCCAAAAATCTCCTAATCATCCTCGCGGGGCTGGGACTACGAAATCGAGACTTTGTCTATCGATTTCTGTCCCACTGCCTTTTTTAGTAAAATCATTCACTAAATGTACATTCAGATTTTCAAAGTTTTCTACTAATTATAGAAAAAAGAATCAAAAGTATGATTTTTATGCTGCCAGTATTGAAGTTTCTTATATTATTTTATAAAATAGAAGCAAAATACTACTGAAAAAGTAGAGCGCTTACATAAAATTGGAAGCGGTTACGAATATAAGGAGGATCTTATGGGAAAAGATCATTGGAATCGAAAAAGAGTGTACAGTATCCGAAAATTTACCGTTGGAACTTGCTCTGTAGTTATCGGCACTTGCTCAGTCTTATTTGGAGCAAGTGTAGCTGGTGCAAACCAAGTTTCAGCTGATGAAACTCCAATTGCAGTTGCTGCAGAAAAAGTAGAGGATGATTCTCATAAAGAGGAACTTGGTGAAACAAGAAGTCCAGAACAACCAGCATCAACTGAATCAGCTACAAGTGAAGTTGCTACACCAGCTCATAAAGTTGAAAAAAAACAGGATGATCAAACTGTACAGTCAGATTCTGACAAGAAAGAGGATTCCATCTTAGATAAGAAACCTCAAGCAATTACTCAAGATCAATCTGCTCAAACGGAAAAACCGGACCTAAAACCGGCTACCAGTGAGGAGGTAAATCAATTGGTTGAGGACCGTAAAGTAGAATTTAACCAAAACTGGCATTTTAAACTCAATGCTAATGCCAAAGACGCTATCAAACCAGATGCAGATGTATCAAGCTGGAAGAAATTAGACCTTCCTCATGACTGGAGTATTTACAATGACTTCGATCATGATTCTCCTGCCCAAAACGAAGGTGGACAACTCAATGGTGGTGATGCTTGGTATCGCAAGACCTTTAAACTAGATGAAAAAGACCTTAACAAGAATGTTCGCCTAGTCTTTGATGGAGTTTATATGGATTCGCAAGTCTATGTAAACGGTCAGCTAGTTGGTCACTATCCAAATGGTTACAACCAATTCTCTTATGACGTCACTGATTATCTCAATAAAGATGGTCGTGAGAATGTCGTAGCTGTACATGCGGTCAACAAACAACCAAGTAGCCGTTGGTACTCAGGAAGTGGTATTTACCGCGATGTTACCCTTCAAGTCACAGATAAGGTTCATGCTGAGAAAAACGGAACAACGATCTTAACACCAGACCTTGAAAAACAACAAAATGGTAAGGTTGATACTCATGTAACAAGTAAGATTGTCAATACAGATGACAAAGATCATGAAATTGTTGCTGAATACCAAATTATTGAACGAAATGGCCAGGCTGTAACGGACGTAGTTCGTACAGATAGCCAAGTCTTGAAAGCTCATCAATCAACTAGCTTGAATGCTATTTTGCAAGTTGAGAAACCAAAACTCTGGACAGTTCTTAACGATAAACCAGCTCTTTATGAATTAGTGACTCGTGTTTATCGTGACGGCCAATTGGTCGATGCTAAGAAGGACTTGTTTGGTTACCGTTACTATAACTGGACACCAAATGAAGGATTCTCTTTGAATGGTGAACGCATTAAATTCCATGGAGTTTCTCTTCACCACGACCACGGAGCTCTAGGGGCTGAAGAAAACTATAAGGCAGAATACCGTCGTCTGAAACAGATGAAGGATATGGGTGTGAACTCTATCCGTACAACTCACAACCCAGCTAGTGAACAGACCTTGCAGATCGCTGCAGAACTAGGTTTGTTGGTGCAAGAAGAAGCCTTTGATACTTGGTACGGTGGGAAGAAACAGTATGACTACGGACGTTTCTTTGACAAAGACGCCACTCACCCAGATGCTAAAAAAGGTGAAAAATGGTCTGATTTTGACCTACGTACAATGGTCGAAAGAGGCAAGAACAACCCTGCTATCTTCATGTGGTCTATCGGTAATGAAATCGGTGAAGCAGACGGTAAGGCTCGTTCTCTGGCGACTGTTAAACGCTTGGTGCAAGTGATCAAGGCTGTTGATAAAACACGCTATGTCACTATGGGAGCAGATAAGTTCCGTTTTGGTGATGGTAGTGGTGATCATGAAAAGATTGCAAATGAACTTGATGCGGTTGGATTTAACTATTCAGAAGACAACTACAAGAAGCTGCGTGCTAAGCATCCAAATTGGTTGATTTACGGTTCAGAAACTTCTTCAGCAACTCGTACTCGTGGTAGCTATTTCCGTCCAGAAAGTGAGCTAGTTCACAGTAACCAAGCATATCGTCATTATGAGCAATCAGACTACGGTAATGACCGTGTTGGTTGGGGTAAAACAGCCACTGCATCGTGGACTTTTGATCGTGACAATGCTGGTTATGCTGGTCAGTTTATCTGGACGGGTACCGACTATATCGGTGAGCCTACTCCATGGCACAACCAAAACAACACACCAGTTAAGAGTTCTTACTTCGGTATCGTAGATACAGCCGGTATTCCAAAGAATGACTACTACTTGTACCAAAGCCAATGGGTTTCTGCTCAGAAGAAACCAATGGTTCACCTCCTTCCTCACTGGAATTGGGAAGACTCTAGTCTAAAAGAGAACGTAGCGGATGCAGATGGTAAGATTCCTGTTCGTGCATTTTCAAATGCTGCCAGTGTGGAACTATTCTTGAATGGTGAGTCCTTAGGTAAGAAAACATTTAACAAGAAACAAACAAGTGATGGCCGTACTTACCAAGAAGGTGCCAATGCAAATGAACTTTACCTTGAGTGGAAGGTTGCTTATCAACCTGGAACCTTGGAAGCAGTAGCTCGTGATGGGGCTGGTAATGAAATTGCTCGTGATAAGGTTACGACTGCTGGAGAGCCTGCAGGTGTTCGCTTAGTCAAAGAAGAAAATGCTATCGCAGCAGACGGGAAAGACCTCACTTATATCTACTACGAAATCGTTGATAGCGCTGGTAATGTAGTTCCAACTGCCAATAACCTTGTTCGCTTCCAGTTGCATGGACAAGGTCAAATTGTCGGTGTGGATAACGGTGAACAAGCAAGCCGTGAACGTTATAAAGAGCAAGCTGACGGTTCATGGGTTCGTAAGGCCTTCAATGGTAAGGGTGTTGTCATTGTCAAATCAACTGAGCAAGCTGGTAAATTTACCTTGACTGCCCACTCTGATCTCTTGAAATCTGATCAAACTACTATCTTCACAGGTAAGAAAGACCAAGCTGAAAAAACTGTCTTGGGTACAGAAGTTGCTAAAGTTCGTACTGTTATCGGTCAAGCACCGAAAATGCCTAAGAAGGTTGCATTTATCTACAGTGATGGTAGCCGTACAAAACTTCCAGTAGAATGGTCAGCAGTTGATGTCAATGAACCAGGAATTGTGACTGTTAAGGGTGTGGCAGATGGACGAGACGTCGAAGCGCGTGTTGAAGTCTTGGCTCTCGAAGCAGAATTGCCTGTAGTCAAGAGAATCGCTCCAAATACAGACCTAAATTCAGTTGACAAATCTGTTTCCTACGTATTGTCAGATGGTACTGTAGCAAGCTATGATGTTGATAAGTGGGAAATTGCAGCTGAAGACCAAGCTAAACTAGCAATCCCAGGCTCTCGCATCCCAGCAAAAGGTATTTTAGAAGATGAAGAAATCGCTGCGACCTTGGTAGTTGCAGAAGGGGAAGCTGCTAATCCAGTAGTTCCAAGTGTAACTGTAGCAGATCAAGCGGTTGAAGGCCTTTCAACAGACCAACCTGTAAAATATCACAAGCTTGCTTATGGAGCAGCCTTGCCAGAGGTCAAAGCTACAGCTGAAAATGCTCAAGTGACAGTTATTCAAGCTAATGAAGCAAATGGTATGCGTGCAAGCATCCATGTTCAACCAAACGATGGTGGCCCACTACAAACCTATGCTATCCAATTCCTACAAGAAGCTCCACAAATTGAACGTTTGAGCCTAGAAGTTGAAAATGCAGCTACTTTGAAAGAAGACCAAACTGTCGGTATCAAGGTCTTGGCTCACTATCAAGACGGTACACAAGCAGTCTTGAAAGCTGATAAGGTCACCTTCTCCACTACAGGTGAAGGAGATGTAGCTGTTCGTAAAGGTATGCTTGAATTGCATAAACCTGGTCAAGTAACTCTGAAAGCTCAATTTGAAGGAGCAGAAGGTCAGATTGACTTGAACATTCAAGCAAATACTGAAAGCAAAGTTGTCCAAGCCATCCGTCCAGTCAGTGTCGTGACAGGTTTGAACCAAGAACCAAGTCTACCTGCTACAGTAACTGTAGAGTATGACAAAGGATTTCCAAAGGTTCACAAGGTGACTTGGCAAGCAGTTGCTAAGGAAGACCTTGCTAAATACCATAGTTTTGAAGTCCTAGGTAAAGTTGAAGGAATCGAGAAAGAAGCTCATGCTAAGGTATCTGTCGAAGGTATCATTGCTGTCGAAGAAGTGAGCGTAACTACTCCAGTTGCAGAAGCTCCTCAACTACCAGAGAGCGTTCGTACTTACCACTCAAATGGCCAAGTCTCTTCAGCTAAAGTAACTTGGGACGCTATTGAACCAAGCCAATACGCACAAGAAGGCAAGTTTACTGTGACAGGACATGTAGAAGGTACTCAACTACCAACTAAACTTCATGTTCGTGTATCTGCTCAGACAGAAACTGGTGCTAATATTTCTGACCAGTGGACTGGTTCAGAATTGCCACTTGCCTTTGCATCAGACTCAAATCCAAGTGACTCAGTAGCCAATGTCAATGACAAACTAATTTCATATAACAACCAACCAGCAAATCGCTGGACAAACTGGAACCGTACAAGTGAAGCATCCGTAGGAATTCTCTTTGGTGACTCTGGTATCATGTCTAAACGTTCAGTGGATAACCTCAATGTAGCCTTCCACGAAGACCACGGTGTTGGTGCACCTAAATCCTATGTCATCGAATACTATGTCGGTTCAGCAACTCCAACAGTTCCTAAGAATCCAAGCTTCGTAGCACGCGAAGACCATGTCTTTAATGACGATAAAAACTGGAAAGAAGTAACAAATCTCAAGGCTCCAGATCAAGTCAGAGCTGGAGAAATGACCCACTTTAGCTTTGATAAAGTCAACACTTACGCGGTTCGTATCCGCATGGTTAGACCAGATGGTAAATGGGGTACTTCTATTACAGAAATGCAAATCTTCTCTAAACAAGTAGCTGCAGCTAAGAATGCTCAAGCACAAATTCAAGTAGATGGAAAAGATTTGCCAAACTTTAACCCAGGCTTGACTGACTACTATCTAGAAGCAAGCCAAGGAAAAGCTCCAGCTGTTACAGCAAGTGTTACTGAAAATGGTATTGCAACAGTTGTACCAAGCGTGCGTGAAGGAGACCCAGTTCGTGTTGTTGTCAAGGCTGAAAACGGAGATATCCTAGGTGAATACCGTCTACACTTCACAAATGATAAAGATTTACTCGCAAGCAAACCTGTTGCTGTTGCCAAATCATCTCGCTTGGTTGCTAAAGGACAAACTCTTGAGTTACCAGCAAAAGTTCCTGTCTACTTCACAGGAAAATCTGACTATGAAGTCAAAGACTTGGCTGTTAACTGGGAAGCAGTTCCAGCAGAAAATCTAACAAAAGCAGGTGAATTTACAGTTCATGGTCGCGTTTTAGGTACTGATTTAACTGCTGAAGTGACTGTACGTGTGACAGACAAACTCGGTGAAAATCTTTCAGACAACCCAGACTTCGATGATAATAGTAACCGCTCATTTGCTTCTGCAACTAACGACATTGATCCAAACTCTCATGACCGTGTGGACTATGTCAACGATGGTTCAGATGATGAAACCCGTCGTTGGACTAACTGGTCTCCAACTCCGTCTGATAATCCAGAAGTTTCTGTTGGGGTTATCTTCAGAGAAAATGGTAAGATTGTTGAATGTACAGTAGCTGAAGGAAGCATTCGATTCTTTGCAGATGGTGGAACAGATGCACCTTCTAAACTCGTCTTAGAGCGCTATGTTGGCCCAGAATTTGATTCACCAGAATACTACTCTAACTACCAACCATACGATCCAGAACATCCATTCAACACTCCTTCTAACTGGGAGAAAGTTGAATACCGTGCGGATCAGGAGGTTCAAGCAGGAACTGATATCCATGTAACCTTCGCACCAGTCAAAGCTAAAGCTATGAGATGGCGCATGGACAGAAAAGCAGACAAGAAGGGTGTGGCTATCACTGAAATGGCCTTTATCGCACCAAGTGAAGCTCCTAAAGACAACACAACTTCTAAACTTCTTGTAGATGGTAGAGAGCTTGCTGACTTCGCTGAAGATCGTGTAGATTACAAAGTAACCTATAGTGGAACTCGTCCTAAAGTGACAGTAGAAGCAGGTGAAAGCGTAGCGGCAACAGTTGTTGATAGTGGTGACGACAAACTTCCAGTCTTGGTACGTCTCGTTTCAGAAAGTGGTAAACACGTCAAGGAATACCGTATCCAATTGACTAAAGAAAAGGTTGAAACTGCTAAGACAGAACCAGCTGTACACGAAGTTCCAGAGTTCACAGGTGGTGTGAATGGAGAAGAGGCAACAGTTCATGAAGTTCCAGAATTCACAGGCGGTGTCAATGGAGCAGAAGCTGCTGTTCATGAAGTACCTGAATATACTGAAGCTACGGTAGAAGCAGACAAGATTCCAGCACCAGTATTAGAAGTTCCAGAATTCACAGGTGGTGTCAATGGAGCAGAAGCAGCTATCCATGATGTACCAGAATTTACAGGTGATGTCAATGGAGCAGAAGCTGCTGTTCATGAAGTTCCAGAGTTCACTGGTCATGTAAATGGTTCAGAAGGAACTACCCATGAAGTTCCACACTTTGAAGGTGGCGTTCCTGGTGGAGAAGGGACTAGTCACCAAGTTCCAGAATTTACTGGAAGTGTGAATGGTTCAGCCCCAACTACAGGTGAAACTCCAGCATACAGAGATGAGCAGTCACAAGTAGCTCTTGCTATGTCACAAGACAAGACCTACCAAGCGCCTGCAAGTCGTCAAAATATCCTCCCTGAAACAGGTACTAAGGAAAATGCAACCCTTGCAACAGCAGGTGTTGTAGGAGCACTTCTTGGTATGTTTGCAATGGGAAAGAAAAAAGACGACGAATAAGATGATGTAAAAGCATCTAAGTCATAGAGATTGGACCAAGAGACTAATCTCGATCAAAAAAAGCGGACAAAACTAGTTTTCTGATAAACAGAATCTGGTCTTGTTCGCTTTTTTAAAAGGCTCTATGTCAACTGTAGTGAACAACAAGAAAGTATAATACTCTTCGAAAATCTCTTCAAACCGCGTCAACGCCGCCTTGGATTATATATGTGACTGACTTCATCAGTCTTATCTACAACCTCAAAGCAGTGCTTTGAGCAACCTGCGGCTAGTTTCCTAGTTTTCTCTTTGATTTTCATTGAGTATAAGACAGAGCTGGCTTCTTATTCATAAATTACCTTTCATTTGATAGTAGGTTCCCTTGAAGATGTTTAGTCTGCTAAATCAAGGCTAGTCTTAGCCTAAGCCATTTTGTCAAATGAAATCACATCTCATATTACCTCTAAGCTAGTTAAACAATTTTAGTTAAAGAAAGTATTATTAGCTAACTTCAATTTAGAACTTTCATATAACTTCTAAGTGTTATATATTATTAAAACCAATGGGGAACTGTTGCATAAAAATGAGAAAAACGATATAATGAAAGTGTTTTCAATGCTAATGATATAAATGCAATGAAAAATATGAAAAGTCAGTCAAAGTCGTGTTATTAGCTAGTTTGTTATGAATTGGTCTTTTCAATCCAGTGTATCTGTTGTGACAGTCACTAAAAGTTATCGGTATGATTGGAATACCTACTATAAGTCTAGTATGAATTACCACAGACGTATCTATATTAACATATGGTAGCGATATCGTTATGAAGTATAAAGTAGGTTCTGGCTGGAATTTCTATCGTTATGAGTTCATAAACTACTACAGCGGAGACTTTTAATCGTTAAAGAGTGAGAAAAAGGAGGGTTTGATATGTTAAGGCTTACTCATGTTACCTTAAAAACGCGACAAGTTATCTTACAAGATGTAGATTTCACCTTTAAAAAAGGCAGGATTTATGGAGTTCTTGCTATCAATGGATCTGGAAAGACGACCCTGTTCCGCGCCATTAGCAACTTAATTCCCATAAGTAGTGGAAATATTACAGTCCCTCCTTCTTTATTTTATTATGAAAGTGTTGAATGGCTGGATGGAAACTTAAGTGGGATGGACTACCTTCGTCTTATAAAAAACATCTGGAAGTCAGGTCTGAACTTGAGGGATGAAATCGCCTACTGGGAAATGTCTGATTATATCAGCCTTCCCATCCGCAAGTATTCCTTAGGGATGAAGCAACGCTTGGTGATTGCTATGTATTTCCTCAGTCAGGCGAAATGCTGGCTTATGGATGAGATTACAAATGGCTTAGATGAGTATTATCGACAGAAGTTTTTTGATAGGCTAGCACAAATCGATAGACAAGAACAGCTGGTTCTTTTAAGTTCCCACTATAAGGAAGAGTTGCTTGATGTCTGCGATAGAGTAGTAACCATTCATCAGGGGCAGATAGAAGAGGTTTAGTTTATGAAAGATGTTAGTCTATTTTTATTAAAAAAAGTTTTCAAAAGTCGCTTAAACTGGATTATCTTAGCTTTATTTGTATCTGGACTCGGTGTTACCTTTTATTTTAATAGTCAGACTGCAAACTCCGTCAGCTTGGAGAGAGAGTTGGAAACTAGTCTTGTAGACCGTGAGAGAGTCATCAATGGATATGAAGAGAAACTCTCCCAAATATCTGACACCAGCTCGGAGGAATACCAGTTTGCTAAAGAAAATTTAGACTTGCAAAAAAATCTTTTTACTCAAAAGAAAGAAATTCTGGATTTGTTAAAAGAAGGACGCTGGAAAGAAGCCTACTATTTGCAGTGGCAAGCTGAGGAAAAGAGTTATGAAATTGTATCGAAGCAACCGACTTCTAGCTCTGACTTTAAAATGGCGGTTGACCGCGAACGAAAGACTTACCAAGCCCTATATCCCTTGAACATAAAAGCCCACAATTTAGTTTATCCGACCCACGGGATTGATCAGATTGTCTGGATTTTAGAGCTTATCATCCCAAGCTTGTTTGTGGTTGCTATTATTTTTATGTTAACGCAACTGTTCGCAGAAAGATATCAAAATCATCTGGATACAGCTCAGTTATATCCTTTTTCAAAAGTGACATTTGCAATATCCTCTCTTGGAGTTGGAGTGGGTTATGTAACTGTGCTGTTTATCGGAATCAGCGGATTTTCTTTTCTAGTGGGAAGTCTGATAAGTGGTTTTGGACAGTTAGATTATCCATACCCGTTCTATAGCTTAACGAATCAAGAGGTAACTATCGGAACGATACAAGATGTGTTATTTCCTAGCTTGCTCTTAACTTTCTTGGCTTTTATCGTTATTGTGGAAGTCGTCTACTTGATTGCATACTTTTTTAAGCAAAAAATGCCTGTCCTCTTTATTTCCTTAATTGGGATAGTTGGCTTATTGTTTGGCATCCAAACCATTCAGCCTCTTCAGAGGATTGCACATCTGATTCCCTTTACTTACTTACGTTCAGTGGAGATTTTGTCTGGAAGATTACCTAAGCAGATTGATAATGTCAATCTAAATTGGGGCATGGGGGTGGTCTTACTGCCTTGCACGATAATTCTTTTGCTATTGGGAATTCTATTTATCGAAAGTTTGGGAAATTCACGAAAAAAGAGTATGTTAAATAGGTGTTAGTTTTCCTATTTCCACTTGATAACTACTTCATGCAATCAAGAATAAGAAGAACATCCGAATCATTGTTAGCTATGAAAAATGAGGGGAAACGAATCTCAGGAGACTCTCAAAATATGAGCCAAAAAAAGTCATCATTAGATGGCTTTTTTGCTATCAAAAGAGTTATAATAAAGGTGAAAATAGTAGGAGAAGAGGAGGAGATAGGATGGCTTATATTGAAATGAAAAATAGCTATAAGAGGTATCATACTGGTGATACAGAAATTGTAGCAAATCGCGATGTCAACTTCGAGATTGAAAAGGGAGAACTGGTCATTATCCTTGGTTCATCTGGAGCAGGAAAGTCAACAGTTTTGAATATTCTAGGTGGGATGGATACAAATGATGAAGGGCAAGTTTGGGTTGATGGGACTAACATTTCTAACTATACATCTCATCAGAGAACAAACTATCGGAGAGATGATGTTGGCTTTGTCTTTCAATTTTACAACCTGGTTTCTAACTTGACTGCTAAGGAAAATGTCGAGCTGGCATCAGAAATAGTCTCAGATGCCTTGGATCCAGAACAGGTTCTCAAGGATGTAGGATTAGGACACCGTCTTAATAATTTTCCAGCCCAGCTATCAGGTGGTGAGCAACAACGGGTCTCCATTGCCCGAGCAGTGGCTAAAAATCCTAAAATTCTCCTTTGTGATGAACCAACGGGAGCTTTGGACTACCAGACTGGTAAGCAGGTTCTAAAGATTCTTCAAGATATGTCACGCAAAAAAGGAACCACCGTTATCATCGTGACCCATAACGCTTCTCTAGCTCCTATAGCTGATCGGGTGATTCAGATGCATGATGCTGGTGTCAAGAGTGTTGTCCTCAATCCTCAACCACAGGATATTGATGATTTGGAGTACTGATATGAAAAGAAGGACATATTGGAAAGACCTGTTCCAATCTTTCACAGGTTCAAAGGGACGGTTTTTATCCATCCTAACTCTGATGATGTTGGGTTCTTTGGCCTTGATCGGTCTTAAGGTTGCTAGTCCCAATATGGAGCGAACAGCTTGGGATTATATACAAAAATCCAATCTGGCAGATATAACCGTCATAGCAGATTATGGTCTAGATCAGGCAGATCAGGAAGAATTGCAAACTCTATCAGGAGCAGAGGTTGAATTTGGTTATATGACAGATTTGACTCTAGCAAACAGTGAAAATGCCATACGGATATTTTCTAAGACAGACAAGATTTTGAAATTTGAGGTGACCCAAGGTCGCTTACCTGAAAAAGAAGATGAACTAGCTTTGGCAGACTTTTGGAAAGATCGCTATCAGATTGGTCAAGTCATTTATTTGAGTCAAAAAAAGGGCAGTAATTCTCAATTAAAGCGGGATAGTTATACCATTACAGGCTTTATCCACTCTCCAGATATTTTTTCAAAATCAGATATGGGGAGTTCAGCCAGTGGTAATGGGAATCTAGCAGCTTACGCTGTCGTAACTGAAGAAAATTTTAAGAGCTCTGTTTACACGATTGCCCGCCTGCGTTTTGCTAGCCTAACAGATGTCAATCCTTTCTCTAGTGATTACGAAAAGAAGCTAGAGGAAGAAGAGGAGACTTTAAAGGAACTAGTTGCTGATAATGGACAAGCGCGGCTAGAGAAAATGAAGAAGGATGCCCAAGAGTCCCTTGATGAAGGCAAGAAACAACTAGACGAGGCAGAGACCAACTTGACAGCTGGCAAGAAACGCCTGCAAGAAATTGAAACGCGTCTACAAGCTCAAGAAAATCAAGTAAGCCAACTACCAGAACCACAAAAAAGTCAAGCATCTAGTCAGTTAGGAGAAGCAAAAGAACAACTAAAGCAAGAAAAGGAAAAACTAAGTCAAGCTGAAAGCGACCTTGCTAACGAAAAGGTTAAATGGCAGACCAGTAAGGATGAAGTCAATGCTCTGACAGAGCCAAGCTATCATGTCTACAATCGAAAGAGTTCTCCTACTGGTCAAGGTTATCTCATGTATAGTAACTCGGCCATGAGTATTCGTGCCGTAGGGAATATCTTTCCAGTCGTTCTCTATGCCGTAGCAGCCATGGTTACCTTTACCACCATGACACGATTTGTAGACGAGGAAAGGACCAATGCAGGGATTTTCAAAGCTCTAGGCTACCATAGCAAGGATATCATTGCTAAGTTTGTGATTTATGGTCTGGTTGCTGGTACTCTTGGCACCCTTCTAGGAATTCTGATTGGTCACTACATCCTAGCACCTACTATTTCGCATATCATCACTGAGCGAATGATTGTTGGAGAGAGTCAGCAGCATTTCTACTGGACCTATAGTTGCTTGGCTTTGGGACTAAGCTTAGTAGCTAGTGTCCTACCTGCCTACCTTGTATCTCGCAGAGAATTGCATGAAGAAGCAGCGCAATTATTACTACCTAAGCCACCAGTCAAGGGCTCAAAGATTCTCTTGGAGCGGATAACCTTTATCTGGTCTCATTTGAGCTTTACCCAAAAGGTAACTGCCCGCAATATTTTCCGTTACAAACAACGCATGCTGATGACTATTTTTGGGGTTGCAGGTTCAGTAGCCCTCCTCTTTGCAGGGCTTGGTATTCAATCCTCTGTGGCAGGAGTTGCTGACAGACAGTTTAAGGATCTTCAACAATATCAGATGATTCTCTCTGTCAATTCTCGAGCTTCAGATTCTGATAAGGCAAAGCTAGAAGAAAAATTGCAGAGTGATGAAGTTGAAAACTATCGTTTAATCTCTTCCAAACAGGTTGAGGAAAAGTATGCTGGCAAGGCAGGTGTTCAAACCGTGACCATGATGGTAACGGATCAAGATGACCTGGCTCCCTTTGTCCTCTTGGAAAAAAATGGAGAAAAACTGAGCTTATCTAATGGAGTTGTCTTGACTGAAAAATTAGCCCAGTTGGCTGGAGTTTCTGTTGATGACAATTTTACCATCGATGGGAAAAACTTTAAAGTAGGTGCTATTACCGAGCACTATGTGGGCCATTTTGTCTATATGAATCAGGCAACCTATGAGGAGATATACGGTCAAGCACCCAAGATGAATACCTATTTGGTCCAACTCAAGGATAAAAGGGAAGTCAATACCGAAAGAGTCGCAGGAGAATTTATGGACCAGGTAGCTGTCAGTGGCCTCGTTCAAAACGCCTCCACCATTCAGCTCTTTGAAAGTTTTGCCAATTCTCTGAATCACACCATGGCGATTTTGGTGCTGGTATCGGTGCTACTAGCCATTGTGATTCTTTATAATTTGACCAATATCAATGTTGCTGAACGGATTAGGGAACTCTCAACCATCAAGGTTCTTGGTTTTCATAACAAAGAAGTGACCCTTTACATCTATCGGGAGACCATCATATTGTCACTAATTGGAATGATTGTAGGATTGGTCTCAGGCTTTTATCTCCATCAATTTCTCATTCAGATGATTGCACCTGGAACCTTCCGTTTTCAACCCAAGGTCGGCTGGGAAGTGTATCTCATCCCAATTCTAGCCGTCAGTGTCATTTTGACCATCCTAGGAGTTTTTGTCAATCATTATCTCCGAAAGGTGGATATGTTAGAAGCCCTCAAGTCTGTAGAATAGTTGATCGAGGACAAAAACAAATAAGAAAGCCCTTTGTGGCTTTTTTATTTTCATAAAAATGGTAAAATAGTAAGAGTAGAAATGGAGTTCTAGATATGAAACGAATTGATCAATTTGAAAATAAGAAAGTATTAGTCCTAGGATTGGCAAAATCTGGTGAATCTGCAGCTCGTCTTTTGGACAAGCTAGGTGCCATTGTGACAGTGAATGATGGCAAGCCTTTTGAGGAAAATCCAGCTGCGCAAAGTCTCTTGGAAGAGGGTATCAAGGTTGTCACTGGTGGCCATCCGTTGGAATTATTGGATGAAGATTTTGCACTTATGGTAAAAAATCCAGGAATCCCTTATAGCAATCCGATGATTGAAAAAGCTCTAGAAAAAGGCATTCCAGTCTTGACTGAGGTTGAATTAGCCTACCTGATCTCAGAAGCACCAATCGTCGGTATTACAGGTTCAAATGGTAAGACTACGACCACCACTATGATTGGAGAAGTTCTGACTGCGGCTGGGCAAAATGGACTTTTATCAGGGAACATCGGATATCCTGCTAGTCAAGTGGCTCAAACTGCGACAGATAAGGACACCCTTGTCATGGAGCTATCCTCTTTTCAACTAATGGGAATCCAGGAATTCCATCCTGAAATTGCTGTTATCACCAACCTTATGCCAACCCATATCGACTACCACGGTTCTTTTGAAGCTTATGTTGAAGCTAAGTGGAATATCCAAAGCAATATGACAGCAGCTGATTACCTAGTATTGAACTTCAACCAGGAATTAGCTAAAGAGCTTGCGACAAAGACAAATGCGACTGTAGTACCATTTTCAACACTTGAAAAGGTTGACGGAGCTTATCTTGAAGATGGTCAACTCTACTTCCGTGGTGAAAAAGTCATGGCAGCTGATGAAATCGGTGTTCCAGGTAGCCATAATGTAGAAAATGCTCTTGCAACCATTGCTGTTGCTAAACTGCGTGGTGTGGACAATGAAACCATCAATGAAACCTTGTCAGCTTTTGGTGGCGTTAAACACCGTCTCCAATTCGTAGACCAAATCAATGGCGTTAAATTCTACAATGATAGTAAGTCAACCAATATCTTGGCAACTCAAAAAGCCTTGTCTGGATTTGACAATAGCAAGGTTATCTTGATTGCTGGTGGTTTGGACCGTGGTAATGAGTTTGACGAATTGGTACCAGATATTACTGGACTTAAGAACATGGTCATTCTCGGTCAGTCTGCAGAACGTGTCAAACGTGCAGCCGATAAGGCAGGTGTGGCTTATGTGGATGCGACAGATATTGCGGATGCAACTCGCAAGGCTTATGAACTTGCGGAAGAAGGAGATGTGGTTCTCCTCAGTCCTGCTAATGCTAGCTGGGATATGTATGCTAACTTTGAAGTACGTGGAGATCTTTTCATCGACACTGTAGCGGAGTTAAAGGGATAATATGAAAAAAATAGTATTTACTGGTGGGGGAACGGTTGGACACGTTACCCTCAACCTTTTGTTAATGCCTAAGTTCATCGAAGATGGCTGGGAAGTCCACTATATTGGTGATAAGAACGGAATTGAGCATCATGAAATTCTCAAGTCAGGTTTAGATGTCACCTTCCATTCTATTGCTACAGGGAAATTACGTCGATATTTCTCATGGCAAAACATGGTTGACGTCTTTAAGGTTGCTTTTGGAATTATTCAATCGCTCTTTATCATGCTTCGCCTTCGTCCGCAAGCCCTCTTTTCTAAGGGAGGATTTGTATCTGTTCCTCCTGTTATTGCAGCGCGAGTATGCAGAGTGCCAGTCTTTATCCACGAGTCTGACCTCTCTATGGGCTTGGCCAATAAAATCGCTTATAAGTTTGCGACCAAGATGTACTCTACTTTTGAACAAGCGTCTGGTCTCACTAAGGTAGAGCATGTAGGAGCTGTGACTAAGGTTTCTGGCCCAATCATGGAAGAACCCGAAGAAATGGTGGACATCAGAACTTATTTTGATAGCAAACTACCAACTCTTCTCTTCGTCGGCGGTTCTGCTGGGGCGCGTGTCTTTAACCAATTAGTTACAGACCACCAGGAAGAGCTGACTAGTCGCTACAATATCATCAACCTGACAGGTGATGCTAGTTTAAATGAACTAAGTTCAAACCTCTATCGTGTTGACTATGTGACTGACCTCTATCAACCGCTCATGAATCTGGCTGATGTGGTCATTACTCGTGGTGGTGCCAATACTATTTTTGAGCTCCTTGCCATGGCTAAATTGCATGTCATTGTCCCTCTCGGACGTGAAGCTAGCCGTGGAGACCAGATTGAAAATGCAGCTTATTTCGTGAAAAAAGGCTATGCTGAAGAGTTGCAAGAAAGCGACTTGACCTTGTCTACTTTAGAAGAAAAAGTAAGCAAGCTTTTGACCCACAAAGAAGACTACCAGAGCACGATGAAGAATTCTCATGAATTAAAATCTGTGGCGGATTTTTATGCGCTACTAAAAAAAGATCTATCATAAGGAAAATCGATGTCAAAGGATAAGAAACAAGAGCCAACTCAAGACAAGGAATTGTCAGAGTGGCAAAAACGAAATCAAGAATATCTTCTAAAAAAGGCTGAAGAAGAGGCCAACCTAGCTAAAGAAGAAGGCAAGGGAGATTCAGGCAAAAAGGAAGTTTCAATAACTTCTGATGCAGAAACTAGCTTATCAGAGTGGCAGAAGAAAAACCGAGAGTATCTGCGCAAAAAGGCAGAAGAAACCAAAGAAGAGCAAGAGTCGGATATATCCGAAAATACAGAGGAAGCAACTGAAGTAGATCCTAATAGCGAAGAGCAGAAGGATCTTACAGCAGATGAGTCCTCGCCTGAACTTGAAGAGGAAGCAACTGAAGCAGAACAAGTGGAAGACGAGGACGAAATATCTGAAGAAACAAAAGTAGAAGAAAAGAGATCTAAGTCTAAGAAAAAGCTTGCTAAGCCTTCTATTCCAAGTGTTCATATCTGGCGTGCTGTTACGATTCTAATCCCAAGTTTGCTTGTCTTGATCTTTTCCATCTATCTTTTGACGCCATACTCAACTCTGAAAAACATAGAGGTTACTGGTACGGTAGAGACCAATGCAGACCAAATCAAAGAGGCTTCAGGGATTCGTGATAGTGACTATACCTTTGGTCTACTCCTCAATAAAGACAAACATGCTGAGATGATTAAGTCCAATCACTGGATTGAATCTGCGAGCATTCACTATCAATTCCCGACCAATTTTACCATCCAGGTCAAGGAATACGGGATTGTAGCCTATTATGTTTCTGGAGAGGATCATTATCCGATTCTTTCTAGTGGGACGGTGGAAACCAGTCCAGTTAGTCTAGTCAGTCTTCCTGAAACCTATATGTCTGTACTCTTTAATGATGAGCAGCAAGTCAAAACCTTGATTGAACAACTGGCTGAAGTCAGCCCAGAGATTAAGCAAGCTATCAAAACGATTGAATTGGCTCCAACTAGTGTAACCAGCGATCTTCTCAAGATTACCATGTATGATACCGATGAGATTTTGGTTCCCTTATCAGAATTAGGTAAAAAATTGCCTTACTATAGTAAGATTAAACCTCAATTAACAGTTCCAAGCGGTATTGATATGGAAGTTGGGATCTATAGTTATAGCTTGACGGATAAGGCTTTAGAAGAAGCAAGAATCAAAGCTAAAGAAGAGGAGAAGAAAAAGCAGGAGGAAGAAAAGAAAAAACAAGAGGAACAGGGTAATCAAAACCAAACAACTCAACAATCACAGAGTCGATAAACTTGAGAACATTCTATCGGCTTGATTGTGAGTCTTGGCTTTAAAGGCTAAATTCCCAAACTAACTTCCATCGCCAATAAAAGTGGAAGTTAGTCTGATAAAAATCGTAAAAACCAGTGGAAATCCGTGTCAGGGTAAGTTCCAC
>NZ_JAWERU010000003.1:0-59332 GCF_032481935.1 Streptococcus sp.
GATTCCGTAACCGTATGTCAACTAAAAACGGTCGTCGCGTATTGGCAGCTCGTCGTCGTAAAGGACGCAAAGTTTTGGCTGCATAATCCAAACGAATTCAACAAAGAAGTCAGTAGGAACTCGAGTCTACTGGCTTTTCTGTTGCCTAAAAAAGTGAATTTTCTAAAATACCTTTTTTAGAATAAAAACTTCAGCAGATGTATTGGAAAGGAGACATATAGAAAAAAGCTCAAAATCAGAAGGTGAATTTCTGATTTTGAGCTTTTCTTTATTCTTTCAAATGATAAGAGTAGCTGGCAACGACGACATCTTCGTGCCATCTGAGAGCATATTTTAATTTGAGACTCATTTGATTGTGGAGGATATTTTGCCAAGGTTTGTTAGGGATAAATTGAGGTACTAGAACTGTGACTGTGTAGTTCTTTTTCTTGGCTTCTTGAGAGATTTTTCGAACATAGCGAACTGTTGGTGTGATGATATCGCGATAGCTAGTATTAATGTTTTTTAGAGTGATATTTGGGAAGTAGTCGGCAAATTCTTGGAGGATTTCTTGGTCTTTTTCCTCAGTTTCCTTGGTGGAAATGTGCATCGCCAAAACCTCATCTCCAATACTTTGCGCGTAATTAATCGCTCCGACGCTGACTCGAGTGACATTTCCTACTAAGACAAGGACGACATTGCCATCGTAGGTTTTCTTTTGAATTCCTTCATAAAGTCGAAGCTGTTTGGCCACTTTTTGGTAATGACTGTGGATAGACAAAAAGAGGAAGGTTAAGACTAGGATAATTGGGAAGAAGGGCCAGATATCTCCAAGTCTGAAGAAGAGTAAGATAAGAACGATAGCATAACAAATGATGGCACCGAGGATATTTGCAAAGGCAGATTTTAAGAAATGAGAACCTTTTTCTTTTTTCCAGTGGCGAATCATCCCTGTTTGAGAAAGTGCAAAAGGAACAAAAACTCCAATAGTATAGAGAGGGATCAAGCGTTCTGTATTTCCGTTAAAAATGAGCAGAAGGATCATAGCGCCAAAGGCCAAGGTTAGGATACCGTTTGAGTAACCTAGGCGATCTCCTTTTTCCATAAAAAGATGGGGCATGTACTTGTTTTTAGCCATATTGTAAGCCAACATTGGAAAGGCAGAAAAACCAGTATTTGCAGCTACGGCAAGGATGAGGGCAGTTGAAAATTGGAAGAGATAATAAACAATCTGACCGAGAGCTGAATCCCCTAAAATTCCTTTAGCCATTTGTGAGAGGATTGTTTCTCCGTGTTGAGGTGTAATTCCCATCCAGTAATTTAAGAAGGTAATCCCTGCAAAGAGAAATCCAAGAATAAGAGACATGATAGTAAGCGTTTGGGCTGCGTTTTTCTCTTTGGGAGTCTTGAAAAATGGAACAGCATTTGAGATAGCTTCAACTCCAGTTAGTGAAGCTGAACCGCTGGTAAAGGCTCTTAAAATCAGGACGATTGAGAGACTTGGGACAGTTTGACCAATTGCAGAAGTTGCATGATAGCTGAGAGAACCAGTCAATAGTTGGAAGATACCAAACAATAAGAGGAAGACCGTGCTAAAGATAAAGAGATAGACAGGGATCATCAGAGAACTAGCAGATTCCCTCAAGCCTCGCAGATTCAAAAGCATGAGTAAACAGACCAAAAAAATGGAGATGTGGAGGTTGTAGGGGTGGAGGGCAGGCAGTGCTGCTGTGATCGCATCAGCTCCTGCAGCCACGGATACGGCTACTGTTAGCATATAGTCAACAAGCAAGCTTCCACCGGCAATCAAACCGAGCTCAGGAGAAAGATTTTCTCGTGTTACCATATAGGCACCCCCACCTTGAGGGTAGGCGTGAATGATTTGTCGGTAAGAAATGGTTAGACTAGCAAGTAGCAAGAGGACAAAAATGCCGATAGGGAGACTCCACCAAATAGCAAGTGGAGATAGGCTAGCCAAGACAAGGACGACCTGCTCAGGTCCATAGGCGATAGATGAAAGGGCATCGCTTGAGAGCATTGCAAGTGCCTGTGTTTTTCCAAGTAGTCCTCCCTCGCCTTCAGTCAAGGACTTAAGGGGACGACCAATAAAGGTATATTTTAATTTCGTAAACATTTTCTTTCCTTTTCTGAAAATTTCAACAAGAGTTATTATACTGCTATGAAAATAAGTCGTCAAGAAAAAGTGAGTGATTTTAAAATATTTTTTCCTATAAGGATGAGAGCAGTTTTTTGGTATAATAGAAGGTAGAAAAAACGAGGGAATATAAATGATTTTTGATACTCATACCCACTTGAATGTGGAAGAATTTTTGGGACGCGAAGAAGAAGAACTTGCCTTAGCGGCTGAAATGGGTGTAACTCGGATGAATATTGTTGGTTTTGACAAACCGACTATTGAGCGGGCGCTAGAACTAGCAGATAAGTACGATCAACTCTATGCGACTATTGGTTGGCATCCTACAGAGGCAGGAACCTATACAACGGAAGTTGAGAATTACTTGTTGGAAAAACTAAAACACCCCAAAGTGATTGCCTTGGGGGAGATTGGTTTGGACTATCACTGGATGACAGCCCCTAAAGAAGTACAGGAACAAGTTTTCCGTCGTCAGATTCAGCTATCTAAGGAACTGGACTTACCTTTTGTGGTTCACACACGTGATGCGCTCGAAGATACCTATGAAATTATTAAGAGTGAGGGAGTTGGTCCACGTGGCGGCATCATGCATTCCTTCTCAGGTTCTCTGGAGTGGGCCGAGAAGTTTGTGGAGCTTGGCATGACCATTTCCTTTTCTGGAGTGGTGACCTTTAAAAAAGCAACAGACATTCAGGAAGCAGCCAAAGAGTTACCTTTGGATAAGATTTTGGTAGAAACGGATGCGCCTTATTTAGCCCCAGTACCCAAGCGTGGGCGTGAAAATAAGACAGCTTACACGCGCTATGTAGTGGACTTTATAGCCGACTTGCGTGGCATGACGACAGAAGAATTGGCTGCTGCGACAAGTGCTAATGCAGAACGAATCTTTGGATTGGAACGTAAATCATGAAAGAGAAAATTTCCCAAGTCATCGTAGTCGAAGGACGTGATGATACGGCCAATCTCAAACGTTACTTTGACGTTGAGACCTATGAGACTCGCGGATCGGCTATCAATGAAGAAGATTTTGGACGAATCCAACGTCTACACGAACGTCATGGGGTGATTGTCTTTACAGATCCTGATTTTAATGGAGAGCGCATTCGTCGGATGATTATGACGGCCATTCCGACAGTTCAGCACGCCTTTCTCAAACGTGATGAAGCTGTTCCCAAGTCCAAGACCAAGGGACGTTCCCTAGGAATCGAACATGCCAGTTATGAAGACTTGAAAACAGCACTGGCTCAAGTAACAGAGCAATTTGAAGTAGAAAGTGACTTTGATATTAGCCGTAGTGACTTGATCCGCCTTGGTTTTCTAGCTGGAGCAGACAGCCGAAAACGCAGAGAATATCTAGGAGAGAATCTTCGTATCGGTTATTCCAATGGTAAACAACTTCTCAAGCGTTTAGAATTATTTGGCATCAGTCTAGCTGAAGTTGAAGATGCCATGAAATCGTATGAGAATTGAGAAACCGTCCCAAAATGTAGGGGGAATATGATACAATAGAAGTAATCATATACGGTTTAATCAGGCTTGATAGCAAGCATTAGAAAAGTGCTCCACAGGATTAGCCTTGTGTGGAGTTAATGAGGAAAAGTTATGGGAATCTTTGATTTTTTAAAAAAGACGGAAACTGCAGAGGCAACTGAAATAGCTGAAGCACAGAAAGAAAGAGAAGAATCTAAAAACAATGCATGTATTGGAGTTTTAGATTTGTTCCCAATGAAGGAAACGAATCAATTATTGATTGTTGGGAGTTTAGAAGGGACTCTCAAGGTTGGGGATCAGTTGCAGTTTTGCAATCCTGACCAAGGAATGGATGCTCTTGGTACTGTAGAGGTTAAAAAACTTAGCAGTCAAAACAAAGATGCAGATAGTCTTACTGATGAAGTTCTCGCGCATCTAGTGGTTGATAGGCTTCCTTCTTTGGATAAATTGAAAAAAGGAAGTGTGCTCTTTAGTTCAGGTGTTGAGGAAGAGCAAAAATTATCAAGCTATTCAGATGCTCTGTATCGTGCTTTTGTAGCCATCCAAGAAGGTCAATTGACTAATGAAGACTATTTGGCAGCTAGCCTTGATGACAGCGTAGAGATTTTACGTCTCTTTTTATGGAAATGCCGTCAAAATCAGGAAACTGAAAGTGAAGAAAGCTATCAAGCCAACACTCGTAAGTTGGAACGCCTAGCGGAAATCGTTAAAGATAAGCTCTTAGCAGCAGATGCAGTTTATGCTGTTTATTCGGAAAAAACAGGCGAACCCTATCTTTTCTCAACGACCTATGATAGGGGAGAAGAGGGGTATCTCTGTACGGATCCCATGATCATGCTTTTGACGCCATCTTGGTATCGCCAATTCAAGGAAACCATTGATAGTCGACCAAACTCTGTCGTAAAACTGATTGAAAATACGGAAGATAAAAAAGGGATTGAGAATTTCCTTGGAATAGCCTTTTACTTAAATGGTGCCTTGGGAGCAATCTTTAATTCCAAGGAAGTCAGCATCAGTGCCTCGGCTTTGGTTCAAAAACCAGATTATTCTAATTTGCCAGAAATACAAGTTCCTGTAATGAATCCTGACTTGGTAAGATGGATGCTGTTGATGGGACAATTGGATAGCCCGACGACAGAAGATGAAGAAGTAATTTATAAGCTCTATTATAAGTTCTTTTCAGAAGCTATACCGAAAGCTAAATTCCTAATTCCTCTAGATGCGGCTTCGGAATTTAAGGGCGATAGTCAGGAAGGAAATTCCTTCGTTTTAGAAAAAGATTCTAGTTTCAACATTCCAGTTAAAGAAGGAAAAGATGGGCGAAACTCTGTGCCGGTATTTACTGATTGGAAACGCCTGCGAATGGTCTTTGACGAAAAATGGAATGGCATGATTGAAGAAGCAGGAGGCATGATTGAAATTTTTGACTATGCCATTAATCCAACGGAGTATTATGAAGCGGGTGCCTATGTTAGTCTAACAGCTTTTAAAGAGATGCAAAAGCTTGGCGAGGAACTAGAAGGCAGAGCTAAAGATTAGAGAGTTTCTTTACATTGGGAAACTATATGGTTTTATCTACATCCTACTTGAACCACTAACCTTTTTCAAAGATTGTGAAAGGAAATGATATGGCAAATAGAAGTTATATTTACTTAAAAAACGGAAATGAAGCTCGTATCTTAACAGAAGGCATCTACACAATACCCTATTTTTGGCAATTGTTTTGGGATGAAGAAGATTTAAAAGCTCCGATTGCTCTCTGGAAAACAGCAGAAAAACTCGAAGAAGATGAAGAGCAAGCAGAAAGATTTTACCAAGAGCAGAATGTAGATATCTTGCTTTCTATTGAAAAATTCCAACAGAATGCCCTCAAAAACCGATCTTTTTTAGAAGAGAATGCCCCGCAATCCGTGCAACTATATGATGACTTTGTCCGTTATATTCTTGCAAACGTCAAAGACGGTGATGTGCTCGGATTTGATCTTTTAGATGTTGTTTTTATGGACCAAGTGTCTGTTGTTTCTGATAAACTGTTAAAAAATATCCGGGCTATTCGGGAAAATCAACCCAAAGATTTAGATTTTTCTTTGACAGAAGAGAACTTAATTGGTCTTGCTATGGGCTTTCCTGATTATTATGCTTCAGAATTATTGCCAGAAGACAATATTCTAGATTCGGTTGCCTATCAGGATGAACTGAAGAAAACGAACCCCCAAGAAGATAAGAAAGTGCTTGATATGACTGGATCTGATTCAAAAGGGAACAAGCCTCGTGTTCTTTTAGTGTTTTGGATTTTGTTGGCACTAGGAATTATGTGGGTTTTATATATTATTTTTAGCTAATAAATAGAAAAGAGAATAAATGAGAATTGCAGATTATAGCGTGACCAAGGCAGTGCTGGAGCGTCACGGTTTTACCTTTAAAAAGTCCTTCGGGCAAAATTTCCTGACGGATACCAATATCCTTCAAAAAATTGTGGATACGGCTGAGATTGATGACCAGGTCAATGTCATTGAGATCGGGCCGGGTATTGGTGCCTTGACGGAATTTTTGGCTGAGCGTGCAGCTGAAGTTATGGCCTTTGAGATTGACCATCGCTTGGTACCAATCCTAGCGGATACCTTGCGGGATTTTGACAATGTGACCGTAGTCAACGAGGACATTCTAAAAGTTGACCTAGCGCAACATATCCAGAATTTCAAAAATCCTGACTTGCCCATCAAGGTAGTGGCAAACTTGCCTTATTACATCACGACACCTATTCTCATGCACTTGATCGAAAGTGGGATTCCTTTTAGTGAGTTTGTGGTCATGATGCAAAGAGAAGTGGCGGATCGTATCTCTGCTAAGCCAAATACCAAGGCTTACGGTAGCTTGTCGATTGCCGTTCAGTATTACATGACAGCTAAGGTTGCCTTTATTGTACCTCGTACGGTCTTTGTGCCAGCACCAAATGTGGATTCAGCTATCCTGAAAATGGTACGTCGTCCAGAACCGGTTGTAGCAGTAAAAGATGAGAACTTCTTCTTTAAGGTTTCCAAGGCTAGTTTCACCCATCGTCGTAAGACCTTGTGGAATAACTTGACAGGTTACTTTGGCAAGACTGAGGAAGTTAAGGATAAGTTGACTAGGGCTTTGGACCAGGCCGGACTATCCCCAAGTGTACGCGGTGAAGCTCTTGGCTTAGAAGAATTTGCCAGTCTAGCAGATGCGCTTAAAGGACAAGGACTCTAAGATGCAAGGACAAATCATTAAAGCTTTGGCCGGCTTCTACTATGTGGAAAGTGAGGGTCAGGTTTATCAAACACGTGCGCGTGGAAATTTCCGTAAAAAGGGGCATACGCCCTATGTTGGAGATTGGGTAGATTTTTCTGCGGAGGAAAATTCCGAAGGTTATATTCTCAAGATTCATGAACGAAAAAATAGTCTGGTTCGCCCACCCATTGTCAATATTGACCAAGCTGTGGTTATCATGTCTGTTAAAGAACCTGACTTTAATAGCAACTTGCTGGATCGCTTCTTGGTCCTTTTGGAGCACAAGGGCATTCACCCTATTGTCTATATTTCCAAAATGGACTTACTAGAGGATAAGAGAGAACTGGATTTCTACGAGAAAACCTATGATGCTATTGGTTACGATTTTGTGACGAGTAAAGAAGAACTTTTACCCTTGTTGACAGGCAAGGTTACGGTCTTTATGGGGCAGACGGGTGTTGGAAAGTCAACTCTCCTCAATAAAATCGCACCTGACCTTAATCTTGAAACAGGAGAAATCTCAGACAGTCTGGGTCGCGGTCGTCATACCACACGAGCTGTTAGTTTTTACAACCTCAATGGGGGTAAAATCGCGGACACACCAGGCTTTTCATCACTGGACTATGAAGTGTCAACGGCTGAAGACCTCAATCAGGCTTTTCCAGAGATTGCCTCTGTCAGTCGAGACTGTAAATTCCGTACTTGTACCCATACCCATGAACCTTCTTGCGCGGTTAAACCGGCTGTCGAAGAAGGTATCATTGCGAACTTCCGTTTTGACAACTACCTGCAATTCCTCAGTGAGATTGAAAATCGTAGAGAAACCTATAAAAAAGTCAGCAAAAAAATTCCAAAATAAGGAGAAACCTATGTCTCAATACAAGATTGCTCCGTCAATTCTGGCAGCGGATTATGCCAACTTTGAACGTGAAATTAAACGCCTAGAAGCAACTGGGGCAGAATATGCCCACATCGATATCATGGATGGTCACTTTGTACCCCAAATTAGTTTTGGTGCAGGTGTGGTTGAAAGTCTTCGCCCCCACAGCAAGATGGTCTTTGATTGCCACTTGATGGTATCAAATCCCGAACATCATTTAGAAGATTTTGCGCGTGCGGGAGCAGATATTATCAGCATCCATGTCGAGGCAACACCTCATATCCATGGGGCTCTTCAAAAGATTCGTTCTCTCGGTGTTAAACCTTCGGTAGTCATCAATCCTGGTACGCCTGTTGAGTCTATCAAGCACGTGCTTCACTTAGTTGATCAAGTCTTGGTCATGACGGTGAATCCTGGCTTCGGTGGGCAAGCATTTCTGCCAGAAACCATGGATAAGGTACGTGAATTGGTTTCCCTTCGTGAGGAAAAAGATTTGAACTTTGAGATCGAAGTGGATGGTGGGATTGATGATAAAACCATTGCTCAAGCCAAAGAAGCTGGTGCAACAGTTTTTGTAGCAGGATCCTATGTCTTTAAGGGAGATGTCAATGAACGAGTGCAAGCTCTCAGAAAAGAACTGGACTAGAGTTGCAGTTTTTGCTGGTGGAGACCGTGGTCACTATCGAACAGATTTTGATTGCTATGTCGGTGTGGATCGAGGCTCGCTTTGGGTACTAGAGGAAAAACTTCCTCTTGCTCTTGCAGTTGGGGATTTTGATTCTGTGACTGTAGAAGAACGTCAGTTGATTCAAAAACGTGCCCAGCAGTTTGTTCAAGCCCAACCAGAAAAAGACGATACCGATTTGGAATTAGCCCTTCTCACTGTTTTTGAAAAAAATCCGCAAGCTCAGGTGACTATTTTTGGTGCCCTAGGTGGTCGCATTGACCATATGTTAGCTAATGTCTTTCTACCCAGCAATCTTAAATTGGCGCCCTATATGCGTCAAATAGAGATTGAGGATGGGCAAAATTTGATTAGCTATTGCCCAGAAGGAATCAGTCGACTTGAACCACGTTCGGACTATGATTATTTGGCCTTTATGCCTGTGAGGGATAGTCGTTTGACAATACTCGGTGCCAAGTATGAACTGACAGAGGAAAATTTTTTCTTTAAGAAAGTTTATGCTTCTAACGAATATATAGATAGGGAAGTGTCAGTGACTTGCCCAGATGGCTATGTGGTCGTCTTGCATAGCAAAGATAGGAGGTAGGATGGAAAGTTTACTTGTTGTTTTATTAGTTGCTAATCTAGCCGGCCTCTTTCTTATTTGGCAAAGGCAGGACAAGCAGGAAAAATATCTGACCAAGAGCTTGGAGGATCAGGCAGATAACCTATCAGACCAGCTAGATTATCGATTTGAACAAGCTCGACAAGCTAGTCAGCTGGATCAAAAAAATCTTGAAGTGGCTGTCAGTGACCGTTTGCAGGAGGTGCGGATTGAATTGCACCAGGGTCTGACACAGGTGCGCCAAGAGATGAACGAAAACCTTCTCCAAACCAGAGATAAGACTGACCAACGACTACAGGCCTTGCAGGAATCAAATGAACAACGCTTAGAACAAATGCGCCAAACGGTCGAGGAAAAGTTAGAAAAGACTTTGCAAACACGCTTGCAGGCCTCTTTTGAGACAGTTTCCAAGCAACTAGAATCTGTCAATCGTGGCCTAGGTGAAATGCAAACTGTTGCGCGAGATGTCGGTGCGCTAAATAAAGTTCTTTCTGGAACTAAAACGCGAGGAATTCTAGGTGAATTACAACTGGGGCAGATTATTGAAGACATCATGACACCTGCCCAGTATGAACGAGAATTTGCAACGGTTGAAAATTCGAGTGAGCGAGTCGAGTACGCTATCAAGTTGCCTGGGCAAGGCGACCAAGAATATGTTTATCTACCGATTGACTCTAAGTTTCCATTGGCGGATTATTACCGTCTGGAAGAAGCCTATGAAGCAGGTGACAAGGACGAGATTGAGCGCTGTCGTAAGTCTCTCCTAGCAAGCGTCAAGCATTTTGCTAAGGATATTAAGAGTAAGTACCTGGCGCCACCTCGGACAACCAATTTTGGAGTCTTGTTTGTTCCGACAGAAGGTCTCTATTCGGAAATCGTTCGCAATCCGATTTTCTTTGATGATTTGAGACGGGAGGAACAGATTATTGTTGCAGGTCCAAGTACCTTGTCGGCTCTTCTTAACTCCTTATCGGTTGGCTTCAAAACTCTCAATATCCAAAAGAGTGCTGACCATATTAGCAAAACCCTTGCTAGTGTCAAAACCGAGTTTGGCAAGTTTGGAGGTATTCTGGTCAAGGCACAAAAACATCTCCAACATGCCTCTGGCAATATTGATGATTTATTAAATCGTCGTACTACAGCTATCGAGCGAACGCTTCGTCACATTGAGTTATCAGAAGGTGAGCCTGCGCTTGATTTGCTCCAATTCCAAGAAGATGAGGAAGAATATGAAGATTAGTCACATGAAGAAAGATGAGCTTTTTGAAGGCTTTTACCTGATCAAGTCAGCTGACCTGAGACAGACACGTGCTGGGAAAAATTACCTAGCCTTCACCTTCCAAGATGATAGTGGAGAAATCGAAGGGAAGCTCTGGGATGCTCAACCCCACAATGTTGAAACCTTTACAGCAGGGAAAGTAGTCCATATGCAAGGTCGTCGTGAAGTGTACAACAATACGCCTCAGGTTAATCAAATCACCCTTCGCTTACCACAACCTGGCGAACCAAATGACCCAGCGGACTTCAAGGTTAAATCTCCAGTAGATGCCAAAGAGATTCGTGAGTATATGGCGCAGATGATTTTTAAAATTGAAAATCCAATTTGGCAGCGAATTGTTCGAAATCTCTACACCAAGTATGACAAGGAATTCTACTCTTATCCAGCTGCTAAGACCAACCATCATGCCTTTGAAACAGGGCTTGCTTATCATACTGCCACTATGGTTCGTTTGGCAGAAGCAATTGCAGATATTTATCCTCAGCTCAATAAGAGCTTGCTCTACGCGGGGATTATGCTGCACGACCTTGCCAAGGTTATTGAGTTGACAGGTCCTGACCAGACAGAGTACACAGTAAGAGGAAACCTTATTGGTCATATCGCTCTGATTGATAGCGAGATTACCAAAGCAGTAATGGAGCTTGGCATTGATGACACCAGAGAAGAGGTTGTACTTCTTCGCCATGTCATTCTCAGTCATCATGGTCTCCTCGAGTATGGTAGTCCAGTTCGTCCTCGAGTGATGGAAGCAGAAATTATTCATATGATTGATAATTTGGATGCCAGCATGATGATGATGACAACAGCTCTGGCCCTTGTTGATGAGGGAGAAATGACCAATAAGGTCTTTGCTATGGACAATCGTTCCTTCTACAAGCCAAAATTAGACTAGAAACTAAAAAAATGAACTTTATTTAGGCAATAAAGTTCGTTTTTTTGCTTTTGTGTGATATAATGAGAAAAAGACTAATACTCTTCTAAAATCAAATTCAAACCACGTCAGCTTTGCCTTGCCGTACTCAAGTACAGCCTGCGGCTCGCTTCCTAGTTTGCTCTTTGATTTTCATTGAGTATAAATAAAAAAGAATGGTAAAAATATAATGAAATTAAGAAGAAGTGATCGGATGGTTGTCATTTCCAATTACTTGATTAACAATCCATACAAATTAACCAGTCTCAACACCTTTGCGGAAAAGTATGAATCTGCCAAATCGTCTATTTCTGAAGACATCGTCATCATTAAACGTGCTTTCGAAGAAATTGAAATTGGTCATATTCAAACGGTGACAGGTGCTGGTGGTGGTGTTATTTTTACACCATCGATCTCTCCCCTTGAGTCTAAAACGATTATCGAAGAGCTTCGTGATAAACTTTCAGAGAGTGATCGCATTCTTCCGGGTGGCTACATTTATTTATCTGACCTATTGAGTACTCCAGCTATTTTGAAAAATATCGGTCGCATTATTGCCAAGAGCTTTATGGATCAGAAGATTGATGCTGTTATGACGGTAGCGACCAAAGGGGTTCCGCTTGCAAACGCAGTGGCAAATGTTCTCAACGTACCATTTGTCATTGTCCGTCGCGACTTGAAAATCACTGAAGGTTCAACTGTTAGTGTCAACTATGTTTCAGGTTCTAGTGACCGTATCGAAAAGATGTTCCTTTCAAAACGTAGCCTCAAAGCAGGAAGTCGTGTCTTGATCGTCGATGACTTCTTGAAGGGTGGAGGAACCATTAACGGGATGATTAGCCTCTTGTCTGAGTTTGATTCAGAGTTGGCTGGTGTAGCTGTCTTTGCTGATAATGCACAGGAAGATCGTGAACAACAGTTCGACTACAAGTCACTCTTGAGAGTCACAAATATTGATGTGAAGAACCAACAAATTGCTGTTGAAGTTGGAAATATCTTCGATACAGAAAAATAAGAATTGACTTGAAATACAAAGGTTGGAACTTTCGTCCCAGCCTTTCTTTGATAATGAATATGAAGGAGTCCTATGAAAACACCATTTATTAAACGTGAAGCTTTAGAAAAGATTGTCGAAGAGTTTCCAACCCCTTTTCACCTCTACGATGAAAAAGGGATTCGTGAGAAAGCACGCGCAGTAAACAAAGCCTTTTCTTGGAATAAGGGCTTTAAAGAATACTTCGCAGTTAAAGCGACCCCAACTCCAGCTATCTTGAAAATCTTACAAGAAGAAGGATGTGGAGTGGATTGTTCTAGTTATGTCGAACTCTTGATGAGTCACAAGCTTGGGTTTACAGGGGCGGATATGATGTTCTCATCTAATAACACCCCAGATAGAGAATATGCCTATGCTCGTGAATTAGGTGCGACGATTAATTTAGATGCCTTTGAAGATATCGAGCATTTGGAACGTGCAGCAGGCATCCCAGAAATCATCTCTTGCCGTTACAATCCTGGTGGCGTATTTGAACTGGGAACGGACATTATGGATAATCCTGGTGAAGCTAAGTTCGGGATGACTAAGGAACAGCTTTTTGAAGCCTTTGCCATCTTGAAAGAAAAGGGAGCTAAAACCTTTGGGATTCATTCCTTCCTTGCTTCCAATACAGTGACCCATCTCTACTATCCAGAATTAGCACGTCAGCTTTTTGAATTGGCAGTAGAAATCAAGGAAAAGTTAGGTATTTCACTGGACTTTATCAATCTTTCTGGAGGTATCGGGGTTAACTATCGCCCAGACCAGGAGCCTAATGATATTGCTTTGATTGGAGAGGGAGTTCGTCAGGTTTATGAAGAAGTCCTCACACCAGCAGGTCTTGGTCAGGTTAAAATCTTTACAGAACTAGGTCGCTTTATGTTGGCACCTCATGGCATTCTCGTCACAAAAGTTACTCATAAAAAGAAAACCTATCGTACTTATCTAGGAGTAGATGCGTCAGCTGTCAATCTTATGAGACCGGCTATGTATGGCGCTTATCACCACATCACCAATATGATGCATCCTGATGGTCAGACTGAAGTAGTTGATGTTGTTGGCTCTCTTTGTGAAAACAACGATAAGTTTGCAGTTAATCGTGAACTACCTCAAACAGAAATTGGTGATTTGTTAGTCATTCATGATACAGGTGCGCATGGCTTCTCTATGGGCTACCAGTACAATGCCAAGCTTCGTTCGGCAGAAATTCTCTATACAGAGGACGGTGGAGCACGCTTGATCCGCCGAGCAGAGCGACCAGAGGATTATTTTGCGACTCTCTATGGCTTTGATTTTGACAAGGATTAATAAATATTTTGAAAATCATGAAAGTTGAAAGTGAAAAACAGATTGTTTTCTAAAAAATAGGCAAAATCTGTGGTTTTTCTTTTCAGTCATGGTATAATAAAGACTATAAAACGTTTTCAAGGAAGGTAACGATATGTCTGAGGAAATAATTGACTATGGACAAGTGACAGGAATGGTGCATTCGACAGAGAGTTTTGGGGCGGTAGATGGCCCTGGAATTCGTTTTATTGTCTTTTTGCAAGGCTGTCAGATGCGTTGCCAATACTGCCATAACCCTGATACTTGGGCTATGGAAACCAATAAATCTCGTGTACGAACAGTAGATGATGTTCTAGAAGAAGCGCTTCGTTATCGTGGTTTCTGGGGAGACAAGGGAGGTATCACAGTCAGCGGAGGAGAAGCCCTCTTGCAGATTGATTTCTTGATTGCCCTCTTTACCAAGGCAAAAGAAAAGGGTATCCACTGTACCTTGGATACTTGTGCCCTTCCATTCCGTAACAAACCACGCTATCTAGAAAAGTTCAACAAGTTAATGGCCGTGACAGACTTGGTTCTCCTTGATATCAAGGAAATCAACGAAGCACAACACAAGATTGTAACCAGTCAAACTAATAAAAACATCTTGGCTTGTGCTCAGTACTTGTCAGAAATCGGTAAACCTGTTTGGATTCGTCACGTGCTAGTGCCAGGATTGACAGACAGAGATGAAGATTTGATTGAACTTGGTAAGTTTGTGAAAACTCTCAAAAATGTTGATAAGTTTGAAATCTTGCCTTATCACACAATGGGTGAGTTCAAATGGCGTGAGCTTGGGATTCCGTACTCACTTGAAGGAGTTAAACCTCCAACAGCAGAACGTGTTAAGAATGCTAAGGAATTGATGGATACAGAAAGCTATCAAGATTACATGAAACGTGTACATGGATAAAATGAAAGAAGAGGTCGGGATTTTTTCTCGGCCTCTTTTCAACTATAGAAAAGGCTCAGCATTTAAGCTAAGCCTTTTATTTTTTATCTAGAATGTTGCTTTCCAGCATTGCGTTTTTTGTTTTTCTTCTTGTTAGAAGTTGTGATAGCTGTTGCTGGTTCAGGGGTTACATCTTTACGAGTGCTTGAAGTTTTGCTTGCTTTTGGTGGGTTCTTAGCAAATTCTTCACGTACTTTTTTACGAAGTTTTGGACGAACGATGTAGTTGATGATAAATTGTTGAAGGATCATCATGAAACCACCGACAACCCAGTAAAGTGTAACGCTGGCTGGTGAGAAGACAGAGAACACGACAATCATGAGAGGGCTCATATAGAGCATCTTCTTGATTTGTTCTCTTTGAGTTTCATCTTCAACTCCATGTAAAGAAAGGAGTGATTGAAGATAGTAAAGGATACCAGCAAAGGCAACCAAAATCATACTAGGTGAGCCTAGAGGAATTCCTAGGTAGCTTGCTTGGGCAACTCCTTCAGTATGTTGGGCAGCAAAGTAGATAGCAGAGAAGAAAGGCATTTGAATGAGGATAGGGAAACATCCCACGCCGCCAAACATGCTGATGCCGTGCTCTTTTTGAGCAGCAAAGAGAGCTTGTTGAGCTTCTAATTTTTCTTCTTGTGTCGTTGCTTCTTTCAGGCGAGTCTGATGTGGTTCAAGGACGTGCTTGAGAGCATTCATCTTCTCAGAGTGAAGCGTCGCCTTCCATGATTGGTAGATACCAAGTGGGAGGATAATCAAGCGAACGATAATGGTTACGATGATAATCCCAACACCGAAACCGAGACCTTGATCATTAGCGAAGTATTTGATAGCTTCTCCCATTGGAGCACCCAAGAAATCCCAAACGGGACCAATTGGCTTACCTGTTGCTTTATCGATCTGAACGCAACCTGCCAAGACTAATAGCATAGCCACTCCCATGACTGAGAGAGCGATTCGTTTAATTGATTTCACTGTTTTTATTCCTTCTTTAAAAATTATACCTTTCTATTCTACTGTTTTTTTGGAAAATATACAATAGTTCTAGAGACCTAATTTGCGACTTTGAAGTCTGAATAAGATGGAAAGTTACTCAATTGAACATCAAGATAGGTTACTTTAGAGAATGGGGTAGGGCCTTTTCGGATCTCTTGGATAAATTTAGCCATGATGGCTGAAGACTCTGCTTGGGCAAGAATTTCAACGGTTCCGTCATCGTTATTCCAGACACGACCCGTAATGCCACCTAGTTCTAGAGCTAGGGTATAGACACCCCATCGGAAGCCCACTCCTTGGACGCGACCTTGGGCGATCATTTTAACCTTTTGCATACCAAACCTCCTTGATTGTGTTATAATATTTCTATGACTATTATAACCTCTAAAGCCAATTCTGTGGTGAAAAATGCCAAAAAATTGCATCAAAAAAAATATCGGAAAACCTCATATCTGATTGAGGGATGGCATCTGTTTGAAGAAGCCGTTCAGGCAGGTGCAAAGATTGAGAAAATTTTTGCTCTCGCAGAGTATGGTGAAAAATTAGTAGACTATCCTCAGACTGTCCTTGTGACAGAAGAAATCTTGCTCGATTTAGCTGATTCCCAAACACCTCAGGGCATTGTAGCTATTGTTCAAAAAGAAGAGGAGCTGTTGCCGGATTTTACCTCAGGTAAATATCTTTTCTTAGAAGATGTGCAGGATCCTGGAAATGTAGGGACCATGATACGGACGGCAGATGCGGCAGGTTTTTCAGGAGTCATCGTTTCCAGCAAGTCGGCTGATATATACAGTCTCAAGACTCTTCGCTCCATGCAAGGCAGTCATTTCCATTTACCGATTTATCGCATGTCTGTCGAAGGGTTTGTGGAACAAGCTAAAAAGAGCGGTTTACCAATTCTAGCAACCACCTTGTCCCAGAACTCTAAAGATTATCGTGAACTGGCTCGGTTAGAAGATTTTGTCTTAGTCATGGGAAATGAAGGTCAAGGGATTAGTCCATTCATGACAGACCAGGCAGACCAATTGGTCCACATCAGCATGAAAGGGCAGGCGGAAAGTCTAAATGTTGCCATTGCGGCAGGCATACTCATGTTTTATTTGAGTTAAATCAATTTATTTTTGTTATAATCAGTAAAAAGATTTCATAAGGAGAAAAAGATATGAATCAAACAATTATTCAAGAACGTTCAGGTTTGAATCAATTTTATGCAAAAGTTTATGCTTTTGTAGGGATTGGGATCGCCTTATCTGCACTTGTTTCAGCCTTAATGTTAACGACCTTCCAAGACCTTCTTGTTCAGTTGATGTTTAACGCCCGCATATGGTTAATCGTAACAGGAGTAGTTGAAGTTGCTCTTGTAATAGCAGCAAGTAATATGGCTTATAAAAATAGCCCAGCAGCTCTTCCGATGTTTCTCATCTATTCAGTAGTGAACGGTTTTTCACTGAGTTTCATCGTGTCGCTCTATCTACCAGGAACGGTTCTAACGGCTTTCATTTCTAGCGCTGCCCTCTTCTTTGTCATGGCAATTATCGGAGTTGTGATTAAAAAGGACTTGAGTGGTATCGGGCGTGCTTTGATTGGAGCCCTGGTGGGTCTTATCTTGGCTATGATTGTCAATGTATTTTTAAACAGTGGCCTCTTCGACTACATTATCAGTATTGTCATGGTTCTTGTTTTTGCAGGTTTGATTGCTTGGGATAACCAAAAGATTCGCTATGTTTATGAAGAATCAAATGGTCAAGTCGCTACAGGTTGGGCAATTTCATTGGCACTTAGTCTCTACCTCGACTTTATTAACATTTTCCTTAGCTTCTTGCGTATCTTTGGAAGTGACGATTAATACTTTTAGAGCTCAAATGAGCTCTTTTTTTAAATTTTTACTTTTATTTTTACTGGCAAAAGGGTATAATCATCTTATTATTCAAAAGGAGAGATGTATGAAGAAAAGTTTTATCCATCAACAGGAAGAAATTTCCTTTGTAAAAAATACCTTTACCCAGTATTTGAAAGATAAATTAGAAGTTGTGGAAGTGCAGGGGCCAATCTTGAGTAAGGTTGGGGACGGGATGCAGGACAACCTTTCAGGGATTGAACATCCAGTTTCTGTTAAGGTTTTGCAAATCCCAGATGAAACCTATGAAGTGGTGCATTCCCTTGCTAAGTGGAAACGCCATACCTTAGCACGTTTTGGTTTTGGTGAAGGAGAAGGCCTCTTTGTTCACATGAAGGCTCTTCGTCCAGACGAAGATTCATTAGATGCGACTCACTCAGTCTATGTAGACCAGTGGGATTGGGAAAAAGTTATTCCAAACGGACAGCGCAATCTTGCCTATCTTAAAGAAACGGTAGAAAAGATTTATAAGGCTATTCGTTTGACAGAGTTAGCAGTAGAAGCTCGCTACGATATTGAGTCAATTCTACCTAAACAAATTACCTTTATCCATACTGAAGAGTTGGTGGAACGCTACCCAGACTTGACACCAAAAGAACGTGAAAATGCTATCTGTAAGGAATTTGGTGCTGTTTTCTTGATTGGTATCGGTGGAGAATTGCCAGATGGAAAACCTCATGACGGACGTGCACCAGACTATGATGACTGGACAACTGAGTCTGAAAATGGCTATCATGGCTTGAATGGGGACATCCTTGTTTGGAATGATAACTTGGGTGCAGCCTTTGAATTGTCTTCAATGGGCATTCGTGTCGATGAAGACACCCTCCGTCGCCAAGTAGCTATCACAGGAGATGAAGACCGTCTAACTTTAGAATGGCATAAAGCTCTCCTAAATGGACTCTTCCCATTGACAATTGGTGGAGGAATTGGCCAATCTCGTATGGCTATGTTCCTACTTCGTAAGAAGCACATCGGTGAAGTCCAAACCAGTGTTTGGCCACAAGAAGTGAGAGACACCTACGAAAATATTCTTTAATCAATCGAGCCGTAAGGTTCGATTTTCTTTTTTTGATAAGAATTTGGTATAATATACGGTATGAAAATCGTATCAGGAATCTACGGTGGGCGTCCTTTAAAGACGCTGGACGGTAAAACGACAAGGCCAACATCAGATAAGGTTAGGGGCGCTATTTTTAATATGATTGGCCCCTACTTTGAAGGAGGACGTGTGCTAGATCTTTATGCTGGCAGTGGTGGTTTATCCATCGAAGCGGTCTCAAGAGGGATGTCCAGTGCCGTTCTGGTCGAGAAGGATCGTCGAGCCCAGAATATAGTCGCAGAAAATATCCGAATGACTAAGGAAACCTTTAAGTTTCAATTGTTGAAAATGGAATCCAGTCGTGCATTAGAACAGGTTGATGGTGTCTTTGATCTTATTTTTTTGGACCCTCCCTATGCAAAAGAACAAATCGTGTCAGATATTGAAAAAATGGCAGAGAGAAATCTTTTTTCAGAGGATGTCATGGTGGTATGTGAGACCGATAAATCAGTAGAACTTCCAGAAGAAATCGCTTGTTTGGGCATCTGGAAGGAAAAAATATATGGGATTAGTAAGGTGACGGTTTATGTCAGATAAGATTGGGCTATTTACAGGTTCTTTTGATCCGATGACCAATGGACATTTGGATCTCATTGAGCGTGCAAGTAAGCTCTTTGATCAATTGTATGTAGGAATTTTTTATAATCCTCATAAAACGGGATTTTTACCGATAGAGAGTCGAAAGAAAACTGTGGAAAAAGCAGTAGCACATCTCAAAAATGTCCAAGTCATAGCTTCTCACGATGAATTAGTCGTTGATGTTGCTAGAAGATTAGGTGCAGAGGTCTTGGTGCGTGGCTTGCGTAATGCAACAGATCTTCAGTATGAAGCTAGTTTTGATTTTTACAACCATCAACTAGCGGGAGAAATGGAGACAATCTATCTCCACAGTCGCCCAGAGCATGTATACATCAGCTCTTCGGCTGTGAGAGAACTATTGAAATTTGGTCAAGATATCAGCGGGTATGTACCAAATGCTGTTCTAGAGGAGTTAAACAATGAAGAAAAAAACTAGATGGCCCTTATATCTCATTATTGGGCTCATTATCACTTTTATCGCTTTTACGGTGCCCCTGCCTTATTATATCGAGGTGCCAGGAACTTCTGAAGATATTCGAAAGGTTTTACAAGTTAATAACCAACCTGACCAAGAGGAAGGTTCCTACCAATTTGTGACGGTTGGAGTTAAGCACGCTAGACTGGTTGACTTAGTCTATGCTTGGCTAACACCTTTTACGGACATACATAGTGCCAAAGAGATGACGGGTGGTTCGTCAGATGCAGAATTTATGCGAATCAACCAGTTTTACATGGAAACTTCGCAAAACATGGCTAAATATCAAGGTCTGAAGACGGCTGGTAAGGAAATAGAGCTCAAATATCTGGGTGTCTATGTTTTGACTGTAACAGATAACTCGACTTTCAAGGGAGTTCTTAATATTGCTGACACCGTAACAGCTGTGAATGGCAAGACTTTTGAGAGCTCCAAGGAGATGGTTGACTACGTTAATTCTCAAACTCTAGGTGATCAGGTTAAGGTTACCTATGAGGAGGATGGAAAAGTCAAGACTGCCGAAGGAAAGATCATTACTCTAGAAAATGGGAAAAATGGTATCGGAATCGGCTTGATTGACCGCACAGAAGTATCTAGTGATGTGCCAATCAAGTTTTCAACTGCAGGCATTGGTGGTCCTAGTGCTGGGATGATGTTTAGTCTATCCATCTATACGCAAATTGCAGATCCCACTCTTCGAAATGGACGCATCATTGCTGGTACAGGAAGTATCGACAGAGATGGGAATGTTGGTGATATTGGTGGAATTGATAAAAAGGTTGTGGCCGCAGCTAAGAAAGGAGCAACTGTATTCTTTGCTCCTAACAATCCAGTAACTGAAGAAGCTAAAAAAGCAAATCCAAATGCCAAGAGTAATTATGACACAGCTCTCGAAGCAGCTCAAATGATTAAAACAGACATGAAAATCGTTCCAGTCAAAACGCTTCAAGATGCGATTGACTATTTGAAAAACAATCCCTAAACAGTAGGCGAATCCCTAAACTAGCTTAGAAAAAAAGAAGATGGTATAATAGGCAAATGATTCAATTGTTTTTTACCCTTAGTAGTCATATGTTTTTTGTCTACCTAGTCTTTCAGCTCTTGAAAGATTTGGTCAGATGGGATCAAATTTTGAAGGTGACAAAGGATAATGCGAAGAAGGTTCGACTCTTGGTAGTATTGTGTAGTATCGGTTTAGGATATCTGATTAGTTCCTTTTTCCTAAATCTCTACCAACTTTGGCAAGAAGCAGTTAGAACACTATTCTAAAATTGTAAGTGAAGGAAAATACTCTATGGAAAAAATTGTAGTTCAAGGTGGCGATAATCGTTTGGTTGGAAGTGTTACCATCGAGGGCGCAAAAAATGCAGTTTTGCCACTGCTTGCAGCAACTATTTTAGCAAGTGAAGGAAAAACGGTCTTAAAAAATGTTCCTATTTTATCGGATGTTTTTACCATGAATCAGGTGGTTCGTGGATTAAATGCGAAAGTAGACTTTGATCAAGAAGCACATATTGTTGAAGTTGATGCAACCGGTGACATCACAGAAGAAGCTCCCTATAAGTATGTCAGCAAAATGCGTGCTTCTATTGTGGTATTGGGGCCAATCTTGGCTCGTGTAGGACATGCTAAAGTTTCTATGCCAGGTGGTTGTACTATCGGTAGTCGCCCTATCGACCTTCACCTAAAGGGACTCGAAGCGATGGGGGCTCAAATTACTCAAACGGCAGGATATATCGAAGCTAAGGCAGAACGCTTGCACGGAGCTCACATTTACATGGACTTCCCAAGTGTAGGTGCTACTCAAAACTTGATGATGGCGGCAACTCTTGCTAACGGCGTTACAGTCATTGAAAATGCTGCGCGTGAACCTGAGATTGTCGACTTAGCTGTTCTCCTAAATAAAATGGGTGCCAAGGTCAAAGGTGCAGGAACTGAAACTGTGACGATTACTGGTGTTGAGCAACTACACGGTGCAACCCACAATGTTGTACAAGACCGAATCGAAGCAGGGACCTTCATGGTAGCAGCTGCCATTACAGGTGGAGATGTCTTGATTCAAGATGCCATTTGGGAACACAATCGTCCCTTGATTGCTAAATTACAGGAAATGGGTGTTGAAGTCATTGATGAGGACGAAGGAATTCGTATTCGTTCTCAACGTGAAAAATTAAAGGCTGTCCACGTTAAGACACTTCCACATCCAGGATTTCCGACAGACATGCAAGCGCAGTTCACTGCTCTGATGACTGTTGCTCAAGGTGAGTCAACCATGGTAGAGACAGTCTTTGAGAATCGTTTCCAACATTTAGAGGAAATGCGTCGTATGGGTTTGAACTCTGAAATCATCCGTGATACAGCCCGTATCGTCGGAGGACAGCCTCTCCAAGGTGCAGAAGTTCTATCGACAGACTTACGTGCCAGTGCAGCCTTGATTTTGACAGGCTTGGTAGCTGAAGGCGAAACAGTTGTAGGAAAGCTTGTCCATTTAGATAGAGGTTACTACCGTTTTCATGAAAAATTAGCCCAGTTAGGAGCTAAGATTGAACGGGTAAGTGTGGAAGCTGATGAAGATGAATAAACAATCCAAATATGTCTTACGTCGCTTTATCCTAGTAATTGTAGTATTACTACTAGGATTCTTAGCTCTTGCTATTGGTTTGATGATTGGCTATGGTATTCTAGGAAAAGGTCAAGATCCTTGGGCTATTTTAGCACCAGCAAAATGGCAAGAACTCATCGCAAAATTTACAGGAAAATAGACTGGGAGACCAGTCTTTTTCTAGAAAGTGAAATGAAGGAGAAAGTATGAACAAAAAAACAAGACAGGCCCTAATTGGCCTCTTGCTCTTTTTGCTCTTGTCAGCAGGAAGCTACTATATTAAACAAATGCAGTCTTCCAACACTGCACCACAAACACAAGCAAAACAAAAATCACAGTCGTCTGATACTCCAAGTCAAGAACTGGCAGAAAGTGTCCTAACAGATTCGGTTAAAAAACAAATTAAGGGCACGCTAGAGTGGAATGGCGCAGGAGCCTTTATCGTCAATAACAATAAAACCAATCTGGATGCTAAGGTTTCAAGCAAACCCTATGCGGATAACAAGACAAAAACTGTAGGAGGAGAGACAGTTCCCACAGTAGCGAATGCAATCATGTCAAAGGCAACAAGACAGTACAAGGACCGTGAAGAAACTGGCAATGGTTCAACATCTTGGACGCCTGCGGGTTGGCATCAGGTTAAGAACCTAAAAGGAAGTTATAATCACGCAGTTGATAGAGGACACTTGTTAGGTTATGCCTTGATAGGTGGCTTAGATGGCTTTGATGCTTCTACCAGCAATCCTAAAAATATTGCCGTACAGACAGCTTGGGCCAACCAAGCGCGTGCAGAAGATTCCACAGGCCAAAACTACTATGAAAGTCTGGTTCGAAAAGCCCTAGATCAGAATAAACGAGTGCGTTACCGTGTGACGTTGCTCTATGCGTCTGAGGAAGACTTGGTGCCGTCCGCATCGCAGATTGAAGCCAAGTCCTCTGATGGAGAATTGGAGTTTAATGTCGTGATTCCAAATGTCCAAAAGGGAATTCAGTTAGATTACCGAACAGGTGAGGTCACAGTCACAAAAAATAACTAATTGTTCAAGAGGTTGAGAGGAAATCCCAACCTCGTTTTTTATTAGTCATGAACTGTTGACACGATTGGTTGTTTTTTGCTTTAATACTCAATGAGAATCAAAGAGCAAACTAGCCGCAGGTTGCTCAAAACACCGTTTTGAGGTTGTGGATAGAACTGACGAAGTCAGTAACACATATACGGCAAGGCGACGTTGAGCAGTTTGAATAGTATAAAGAGCATTTTTGAAGATTCACAAGGCTTGAACTAGGGTGTCAGGACTTGGATTGCTGCTCTCTATTCCGCGACTCTTTATCATAGAAATTGAAAATTAATGTGTAGAAATTGGAAAATATGGTATAATAGTTTCAATTATACTTTTTAGGAGAAGGAAAATGGAAGACCCGAGCAGTCAGGATTTGTTACTGCAATTTGTTTTATTAGTTGTTTTGACCTTTTTAAATGCCTTTTTCTCTGCAACAGAAATGGCCATGGTTTCACTTAGTCGTTCACGTGTTGAGCAAAAAGCTGAGGAGGGGGATAAACGCTATATCCGTTTACTAAAGGTACTTGAAAACCCGAATCACTTTTTATCAACCATTCAAGTTGGTATCACCTTAATTACAATCTTGTCAGGGGCTAAACTAGCAGATTCACTTGGAGAGTTGATTGCCTCTTGGATGGGAAATAGCGAAACTGCCTATGCGGTAGCTAGCTTCTTATCATTAGCTTTCTTGACCTATATTTCTATTGTTTTTGGCGAGCTTTATCCTAAGCGAATTGCTCTAAATCTTAAGGACGCCTTGGCTATCAGAACAGTACCGTTTATTATTGCTCTTGGTAAGATTGTGAGTCCCTTCGTTTGGATGCTCTCAGCATCAACTAATCTCTTGAGTCAATTGACACCTATGACATTTGACGATGCAGATGAAAAAATGACTCGTGATGAGATTGAGTACATGTTGTCTAAGAGTGAAGAAACCTTGGATGCTGATGAAATTGAAATGTTACAAGGGATTTTCTCGCTAGATGAGCTCATGGCACGTGAAGTCATGGTTCCTCGAACAGATGCTTTCATGGTAGATATTCAAGATGACACTCAGACCATTATCCAAAGTATCTTAAAACAGAACTTTTCTCGTATTCCTGTTTATGATGGAGATAAGGATAATGTTATTGGATTGATTCATACTAAGAGTCTCCTTAAAGAAGCCTTTGCCAGCGGGTTTGACAATATTGTCTGGAAGCGAATCTTACAAGATCCACTCTTTGTACCTGAAACCATTTTTGTGGATGATTTATTAAAAGAGTTGAGAAATTCACAAAGACAAATGGCTATTCTTCTCGATGAATATGGGGGAATGGCTGGTTTGGTCACTCTTGAAGACTTGCTCGAAGAGATTGTTGGTGAGATTGATGATGAAACTGACAGAGCTGAAGTCTATGTTCATACAATTGGTGAAGATACCTATATCGTCCAAGGTACAATGAATTTAAATGACTTCAATGACTACTTTGATGTTGAACTTGAAAGTGATGATGTAGATACGATCGCTGGTTACTATTTGACTGGCGTGGGAACTATTCCAACATCAGAAAAACTTAGCTATGAGTTAGAAAGTAGCAATAAGCATATCACCCTAACCAATGATAAGGTCAAAAATGGACGTGTAACCAAGCTTAAGGTTCAAATCCAAGAACTCGAATCAGAAGAAGAAACAGAATAAAACAAAAGCTTTATCAGAGCAGAACTGATAAAGCTTTTCTATTAGTTAAAAAGAAAAGACTCCTGTAGGAGTCTATGATAATATAAAGGCGGATTCAGGGTATGAGCATTGGGTGGATGTGACTTATAGTGTACCGATTTTGAAAAACGAATACACGGTCAGATTGTTGCTACTCTTTGATTTTGAAATTGAAGATGCTGAAGTGATTGAGTATCTGGTCTTACATTCTGTGAGGATGTATGAACTTGAGAGAAAATGATTGCTCGCCCCAAACTCGCCCCAAAAGTTTTTTAAAGTTATCCTTATTTATATGAAGAAAAAAACAAAAAAGCCCGATTTTACGGGCTTTCTTTTCGGATAAATTCCGATAAAATCGGTATTATAAGGCGGTAGACGGATTTGAACCGACGATCAAGCTTTTGCAGAGCCGTGCCTTACCACTTGGCTATACCGCCTTAACTTTTATTATTATACCTTTTAAATTAAATCTCGTCAATAGTTTCTTTTCTGAAAATGTAAGTTTTCCTGCTTTCAAAAGGCATGCGACAAAATATTCTGAAAATTCGTTTACTTTTGAAAGGGAGTGTGGTATAATTAACAGTATCTCATTAATTTTATATAGAGGAGTTAACTAAACATGAAAAAAAGTCGGATTTTTGCGGTAGCAGGGGTTGCCCTACTCGCAACAGGCGTTCTCGCAGCTTGTGGTTCTTCAAAATCATCAAATGCTGAAGCACCAAAAGCCTATGGCTATACTTATACTGCTGACCCAGAAACATTGGACTACCTTATCTCTGGGAAACAAAGTACTAAAGTTGCCACTTCAAACGGTATCGATGGACTCTTTACAAATGATAAGTATGGTAACCTTACTCCTGCAGTCGCTGAAGACTGGTCAGTGTCTCAAGATGGATTAACATACACTTATAAGATTCGTAAAGGTGTAAAATGGTTAACATCTGATGGTGAAGAATATGCAGAAGTAACTGCAAATGACTTTGTTACAGGTTTGAAACACGCAGCCGACAATAAATCAGCCGCTCTTTACCTAGCACAAAATTCTGTAAAAGGATTGGCTGACTATGTGTCAGGGACTAATACGGACTTTTCTGCAGTAGGTGTTAAAGCTGTTGATGATTACACTCTTCAATATACATTGAACCAACCTGAACCATACTGGAACTCTAAATTGTCTTACGCAATCTTCTGGCCTTTGAACGCAGAGTTTGAAAAATCAAAAGGTAAAGACTTTGGTAAGGCAACAGACCCAACATCATTGCTTTACAATGGACCTTTCTTGCTTAAAGGGTTGACGGCTAAGTCTTCTATCGAATTTGCGAAGAATGAACAGTATTGGGATAAAGATAATGTTCACATCGATACTGTAACACTTGCTTATTATGATGGTTCAGACCAAGAGTCACTTGAGCGTAACTTTACAAATGGAGCCTACAGTTATGCCCGTCTCTTCCCTACTAGCTCAAACTATTCTAAGGTAGCAGAAACATATAAAGATAATATCTACTATAACCCACAGGGAGCAGGTATTGCTGGTTTAGGTGTTAACATTGACCGTCAAAGTTATAAATATACATCAAAAACAACTGACGAGGAAAAGACTTCTACTAAGAAAGCTCTTCTTAACAAAGACTTCCGTCAAGCTTTGAACTTTGCTTTTGACCGTACTGCTTATTCAGCTCAGCTAAATGGTAAGGATGGAGCAGCACTTGCTGTCCGTAATCTATTTGTAAAACCTGAATTTGTTTCAGCAAATGGAAAATCATTTGGTGATTTAGTTACTGAGAAGGTTGTTTCTTATGGTGATGAATGGAAAGACGTAAACTTTGCTGATGCTCAAGATGGTCTTTACAATGCTGATAAAGCTAAAGCAGAACTAGCTAAAGCTAAAAAAGACCTTGTAGCAGATGGTGTAAAATTCCCAATCCACTTGGATATTCCAGTTGACCAAACAGCTAAAAACTATATCGCTCGTATCCAATCATTTAAACAATCTGTTGAGACCGCTTTGGGTACAGATAATGTAGTTATCGATATCCAACAAATCACTACGGATGAATTACACAATATCACATACTACGCTGCTAGTGCGGCAGCAGAGGATTGGGATATTTCAGGTGCAGTTGGATGGAATCCAGACTATGATGATCCATCAACTTACCTTGATATCTTGAAAACAACTAATAGTGAAACAACTAAGACCTACATGGGCTATGACAATCCATCAAACCCAGCGGTTGCTCAAGTTGGTTTGAAAGAATATGATAAATTAGTTGACGAAGCTGGAAATGAAACAACCGATCTTAACAAACGTTATGAGAAATATGCAGCAGCACAAGCTTGGTTAACAGACAGCTCACTCTTCCTTCCAGCTATGTCTTCTTCAGGAGCAGCACCAGTTATTTCTCGTGTAGTACCATTCTCAGCCTCTTACACTCAATCTGGTGATAAAGGTTCAGATGTATACTTCAAGTACCTTAAATTGCAAGCTAACACTGTAACAACAAAAGAGTACAAGGAAGCTCGTGAAAAATGGCTCAAAGAAAAAGCTGAATCAAACGAAAAAGCTCAAAAAGAGTTAGCGAGTCATGTGAAATAAATAATGCTCATCAGAACTTTCTCTCCTAAAGGAGAAGGTTCTTTTGGGATTTTAAAGGAAATAATATGAAAAAATATGTTTTTATGCGTATCTTGCGGTCGTTGGTTTCTATTTTCTTAGTAACGACCTTGATTTACACAATCATCTATACGATGGTTCCACGGAAGTTGATCTTCAAACAAGATACTAACTACAATAAAATTGCGACAACGGCTGATAAACGAGATAACTATGAAAATACTGTCTTTGAGCGTATGGGTTATATCGAATATTACGATACGAAAGAGTTGCAGGAAAAAGCTAGTAGCATTGACTCTTCTGTTACAGTAGATGCAAATGATACAAATAAAGCAATCTATGAAAAATATATCCAACAACTTGGGAATGGTTGGACTCTAGGTGAGTTTACAGAGAGTGGACAATTCTACGCTACACGTGAAATTCCTATTTTTGAACGTGTGTTCAAATTCTATGCAAACTTGCTTGATATTGACCATACAAACAAGATTCAAGACCCAGAAAATCCAAACTTAGAGCGTTATTTGCGCTTTGAGAATGACCCTGCGATCGGTTGGTCTCTTGTGGGTTCAGGTACTAAACATAAATACCTCTTGTACTTCAATAGTCAGTTCCCATTTGTTCACCAAAACTTTGTCAACTTGAACCTAGGAGATTCTTATCCAACTTATGCCAATACTCCTGTTCTTCAAGTTATTACACAAGGACAAGGACAAACCAAGACTTCTGAAGTTCAATTCCCAACTGGTAAGAAAACATCATCAGTTAATATTTACTCAAGAACTTATAAATCTCCGAGTCAAGCTGATGCTCGTGAAGTAGCGAACTACGGTAAAGATGATCCTTATACAGCTACTGAGAGCAACTATCAGTACCCATCTATGATTGCAAGTTCTGCTATCACTGGTTTGATTGGTCTTTCGATTTCATACGCGATTGCGATTCCTCTTGGTTCAGCAATGGCTCGTTTCAAAAACACTTGGATTGATAGTTTCGCTACAGGGACTCTAACTTTCTTGTTGGCTCTTCCAACGATTGCCCTAGTCTATATTATTCGTTTGATTGGTTCTTCAATCGGCTTCCCAGATTCATTCCCAATCTTGGGTGCTGGTGATTGGCGTTCTTATGTCCTTCCTGCTGTGATTTTGGGCTTGTTAGGAGCACCTACTATGGCAATTTGGATTCGCCGTTATATGATTGACTTGCAATCACAAGATTTCGTTCGTTTTGCTCGTGCAAAAGGTTTGTCTGAGAAAGAGATTTCTGATAAGCATATCTTTAAAAATGCTATGGTACCACTTGTTTCTGGTATTCCAGGTGCTATCATTGGTGTTATTGGTGGAGCAACTCTTACAGAAACAGTCTTCGCCTTCCCAGGTATGGGTAAAATGTTGATCGACTCTGTAAAGGCTTCAAACAATAATATGGTAGTTGGTCTTGTCTTTATCTTCACTTGTGTCTCAATCTTCTCAAACCTTATTGGTGATATTTGGATGACGATTATTGACCCACGTATTAAATTGACAGAGAAAGGAGGCAAATAATGTCTACAATTAGTAATGAAAAATTTCAGTTTGTAAAACGTGATGATTATGCCTCTGAAGCAATTGATGCTCCTGCCTACTCATACTGGGGTTCTGTCTTTAGACAGTTTTTGAAGAAGAAATCAACAGTAATCATGCTAGGTATCTTGATTGCAATTGTTTTGATGAGTTTCATTTACCCAATGTTTTCTGATTTTGACTTTAATGATGTAAGTAAGGTAAACGATTTTAGCGCTCGTTACATTAAGCCAAATGCTGAGCATTGGTTTGGTACAGATAGTAATGGTAAATCTCTCTTTGATGGTGTCTGGTTTGGAGCTCGTAACTCTATCTTGATTTCGGTTATTGCTACCTTTGTTAACCTTTTTATCGGTGTTGTCATTGGTGGACTTTGGGGGATCTCAAAATCAGTTGACCGTATCATGATGGAAGTCTACAACGTTATCAACAATATTCCATCACTTTTGATCGTTATTGTTTTGACTTACTCTATCGGGGCAGGTTTCTGGAACTTGATCTTTGCCATGAGTGTAACCACTTGGATTGGTGTTGCCCATTCAATTCGTATCCAAATGTTACGTTACCGTGATTTAGAGTACAACCTTGCTTCACGTACCTTGGGAACACCAAGTTATAAGATTATTGTGAAAAACATTATGCCCCAATTGGTATCTGTTATTGTTACGAGTACGTCGCAAATGCTTCCAGCCTTTATCTCATATGAGGCTTTCCTATCATTCTTTGGACTTGGCTTGCCCATCACAGTACCAAGTTTGGGACGTTTGATTTCAGATTATTCTCAGAACGTAACAACCAATGCATATCTCTTCTGGATTCCATTGACAACTTTGGTCTTGGTATCCTTGTCCCTTTTCGTAGTAGGTCAAAACCTAGCGGATGCTAGTGATCCACGTACACATAGATAGGAGTAGACATGATAAAAGGAAAAAATGTAATTTTGACTGCTCAAGATATTGTCGTGGAATTTGATGTTCGTGACAAGATTTTGACAGCTATTCGAGGTGTCTCCATCGATTTGATTGAGGGAGAGGTCCTCGCCTTAGTTGGGGAGTCAGGTTCAGGTAAATCAGTTTTGACAAAAACATTCACAGGAATGTTGGAAGAAAATGGTCGTATTGCACAAGGTAGTATTAATTACCGTGGACAAGATTTGACAGCCTTATCTTCTCATAAAGAATGGGAAAGTATTCGTGGTGCGAAGATTGCAACTATCTTCCAAGATCCGATGACCAGTCTAGACCCAATCAAGACAATCGGAAGTCAAATCACAGAAGTTATTGTTAAACACCAAGGCAAGACTGCTCAAGAAGCTAAAGAGATGGCTATTGACTATATGAATAAAGTTGGTATTCCAGATTCTGAGAAACGTTTTGACGAGTATCCATTCCAATATTCAGGGGGAATGCGTCAACGTATTGTTATCGCGATTGCTCTTGCCTGTCGTCCAGACATTCTTATCTGTGATGAGCCGACAACAGCTCTTGACGTGACCATTCAGGCACAGATTATTGATTTATTGAAGTCACTTCAACACGAATACCACTTTACAACAATCTTTATCACCCACGACCTAGGTGTAGTAGCAAGTATCGCTGATAAAGTTGCGGTTATGTATGCTGGTGAAATCATCGAGTATGGTACTGTTGAAGAAATCTTCTACGATCCACGTCATCCATATACATGGAGCCTCTTGTCGAGCTTGCCTCAACTTGCGGATGACAAAGGTGAATTGTACTCAATCCCTGGGACACCTCCATCTCTTTATACTGAATTGAAGGGAGATGCTTTTGCTCTTCGTTCAGATTATGCTATGAAGATTGACTTTGAGGAAAAAGCACCTCAGTTTGCAGTATCTGATACTCATTGGGCTAAGACATGGTTGCTTCATGAACAAGCTCCAAAAGTTGAAAAACCATCGGTGATTGCAGATTTACACGACAAGATTCGTGAAAAGATGGGCTTTACACATCTTGAGGACTAGGAGGAAGGAAATGTCTGAAAAATTAGTAGAAATTAAAGACTTAGAAATTTCCTTCGGTGAAGGAAGCAAAAAGTTTGTCGCTGTTAAAAATGCGAACTTCTTTATCAACAAAGGAGAAACTTTCTCACTTGTTGGAGAGTCTGGTAGTGGTAAGACAACAATTGGTCGTGCTATTATCGGTCTTAATGATACCAGCAAAGGTGATATCATCTTTGAAGGTAAAAAAATTAATGGTAAAAAATCACGTGAACAAGCTTCGGAATTAATTCGTCGTATCCAAATGATTTTCCAGGACCCTGCTGCAAGTTTGAATGAACGTGCAACAGTTGACTATATCATTTCTGAAGGTCTTTATAACTACCATTTATTTAAAGATGAAGAAGAAAGAAAAGAAAAAGTTCAAAATATCATTCGTGAAGTGGGACTTTTGGCTGAACACTTGACACGTTACCCACATGAGTTCTCAGGTGGACAACGTCAACGTATCGGGATTGCCCGTGCCTTGGTTATGCAACCTGACTTCGTTATTGCGGATGAGCCAATTTCAGCCTTGGACGTTTCAGTACGTGCCCAAGTTTTGAACTTGCTCAAGAAATTCCAAAAAGAATTAGGATTGACCTATCTCTTTATCGCCCACGATTTGTCAGTAGTTCGTTTCATTTCTGATCGTATTGCGGTAATTTATAAGGGTGTTATTGTTGAAGTGGCTGAAACTGAAGAATTGTTTAATAATCCAGTTCATCCATACACGCAAGCACTTCTATCAGCTGTTCCTATTCCAGACCCAATCTTGGAACGTAAAAAAGTTTTGAAAGTCTATGATCCAGATCAACATGACTATGAAACTGATAAACCTTCTATGGTAGAAATTCGTCCAGGTCACTATGTTTGGGCAAACCAAGCAGAGTTGGAACGCTATAAAAAAGATTTGAAATAAGAAAGAGTTTTGTAATCTTGGTAGAACAGTTCTATTAAGATTATGAAACTTTTTTATTTTTGTAAAAGAACATTAGTTTAAAGATAGACAACTCTATACCCGAAAACATGCTAATACTCAATGAAAATCAAAGAGCAAACTAGGAAGCTAGCCGCAGGTTGCTCAAAGCATGGCTTTGAGGTTGCAGATAAAGCTGACGTAGTTTGAAGAGATTTTCGAAGAGTATAAGACTAGTCTTCAATGACTCTTGGATGAGAGATCAAAGAAGCTGTTTTCTTTGAATGTGTATTGAATCTATGCAGAATGGAATGAATAAAACTACTTTCAGATAAGCTTTTATGAATCTTCAAAATTAAAATCACTTTCTATTTAAAAATCCATCTTGCAAAGCCTACCTATATGTGCTAGAGTTATGGTAACGGTTACAAAATTAAGGAGGGTTTTATGAGAAATCCAGCATTAGTAGAAGAAATGAAAACATACCAAGGAAGGGATGAAGTTCCTCATGATTTTGATGCTTTTTGGGATGGGGAAATAGAGAAGGTTTCAGTCTTACCAGATTACCAACTAGAGGAACGTGATTTTCGTATTCCAAATGTGAAGTGTTATGAGCTAACTTTTAAAGGTACACGTGATGGTCTTGTTTATGCACGTGTGGTCTTACCAAAATCTGAACATAAAGTACCAGTTATTTTTCACTTCCATGGCTATATGGGACGTTGTTGGGATTGGACAGATATGTTGGCCTTTACAGTCGCTGGTTATGGTGTTGTATCTATGGATGTCCGTGGTCAGTCTGGTTACTCACAAGATGGGTTACGTTCGCCTCTCGGAAATACAGTTAAGGGCCAAATCATTCGTGGTGCAGTAGAAGGAAAAGAGCAACTCTTCTATAAGGATGTTTATCTTGATATTTATCAATTAGTTGAGATTGTAGCTAGCTTCCCACAAGTGGATGAAGGCCAATTAGCAAGCTATGGAGCTTCTCAAGGAGGAGCGCTGGCTCTGGTGGCTGCGGGGTTAAATCCACGGATTAAGCGAACCGTAGCTATTTATCCATTCTTGTCAGACTTTAGACGAGTGGTAGAGATTGGAAATACTAGCGAAGCCTATGATGAGCTCTTTCGTTACTTTAAGTTCCATGATCCATTCCATGAGACAGAAGAGCAGATTATGGAAACACTTAGTTATATCGATGTAAAAAATCTTGCCCATCGTATTAAGGGGGAAGTTCGGATGATTACTGGACTTGATGACGATGTCTGCTATCCAATCACTCAGTTTGCTATTTACAACCGTTTGACTTGTGAAAAGAGTTATCGTATCATGCCTGAATATGCTCATGAAGCCATGAATGTTCATGTCAATGATCAAGTTTACAACTGGTTATGTGGTAGTGAGATCCCCTTTACCTATCTTGGTCACTAAAAATTGAAAAAAAGCTCTGTAGTTTCGAATGAACTACAGGCTTTTCTTTATGTGCCCCAGATAATGAGAAAGTAGTTTTAGGTAGTTTGAAACTTCTAAATATCTTTGAAAGTAGAATCTATTATAGATTATAAAGTCTAAAATTTAGAATATTTATTATATAATATGATTAAGATAAAAAGTGAAAGGAGTATAGCTAGTTGCGAATCTTTTAACTTGGAATTTATAAAAGCGCAACAGCATTTCATTTACAAAGAATGGCAATTCCATTCAATAATACAGTTTCTTATTTGCAGCTAGTCTGAGTGGCTAAAAATTTTAAGCAAAAAAGAAAGCGCTTTATTTTTTAAAAACGGAAGGGAAAATATGAATCAGAGACATTTTGATAGAAAACAGCGATACGGAATTCGAAAATTTGCAGTTGGAGCAGCTTCAGTAGTGATTGGAGCAGTTGTTTTTGGTGCTTCACCAGCTTTAGCTCAAGAAGCTCCAGCAACCAGTGGTGAAACAGCTGGACAAGCTTTGCCAGAATTGCCTAAGGAAGTAGAGACAGGAAATCTGACGAATCTCGATAAGGAACTCGCAGACAAATTGGCAACGGCAACAGATAAGGGCACAGAAGTAAACCGTGAAGAGCTGAAAGCAAACCCAGGGTCTGAAAAACCAACCGGAACAGAAGCATCAAACGAAACTCCAGCTACAGAGAGGGAAGACGAAGAAGAAGTTGGAAACATTCCTCGTGACTTTTATGCCAGAGAGTTGGAAAATGCCAATACTGTTATAGAGAAAGAAGATGTTGAAACCAATCCTTCAAACGGTCAAATAGTTGACATGAAAGACGAGCTGGACAAGGTTAAAAAACTTCAGAATGCGACTATTCATATGGAGTTCAAACCAGATGCATCTGCACCAAATTTATACAGTCTTTTCTCAGTTTCAAGTGATACCAAAGTAGATGAATACTTCACCATGGCAATCCTTAATAACACAGCTATCGTTGAAGGTCGTGATGCCAATGGAAAACATTTCTATGGTGATTATAAAACTGCTCCTTTGAAGATTAAGCCAGGTGAGTGGAACTCTGTAACCTTTACAGTTGAAAGACCAAATGCAGACCAACCAAATGGTCAGGTTCGCGTCTATGTAAATGGTGTCTTGTCTCGCACAAGTCCTCAGTCTGGTCGTTTCATCCAAGACATGCCAGATGTCAATCGTATGCAAATTGGTACATTGAAACGTAAAGGCAAAAACCATTGGGGCGCTAATCTTAAAGTCCGTAATCTAACGGTTTATGACCGTGCCCTTTCTCCAGAAGAAGTTAAAAAACGTAGCCAACTTTTTGAAAGAGGAGAGTTGGAGAAGAAACTTCCTGAAGGAGCAGAAGTTACTGATAAACTGGATGTTTTTGAAGGTGGTGAGAACCGCAAGCCAAATAAAGATGGTATCGCAAGCTATCGTATTCCAGCCTTGCTGAAAACTGATAAGGGAACCTTGATTGCTGGAGCAGATGAGAGACGTTTGCATCACTCTGACTGGGGTGATATCGGTATGGTTGTTCGTCGTAGTGATGATAAGGGAAAAACTTGGGGAGATAGAATTGTCATTTCAAATCCTCGTGACAATGAGAATGCCAGAAGAGCTCATGCGGGCTCACCAGTTAACATTGACATGGCCCTCGTCCAAGATCCAAAGACGAAGCGAATCTTCTCTATTTTTGATATGTTCGTAGAAGGTGAAGCTGTCAGAGATTTACCAGGAAAAGCACCACAAGCCTATGAGCAAATTGGTGACAAGGTTTACCAAGTTCTGTACAAAAAAGGTGAAGCAGGACGATATACAATCCGTGAAAATGGTGAAGTCTTTGATCCTGAAAATAGAAAGACAGAATACCGTGTTGTAGTTGATCCTAAGAAACCAGCCTATAGTGATAAGGGTGATTTGTATAAAGGTGAAGAACTGATTGGTAATGTCTACTTCGATTATAGCGACAAGAATATCTTTAGAGTTTCAAACACCAACTATCTCTGGATGTCTTATAGCGATGACGATGGAAAAACTTGGTCTGCACCAAAAGATATTACATATGGTATTCGTAAGGACTGGATGCACTTCTTAGGTACTGGACCTGGTACAGGTATTGCCTTGCATTCAGGACCTCATAAAGGGCGTCTGGTTATCCCAGCCTACACAACAAACAACGTATCCTACCTAAGTGGATCCCAGTCTTCACGCGTTATTTATTCAGATGATCATGGTGAAACTTGGCACGCTGGTGAAGCTGTCAATGATAACCGCCCAGTAGGCAACCAAACAATTCACTCTTCAACTATGAATAATCCAGGTGCTCAAAATACTGAATCAACTGTTGTTCAGTTGAATAATGGAGACCTCAAACTCTTTATGCGTGGATTAACAGGGGATTTGCAGGTTGCAACAAGTAAAGATGGCGGGGCGACTTGGGAAAAAGATGTAAAACGCTATTCAGATGTCAAAGATGTCTATGTTCAAATGTCTGCCATTCATACGGTGCAAGATGGTAAGGAATATATCATCCTCAGTAATGCAGGTGGGCCAGGACGTTACAATGGTCTGGTGCACTTAGCGCGTGTGGAAGCTAATGGGGATCTAACTTGGATCAAGCACAATCCAATTCAAAGTGGTAAATTTGCTTATAACTCATTGCAAGATCTTGGAAATGGTGAATTTGGCTTACTTTATGAGCATGCAACTGCCACTCAAAATGAATACACCTTATCTTATAAGAAATTCAACTGGGATTTCTTAAGCAAGGATAGAATTGCTCCAACAAAAGCAACTGTGAAAAATGCTGTGGAGATGAGCAAAAATGTCATTGCTCTAGAATTTGATTCTGAAGTATTGGTGAATCAACCACCAGTTCTTAAATTGGCAAATGGGAACTTTGCGACTTTCTTGACGCAATACGATACAAAAACATTGCTTTTCGCAGTTAACAAGGAAGATATTGGTCAAGAAATTACAGAAATCATTGATGGTGCAATTGAGAGCATGCATAATTTGCCTGTAAGTCTTGAAGGTGCAGGAGTCCCTGGTGGTAAAAATGGAGCAAAAGCAGAAATCCATGAAGTCCCAGAATTTACAGGTGCAGTCAATGGTGAAGAAGGTGCAGTTCATGAGGCTCCAGCCTTTGATGGTGGTGTCAACGGTGAGGAAGCCGCTGTTCATAATGTGCCAGCCTTTGAAGGTGGTGTGAACGGCGAAGAAGCCGCTGTTCATGAAGTTCCAGAAATAGAGGTTGAAGAAAATCCACCGGGAACTATTCATGAAGTCCCAGAATTCGAAGGTGGAGTCAATGGTGCTGAAGCAGCCATTCATGAGATTCTGGACTTCGAAGGTGGTGTGAACGGTGAGGAAGCCGCGGTCCATGAAGTTCCAGAAGGTAGTCTAGTAGAAAGCTCAAAAGGAGAGTCTGCCGTTCATGAAGTTCCAGCTTTTGAAGGTGGCGTCAATGGTGAGGAAGCAACTAAATCAGAAGTCCCAGAATTTGAAGGTGGTGTCAATGGTGAGGAAGGAGCTAAGGCAGAGAGTCCAGAGTTCGAAGGCGGAGTCAATGCAGTAGAAGCAGCTAAAGCAGAGAGTCCAGAGTTCGAAGGTGGTGTCAATGGCGATGAAGGAGCTAAGGCAGAGAGTCCAGAGTTCGAAGGTGGTGTCAATGGTGAGGAAGCAGCTAAGTCAGACGCATCAGCCTTCGAAGGTGGAGTCAATGGAGAAGAAAGTGCGAAGGCAGAGGCGCCAGAATATACAGGTGGTGTTAATGGAGTAGAGGCCGCTAAGTTAGAAGTTCCAGAATACACAGGTGGCGTCAATGGATTAGAATTTGCTAAGTTAGAAGCTCCAGAATACACAGGTGGCGTTAATGGAGTAGAGGCCGCTAAGTTAGAGGTTCCAGAATACACAGGTGGCGTCAATGGATTAGAATCTGCTAAGTTAGAAGTTCCAGAGTACACAGGTGGCGTCAATGGAGTAGAGGCCGCTAAGTTAGAGGTTCCAGAATACACAGGTGGCGTCAATGCAGTGGAATCTTCTAAGTTAGAAGTTCCAGAGTACACAGGCGATGTCAATGGAGTAGAGGCCGCTAAGTTAGAGGTTCCAGAATATACAGGCGGTGTTAATGGAGTAGAGGCTACTAAGTTAGAAGTTCCAGAGTACACAGGTGGTGTCAATGGAGTAGAGGCCGCTAAGTTAGAGGTTCCAGAATACACAGGCGGTGTCAATGGGCTAGAAGCTGCGAGTACAGAAGTTCCAGCGTATGTAGGTGGTGTAAACAGTGCTGAAGCTGCTGTCCATGAGGTCTCAGAGTATAAGGGAGAACAGTCAATTGTGGTTCAGGCTATGGCACAAGATAAAACTTATCAAGCCCCTGCTGCTCGTCAGCAACTTCTTCCTGAAACAGGAAGTGAAGCTGTTGCTCCTCTTGCATCTCTAGGACTTGTAGGCATGCTCCTAGGTATGTTTGCCATGGGCAAGAAAAAAGAAGATCAATGAAATAGTTAAAATCAACGAAATTCATAGAGAAATTTGATCTTATATTAGAAAGAGTCGTGACTAGAACTAGTTACGGCCTTTTTGATCTAGATAAATCAGGAGTCAAATAGTTAATACTCTTCGAAAATCAAATTCAAACCACGTCAGCTTCGCCTTACCGTATATGTGTTACTGACTTCGTCAGTTCTATCCACAACCTCAAAACTGTGTTTTGAGCAGCCTGCGGCTAGCTTCCTAGTTTGCTCTTTGATTTTCATTGAGTATAAGTTTGAGATAAAGTTCATTAAAAAAACGATTCAACCGAATGAAGCAATTTTCTGTTTGAAAAAATCCAAAGTACCCGAAAGTAGTTTCAAATGTCTGAGTTTATGTTTCAAAAATTGAAAGTGAAATCTGTTCTATATTCATCTATCTTAAAATAGGGAAATTTATTATATAATGAGAATAAGATGAAATTTGAAAGGAGTAGGAGACTCTAGTTAACGATGGGTCGTTAAGTGAGAGAAAATTTGAAAGAGCGAGTGTAACCATTCGTGAAAAAGTAATTTTTGTTAGTTAGTCAGATGGCTAAAAATTTTAAGCAAAAAAGAAAGCGCTTTATTTTTAAAAATGAAAGGAAGAAAGATGAAGCATAATCAGTTGGAGAGAAAACAACGATACGGAATTCGCAAATTTACAGTAGGAGCCGCTTCAGTAGTGATTGGAGCAGTTGTTTTTGGTGCATCGCCGGTATTAGCACAAGAAGCAACAACTACCAATAAGGAGACGACAGAACTAGGAGTAGAGAAGGAACAGGCAGAAAAAGCAGTAGATACTGAAAAGAGTGCGACAGAGTCTAATGGGGTAGATACAGTCACACATGCATCTACAGAAGCACATACTGGAACAGAGACAACTGCAACGGCAGCAACAACTGCAACAGCAGAAACGGCAGAAGCAACTAGAGAAACCGAAAAAGATCCAGCTGCGCTTCCACGTGATTACTATGCTAGAGAGTTGGAAAATGTCAATACTGTTCTTGAAAAGGAAGATGTAGAGACTAATGCTGCAAATAGCAATAGAATTGATCTGACAGAGCAATTGGAAAAACTGAAACAGCTTCAAAATGCGACCATTCATATGGAGTTCAAACCAGATGCTTCTGCACCAGCATTTTACAACCTTTTCTCAGTATCAAGTGATAAGGTAAGAAATGAATACTTTACAATGGCTGTGTATAACAACGTTGCCTTGATTGAGGGCCGCGATCAAGATGGAAATCAATTTTATGATCGATACACAGACGCACCTTTAACAGTCAAGCCAGGTCAGTGGAACTCAGTAACCTTTACAGTTGAAAGACCAAGTGCAGATTCTCCAGATGGACAAGTTCGTCTCTATGTAAATGGAGTCTTGTCACGAACAAGTAAGAAATCAGGACGCTTTATCAAAGATATGCCTGATGTGAATCATATGCAAATTGGTACCACAAATCGTGCAGGAAGTATGGTTTGGGGAGCAGGCTTACAAGTTCGTAATCTAACTGTTTACGATCGTGCCTTGAGTCCAGAAGAGGTTCAAAATCGTAGCTACCTCTTTGAAAGATCCGAATTAGAGAAAAAGCTTCCAGAAGGAGCTGAGATAACAGATAAAAAGGATGTCTTTGAAGCTGGTAAAAATGGGCAGTCAAATCCAGATGGTATTAATAGCTATCGTATTCCAGCCCTCCTTAAGACTGACAAGGGAACTCTGATTGCTGGAGCTGACGAACGTCGATTGCACCACTATGACTGGGGCGATATCGGTATGGTCGTCAAACGAAGTGAAGATCAGGGTCGAACATGGGGCGATCGTATCACACTTACGAATCTACGCGACAATCCAAAAGCCAACGATCCATCTGTCGGTTCACCAGTAAATATCGACATGGTCTTGGTTCAAGATACTGAAACCAAGCGTATCTTCTCAGTCTATGATATGTTCCCAGAAGGGAAAGGTATCTTTGGTATGTCTTCTCAAAAAGAAGAAGCCTACAAAGAAATCGATGGAAAAACTTATCAAATTCTATACCGTGAAGGAGAAAATGGAGCCTATACCATTCGTGAAAATGGCCTTGTCTACACACCAGATGGCCAGGCAACGGATTACCGTGTTGTTGTAAATCCAGTCAAGCCGGCTTATAGTGATAAAGGTGATCTTTATCAGGGTGAGCAACTGCTAGGAAATATCTATTTTACAAGCAATAAAACTTCTCCATTTAGAATTGCTAAAGACAGCTACCTATGGATGTCTTACAGTGATGATGACGGTAAGACTTGGTCTGCGCCACAAGATATTACACCAATGGTCAAAGCTGATTGGATGAAATTCTTAGGTGTGGGACCTGGAGTAGGCATTACCCTCCAGAATGGACCTCATAAAGGTCGTATCGTCGTTCCTGTCTATACGACGAATAGAACAAACCATCTCAATGGTTCTCAATCATCTCGTATCATCTACTCAGATGACCATGGTAAGACTTGGCATATGGGTGGCGGTGTCAATGATAACCGTACACTTTATGATGGTACAGTAGTTGATTCAAGCAACATGAACAATTACTACGCTCAAAATACGGAATCTTCTGTTGTTCAGCTGAATAATGGTCAGTTGAAACTCTTTATGCGTGGTTTGACTGGTGATTTGCAAGTTGCGACAAGTAATGATGGTGGTATTACATGGGACAACTATGTAGCACGCTATGATGTACCAGATGTCTATGTTCAAATGGCAGCGACTCATACGGTTCAAGATGGTAAGGAGTATATCCTTCTAGCAAATGCCAATGGCCCAGGTCGTAAGAATGGTTACATTCGAGTGGCTCGCGTAGAAGAAGATGGCGAGTTGACTTGGCTGCATCATCATTTGATTCAAGAAGGGGAATATGCCTATAACTCACTTCAACAGATTGGACCAAAAGAATTTGGTCTCTTGTATGAACATCATGAAGCTGGTGGCAATCCTTATACTCTATCCTTCAAAAAATTCAACTGGGATTTCTTAACGAAGGAAAGAATTTCTCCTAAAGAAGCCAAAGTTAAAAATGTTATTGAAAAATGGCCAGGAATTCTTGCAGTAGAGTTTGATTCAGAAGTTTTGGTCAACAAAATCCCAACACTTCAGTTGGCAAATGGTAAAAAAGTAAACTTCATGACCCAGTACGATACGAAGACTTTGCTATTTACAATAGACAAGTCAGATCTTGGTCAGGAGATAACTGGACTTGCTTCTGGAGCTATCGAGAGTATGCACAATCTTCCAGTGAGTCTTGAAGGAGCAGGTATTCCTGGAGCTGCCAACGGTAGTGAAGCTGCTGTTCACGAAGTTCCAGAATTTACAGGTGGTGTGAATGGTGTAGAAGCTGCTGTTCATGAATTACCAGAATTCACAGGTGGTGTGAATGGTGTAGAAGCAGCTGTTCATGAAGTCCCAGAATTCACAGGCGGAGTAAGCGCTGATAGTCCTGTAACTCCTGAAAAACCAGGATTTGTGGGTGGAGTCAATGGTAGTGAAGCAGCTGTTCATGAAGTGCCAGCATTCACGGGCAGTGTGAAGAATAACGTCGCACCGACAGAAAACCCAGGATTTACAGCTGGCACCAAAGGTTCAGAAGGAGCAGGCCATAAAGATCCAGATTACAAAGGTCAGCAGTCTATTGTATCACAGGCTATGTCACAAGATAAGACCTATCAAGCACCTGCAGTTCGTCAAGATGTTCTTCCTAAGACAGGAAACGAAGATGCCTCTGCCCTTGCATCAGTAGGACTTGTGGGGATGCTCCTTGGTATGTTTGCTTTGGGGAAGAGAAAAGAAGATTAGTCAAATCGTTGAAAGTGAAAGTTTCCTTAGTGAAACTAGATCTTAGTTAGAAAGGGTCGTAACGGAAATTTGTTACGGCCTTTTTTCTTTCATGTTTGCGAGAAAAAAGGGCTGGTTTCAAGATTTAAGAGGTGTTGGGATAGATTTTAGGTCCCTGAAACTACTTTCAGAAGAAACTGTTGCATAAAATTGTTTTGAAACTCCAATCTATTCTAGCACAAGTTATTGAAAGCGCTTTAATAATAAGCTATAATAGTCACATAAACACAAAGGAAAAGAAAAGGAGGAAAGTAGATGCCACAAATTAGTAAAGAAGCCTTGATTGAACAAATCAAAGATGGAATCATCGTTTCTTGTCAGGCACTTCCTCATGAACCGCTCTACACAGAAGCGGGAGGAGTAATCCCCTTGTTGGTAAAAGCAGCTGAACAAGGTGGTGCAGTCGGTATCCGAGCAAACAGTGTTCGAGATATCAAGGAAATTAAAGAGGTCACTAAACTTCCGATTATAGGAATTATTAAACGTGATTATCCACCACAGGAACCATTCATTACTGCTACAATGAAGGAAGTGGATGAACTAGCAGCTCTTGACATCGAAGTCATTGCTCTTGACTGTACCAAGCGTGAACGTCATGATGGCTTAGAAATCCAAGAATTTATCCGTCAGATCAAAGAAAAATATCCAAATCAACTCTTGATGGCTGATACAAGTACCTTTGAGGAAGGTCTAACAGCAGTTGAAGCGGGAATTGACTTTGTAGGAACAACCTTGTCAGGTTACACTTCTTACAGTCCAAAAGTGGATGGTCCAGACTTTGAACTCATCAAGAAACTCTGTGATGCAGGAGTGGACGTCATCGCTGAAGGAAAAATTCACACACCAGAACAAGCTAAGCAAATCCTAGGTTACGGAGTGCGAGGTATCGTAGTTGGTGGCGCTATTACTAGACCAAAAGAGATTACGGAACGATTTGTTGCGGGTCTTAAATAACACAATATAAAAAACGAGGAGAGTGGTTGATTAGTAGGAAAAAATGAAAACGTATACAAAGTCGACATTGCTCATTATCCGATTCGGATACGCTTATCATCATTTAGGAGAATACAAATGAAATTTAAAAAACTAGCTTGTACAGTACTTGCAGGTGCTGCGGTTCTATCTCTTGCTGCTTGTGGCAAATCAGATGCTAACAAAGATGCTGCTAGCTCTGGTAGTGACAGTGGAAAAACTGAAATCACTTGGTGGGCATTCCCAGTCTTTACTCAAGAAAAAACTGGCGATGGTGTAGGAACTTATGAAAAATCTATCATCGAAGCTTTCGAAAAAGCAAATCCAGATGTTAAAGTTAAACTAGAAACAATCGACTTCAAGTCTGGTCCAGAAAAAATCACAACAGCAATCGAAGCAGGAACTGCGCCAGACGTTCTCTTTGACGCACCAGGACGTATCATCCAATACGGTAAAAATGGTAAATTGGCTGAGTTGAACGACCTCTTTACAGATGAATTTGTTAAAGATGTCAACAACGAAAATATCATCCAAGCAAGTAAAGCTGGTGATAAAGCTTACATGTATCCAATCAGTTCTGCACCATTCTACATGGCTATGAACAAGAAAATGTTGGAAGATGCAGGAGTTGCAAACCTTGTAAAAGAAGGTTGGACAACTGATGACTTTGAAAAAGTTTTGAAAGCGCTTAAAGATAAAGGGTATACACCGGGTTCATTGTTCAGTTCAGGTCAAGGGGGAGACCAAGGAACACGTGCCTTCATCGCTAACCTTTATGGCGGTTCTGTAACTGACAAAGATGTAACTAAGTATACAACTGACGATCCTAAATTCGTTAAAGGTCTTGAAAAAGCATCAAGCTGGATCAAAGATGGTTTGTTGAACAACGGTTCACAATTTGACGGTGGAGCAGACATCCAAAACTTTGCAAATGGTCAAACTTCTTACACAATCCTTTGGGCACCAGCTCAAAATGGTATCCAAGCTAAACTTTTGGAATCAAGTAAAGTAGAAGTGGTAGAAGTACCATTCCCATCTGATTCAGGTAAACCAGCTCTTGAATACCTTGTAAATGGATTTGCAGTATTTAACAACAAAGACGAAAAGAAAGTCGCAGCAGCTAAGAAATTCATCCAATTCATCGCAGATGACAAAGAATGGGGTCCTAAAGACGTAGTTCGTACAGGCGCATTCCCAGTTCGTACTTCATTTGGAAAACTTTATGATGACAAACGTATGGAAACAATCGGTAGCTGGACCCAATACTACTCACCATACTACAACACAATCGACGGCTTTGCTGAAATGAGAACACTTTGGTTCCCAATGTTGCAAGCTGTATCAAATGGTGACGAACAACCTGCTGCAGCATTGAAAGCATTCACTGAAAAAGCGAATGAAACAATCAAAAAAGCAGCTAAATAATAAGCCCTAAATAAAAACTGAGTTCCCCCCTTTTCCCTGAGCATATCTGTGTATGAAAAGGGGGACTTTTGTTTGAAATAGAAGCAACTGACAGGTCAAAATTAAAATGAAGTTTTTACATTGACGAATCTTAGAAAAATTTCATTTTGATTTTAGATCAGGGTCAGATAACAGTCAAAAAAACAAAACTATGTGAAAGTGAGGTGCCGACTGTGAAAATCAATAAAATTCGCATGCGGGAAACTATTATTTCCTACGCATTCCTAGCACCAGTATTAATCTTCTTTACCGTCTTCGTTTTAGCTCCAATGATCATGGGCTTCATCACAAGTTTCTTTAACTACTCGATGACAAGCTTTGAGTTTGTTGGCTTAGACAACTACATTCGTATGTTTAAAGACCCTGTCTTTACAAAATCTTTGATTAATACCGTAATCTTGGTTATCGGGTCTGTACCAGTCGTTGTACTCTTCTCGCTCTTTGTAGCATCACAAACTTACCAACAAAATGCCGTTGCTAGATCTTTCTATCGTTTCGTATTCTTCCTTCCTGTAGTAACAGGTAGTGTTGCCGTAACAGTAGTATGGAAATGGATCTACGATCCACTATCAGGTATTTTGAACTTCGTGCTTAAGTCAAGCCATATCATCAGCCAAAACATTTCTTGGTTGGGAGATAAAAACTGGGCTTTGATGGCGATTATGATTATCCTTTTGACAACATCAGTTGGTCAACCAATCATTCTCTACATCGCTGCAATGGGTAATATTGATAACTCACTTGTGGAAGCAGCGCGTGTTGACGGAGCGACTGAATTTCAAGTGTTCTGGAAGATTAAATGGCCAAGCCTTCTTCCAACAACACTTTATATCGCAATCATCACAACCATCAACTCATTCCAATGTTTCGCCTTGATTCAATTGTTGACATCTGGTGGTCCAAACTACTCAACAAGTACACTTATGTACTACCTCTACGAAAAAGCCTTCCAATTGACTGAATATGGCTATGCTAATACTATTGGTGTATTCTTGGCAGTTATGATTGCCCTTGTCAGCTTCGCTCAATTCAAGATCCTCGGAAACGATGTAGAATACTAAGGAAAGGAGACAGCTATGCAACCTACACAACAAAAGAAACCATTAACAGCCTTTACTGTTATTTCAACAATCATTTTGCTCTTGTTGACTGTACTGTTTATCTTCCCATTCTACTGGATCTTGACAGGTGCATTCAAATCACAACCAGATACCATTATGATTCCACCACAATGGTTCCCTAAAGCTCCAACCATGGAGAACTTCCAACAATTGATGGTGCAAAACCCAGCCTTGCAATGGATGTGGAACTCAGTCTTCATTTCTTTAGTAACGATGTTCTTGGTTTGTGCAACCTCTTCACTAGCAGGTTATGTATTGGCTAAGAAACGTTTCTATGGTCAACGCATTCTCTTTGCAATCTTTATCGCTGCCATGGCTCTTCCAAAACAAGTTGTCCTTGTACCATTGGTACGTATCGTCAACTTCATGGGAATCCATGACACTCTTTGGGCAGTTATCTTACCTTTGATCGGATGGCCATTCGGGGTCTTCCTTATGAAACAGTTCAGTGAAAACATTCCTACAGAATTGCTCGAATCTGCTAAAATCGATGGATGTGGCGAAATTCGTACCTTCTGGAGCGTAGCCTTCCCTATCGTGAAGCCAGGATTTGCAGCTCTTGCAATCTTCACCTTCATCAATACTTGGAATGACTACTTCATGCAATTGGTAATGTTGACTTCACGTCAAAACTTGACCATCTCACTCGGGGTTGCGACTATGCAGGCCGAGATGGCAACTAACTACGGTTTGATCATGGCAGGGGCTGCCCTTGCAGCTGTGCCAATCGTAACAGTCTTCCTTGTCTTCCAAAAATCCTTCACTCAAGGGATTACTATGGGAGCTGTCAAAGGATAGTACTCTGCGAAAATTGAAAATAGTACAAATTGTTTATCAGTATGCAGCAGTATAGTTGATAGACTAAGAGAATACAGGATATATAAGTGTCTACAAAATGGAGAGGAGTTGCTTACTTCATGAAGTTTTGTTAGACACTTATAAACTTACTGGCCAGACATCTTATGTCTGAAGGTAACAATCAGGTAAAGGAAATTACTATGATTTTTGATGATTTAAAAAACATTAGCTTTTACAAGGGAATTCACCCAAATCTGGACAAGGCTATTGATTATCTCTATGAGCATCGTAAAGATAACTTTGAATTAGGGAAATACGAGATTGATGGGGATAAAGTTTTCCTAGTTGTACAAGAAAATGTTCTCAATAAAGAAGAAAATGATCGCTTTGAGCATCATAAAAACTATGCAGATTTGCATTTGTTAGTTGAAGGACATGAGTATTCTAGTTACGGTTCTCGTGTAAAAGACGAGGCTGTAGCCTTTGACGAAGCTAGCGATATCGGCTTTGTTCATTGTCATGAACAATACCCACTTTTATTGGGTTATCACAATTTTGCAGTCTTTTTCCCAGGTGAACCTCATCAGCCTAATGGCTATGCAGGTATGGAAGATAAAGTTCGCAAATACTTATTTAAAATTTTAATCGATTAGTCAGTTAGGAGGAGCAAACAATGGCACATAAAGGATCTGGATTAATAAAAGCGGCATTCGATACGGATAACTTTCTTATGCGATTTTGTGAGAAGGTTTTAGATATCGTGACGGTTAACCTACTCTTTGTTGTGTCTTGTTTGCCTATTGTGACGATTGGAATAGCAAAGATCAGTCTCTATCAGACAATCTTCGAAGTTAAGAGTAGTCGACGTGTTCCTGTTTTTAAAACGTATATGAGAGCCTTTAAGCAAAATTTGAAATTAGGTCTCCAGTTAGGTTTGTTGGAACTAGGAATTTTTCTGATTAGCGTGGTTGACTTATCTCTATTCTGGGGGCAAACCAGTCTAGGCTTCCAGTTCATTAAAGCCATTTGCTTGGGAATTTTGATATTTTTAACTCTAGTTATGTTGGCTAGCTATCCAATTGCAGCACGCTATGACTTAACTTGGAAAGAAGTGCTCCAAAAGGGCTTGCTCTTGGTAAGCTTTAACTTCGTGTGGTTCTTCTTGATGCTTGCGATTATTTTATTAATCATGATGATTCTCTATCTATCAGGCTTTACTCTAGTGCTCGGTGGATCAGCATTTCTACTCTTTGGCTTTGGTCTTCTTGCCTTTTGCCAGGCTGGATTAATGGAAAAATTGTTTGCTAAATATCAAGCAGATTGAAAATGATATGAAACTACTTTCAAGCATGAAAAGCTACGAGAGATGAATAGAAATTAAAATCTAAGTGGCTGAGATGTATTGAAAGCGCTTTTCACAAGGTGTATACTAAAATAGTAAAAAATCATCTGCCCAGAGCAGAAAATAAGAAATCTTAGGAGAAATCTATGTCAGATTTAAAAAAATATGAAGGTGTTATTCCTGCCTTCTACGCATGTTATGATGATGCGGGCGAAGTAAGCTCAGAACGTACTCGTGCTTTGGTGCAATACTTTATTGATAAAGGTGTTCAAGGACTTTATGTCAACGGTTCTTCAGGTGAATGTATCTACCAAAGTGTAGAAGACCGTAAATTGATCTTGGAAGAAGTCATGGCAGTTGCTAAAGGTAAATTGACAATCATTGCTCACGTGGCTTGCAACAATACTAAAGACAGTATCGAACTTGCTCGTCATGCAGAAAGCTTGGGTGTTGATGCTATCGCAACAATCCCACCAATTTACTTCCGTTTGCCTGAATACTCAGTAGCCAAATACTGGAACGACATCAGTGCAGCAGCACCAAACACAGACTATGTTATCTATAACATTCCTCAATTGGCAGGTGTTGCTTTGACTCCAAGTCTCTACACAGAAATGTTGAAAAACCCACGTGTCATTGGTGTTAAGAACTCTTCAATGCCAGTTCAAGATATCCAAACATTCGTTAGCCTTGGTGGTGATGATCATATCGTCTTTAATGGTCCAGACGAACAATTCCTAGGCGGACGTCTCATGGGTGCAAAAGCTGGTATCGGTGGTACTTATGGTGCTATGCCAGAACTTTTCTTGAAACTCAACCAATTGATTGCAGATAAAGACCTAGAAACAGCGCGTGAATTGCAATACGCTATCAACGCTATCATCGGTAAATTGACTGCAGCCCATGGGAATATGTACTGTGTGATTAAAGAAGTCTTGAAAATCAATGAAGGACTTAATATCGGATCAGTTCGTTCTCCACTTACACCAGTGACCGAAGAAGATCGTCCAGTTGTAGAAGCAGCTGCGGCATTGATTCGTGAAACTAAGGAGCGTTTCCTCTAATCAACAGGAGGCTTTATGGCTAATTATGTTGCAATTGATATTGGTGGAACTAATATCAAATACGGTTTGATTGACCAATATGGACAACTTGTAGAGTCTCACGAAGTAGCGACTGAGGCTCATAAGGGTGGTCCACACATCTTACAAAAGACAAAAGATATCGTAGCTAGCTATCTAGAAAGAGGACCAGTGTCAGGTGTGGCCATTTCCTCTGCGGGAATGGTTGACCCTGATAAGGGTGAGATTTTCTATGCTGGTCCACAAATTCCAAACTATGCAGGAACTCAATTTAAAAAAGAAATTGAAGGAAGCTTTGGAATTCCTTGTGAAATTGAAAATGATGTCAACTGCGCAGGGCTAGCAGAAGCTGTTTCTGGATCTGGAAAAGGTGCAGGAATAACGCTATGTCTGACCATTGGAACGGGTATCGGTGGTTGTTTAATCATTGATGGTCAGATTTTCCATGGATTTAGTAATTCTGCCTGTGAAGTTGGCTATATGCATATGCAGGATGGGGCTTTCCAAGATTTAGCTTCTACAACTGCCTTGGTTGAGTATGTAGCCAAGGCTCATGGTGAAGAAGTAGCCCATTGGAATGGTCGTAGAATTTTCAAAGAAGCTACAGAAGGCAATAAACTCTGTATGGAGGGCATTGACCGTATGGTAGACTATCTTGGGAAAGGTCTTGCTAACATCTGTTATGTTGCCAATCCAGAGGTTGTTATACTAGGTGGTGGTATTATGGGGCAAGAAGCGATTTTGAAACCGAAAATTCGTACAGCTCTGAAAGATGCGCTTGTTCCGAGCTTAGCGGAAAAAACAAGATTAGAATTTGCGCGTCATCAAAATACTGCAGGTATGCTTGGAGCCTACTATCACTTCAAAACAAAACAATCCTAAGTTGGCCTTGCCAATTTAGGATTTTTTAGTCATAAATAGTAAAATAATCATTTAGTAAAAATCTAGTTAAAACTTTGAAAACCCTTGCATTTTTTAATATAACATAGTATATTTATAATAATGCAGAAACTCTAGGTAAAATTTTTGCTAATTTGAGCCTTATTTTATTTTCAAAAAATGTAAGCGATTTCTATAAAGAGACTTACCCAAAAATAAATAGCTTAGGAGCAGAGTTTTAAGCTAGGGAATCAAACAAAAAATGTCGCCAGCTAAAGCTGGGCTTGGGCAGTAGCTGACTGCTCTAGAATAGTAGGAGTATTTGATGAAACAATATTTTTTAGAAAAAGGTAGGATATTTAGTATTCGTAAACTGACTGTTGGTGTTGCTTCTGTTGCAGTTGGGCTTGCTTTTTTTGCATCTGGGAATGTTGCGGCTAATGAACTCGCGACAGAGCCAAAACTAGAAGTAGAAGGTCAAGCGAAAGAAGTGACAGATGTAGATCATGAAAAAGAAGAAGCAGTCAAAGAAGAAGTAACTGAAAAAACAGAACCTGCTGTCGAGAAAGTGGCAGAGGAAGGAAAAACTGCTGAAGTGGCTGGCGATTTACTCCCTGAAGAAATCCCTGATCGTGCTTATCCTGATACACCAGTGAAAAAAGTGGATACTGCAGCTATTGTATCAGAAAAAGATAGCCCACAAGTAGAGACTAAGAGCATTTTGAAACCTACAGAAGCAGCTCCATCTGAAGGCGAAAAAGAAAATAGAGCCATTATCAATGGCGGACAAGACCTTAAGCATATCAATTATGAAGGTCAACCAGCTACATCTGCTACTATGGTTTATTCAATCTTTAGCTCACCTTTGGCCAATGGCGGTAGTCAGCGATACCTTAACTCAGGTTCAGGTATCTTTGTTGCTCCAAATGTCATCTTGACAGTGGCCCACAACTTCTTAGTCAAGGATGCGGATACTAATGCGGGATCTATCCGTGGTGGTGATACGGCTAAGTTCTACTACAATGTAGGTTCAAATACTGCTAAGAATAATTCTTTGCCAAGCTCAGGAAACACTGTTTTGTTCAAGGAAAAAGATATTCATTTCTGGAATAAAGAAAAATTCGGTGAAGGCTATAAGAATGATCTAGCCTTGGTTGTAGCTCCAGTTCCACTTTCAATTGCAAGTCCAAATAAGGCAGCTACCTTTACTCCTTTAGCAGAACATCGAGAATACAAAGTTGGAGAACCTGTTAGCACCATCGGTTACCCTACAGATTCAACTTCTCCAGAATTGAAGGAACCAATTGTTCCAGGTCAATTGTATAAGGCTGACGGTGTTGTCAAAGGTACTGAAAAGTATGATGATAAGGGAACAGTTGGTGTCACTTATCGTTTGACTTCTGTATCAGGTCTTTCAGGTGGTGGAATTATCAACGGTGATGGTAAGGTCATTGGGATCCACCAACGTGGAACTGTCGATAATGCGAACATTGCTGAAAAAGATCGCTTTGGAGGAGGGCTTGTCCTCTCGCCAGAACAATTGGCATGGGTCAAAGAAATCATTGACAAATACGGTGTCAAAGGTTGGTATCAAGGAGATAACGGCAATCGTTATTACTTCACTCCAGAGGGAGAAATGCTCAGAAATAAGACAGCTGTAATCGGTGAAAACAAATATTCCTTCGATGAAAGTGGTGTAGCGACTCTCCTTGAAGGTGTTGATTATGGACGAGTTGTTGTCGAACACCTAGACCAAAATGATAATCCAGTCAAAGAAAACGATACTTTTGTTGAAAAGACAGAAGTTGGAACTCAGTTCGACTACAACTATAAAACAGAAATTGAAAAGACTGACTTCTTCAAGAAGAATAAAGAAAAATATGAAATTGTATCGATTGACGGCAAAACTGTCAATAAGCAACTAAAAGACGCTTGGGAAGATGATTATAGTGTTGTGAGCAAGGCTCCTGCAGGAACTCGCGTTATCAAGGTTGTTTATAAGGTCAATAAAGGTTCCTTTGATGTTCATTATCGTTTGAAAGGTACCGACCAAGAATTAGCAACTGCGACTGTGGATAATAACGATGGTAAAGAATATGAAGTTTCCTTTGTTCACAGATTCCAAGCCAAAGAAATTGCAGGCTACCGTGCAGTCAATGCAAGCCAAGAAGCAACAATCCAACATAAAGGAGTGAACCAAGTTATTTTTGAATACGAAAAAATTGAAGATCCAAAACCAGTAACTCCTGTAACTCCAGTAGTGGATCCAAAAGACGAAGAAACAGAAATTGCTGCTTACGGTCCACTTCCAAGCAAGGCTCAATTAGACTACCACAAGGAAGAATTGGCTGCCTTCATCCACTATGGAATGAACACTTACACCAACTCTGAGTGGGGGAATGGTAGAGAAAATCCTCAAAACTTTAACCCGACAAACCTTGATACAGACCAGTGGATTAAGACTTTGAAGGATGCTGGATTCAAACGAACAATCATGGTTGTCAAACACCATGACGGTTTTGTGATTTATCCATCTAAATACACAGACCATACGGTAGCTGCAAGTCCATGGAAAGACGGTAAAGGTGACCTTCTCGAAGAAATCTCTAAATCAGCAACGAAATATGACATGAATATGGGTGTTTACCTATCACCATGGGATGCCAATAACCCTAAATATCATGTTTCAACTGAAAAAGAGTACAACGAATACTACCTCAACCAGCTCAAGGAAATCCTTGGCAATCCTAAATACGGAAATAATGGTAAATTTATCGAAGTCTGGATGGATGGTGCGCGTGGTAGCGGAGCTCAAAAAGTAACCTACACCTTTGACGAGTGGTTCAAGTACATCAAGGAAGCTGAAGGAGATATCGCTATCTTCTCTGCACAACCGACAAGTGTCCGTTGGATTGGTAATGAACGTGGTATCGCTGGAGATCCCGTTTGGCATAAGGTTAAGAAAGCTAAGATCACTGACGATGTGAAGAATGAATATCTCAATCATGGAGACCCAGAAGGAGATATGTACTCTGTCGGTGAAGCAGACGTTTCTATTCGTTCAGGTTGGTTCTACCATGACAATCAACAACCAAAATCAATCAAAGATTTGATGGATATCTACTTCAAGTCTGTTGGTCGTGGAACACCGCTTCTTCTCAATATTCCACCAAACAAAGAAGGTAAATTCGCAGATGCAGACGTGGCTCGCTTGCAAGAATTCCGAGCAACCTTGGACCAAATGTATGCGACTGACTTCGCAAAGGGAGCAACTGTAACGGCAAGCTCTACTCGTAAGAATCACTTGTACCAAGCAAGTAACCTAACCGATGGTAAGGATGATACTAGTTGGGCATTGTCAAATGATGCCAAGACAGGTGAATTTACTGTCGATCTCGGTCAAAAGAGACGCTTTGACGTAGTCGAACTCAAAGAAGATATTGCTAAAGGTCAACGTATCTCTGGATTTAAGGTTGAAGTTGAGCTCAATGGTCGCTGGGTTCCATATGGAGAAGGTTCGACTGTTGGTTATCGTCGTCTTGTCCAAGGTCAACCTGTGGAAGCACAAAAGATTCGTGTGACTATCACGAATTCACAAGCAACTCCTATTTTGACAAACTTCTCTCTTTATAAGACACCAAGTAGTATCGAAAAAACAGATGGCTATCCTCTAGGCTTGGATTACCATTCAAACACAACAGCTGACAAAGCAAATACAACCTGGTATGACGAATCTGAAGGCGTTCGTGGAACATCTATGTGGACCAATCAAAAAGATGCTAGCGTAACCTACCGTTTCAATGGAACTAAGGCTTATGTCGTATCTACAGTGGATCCAAATCACGGTGAAATGTCAGTTTATGTGGATGGTCAAAAGGTTGCAGATGTACAAACCAATAATGCGGCTCGTAAACGTAGCCAGATGGTTTATGAAACAGATGACTTGGCTCCAGGTGAACATACCATCAAACTCGTTAACAAAACTGGAAAAGCTATTGCAACTGAAGGTATCTACACGCTCAACAATGCTGGTAAAGGTATGTTTGAGTTGAAAGAAACAACCTATGAAGTTCAAAAAGGTCAACCAGTTACTGTAACCATTAAACGTGTTGGTGGTAGCAAAGGAGCTGCAACAGTTCATGTCGTGACTGAACCAGGAACAGGGGTTCATGGTAAAGTGTACAAGGATACAACAGCTGATTTGACCTTCCAAGAAGGTGAAACAGAAAAAACGTTGACCATTCCGACAATTGACTTTACGGAGCAAGCTGACTCTATCTTTGACTTCAAAGTGAAAATGACGAGTGCTTCAGACGAAGCTTTGCTTGGCTTTGCTTCAGAAGCAACGATTCGAGTGATGAAAGCTGAATTACTTCAAAAAGATCAAGTCAGTCATGATGATCAGGCACCTCAGCTTGACTATAGTCCAGGTTGGCACCATGAAACGAACTCAGCTGATAAATACCAAAATACAGAATCATGGGCATCGTTTGGACGTTTGACAGAAGAGCAGAAGAAAAATGCCAGCGTAACAGCCTACTTCTACGGAACAGGTCTTGAGATCAAAGGATATGTGGATCCAGGACATGGTATCTACAAAGTAACGTTAGACGGTAGAAAAGTCGAGTATCAAGATGGCCTGGGTAATGCTTCTGAGTACAACGGTAAGAAGTACTTCAGTGGGACAGCTGCCACACGTCAAGGTGATCAGACTCTCGTTCGTCTGACAGGGCTTGAAGAAGGTTGGCATGCTGTAACCTTGCAATTGGATCCAAAACGTAATGATACTACAAGAAACATTGGTATCCAAGTTGACCAGTTTATCACTCATGGAGAAGATAGTGCTCTTTATACCAAAGAAGAGTTGCTTCAAGCTATGAAGAACTGGAAAGATGAATTGGTTAAATTTGACCAAACAAGTTTGAAGAACACTCCAGAGGCGCGTCAAGCCTTCAAGTCAAACTTGGACAAATTATCAGAGCAACTTTCAGCAAGTGAAGCTAAACCACAAGAAGTTCTCAAAACAGCTACAGCCTTGCAAACGATCCTTGATAAGGAAGAGAACTACGGTGTCGAAGAAACGCCAGCCCAACCAGAAGAGCCTAACTATGATAAGGCCATGGCAAGTTTGGCAGAGGCCATTCAAAACAAGACCAAAGAACTAGGTGATGATAAAGAAGCTAAGAAGAAACTAGTTGAATTATCCGAGCAAGCTCTTACTGCTATTGAGGCAGCTAAGACACAGGATGCGGTAGACAAAGCCTTGCAAGCAGCTCTAACTTCTATAAACCAACTTCAAGCGACTCCAAAAGAAGAACCAAAACCAGAGGAACCAGCTCAACCAGAAGAGTCTAAGATTGACTACGATAAGGCTATGGCAAGCTTGGCAGAGGCTATTCAAAACAAGACCAAAGAACTAGGTGATGATAAGGAAGCTAAGAAGAAACTAGTCGAGTTATCCGAGCAAGCTCTTACTGCTATCGAAGCAGCTAAGACACAGGATGCAGTAGACAAAGCCTTACAAGCAGCTCTAACTTCTATCAACCAGCTTCAAGCGACTCCGAAAGAGGAACCAAAACCAGAGCAGCCAGCTCAACCAGAAGAATCTAAGATTGACTACGATAAGGCTATGGCAAGCTTGGCAGAAGCTATTCAAAACAAGAGCAAGGAACTAGCCAACGATAAGGAAGCTAAGAAGAAACTAGTCGAGTTATCTGAGCAAGCTCTTACTGCTATCGAAGCAGCTAAGACTCAGGATGCAGTAGATCAAGCCTTGCGAGCAGCTTTAACTTCTATCAATCAACTCCAAGCGACTCCGAAAGAGGAAGCAAAACATTCAAATCTTCCGACTGAAGGTGTTAAAGAATTGAGCTTTACTCAACCAAGCCTTGAGGTAGTAGAAGAAGCTATCAACTTCAAGACTGTTAAACGAGAAGATCCAACTCTGCCAGAAGGTGAAACTCGCGTAACTCAGGTAGGTCGCGCAGGCAAGGAACGTATCTTAACAGAAGTAGCACCAGATGGAAGCCGTATTGAAAAACTGCGTGAAGTTGTTGAAGTGGCGCAAGATGAGATTGTGCTAGTCGGAACTAAGAAAGAAGAATCAGGTAAAACAGAGGCAGCTATCCATGAAGTACCAGAGTTTACTGGTGGTGTAAATGGTTTGGAAGCAGCTATCCATGAAGTGCCAGAGTTTACTGGTAGTGTAAATGGTTTGGAAGCAGCTATCCATGAAGTACCAGAGTTTACCGGTAGTGTGAATGGTTCTGGAGCAGCTATCCATGAAGTGCCAGAGTTTACTGGTAGTGTGAAGGGTTCTGAAGCAGCTGTCCACAGAGTTCCAAACTTTGAAGGAGGAATTCCTGGTGGACAAGCACCTATTCATCAAGTACCAGGATTTACTGGTGGTGTAAATGGTTCTGAAGCAGCTATTCAGGAGATTGCCGAACACAAGGAAGAACAGTCGCGTGTAGCTCAGGCTATATCACCAGATAAGACTTATCAAGCACCTGCAAATCGTCAAAATGGTCTCCCTGAAACAGGCGCTAAAGAAACGGCTACTCTCGCAAGCTTGGGAGCTGTAGGAGCACTTCTTGGTCTAGTTGCAATGGGAAAGAAAAAAGAAGACGAATAGAATCTGTCAAACTCAAGAAAGACTGTTGAGGAAGTATAGATTTTGTGGAAATTATTGCAGAATATTAAAGAAACTGCTGTAATAACTGTCCAAACTTTAGAGATTGAAACCAATAACTAATCTCAATTATAAAAAGCGAGCAAAACGAGTTTTCTGAGAATCGGAATTCCGTCTTGTTCGCTTTTTTGGCTCTTTGTCAACTGTAGTGAACTAGAATTTAGACAAGGTTGAGAATGCTAGGCATTTGCTTCTTAGTGATGTAGCCAAGTTTCACAAGGTTGTAAATCTTTAGAAGGCATAGACTCAAGTAGCTGTCTTTTAAGAGTGAATAAACTATTCATAGACTGCTAGTTATTCATGTTTAAGCTTTTAAAATAGATTCGAGAAAGCTTGGATTGCATTTTCTACTATTCTATCCGGTAAGCATATTGGAGATCTCGTTCATGATTGGTATAGCATGGAATAAGTCCTTAAAAGAGTGATTATCCTTGTACACTAGTGTCCATTTTTACAATTTTTCATGACTTTAAAAAATCAGTATTTTACAGCTTTTGTGCCGAAATTCTCCTTTTTATAGTATTTAAGTGGTTTAAGGTCAAATTGCTTGCTTTTGTCTACTAATCATGTATAATGGGGGTGGATAGTAATAAAAAAAAGGAGACTGCAATGTTTTTTAAACGTTCAAACGGTGAATTCCGTGAAACCGATCGAGTGACTCGGTTCAAATTGATTAAGTCGGGTAAGAATTGGTTGCGCGCATCTACTTCGAACTTTGGGCTTCTAAAAGTGATTCGTGGTCAAGTCGAAGAGACTATTGTAGCCGAAGTGCATGAAGATGCGGTGTCAGAAAAGGGACTGACAAGTCGAGGATTCTTAAAAGGGATCGTCGTGGCCGCAGCTGTTCTTAGTGCGACATCGCTTGTACATACTGGTCATGCAGATGAGCTAGGAAAGGATGCAACTACTGCATCAGTTTTGGTTAGTGCACCTGCGGTTACATCAGAGTCAGAATCATTGAGTGAGCAAGGTTCTACAGACCAATCAGCAACTCTAAATGAATCTGCTACTGAAACAAAAGAAGATACAGTGGTTTCATCTAAACTAGTTGAAGATGCTCCTGTGTCTGAAGACAAAGCAATCTTGGAACAAAATGCTTCTGAAGCAGCTTTGTTGATTAACATCGCTGAAAAATACGCATCAAACCATCAAGATGCAGATCAAAAAGCAGCGATCCATGTAGCTGTTGCTAAGGTTCAATCAGAATTGTCTGCAAGCACTAGTTTGGCCAATGCAACTGCTCAAGCTTATGCAGATCAACGTGCACGTTTGAGCAAGTCAGTGGATGAGCTGATGGCAGTCTTAACAGTGGCAGGTTTTGAAGGAAACACTACTGTTAACGGATCACCAGCAGTCTCTGCACAATTGGATGCTATTTCAACGTCAACTACTCTTACTGCGCCATCTGTTGTAGAAAAAATGGATCAACCAAATGGTGCTTCAATTGAAGATCCAGCTTTGGACAACCCAAACTACAAATTGGATCCAAATGAAGAACGCTATACCTATTCAATCTGGGATCTTCAAAACTGGGAAGGTCCTGAAAATCAAGGTGGTTTCACATACAGCAATGGTGGTTACTATGTAACATTCTCAGTTGATCGCTCAGCTATTGGAACTACAACTACTCCGGTTGTTCATGCCCGTTTGGTAGAAAAAGCTACGGGTAAAGAAGTAGAAACTTTGGATATGACTGCCAAGTCAACTTACCAATTTAAGACCTTGGTGCAAGAAAATCCTACTTATGCACCTCAATTTGACTATACTACTGGAGAAGTTTCGCAAATTCTAGGAACATGGACTAATAACCGTGATGCTGGTCCTACTTTAGATGATAGATATAAGCACCATATTCTTCAAATTCGTGACACAACAAAACCAGGAAATGTTGGGGATACAAAACCAAATGTTCAAACAGTCGTTCCAACTGAAAAAGTAACCCATACAACTCACTATAAAGTTGAGGGTACAGATGAGGAATTGGCTTCATACGCTCAAACTGGTATTGAAAGCCAAACTTATCACGCCTCTAATCCGCGTACATTTGAAGGTTACGAATTTACACGTACTCAATCAGAAAAAGACATGACTGGATCACTCGGTGGTGTTGGAGCTAAGTACCTAGAACTTCAGGGTGGGCGCGCTCACTACTATGTGAAACGTATTGTAGAACAAGTCGATAAAGATGGGACATCTGTTGTTAAATTGTATGCTTTAGATCCTTCGAAGGTGTCATCATATAGCCCGGCAACTGATGTAAATAATCTTAATTTAGATAACTATACATTGTTGTATACCTCAGATCCTGTTAAACCAGGAGGTAAGCCAACACCTGCTGGAACAAAAGATGCCTTACATGATCTGGGATATGTTGACAGTAAGGATGGCCAATACCATCTTCGTGTACAAACATATACTGATAGTGGAAATGGGAATGTGCGTTTGAGTGGTTGGTACAATAAGGCTACTGGGGATGCCTTTACAGCCTCACCACAATTCTCAACAGATGTCGATCCGGTTCGAAACAACACTTCCAACATCATTGGTGGGAATACACCAGGAGATAAAGCTTCAGGCTATCCATCATTCTTCAACAACTACTCGCTTCCTTCTGTTAAACAAATTTCTACCGATGTAACTCACTACTACCGTAAAACAGATGCTACAGGTAATGTTTACGTGCATTATCAAGATACAGAAGGTAAGACTATTAAGCCAGATGTAACCGATGAAAAAGATCAACCAGTTAATAAGGCCTACGATACAGTTGTAGACAATCGTCCGAACGAGATTACATTCGAAGGTAATACTTACGAATTGGTTCCAGCTGGTAACTACACAGTTGGTGAAGTTGATGACCAAGGACATCTTACATCATCAGACCCAACAACAGGTGCAGTTGCCAAAGAGGATAAGAATGTAACTTACATCTACAAACTTAAAGAAGGTGAAGTTGTTATCACTTATGTGGATGAGAAGGGTAAAGAGATTCAAAAACCTCGTCAAGACACACCAAACTCACCATATGACACACCATATGACACTACTGAGGAAGGTGAAAAACCTAACTTCATCAAGGCCGAAGATGGTAAGACCTATAAG
>NZ_JAWERU010000004.1:0-56173 GCF_032481935.1 Streptococcus sp.
CGAATTTTCATCGCTCTGAATATAAAAATGGAGAGGACAACGATTGTCCTCTCCAGATGTTAGCTTTTATTCAACCCACTACAGTTGACAAAGAGCCCTTTTTTCTGTGTTAGCCTTGTCTTTGAATATAGAACATTGATACTAAAGAAAGAAAAATAACTCCAAGACCGATAATTAAAAAGGAACCTAAATGAACACTTGGTAGAAAGGTCATTAACCCCTTCGCAATCGGCATAAAGAGAATGGCCAGTGTAAAAATGGTACTCAATACCCTCCCCAGATAGTCTCCGTCAACCTTGGTCTGTACTTGTGTAAAGAAGTGAATATTAAAAATTGTCATAAAGAGTTCACAAACTAGATTTCCTGAAAAAGTGAGAAAATTAGGTAGTGGCAATCCCATCATGAAAACTCCTACTCCTGTGAGGATTATTAAGAACAAAAGTGTATTCATACTGGATTTAAATTTATTTGCAATCAATGCTCCGATGATTGAGCCAATTGCACCCATGGTTAAGATAGTTGCATAGGCTCCTTCTACACCATAGAGTTTATTTGAAAAAGGGAGCAAAAACTCAAAAGCTGCAAAAAAGAAATTCACACTGGAAGCCACTAACAAGAGAAAGAAAATTTCTTTTTGATGCCAGATATAGTGCAAGCCATCTTTGATGTCCGCAAAAATATCTTTCCCTGTAAAACTCTTCTGCTCTTGAACCTTTGGTTCTTCTTTGGGAAGTAAAGCCACTAGGGCAAAAGCGATGAAAAAGGTCAAAGCATCTAGTAAGAGCGTCAGATGAAGACTTGCAAATTGTAAAACAAGGAAAGAAAGCACCGGAGAACTGACTCCTACAACCTGTAAAACTAACTCCAAGCGAGAGTTATAGGTCACTATCTCGTCCTTTGCTACCACCTCTGTGATAATAGCTTTATTGGCAGGCCGAGAAAAAGCAAAGGCAATGGCCTGGACAATATTAGCAAAGATCAAAGCTCCAATCATCCAGCTATCGTTCCTTATAAAAGAAATGGCCAGACAGAGAATCCCACAAACCAAGTCTGTTGTCATCAAAATCTTACGACGCGAAAAACGGTCTGAAATCACTCCACCAAAGGGATTGACTAGAATGGAGGTAACGAGTTCAGATATCTGATAAATCCCTAGCACGGTTTGCCCAATCGTTCCCATCGATGCCAACCAAACACTATTTCCATAATCATAGAGCATATTTCCTAGTTTGTTAATAGCTCCACGACTAATCAACTGTACTGCATATCGATTCATAAAAACTCCTCTCAAATTTTGAAACTATTGTATCAAAACTTGAAGGAGTTTCTTATTTTTCCCGTATTTGGGAAATTAATCTTTTACAAATTTATCATAATGTTCCTGATAGTAAGCTACTTGCTCCGGAAGACCTAGCACATCAAAAATATGCATGGCTTCCTGCATTTGTTTACAACCTTCTTCTTTTTGACCCTTCTGATAAAGAGCAAATCCTTTAAGAAAGTGGAAAACATTACGCTCATAGAGTTTGATGCTCTTACCTATAATCTTCTCTATATAAGCTTCAAAGTAGCTGGCATTTTCAAAAGCAAGATGTTCTAAACAATGCTGGTAACAATTAAGAGCTAAAATCAAGACCAGTTTTCGATGGCGACCAATTTCTTTGTAGAAATCTTCACGCTCCATCACTTCTCTACCAAGGCGAGCAACATAGTCCACATCATAAAAGCTATAGAGATTGCCAAAGAGAATCAACTCATACATGGTCCATTCGTCTGTTTGAAAAAGATAATCCGCCACCTTATCCAGATCTGCTTGCTTCATAGTGAAGCTAGCATCTCTTTGACAAATCAGACCTTGTAACAAAATCCAGTTCAGCTCAAAATAGAGGGGATTTGTTGAACTCTTAGCTTTTTCAAGTTGTTCTTCTTGAAGTTTTTGAAAACCTGCAATATCATTTGAGTAGTAAAGCGGAATAATCTGAGCCATCAAGCCGACATGCTCATGATGTTGAAAATTTCTAGTCTTATCCATAAAATTCTCAATCGTCACGTGAATATTATCTAATATTTCAAAGAAACGAGATGCAGCCAGATCCGACTCCCCCAATTCAAAGCGGGATAATTGGGAGGTCGAACAGGCCTCTCCTGCAGCTTCTTTTAGAGAGTAATTTTTACTGATTCGAAATTCACGAAAAACTTTTCCAAGATTTTCCATCTTACACCTGCTCCGATAATTCTTCCCACTCAAGCATAGCTTCTTCCTGGCACTGACTAATCTTATCTAGTTCTGCTTGTAATTGCATGAGTTCATCTGCATCATTGGTGGTATGCATTTGTTCAGAGATAACTTGGGCTTGAGTTTCCAGCTCTTCGATTTCTGTCTCAAGACTTTCGATTTGTCTCATCAATTTACGAAGTTCTTTTTGACTTTCCTTTTGAGCTTGGTAGTCATTAACTGGAGAAGCCTCTTTTTCTTGGCTAACAGCTGCAGCTTCTTCCTCTTGACTAGCTACTAGCTCTGATTTTTTATCAACATAATAGTCATAATCACCTAGATAAAGGGTTGATCCATTCTCAGATAATTCCAACACATGAGTGGCTACACGGTTGATGAAATAACGGTCGTGGCTGACAAAGAGAAGAGTTCCATCAAAGTCAATCAATGCATTTTCCAGAACTTCCTTGCTATCAATGTCCAAGTGGTTGGTCGGCTCATCCAGAATCAAAAAGTTGTTGTTTTCCATAGACAATTTTGCTAAAAGCAAACGAGCTTTCTCGCCACCTGAGAGCATTCCAACTGATTTTTTAACATCGTCACCAGAAAAAAGGAAGGCACCTAGGCGATTACGGATTTCAACTTCTGGCGTCAATTTAAAATCATTCCAGAGTTCGTCTAAGACTGTACTGCTCGGTGTTAACTTACTTTGAGTTTGGTCATAATAACCAACCTCAACATTAGCACCAAAGCGCTTTTCACCCTTGATAAAGGGAATCTGGTCCACAATAGACTTAATAAAGGTTGACTTACCAATGCCATTTGGACCAACAATGGCAATAGCGTTCATCTTACGAAGATCAAGGTTGATGGGTTCTGATAAAATTTCACCATCATAGCCAATGGCAGCATTCTCCACCGTCAAAACGACATTACCAGATACTCTATCAGAATGGAAGGTCATATTAGCTGACTTTTTACCAGCATCTGGCTTGCCCAAGCGCTCCATTTTCTCCAGTTGCTTGCGTCGAGATTGAGCACGTTTGGTTGTCGATGCTCGAACAAGATTTCGGTTAACAAAGTCTTCTAAGGCAGCAATTTCTTTCTGTTGTTTTTCGTAGTTTTTTGCCTCAGTTGCGAGCTTCTGCTCCTTCTGCTCCACAAAGCTCGAGTAGTTTCCTACATATCTGTCCAAAGAATGTTTTGTTAAGTCGAGTGTTATGGTCGCAACCTTATCGAGGAAATAACGGTCATGGCTGACGATAATCAAGGCACCACTGTAGTTGACCAAATAGTTTTCTAACCAGGCAATCGTTTCAATATCTAAGTGGTTAGTCGGCTCGTCCAAGACCAAGAGATTAGGCTTTTCAAGGAGCATTTTGGCTAGTGCTAGACGAGTATTTTGACCACCAGATAACTCTGCAATTTTCATCTGCCACATAGACTCGTCAAACTTGAAGCCATTTAAGATAGCACGAATATCGGCTTCATAGGTAAATCCTCCAGCCTGACGAAAATTTTCTGATAGGCGATCATAGTCAGACATGAGTTTATCTAGTTCTGCTCCAGTCTTTTCCCCCATCTCCAACTCCATCTGGCGAAGTTGTCTTTCAGTACGACGCAAGTCATCAAATACATGTAGCATTTCATCGTAAATGGTGTTCTCAGACTCAAAACGGCTATCCTGTGCTAGATATGAGAGAGAAATATCTTTTTTCTTATTGATTTCACCCGTGGTTGGCTCCTCTTCTCCAACCAATATCTTGAGCAAAGTAGACTTCCCAGCACCATTTTTTCCAACGAGGGCAATACGGTCTCTTTCATCTACTTGTAGGTTTATATTATCAAAAAGAACCTCTCCTGCAAAAGAACGTTCAATTTTATTAGCTTGTAAAATAATCATACAGTTAGTATAGCATGTTTCGGTAAGCCGTTCAAGACTTGTGGTTTAGGTACATTTCATAACTTTTTCAGAAACTCATGCTAACGTTTTACTAAAACTTCAAATCGTGATATAATGTAAGCGATTAGATTATATATTAAAGGAGATTTCCTATGGCTTACCAAGAAAACTACCAAAAATGGCTTGATTTCGCAGAACTTCCAGATTACCTTCGTCAAGATTTGGAAAACATGGACGAGAAAACTAAAGAAGACGCATTCTATACCAATCTTGAGTTTGGTACTGCAGGTATGCGTGGACTGATCGGTGCTGGTACTAACCGCATTAACATCTACGTTGTTCGTCAAGCAACTGAAGGTTTGGCTCGTTTGATTGAGTCAAAAGGTGGAAACGAAAAAGAACGTGGTGTAGCCATCGCTTATGATAGCCGTCACTTCTCTCCAGAATTTGCCTTTGAATCTGCAGCAGTTCTTGCTAAACACGGTATTAAATCTTATGTTTTTGAAAGTCTCCGTCCAACACCAGAACTTTCATTTGCCGTTCGTCACCTCAACTGCTTCGCAGGTATCATGATTACTGCTAGCCACAATCCTGCTCCATTCAATGGTTACAAGGTTTACGGAGAAGACGGTGGTCAAATGCCTCCACACGATGCTGATGCTTTGACAACTTACATCCGTGCTATCGAAAATCCATTTGCTGTTGAAGTTGCTGATGTAGAAGCTGAAAAAGCTTCTGGCTTGATTGAAGTTATCGGAGAAGCTGTCGACACTGAATACCTCAAAGAAGTTAAAGATGTGAACATCAACCCAGCTTTGATTGAAGAGTTTGGTAAAGACATGAAGATTGTCTACACTCCTCTTCACGGTACTGGTGAAATGTTGGCTCGTCGTGCTCTTGCTCAAGCAGGATTTGACTCTGTTCAAGTCGTTGAAGCTCAAGCAACTCCAGACCCAGACTTCTCAACTGTTAAATCTCCAAACCCAGAAAGTCAAGCAGCCTTTGCTCTTGCAGAAGAACTTGGTCGCCAAGTAGGAGCTGATGTTCTTGTTGCAACTGACCCTGACGCTGACCGTGTCGGTGTTGAAGTCCTTCAAAAAGACGGTAGCTACCTCAACCTTTCAGGAAACCAAATCGGTGCCATCATGGCTAAGTACATCTTGGAAGCTCACAAAAATGCTGGGACACTTCCAGAGAATGCAGCTCTTTGCAAATCTATCGTATCAACTGACTTGGTAACTAAGATTGCTGAAAGCTACGGCGCAACTATGTTCAACGTCTTGACTGGTTTCAAATTTATCGCTGAAAAAATCCAAGAATTCGAAGAAAAACACAATCACACTTACATGATGGGATTTGAAGAAAGCTTCGGTTACTTAATTAAACCATTCGTGCGTGATAAAGACGCTATCCAAGCTGTTCTTGTTGTTGCTGAACTTGCAGCTTACTATCGTTCACGTGGTTTGACTCTTGCCGATGGTATCGAAGAAATCTACAAAGAGTACGGCTACTATGCTGAAAAGACAATCTCTGTTACCCTCTCTGGTGTTGACGGTGCTGAACAAATCAAAGCAATTATGGCTAAATTCCGCAACAATGCACCAAAAGAATGGAATGCAACAACTATCACTGTCGTTGAAGACTTTAAAGCACAAACATCTACTGCCGCTGATGGAACAGTTACAGCTTTAACTACTCCTCCAAGTGATGTGTTGAAATACACACTTGCAGATGGATCATGGATTGCAGTTCGCCCTTCAGGTACTGAACCAAAAATCAAGTTCTACATTGCAGTTGTTGGTGAAAGTAACGAAGATTCACAAGCTAAGATTGCTAACATCGAAGCTGAAATCAATGCCTTTGTAAAATAAAAAACTATTTAAAGGTCGGGAAAAATCCTGACCTTTATTTTTGATGTTAAAGTAAAAGCTGAATGTAATTTATGTCTTCTTCTATCTCTTTTAACCTGAACTATAGTTTCTATATCTTTAAGGATACAAGAATATAGGACTAGAGAATCAGACTTAATCTACTGATTTCTGCACCACCATCTATTCGCGTATCAAAACTGAGCAATTTTAGAAACTTTATGGCATACTAGACATATCAATGAAAGCGAGGTAATCTCATGGAACAATTTTTAGAAAACATCAAAGATCTTGAAGTTACAACTGTTGCTCGTGCTCAAGAAGCGCTCGACAAGCAAGAAACAGCAACTTTCTTTATCGGACGCAAAACTTGTCCATATTGCCGTAAATTTGCTGGCACATTGGCTGGTGTTGTAGCTGAAACTAAAGCTCACATCTATTTCATTAATAGTGAAGAACCAAGCCAACTTGAAGCTTTGCAAGACTTCCGTTCACGCTACGAAATCCCTACTGTACCAGGCTTCGTTCATATTTCAAATGGTCAAATCAAGGTTCGTTGTGACTCTTCAATGTCTGCTCAAGAAATCAAGGATTTCGCTGGATTGTAAAAAACCACTCTTCGAGTGGTTTTTGTATGGCCAAAACTATTTTTTTCAAGTAAATCTTGTATCATCCTGTGCAGTTCTTCTATCTTTTCTGATTGTTTCTCTACTAATATTCTTTGAGTTATTAATTCGTCTTGGAGTTTATCAAGTTTTTTCTGCTCATCTGGATTATCCTTTACGAAAAAGTTTGTCAAGGCACTTGTTAACATTCCTATTGTTCCAATTCCAACTAGCATCAATAATACAGCTAGCCATTTCCCAAATAGGCTACTTGGAACAATATCCCCATATCCAACCGTTGTAACAGTAACAAGTGACCACCATACACTATCAGAAAATGTCTTCTCTTCAACAACTGATAAGATTGAACTACCAACTAGAACAATAAAAAAATTGACATACAGAATGTAAATTAATCCATTTGTTCTTAGAAAAATTTTTAGCTTTTTCTCTAATTTGCCAGTAAGACCTATAATTCTTAATAACCGACTTAGTTTTACTAACTTTGTTAAGCGTGCAAGACGGAAGATCCTCCCCAAACGAAAAACTGTAAAAATAGCATTCAAAGGCAGAATTGCAAGCAAGTCAAAAATGTTGTTTATAATAAATGACCATTTACTTTTGGAAATACTAAATCTCCAAATATAATCAACAAGAAATACAAGCCATAGGACTAAGTCTATAATACTGTATGGAGGATTCTCAAGATCAATTAAATCCGTAAAGCTAAATATTACTAAAACAACGGATATTAAAGCTAATATTATAATGCTAGTATCATAATACTCCTTCAACTTCCACTTATTCTGCAATTTGAAAACTCCTTATACTACCAAATAGTTCAATAGAAACTTTAATAAACATCTCTACGATGACCTACTTCCAGAGTAGAGACTATCAGTTCATCATCTACAATTTGCACAATAACTCGATAATTACCAATCCGGTACCTCCATTGACCACCTCGATTCCCCACCAAAGCTTTCCCATGCCGTCTTGGATCCTCTAAAACGTTATTTTCTAGATACTTTGTAATTAATATTTGGGTATAACGATCTAATTTCTTTAGTTGTTTAATAAATCGTCTTGTTGGAACTAGCTTATACAAGTTAATCTTCCTCCAGACCTAGATCATGCATCATTTCTTCCCAAGTAATGGGTTTAAGCCCTTTTTCCAAATCTTCTAGATACTCTTGATAAGCTAAATCTGCTACACGCGCATCATATTCATCCTCTAAAGCATCTAAAGTTTTTGTCCGTATCAACTCTGATAGAGAAACTCCTTCAAACTTAGCCATTGCTTTCATAAATGTTTTATCTGCTTCGGAAACTTTTAATGTAATAGTCGTCATGCTTCTTCTCCTATAACTATTGGTAATACCATTGTATTACTTTTTAAGAGCTCAGTCAAGATAAAAAGAACACCTCTCGGCGTTCCTTGCTATATCTCCGTCAATGGTGTTGCTGTGTCTGGTGAAGTATCGTAAACTTGAAAGTCTACTCCAACTCCAAGATCTGCTTGAGCTAACTGATTGACCATGGTCATGTGGGCCAGTTCCTTGATATTATTCTCCTTAGACAAATGGCCTAGGTAAATCTTCTTGGTACGATTACCTAGTGTGCGAATCATGGCGTCTGCTCCATCTTCATTTGAGAGGTGACCAAGGTCAGACAAGATACGCTGTTTAAGTCGCCAAGCATAAGATCCAGCTCGCAGGATTTCAACATCATGATTTGACTCAATCAGGTAGCCATCTGCATTCTCGACAATGCCAGCCATCCGGTCACTAACATAGCCTGTATCCGTCAGCATAACAAAGCTCTTGTCATCCTTCATAAAACGATAAAACTGTGGCGCGACTGCATCATGACTCACACCGAAACTCTCGATATCGATGTCACCAAAGGTTTTGGTTTTTCCCATCTCGAAAATATGCTTTTGAGATGAGTCAACCTTACCGAGATACTTACTATTTTCCATAGCCTGCCAAGTTTTCTCATTGGCATAAAGATCCATGCCGTACTTACGAGCCAGAACGCCCACACCGTGGATATGATCTGAATGCTCATGGGTTATCAAGATAGCGTCCAAATCCTCTGGTTTGCGATTGATTTCACTCAAGAGGCTTGTAATTTTTTTGCCTGATAGTCCTGCATCCACTAAAATTTTCTTTTTTGGTGTTTCCAAGTAAAATGAATTTCCACTGGAACCCGATGCTAAAATACTGTATTTAAAACCGATATCACTCATTCTAGTCTTCTAGTTCATCCTCCCAAATCTCTTCTTTCACGGCATCCTTATCGTATGGAAGTACGATAGTGAAGGTAGATCCCTTGCCATATTCACTCTTAGCCCAGATAAATCCATTATGTTGTTTGACGATTTCTTTAGCAATAGCAAGTCCTAGACCAGTACCACCTTGAGCACGACTTCTTGCCTTGTCAACACGATAAAAACGGTCAAAAATCTTTGGTAAATCTTCTTTAGGAATCCCAAGCCCTTGGTCCGAAATTGATAAAATCATCTGATCATCTGTAGTCTTCATGCTTACAGTGATTTTTCCACCATCTGGTGAATACTTGATAGCGTTATTCAGGATATTGTCAATCACCTGGGTCATCTTATCTGTATCAATCTCAATCCAAACAGAGTTAATCGGATAATCTCTCACCAACTCGTACTTCTTCTCCTCATCTTGACTTTTCATTTTATCAAAACGATTGAGAATAAAGGTGATAAATGCCGTAAAGTTAATCAACTCGACATCCAAGTGACTGGTCTCATTGTCAATCCGTGAGAGGTGCAAGAGGTCCGTCACCATCCGCATCATACGATTGGTTTCATCCAGAGAAACCTTGATAAAATCTGGAGCAACTGGTTCTGTTAGGGCTCCTTCGTCCAAGGCCTCAAGATAGGATTTTACACTGGTCAAAGGTGTACGCAACTCATGACTAACGTTCGAAACAAAAAGCCTTCTCTCTCGTTCTTCCTTCTCTTGTTCAGTCGTATCATGTAGAACTGCTACTAAACCAGAGATAAAGCCAGACTCTCTACGAATCAAGGCAAAACGCACGCGCAAGCTGATGTACTCCCCATTCACATTTTGCGAATAAATCATCAATTCAGGACTTTGGGTAATGAGATCTCTCAGCTCATACTCTTCTTCAATCTTGAGTAACTCTAAGATATTTTGATTAAGAGCATCATCCCTTTCAACTCCAAGTTGTCTCTTAGCCATATCATTAATCATGATAATCTGACCACGACGATTGGTCGCAAGTACTCCGTCTGTCATGTAGGACAAGATACTATGCAACCTTTTACTCTCTTGTTCCAGATTTTCTTGAGTCAAACGGATTACTTCTGACAAATCATTGAGATTGTTTGTGATATTGGTAATCTCTGAACTTCCCTGCATATCCAAAACCTGAGAATAATCACCAGCAATCAAATCCTTAACCTTCTGGTTTAATTGTCTAAGGCGAATATTATCGCGACGGCTCTCAAGCAGAAGAAAAGTCACCAGCAGAATAAAGCCAATTAGGATGAGGATATAGATAAAGTCACTCGTCAAAATTGTTTGTCTAATTACTTCAATCATTATTTCTCATATAATATCCTACTCCACGACGAGTTAGGATGTATTCAGGTCTACTTGGTGTGTCTTCAATCTTCTCGCGCAAACGTCTAATTGTTACATCAACTGTACGGACATCTCCAAAATAGTCATATCCCCAAACAGTTTCAAGAAGATGTTCTCGGGTAATAACTTGACCAAGATGAGAAGCTAAATGATGTAAGAGTTCGAATTCACGGTGGGTTAGGTCTAACTCTTCACCATATTTCTTAGCCACGTAGGCATCTGGTAAAATCTCCAAATCGCCAATCTGCAAACTTTGTAATTTCGTTTCAGGTTCTTGGTTATCAACTGAGACAATATCTGTACGACGGAGAAGAGCTTTAACACGGGCCTGTAGTTCACGATTTGAAAATGGCTTGGTTACATAGTCATCCGCTCCAAGTTCAAGCCCAATAACCTTATCAAACTCGCTGTCCTTTGCTGAAAGCATGATAATAGGAACACTACTTGTCTTACGAATAGTTTTTGCAACCTCAAGTCCATCAATCTCTGGAAGCATCAAATCCAAGATAATAATATCTGGTTGCTCAGCTTCAAATTGTTCAAGAGCTTCACGACCATTAAAAGCAGTTACAACTTCATAACCTTCCTTGGTCATATTAAATTTTATAATATCTGAAATGGGTTTTTCATCATCTACAATTAGTATTTTTTTCATTTAGTCACCTTTTTCCTTATCTCATTATACCAAAAAAATGTAAAGAAGACACGAAAGACCGATACTAGCAGCTTCTTTTCAAGTAGGCTTGCCAAATCTTTTGCTGAGGTTTAGCTAGGGGATAATTGATAAATTCTTCCGGACTTAACCAAAGGACTTCTCTATCTGCATATTCCTGTGTTTCAGTAACTCGGCCTGCAATTATCTGGATATGCCATTTACGATGGCTAAAAATGTGCTTGACCTCTTCAAATCGTAGATCTTGCCAATCAACTTCAAGATCATAGTCCTGTTCAAAACTCTCCTGTGGAGATGGTCCCAGTTCTAGAATTGGCTCCGCTACTTGACTAAAAAGGTCCAAGTCCTGAGTCTGGTCTGAGAATTCATCAACTTCAATCAAGGGAAAATGCCAAAATCCAGCCAAGAGTTTTTCACTCTCATTCTTCTCTAATAGAAACTGCCCCTGATTATTTTGCACTACAAGAGCCTTTAGATAAATAGGGATTGGCTTTTTCTTGGGAGCCTTAATGGGATAGCGATCCATGGTCCCATGTTGGTAAGCAGCACTGAACTCCTTAACAGGACTCTCCTCCGGTCTTGGATTAACAGGAGCCTCAATATCTGAACCTAAATCCATCAAAGCCTGATTGAAATCACCTGGACGATCAGGATCTATCAGAACTTCCATCATCGCTTGAAATATTTTTCGATTGCTAGGATTTCCAATATCATGATTGACTTCAAACAAACGTGCCAAAACACGCATGACATTGCCGTCTACTGCAGGTTGTGAAAGGTTAAAGGCAATACTAGAGATTGCACCAGCTGTATAAGGACCAATCCCTTTTAAGCTTGAAATGCCTTCATAAGTTGACGGAAATTCTCCTTGAAAGTCGGACATGATTTGTCGCGCAGCTGTTTGCATATTGCGAACACGAGAATAATAGCCAAGTCCTTCCCAGGCTTTTAATAAGCGCTCCTCAGGAGCATTTGATAAGCTTTCTACAGTCGGAAACCAGTCTAAAAAACGTTCATAATAGGGAATGACGGTATCAACTCGAGTCTGCTGCAACATAATTTCAGATACCCAGATATGATAAGGATCCTTACTCCGTCTCCAAGGTAAATCCCGCTTATTTTCGTCATACCAGGCTAATAGTTTTTGACGGAAAGAGAGAATCTTGTCCTCTTCCCACATGGTCACACCATATTTCTCCAAATCTAACATATTTCTAGTATAGCATAACCTTTTAGGATACTCAAAAAATCAAGACAGGGCTTGTTAAAACACTCTCTTAAACTCTATTAGAAAACTAGCAATTTAGTCTTTACAAACCAGCTGCTTCTATCATTTTCCCTACTTTTTTGATATAATAAATTTAATGATTCTTCAAAGGAGGCATCTATGCGTTTTAATCAATTCAGTTACTATCCTGTAAGCCAGCAAGAAGCTTTACAGGAATTATCCAGCCTTGGATTCAAGTTTGACCAATCAAATTCTACGAAAGAACTGTTTGAAGCTTTTGTTAGAACTTGTTTTTTCAATTACAAAAATACAGATTATCCCCTCTCAACTTTAGCGGTTGATAAAGAAACTGATCTGCTCACTTTCTTCAATTCTGATCGTGAATTAACTGCAGAAATTTTCTATACTGTTGCCTTTCAGTTGCTTGGTTTCAGTTACTTGACAGACTTTGAAAATGGTCTTGTTTTTCACAAAGAAGCGGCATTCCCTATTGTATACGGAGATTTGATTGACAATCTCTATCAACTCCTTAACACGCGCACTAAAAAGGGAAATACCTTGATCGATCAATTGGTTAGCGACGGTCTTATCCCTGAGAACAATGATTACCACTACTTCAATGGTAAGAGCTTGGCAACCTTCTCTGCAAACAATGCTATTCGGGAAGTTGTTTATGTAGAGAGTCGTATTGATTCTGATAATGATGGACTGCCAGATCTTATCAAGATAAATATTATCCGTCCATCTTATCATGGCAAAATTCCAGCTGTTATGACGGCAAGTCCTTACCATCAAGGAACCAATGATAAGGCAAGCGATAAAGCTCTTTACAAAATGGAAGCTAAGCTAGAAGTCAAGGAACCGCATGAAATTTCTCTAGAAAAACCAACATTAGACTTGGTTGAACCTGTTGGAGAAGCTGAATTCGTTCCAGAAGCTGAAGAAAAACTCACTCATATCAATAGCAGCTACACACTTAACGACTACTTCCTTCCAAGAGGATTTGCCAATATCTACGTATCTGGTCTTGGAACCAAGGATTCTCAAGGTCAAATGACCAACGGAGATTACCGACAAGTTGAAGCCTATAAAAATGTTATTGATTGGCTCAATGGTCGTTGTCGTGCCTTCACAGACCATAGTCGTAAACGTCAGGTCAAGGCTGACTGGTCAAATGGAAAAGTTGCCACTACTGGTCTTTCTTATCTAGGAACAATGTCTAATGGTCTTGCAACTACAGGAGTTGATGGTTTAGAAGTCATTATTGCTGAAGCCGGTATTTCTTCTTGGTACAACTATTACCGTGAAAATGGTCTTGTGACAAGCCCAGGTGGCTATCCAGGGGAGGACTTCGATTCATTAGATGAATTAACTTATTCTCGTAATCTCTTAGCTGGTGACTATATCCGTGGAAACGAGGCTCATAAAGATTCTATAGAAGAACTCAAGAAAAATCTAGACCGTAAAACTGGGGATTATAACCAATTTTGGCATGACAGAAACTACCTACTCAATGCTGAAAAAATTAAGGCTGAAGTTGTCTTTACCCACGGTTCACAAGACTGGAATGTAAAACCACTTCATGTCTATCAAATGTTCAATGCTCTTCCAAGCAATATTAAGAAACATCTCTTTTATCATAACGGTGCCCATGTTTATATGAACAACTGGCAGTCAATTGATTTCCGTGAATCCATGAATGCCCTTTTGACACAGAAATTATTGGGTCAAAACACTGACTACCAACTACCAAGAGTCGTTTGGCAAGACAATACTGCTCCTCAAACATGGCATAAACTTGATGACTTTGGAAATCAAACCAACCACAAAACTTTCACATTAGGTACTGAAGAAGCTGTCATTCAAAACCACTACCAAGATTCTGACTTCGAACGTTTTGGAAAAACCTACCAAACCTTTAATAATGAACTCTATCAAGGAAAAGTCAATCAGGTTACCATAGACCTGCAAGTGACAGAAGACCTTCATCTTAATGGGCGTGTTAAACTGAACCTTCGTCTCAAGTCAAGTACAAACAAAGGCTTACTTTCTGCTCAACTTCTCGAACTTGGTCAAAAGAAATACTTACAACCATATCCAGGAGTTTTGGCTGCTCGTACTATTGATAATGGTCGTTACCATATGCTGGAAAACCTTTGTGAACTACCATATTGTCCAAATGCCCAGCGTGTTATTACCAAAGGCTACCTCAATCTCCAAAATCGTCATGATTTATTGAAAATTGAAGAAGTTAAGCCAGATGAATGGATGGAATTCCAATTTGAACTCCAACCAACTATTTACAAACTAAAAGAAGGCGATACAGTACGTCTCGTTCTTTACACAACAGACTTTGAGATTACTGTACGTGACAATACAGACTATCACTTGACTGTCGACCTTGCACAGTCTAGTCTTGAGATTCCTTTTCAAAGGGAGGTAACTGTAGATGAACAAAGCCGAACAAAGACACCAGCTCATCCGAGCCCTAATCACTAAACAAAAAATTCATACCCAAACTGAATTACAAGAACTACTGATTGAAAACGGAGTACAGGTCACACAAGCAACACTTTCAAGAGACATTAACCTGATGAATCTTTCTAAGATTCGTGAAGGTGAACACTCCTATTATTCAATCAACACTGGCTCTACATCCAAGTGGGAAAAACGGCTAGAAGTTTATATGGAGGAAGCCCTCTACATGATGCAACCCGTCCAACACCAAGTTGTTATCAAAACCTATCCAGGTTTGGCACAATCCTTCGGATCTATCTTGGATGCCCTAAACTTCCCTGAAATAGTCGCTACTATCTGTGGAAATGATGTCTGTTTGGTTATCTGCGAGGATAAGGAGCAAGCTCAATCTTGCTTTGAACGCCTCAAACAATTTGCACCACCTCTATTTTTTGATCGGTAACAAAAACCCGTGATGGCTTTCATCACGGGTTAATTTTATGATTTGCTATTTTCAGCTTGCTTTTTAGTTCTTGCAAGTCTCAAAGCTCTATTTGGATTGAGACGATTAAACAGTTCTTCTAACTTCTTCTCATTCCAGACATCTGCTGCAGAAACAAAATTTCCATCAGCATCACGGAAAGATATCGGTTTATCTCCCATAGCTATCTCCTAGTCCACAAATTCAAACTCAAACTTACCGATACGAACCAAATCTCCATCCTTGGCGCCACGGGCACGGAGAGCTTCATCAACTCCCATACCTCGCAACTGACGAGCAAATTTCATGACAGACTCATCACGATCAAAGTTAGTCATGTTAAAGAGTTTAATGAGTTTTTCACCTGAAAGTACCCAAGTTGCATCATCATCACGACTAATTTCAAATGGTTTTTCTTCTTCGTCAAAGCCATAATAAACTTCTTCTTCCATTTCTGACTCGTCATAAAGAAGGAATTCTGGCGTCTTATCAAGCAGCTCTGCTGTTGCATCCAATAAAGGTGCCAAACCTTGTTTGGTCAAACCTGAAATTGGGAAGATGGCTGGAAGATCCTCAAATTCATCAAAGTTAGTTGCCAATTTTTTCTTGAATTCTTCAAGGTTTTCCTGACTCTCTGGCATATCCATCTTATTAGCAACAATAATTTGTGGACGCTCCATCAGACGAAGGTTGTAAGATTCCAACTCTTTGTTAATAGCTAGATAATCTTCGTAAGGATCGCGACCTTCACTGGCTGACATATCGATGATGTGAAGGATAACGCGAGTACGCTCAATATGGCGAAGGAACTGAGTTCCCAAGCCCACGCCTTGACTAGCACCTTCAATCAATCCAGGTAGGTCTGCCACTGCAAAGGACTCACCTGATTGAGTACGTACCATACCAAGATTAGGAACGATTGTTGTAAAGTGGTAGGCACCAATTTTAGGTTTTGCAGAGGTAATCACACTGAGTAGAGTTGATTTACCAACTGAAGGGAAGCCAACCAAACCAACATCCGCAAGGATTTTAAGTTCTAACTGTAACTCACGTTCCTGACCTGGTTCTCCATTTTCTGAGATTTCTGGCGCAGGATTTTTTGGTGTTGCAAAACGGATATTTCCACGGCCACCTCGACCACCGTGAGCAACGATAAACTCTTGGCCGTGCTCAATCAAGTCAGTGATAACTTTTCCAGTTTCTGCATCACGTACAGTTGTACCTTGAGGCACTCGAACAATCAAGTCTTCTGCTCCCCTACCATGCATTCCTTTGGTCATCCCTTTTTCACCCGATTGGGCTTTGAAATGACGATTGTAACGGAAGTCCATTAGGGTACGTAAACCTTCATCCACAACAAAGACAACGTTACCACCACGGCCTCCATCACCTCCCCATGGACCGCCATTAGGGACGTATTTTTCACGGCGAAAGGCAACCATCCCATCGCCACCATTTCCAGCCTTAACCTTGATCTTGGCTGTATCTAAAAACATACTCATATTCTTTTCTCACTCTAAAAAGGGCTGGGAAATCCCAGTCACCAACTATTACTACTTGCTAGAAAATCTAGCATTTTAAAATCTGCTAAATACACCGATAGCTGTAGCAAAGATACCTGCTAGGGTTACAAATAACATAATCAAAACGACAAACATTGTTAGTTTTTCAAAGAAAGTTTTTTTACGTTTCCCATTATCACCAAATGCCATTTTTTCTCCTTTACTATAATACTCTAATCTTAAAATTCATCTGATACAGGAGCGATTGCCCACAAAATCAAGTAAGCAATAAGTCCAGCACCATAACAGAAAGCTAGAACACCCCAAACCACACGTACAATTGTAGGGTCAATATCAAAATAATTAGCTAAACCAGCGCATACACCACCGATTTTTTGATCTCTACCACTTCTCATAAATTTCTTTTTCATATTTTTATTTCCTTTCTTTGATTCGATTAATCGTTCAAATATTTTCTTAAATGACTCAACTGTTTTCTAGAAGCTTTCAACATACGTCTTGAACCCTTGACCGGCATAGACACTGCTTGTTGCGGTATATAGAATACTGTCTTTAAAATGCGTTTCGTAACAGGTTCATCAGCAGTCAATTCTTTTTCAAAATTATTTGAAATAATAACATCTAGATAGAATTCATGCACTCTCTTAGCAAAATTCTCAGCTGAAATTTCATACAATTTATCAGCCAAAAGGTTTTCATCCATGTCAGGTGTAGCAATAAGAGCCTCTAAAATAGCACCTGATAGGTCACGCTCTTCATAATAAAGAGTACCAAACATCTTATCGCTAATCAAATTATCTAGATAAGGATTTCCATGAGCTATTACCGGAGTCTTACTTGCAAGACTTTCAAGATAGGTCAAGCCCTGAGTCTCACTTGTAGAAGCTGAAATAAAGAAATCAGCCGCCTTATAGTAAAGTGCTGTCTCACTTGGAGCGATCATACCTGTAAAGATAACAGAATCCTGAATCTGCAAATCTTCTGCTTGCTCCTTGAGATTTTCCAGATAAGGTCCAGCTCCAGCAACGACTAATTTAACATTTTGCTCTTCTTTTAGAACATCTGGAAATGCTGCCAAAACGGCCTGAATGTTCTTCTCGTAAGAAACACGCGAAAGGCTAAGAAGCATCTTTTCATCTTCCTTAATACCTAGTTTAACCCGTAAGTCTGCGATATGTTCTGGTCCAATCTCTGGTCGTTCAAACTTGGCTAGCTCAATCCCAGTGGGAATAACTCGTTTTTCAACTTTGACCTTATAGTCAGATAAAAGGTCTCGCACGATCTCACTTGGACAAATCACACCATCAACATCATGAAGGAAGCCTCTCACAAGGTACTTTACCATACCTGGACGAATCAACATCCCTTTAGCGATATAGTGGACATAATCTTCGTACTGGGTATGATAGGTATGAATAACAGGGATTTTCAACTCACGCGCTATCCAAATCCCTAATAAACCAAGAGAAAACTCAGTCTGCGTATGAATAATATCCAGCTTGTATTGTTTTGCTATCTCAAGAGCTTTCGTAAATCCACGATAGGCGAAACGACGATCTTTAAAGGCAAAGAAAGGAACACTAGGGATACGAATAATCTGCCAGTCTTCATAACGATTAACATCCTTGTCTGTTGTTGTAAAGATAAAGACGGCATGGCCTTGCTTTTCAAGTTCTGTTTTTAAGGTTCGAATACTGGTCGCAACACCCGAGACCTGCGGGAAATAAGTATCTGTAAATAATCCAATTCGCATATACTACCTCATTTTTTTCCTAAAGCTGCTTGCTCCCGATAGAATTTTAGCCAGATTTCAAGAAGATGCTCTTCTGAATATTCTCTTGAAATGGCCTTAGCCTTTTCTTTTAATTCTTTTAGTGCTTCTGGATGCTCACGATATTCCAAAATAGCTGATTTCATCTCTTCCACATCAGTGGTTGGTCTGTAATTTCCTTCTAGAATGACCTTGTAAAGATCTAGATCACGAAGCATAATGGGTGCTTCACAACTCGCAGCTTCTAGAATAGTCATTGGAAAGAGCTCGTTATAACTTGGAAGCAAGAAAAGATCAGCCATGGCATAGAGTTCTCTCATCCGTTCTGGATCAACAATCCCTGGGAAAATTAGATTTTCAGGAGGATTATCCATAATCTTTTTATAGCGCTCATAACCATCGGTTATTCCCCCAAAAGAGAATCCACCAGCCCAAATAAAAGTGATATCAGGTAATTCCTCAGCTAGAGTGATAAAGTCATCTATCCCTTTACGCTTCTGAACCTGACCTGCACCAACGACTACAAACTGATTCTCATCAATTCCCATATCTTTACGAAGTTGTTCAACTTGCTCTATAGGAAGTGGATGCCATTTTTCTTTGTTGACAAAGTTAGGGATATAGGTCACTTTTTCTCGTGGAATTCCAGCAGCAACCAAATCCTCAATGAAGGTAGGATTGACCACAACCAGATGCTCCATACGGTCATAAAAAGAAAATACATAGCGTTTGACAATCCCCTTTAAGAAGAATGGAATCTTCAAACTACCTTCCAAAGTATCTGGTAAGAAGTGAACATAGCCAATCTTACGTCCAGAACGTTTCTTCTGAAAGGTCGAGAGATAATAAGGGAAATCAATCGTATGAAAATGAGTAACGTCCGCTTCAATTGGAAGATTTTCGGTTACGATCAGTTGGTCTTTCGCATCTCGTTTTAAAAGCTGCACCAGTTCACGGTATGCACCAGACACACCTTGGCCCGCCACTTTTTCACTTGAACTTAGCATGTTGATGCGTAATTTGTCTTTTTCCATAGTAACCATTATACCATTTTCTTCAAATAAAATCAGCAAATAAAAAGAGAGATAGCATAAAAGCTGGGAATTCCTGGCGTCTACACTATTTCTCTTTTCATAATATACTTACTTGATACCTAAAGCGATACGAGCGTAACGGCTCATTTTTTCAACTGTCCAAGCTGGATACCATACTAATTTGACTTCAACGTTAGTAACTTCTGGAACATCTGTCATAGCATCATAGATTTGGTCAGTTAAAAGATCTGCCAAGGGACACCCCATGGTTGTCAAGGTCATATCAATTTCAGTCTCACCTGTATCGCCATCAAAACGAATCTCGTAGATCAAGCCTAGATTGACAATATCAATCCCCAATTCTGGGTCAATCACTTCTTCTAGTGCTGTCAAAATACGTGTTTTGATATTTTCGATTTGTTCTTCTGTATAAGCCATCTTCACTCTCCCTCAACTTAATCTTCAATGAAATCACGAAGTGGTTTGCTTCGACTTGGCTGGCGAAGTTTTCTCAAAGCTTTTGCCTCAATCTGACGGATACGCTCACGAGTCACGTTGAAGACTTTACCAACATCCTCCAAGGTACGCATTTTCCCATCATCAAGACCAAAACGAAGTCGAAGAACATTTTCTTCACGATCTGTAAGAGTATCCAAAACTTCATCCAATTGTTCGCGCAAAACGATACGAGTTGTATAGTCCACTGGATTTTCAATCACTTCATCCTCGATAAAGTCACCAAGATGGCTATCATCCTCTTCACCGATTGGTGTTTCAAGAGAAACCGGCTCTTGGGCAATCTTGAGGATTTCACGGACCTTGTCTGGTGTCATATCCATGCGTTCGGCGATTTGTTCAGGAGTTGGATCTTGTCCTAGCTCTTGAAGAAGATTACGTTGTTCACGAACAAGCTTGTTAATGGTTTCCACCATGTGAACTGGGATACGGATGGTACGAGCTTGATCAGCAATGGCACGAGTAATGGCTTGACGAATCCACCAAGTCGCATAAGTTGAGAATTTGAACCCTTTAGAGTAGTCAAATTTATCTACGGCCTTCATCAAGCCCATGTTTCCTTCTTGGATCAAGTCAAGGAACTGCATTCCACGTCCAACATAACGTTTAGCGATAGATACTACCAAACGAAGATTAGCTTCTGCAAGGCGTTGTTTAGCTTCGATATCACCCGCTTCAACAGCAAGAGCTAATTCTTTTTCCTCTTCATTTGTAAGAAGAGGTACAACCCCGATTTCTTTCAAATACATACGGACTGGGTCATTGACCTTAGCTGAGGTTGAACCAATCAAATCTTCATCAGTCAACTCTGGTTCTTCCTCAGTGCTCAAAACACGCGCACTTGGATTTCCTTCGTTGTCCGTAATTGAGATACCAGCATCTTGAATGCGTTGCAAAAGATTCTCAATACCTTCCACATCTAAAGTGAAGGGAATTACGAGGGCGTTATTGATTTCATCATCTGTAGCCGTACCAGTTTTTTTATGATTGCGAATAAATTCCGCTACTTGGACGTCAAAGGTTGTTACTTCTTTTTGTTTTGTTGCCATTCTTACTCCATTCTTCTTTTTTGGGCAATTAAGCGTTCTAGCTCTTCTAATGCGGTGTCTGTATCACCGACATGGCTAGCTTCCTGAACTTTCTTTTTAATTTGCAGATTTTCCTGATTCAAGAGAGCTCTTTTTCGAGACTCTTCCACTTCAGCTAACTCGTGAGGGGACATCTCAGGTGGCAAATCTAAGGCTAGGACTTGATACCAAGCACTCTCCACTTCTCTAGTCTGATGAGCCAAATCCTCAGACGAGATACTTCCATTATCAATCAAGAGTCCATACAAGGTCTGAAACTCTGGAGTTTCAAAGATAAAGTCATCTCTTAAGCGGTAGTCATTGAGCACCAAGGGATGTTCCATCATTCGGTAGAGAATATGGGCCTCCGCTCTCATCACTGCTGTCAGTTGCTTGGTGACAGACATAGTGATAGGACTAGGACTATAGGTCTCCTTGACCTTCTCCTTTCTCTGTCTAACACGACTTTCATTGACAATATGTTCGACTTGCTGATAGTCAAAAGATGGCAAGTGATCCGTCAAAATGTGAATGTAGGAATTCTGAGCTGTGATAGAGGGTTCCTTGGCGATTAAGGGAGCAATTTTCTCTATGAATTCAATTTGAGCTTGTAGATTTTCACTGTTTTCCGGTCTGAAATGATGGATGTAAAACTCAACAGGACTAATGCGTGTATTGGTTAAGAGATAAGCCAAGTCTTGAGGAGAGTTTTTCTGCAAATATTCATCCGGATCCATCGCGTCAGGAATCTGGACTACTTGGACAGGTATATCTTTAAGCTCGTCCAAGGCTTTAGCCGTCGCAGCTTGCCCAGCCTTATCTCCGTCATAGGTGACGATCACTTTTTTGGTAAAGCGTTTCAGATGCTCCACATGTTCACTCGTCAGTGCGGTACCCATAGAAGCGACTGCATTTTCAATACCAGCACGATAAGCCGCAATGACATCCATAAATCCTTCCATTAGATAGATTTCAGGTGCCTTACCCGATCCTTTTTTTACCCTCTCCAAATGATATAATTCGTAACTTTTGTTAAAAATTGCCGTCGCTCGACTATTTTTATACTTTCCAGTTTGAGAATCAGTCTCTTGCCATACACGACCAGAAAAGGCAATCACCTTTCCTTGATCATTTGAAAGAGGAAACATAATGCGATTATGAAAGGTATCAAAGAATTGGTTACTCTCAGATAGATAAAACAAACCCGAATCCAGCAAGTCCTTCTCACTATAATCATCTGCTAAACGCTGATATAGATAAGAGCGTTCTGCTGGAGCTAAACCAATCATAAAATGCTTGAGAACATCATCTGTTAAGCCACGTTTATAGAGATAGTTTCTCGCCTCTTCACCCATCTTAGTCGTCATGAGAATAGCATGATAAAAACGAGCGGCTTTCTCATGCATATCGTAGAGATTTTGATGGGGCGACCTAGGCTGTACAGAACCTTGAACAGGCGCTGCCATCTGAATCCCAAGTCTCTCAGCTAATATCCCCACTGCATCCGCAAAGGTTACCTGCTGATACTCCTCAATAAACTTAAAAACATCTCCAGAACGACCACATCCAAAGCAGTGGTAAAACTGCTTATCTTCGACCACGTTAAAGGAAGGGGTCTTTTCACCATGAAAAGGACAGAGCCCTAAAAAGTTCCGTCCAGATTTTTGTAAAGAAATCACTTCTCCTATGATTTCGACAATATTGGTATTGTTTTTGATCTCTTCGATGAGTCTCTTGTCAACCATAGACAATACCTCCATTTTATCACAGTTTACTCTAACTAGTATAGCTTATTTCTGAAAAAAAGTAAACCATTTCATACACTTTACATGAGACTATTTCATAAGTTTCCAGCTATCATGAAAAACTTAATCTTCTGAGCAAATCATTCTAATATTTGAAAGAAAAACAAAAGAAATAAAATCCTATTTCACTTGATCTTCGAGATTATTTTTCAATATTCTGCTAATATACTGACCATCTTTTCTACTGATACAAGCTGTTGCATAAGTCAATGGTGCTTTGTATACCACTCCTCTATAGGATGGATCAGTCAATACAGGCATAGAATAATAGGCGTTCTTTTTATTTTTAAGGTCAATAAACCATTTTCCTCCTAGGTGTTTGCGAAAGGTTTCACCGATATAAACGGTCAAATAATCCAACATCTTGCGGTCTGCTATCAAAGCATGGTGGTCTTCGTAGTGAGCCAAGATCCAAGCCTCCAAATCATCCAAAGACTGCATGCTATAGTCTAAATTTAGCCCTTCTTTCTCCGCAAACTCCCTTGTAAAATAATCCATCTTAAATCCAATCTGAAAAATCCATTCCTGAAAATCTTCTTGTGTGTATGCCATGTTTTTATCTCCTTACTATTATCAAAGTTTAAGATTCTTAGATTGATTCTATTATAAAGGAAAACAGACGAAAATAGAAATATAAATAATATTTAAAAACAACTAAAAAACTTAGAAGCAAAAGCCTACTTCTAAGTTTTTTATCTCAATTATTTAAAATCATCTACTCAAAAAGTTGATAGTAATCGGAAATTTTCATCTTGGCTTTTTCATCCTTATTCAAATCTTGGATGATTCGCCCTTCTTTCATGACAATGAGGCGATTTCCATACTTGAGAGCATCTTCCATATGGTGGGTAATCATCAGAGCAGTCAGATGGTCCTTGCTGACAAAGTCATCAGTTAACTCCATTAAGGCGACACTTGTTTTAGGGTCAAGAGCAGCTGTGTGTTCATCCAGTAAAAGGAGCTCTGGACGTTTCAAGGTTGCCATCAAGAGGCTCAAGGCCTGTCTTTGTCCACCTGACAAGAATTCAATCGGTGTATCCAAGTGTTTCTCGAGCCCATTGCCAACCTTCTCAATGGTTGCTTGAAATTCTTTCTTGTAAGCTGAGAGTCTTCTTGGAAAAAGACCACGTTTTTCTCCACGGAACTTAGCAATCAAAAGATTTTCTGCAACTGTCATACGAGGGGCAGTTCCCATCTTAGGATCTTGGAAAACACGAGAGAGATACTTAGCACGTTTTTCAGGGCTGAAATGAGTCACATCCTCGCCCATGATGCGAATGCTACCACTGGTTAAAGGTAAAGTTCCCGCAATGCTATTAAAGAGGGTTGATTTCCCTGCACCATTTCCACCCAAAATTGTGATAAAGTCGTGTTCATAAATATCAAGCGAAACATCATTTAGGATAATCTTTTCTTCGTCAAAGCCATTTGTCACAATTTTTGTGGCATTTCTTAATTCTACAATTGCTGTCATTTGCTTAACTTGACTCCTTTCAAGTATTTATCCTTAAGAGTTGGAATGACTAGACAAGTTGCTAGGATAAGGGCACTGTATAGACGGAGGTAGCTAGTATTAAAGCCGAGAGCAATGACTCCCCATACCAAGAATTGATAGCTGATGGAACCAACTACAATAGTAACCAAGCGTTCTGCTAAGGTAAGACTCTTAAAGAGAACCTCACCGATAATCAAGCTGGCAAGACCAACAACGATAACACCGATACCACGAGAGACATCCGCATAACCTTCTTGTTGAGCGATAAGTGCGCCAGCAAGTGCGATTACACCATTTGACAAGACCAAGCCCATAAGCTCCATACGTCCTGTATTGATACCAAAACTACGAGCCATATCTGGATTATCCCCTGTAGCGATATAGGCCTGTCCAAGTTTGGTATCTAGGAAGAAAAGCATGAGAAGAATAACCAAAGTCACAAAAATTAAACCTGTCAGTAATTGATTAACCTCTGATGAAAATGGAAGAACATCTTGGATTTGCTTGGTATTTAAAAGCCCAAGGTTTGCTCGTCCCATAATCATGAGCATGATAGAATGACAAGAAGTCATGACTAAAATTCCTGATAAAAGAGTTGGAATTTTCCCTTTGGTATATAATAACCCCGCTGCTAAACCAGCAAGACAACCTACTCCTACAGCCGCTAAAGTCGCAAGAAAAGGATTAACTCCTTGCGTAATCAGAGTCACTGCTACAGCTCCTCCCAAGGGGAAAGAGCCCTCAGTTGTCATATCTGGAAAGTTCAGGATACGAAAGGTCATAAAGATTCCTAAACCTAGGATAGCCCAGACCAATCCCTGTGAAATAATAGATATTAGCATGTTTGATTCATTTCCTTTATTTTAAAAATTGGAGGAGATGTCTCCAACTCCTCCTTCATTCTTATTCGATTACTTGACCTGCTTCTTTGAGAACTGATTCAGGAATAGTGATTCCAAGTTCTTGAGCAACTTTTTTGTTGATCACTGATTTACCAGTTGAGAAGACATTAACTGGTGTATCTGCAGGTTTTTCACCCTTCAAGACTTTAGCAATCATTTTACCAGTAGCAACACCAAGATCGTGTTGGTCCACAACGACTGATGCCAAACCTCCAGCTTCTACCATGGCAGTCGCACTTGGGTAGATTGGTTTTTTAGCTGTTTGGTTACTTGATACTACAGTTGAGAATGCAGATGCGATTGTGTTATCGATTGGAACCCAGATTGCATCTACTTTACCAGTCATAACGTTCACTGTTGAAGCAATTTCGTTCGTTGAAGGAACTGCGAATGTTTCGACTTTCAAACCAGCTTTTTCAGCGTAAGTTTTAAATTCTTCAACTTGTGATTTTGAGTTATCTTCACTACTTGAGTAAAGAGCTCCAACCGTCTTGACATCAGGTGTCAAAGTTTTGATCAATTCAACCTGTTGTTCAGCAGGGTTGTGGTCAGATACCCCTGTGATGTTCCCACCTGGTTTTTCCAAGTTTTGTACAAGGTTAGCACCAATTGGGTCTGTGATAGCTGCCATGATAACAGGAAGGTCTTTTGTTGCACTTGCAAGACCTTGAGCTGCTGGTGTTGCAATACCGACAACGACATCATTTCCATTTGCCACCAATTGCTTACTCATTGTGGCAACCTTACTTTGGTCACCTTCTGAGTTCATAAAGTCGATTTTGACTTGGTCACCTTTATAACCTTCTTCAGCAAGTCCATCTTGGATACCTTGGTAAATCAAGTCGAGTGATGGGTGGCTTACAAACTGAAGAACACCAACCTTAGCTGTTTTATTAGCTGTCTCAGTTTTAGTTTCTTGTTTCGTTAAGCTAGAATATACCAAGCTTCCTCCAACTACAAGTGCTAATGCTACGATAATACCGAGTAGACGTTTGTTTTTCATAATTTTCTCCTTATTTCTTCTTAACTTATTATTTTTTATTCAATCACTTATTCAAGCGACGCCATCGTTTGATTTCCATAATTTTTTCCTTCCCATAGAAAAAGTCCTCACACAAAAAACTTGTGTGAGGACGTCGATGCGCGGTGCCACCTCAATTATAGGAACTAGTCCTATCGCTCTTACTCGCTAAAACGAGTTGCACTGTAAGGTGTGCTCACCGAATTCTTATGATTTCAAATTCTTAATAACATTCAGCCCAATTTTCATCACTTCCACCTATCTGTTTCCACCAACCACAGACTCTCTAAAAAATTTCAATGATTACTTTCTGAATGCTTAAATTATATCATTTTACTAAAACTTGTCAAGGGTTTTCATAAAATATTTTAAATATTAACAAAAATTCCTACGTTTTTTTATAAAATCTAACTTGTATCAGCCTGAATTACGTAATCCTGTAGCAATTCCGTTGATAGTTGTATGGATCAATCGTTCTTCATCTGAAGATAGCTCACCTCGACGTTGACGCTTAATTAATTCCAACTGAATATAGTTAAGGATATTGAAATAAGGCATGCGGTAGTTGAGACTGTCTTTCAAATAAGTATTTTCTGCCAAGAGCTCCTCATGGCCTTCAATAGCCAAGATAACGTCCTTAGTTAACTGCCATTCATCCAAGATAGTATAGTAGATTGCTTGTACTTCTTCACTTTCACACAGTTTAGCGTACTCAAAGGCGATATTCATATTTGATTTAGATAATACCATGTCTACGTTAGATAGGAGTGACTGGAAGAATGGCCAATTTTGATACATATCACGAAGATATTCGATATTTTTTGGATCTTGATCGATGAATTCTTTGAAGCTTGAACCCACTCCATACCAACCTGGGAACATAACACGACTTTGTGACCATGAGAATACCCAAGGAATCGCACGTAGACCACCAATTTCAGTGATTGTTTTACGAGCCGCTGGACGAGAACCAATATTGAAACTTGAGATCGCCTTAATTGGACTAGATTCAAAGAAATAATCATAGAAATGGTCATTTCCAAATACAAGTTCACGGTAGATATCGTAACTACGTTCTACTACTTGGTCCATGATGGCTTCATAGCGATTTGACGTATTGGTATCACTCTTCTTCTTGGTAATCATACGGTTGATAGCTGCTGAAACCAACATTTCAAGGTTATAGTAAGCTGCATCCTTGTTTCCATATTTGTTTCCGATAACTTCCCCTTGCTCTGTCAATCGAATACGATCCTTGATGGACTTGAGTGGTTGAGAAGCAATGGCATCATAAGTAGGGCCACCACCACGGCCAACGGTACCACCACGACCATGGAAGAAGGTTACTTTGACTCCAAATTCATCACCAATAGCAGTCAATTGTTGTTGGGCCTTATAAAGTGTCCAACAAGATGATAGATAACCGCCATCCTTATTACTATCAGAGTAGCCAAGCATGATTTCTTGGTAATTGTTTTTAGAAGCAATCCATTTCTTAGCAAGTGGTAGAGAGAAATACTTTCTCATTGTTTCTTCTGAATGATCCAAGTCTTCAATCGTCTCAAAGAGTGGTACAATCTGAACACGCGCTTTTTCGGCATCAACTAGTCCTACTTCTTTTAGCATGATAGCCAATTCCAGCATATCTGACACGCTGGTTGCATGAGAGATAATCGTTTGACGAATGACATCTTCTCCTAAACGGTCTTTTAATTCACGTGCTGTTTGGAAAATAGCTAATTCTTTTTCGAGAAGTTCAGACTTCTCAGCATGAGTTGCAGACAAGATTCGAGGATCTTCTAGTAATTCATGCAATAGCAAGTCACATTTTTCATCTTCTGATAAATCACTATAGTGGTCATTGATTCCAGCAGATGCCAACAATTCTGCTACACAGGCTTCGTGGACGCTTGAATCTTGCCGCATGTCGATGGAAGCCAAGAAGAAACCAAAGACTTCTACAGCTTCTAAGAGTTCTGCAAATTCACCTGTAAGCAAGGACTCTGCCCTGTTTTCAAGTAATGAATCCTTAATAGTATATAGATCTTTTTTGAACTCTTCGACTGTTTCGTAAAATGGTGGACGATCTTCAGCCAGTTCTTGAATAGCTCCTGAAAGTCGATTGCTAATATAGTCTGTAATCACTCCTTGTTGATGTCCTTGAGTACCTAGAAGACGTTCAACAGGATGACGTTCATCAGCTGACGAGCCAACAACAGACCATTCTTTTAAATTCAAGAGTGTTTGAATCAATTTGGATTGAATCAAATGAAAGGCGCGACGATAGGGTTCTTTCTCACGAAAGACTGATGTATCTCCAGATTGAGCAGCCATTTCTTCAACAGCTTTACTAGTTTTTGATAAATTAGTCGAGAGAGAGAAGGTACGATAGAGACTAGAAATCTTGCTAATATAGTAGTTCAAGATCACTTCACTTTGGATAGTAGCAGAACGCAGAAGCGTCTCAGCAGTTACAAATGGATTTCCATCACGGTCTCCACCAATCCACATTCCCATAGTAATTGGTTTGGCTTGTTTAAGATCAATTCCTTGCTCTTTTGCTAGACGTTTGTACTCTAGCATCAAGTTAGGGACAGCCTGTAGGAAGGAACTATTGTAGTACTCCATCACATTGGTGATTTCGTTGGTTACTTTTAGTTTCTTCTCACGAATCATATCTGTCTGCATGATGATTTCAATATAGCGACGAAGATCATTATGCCATTTTTCCTTGTTAATGAGCCCCATTCTCACGTCACGGTATTTACGCAAAAGGGTATGGATATGAGTGGTCAAATCCAACATACTCTTACGTTGAACCTGAGTTGGGTGGGCGGTCAAAACTGGTACCACGTTCAAGTGTTCAAGAATCTCAGCAGCGTTTTCTTTTTCAGCCACCATTTTGATCGTTGTTGACAATTTACCCAGATAGTCTTGATCGACATTATTTAGATGGTTAATCTCATAAGCCAAGTCAACATCTTCTGAGATGTTAATTAAAAGAGGCAAAATAGAGAAGTATCTAGAAATGTAGACCATCTCATCATTTGAAAGACCTGTTACTACTTTATCTAGCCCTTGATAGTCTGCTGCAGTCGAAAGTTCTTTTAACTGCATGATTTTATCAAAGGTCTCTGGTGCAAGCAGGTTTCTTGTAATATCTTCGAGCATTTCTGTCAAGATTTGCACTTCTTCTTGTACGACAGCTTTGTTACTAAAATTTTCTAACTTTTGAAGAGACATTTTTTTCTCCTTGTCATATTATGTCTTAGAGTTGCGCTTCTAATTCGCGATAGAGTTTGGCACGTTTTTCGCTGGCATCAATATTCAACACAAAGGCGATGGCTACTGATAGGACCAAAAGACTGTTTCCTCCTTGCGATAGGAAGGGGAAGGTTACCCCTGTTGAAGGGATCAAGCCTGATATACCGCCAATATTAACGAATACCTGTATCAGAATCATTCCACCAATACCGATTGCCACCATTGAGTTAAAAGGATCTCTCGCTCTAATACCGACTAAAATAATACGAAGAATCAAGAAAAATAGAAGAGCCAAAATAAGACTAGCTCCTACAAATCCAAACTCCTCTATCACAATCGAAAAGACAAAGTCTGTATGAGCTTCTGGTAGATAACCTCGTTTTTCAATGGAATTTCCTAATCCAAGACCAAACCAGCCACCGTTAACCATTGCATAGTAAGAATTAGCCAACTGATGCCCAGATCCTGCTAGGTCATTAAAGGGGTTGAAAAAAGCACTGAACCGCTTGGCAACATAACCAAATACAGGAATTTTTGAGAATTTTTCAACACCGATAAACCGAATGGCAGTCAAGGAAAAAATGGATGTTCCAGCCAGCAGTCCCAGAATAGTTGTGAACCACCGATAAGCTATTCCACTGATGGTATACATGAGCAAGGATACTAAAATCAAGATGGTTGCATTTCCAAGGTCAGGGAAAATTGCCAAACTTCCAATCATGACCAAGAGGACAAAACGCCAATCATTAAAGGCTCTTGGCAACCACTGATTAAGGGTTAAAACTTGGAAGTCATAAACCGCAATCTCATCTTGTTGTTTTGAAAAACGTTGAGCCAAGTACCAAATGATAATAATCTTTAGATACTCTGCTGGTTGAATTGTGACCGGGCCAACCTTGATCCAGCCATAGGCTCCATTGATGGGAGTACCGATTAAACGTGCTAGAGCTAGAAGAATCAGCTCGACAAACATAACAATAAAGAGCAAGCGCTCATTACGGAGAAATCCTAATTTTAATTTATAAATTAAGGCTATTAAGAATAAACTGGCTATCCAGAAAATTCCCTGATTTCGCACTAGTTGTAATGCACTCTTTCCTTCCTGGATGAGGGACGCACTAGTTGTCGAATAAACTACAATCAATCCTAAAACGGATAAAAGTAGATAAGGAATCAAAATTGAATAATTCAGCAGGTGCCTTTTACTTATTTTCATATGTCACCTATCTTTCGGAAAAATATTTTTATTTTCCCTTATTATTTCTAGTTTTACATGCTATTATACCATTTTTTAGGCTAGAAAAAAACTCTTACAGTGAAAACATTCGAATTTTACTCAAATATAGCATAAAAAGGGCAGTAACGCCCTTTCTATTTTATCTATATTTTCGTTTTCCTGCTAAAGCAAGTAGTCCAAGACTTGCTCCGAGAAATGCTAGGAGACTCGATTCTTTCGTTCCAGTATTTGGAAGTTGTTTCTTAGGTTCTGATTTTTCATTTATAGCTTGTGCAGGAGCTTGATATGTTTTATCGTCTTTAGTTCCTACAGTCACTTTCTCTGCTTTGTAATCAACCACATTCCCTTTACCGTCTACAACTGGTACTGGTTGGTAGCCTGCTTTTTCAAGCTCTTTACGTTTAGCATCTGCAAGTTCAGCCAAGCGTTTTGCTTCGGATTCTTCAAACTTCGCTTTGCCAGTTTCATAAGCAATCTTAGCTTGGTCTGCTGCAAGGCTCTTAGCTTCGTAATCTAGTTTAGCTTCGTTTTGTACTTTGTAAGCATCTTTAAGCTCAGTTTCCGCTTTTTCAAGCTCTGCTTTCACTTCTTTCAAACGAGTATGTGCACTTTTAAGGTCTGCAAGTTCTTTTTCAGCTTGTTTAACTTCGTTTTCAGCATCTTGAAGTGCTTTCTTAGCAAGAGATACCACTTGGGCTTTGCTTGTAGCAACTGCTTCAAGCTCTTTCATCTTATCTTCTTCTGCTTTAAGAGCTTCTTGTGCAGTTTTAAGAACTTGTTCAGCGTCTTTCAATTTCGCTTGTGCATCTTTAAGAGCTTCTTCTTTAACAGACTGTGTAGTAGTCAAAGTGTTGACAAGAGCGTTAGCATTAGAAAGAGTAACTACTGCCTTATCATGACGGTCTTTTGCTTCATCAAAAGCTTTTTGAGCGTTAGCAAGTGGACTTTCACCGTTCTTCAAGGCAGTCAGATTAGCTTCTGCGTTTGTAAGTGCAAGTTTAGCATCTGATTCTGCTTTTGTTATTGCTTCAAGTTTGGCTTGTGCATTGTCGCGAGCAGTCATAGCATCAGCAAGTGATTGACGAGCTTCGCTCAATTTACGCTCAATAACTTCATCACTTAGTGGGTTAGCAATAGGCGTTTTATCCCATTTAGAACCATTTACATACTCACTACGAATAGCAGTCAAGAAGTGAGTAGTATAGAAATCATCTGTCTTACTTTGTGCCACACCACCGAAGTAGATAGTTTCATCTGCGTGAGCAAACTGAAGGATACCCTCAGTGTGAGCATAGTCACCTTTAGTTGACACAAGCATCACAAGGTCATCATACAACTTAGCTTTCATTTCACCAAGAGTTTTACGGTAAACCCCATCAGCATCATCAAAGTTATGGAAGCTATAAGTTGTTACAGTATTTTCATAATACTGTTCACCCTTGCTTTCTTCCTCTTTGTCTGTCGTAGGCAAACCATATTCTTTAGCAACCTTGTTAATACCGATAGCGTAGTGTCCGACACCTCCTTTAGCACGGTAGTCATCTTTCATAGCTTTAGAGAAGTTTGCTTTCAAGTATTCTTTAGCAACCTTATCCGCAAATTCAAGAGAAGTTTTTGAAAGAACAACATCTGAAAGTCCAAGTTGGCGACGCATTTGGTTGATAAGGTCAACCACATAGTAGTTCAACTCGTCTTTAATCTCTTGTGGGAGATTGTTAATGTCGTAGCGAGTTTTATCAGCTTGATCGGCTTTGGTTGGAACGTATTTGTTAAGAATTTTGTGTTCTACTTGTGAACCAACGATACGGTCATAAATATCATCGCTCTTAGCGTTACGTTCTTCCTCAGTCATTTCGACACCTTCATCAATCTGACGAAGGAACGCAATTTTATCTTTCACGGCTTGAATGAAAGCTGGAGAAAGAGTGATGGTTTGTTTCTTAGAGCTATCTTGAAGAGCATCAAGAGTAGATACCGCTTGGTTGTAAGTAGCAAGAGCGTTATCACGATTAGTTTTTGCAGTTTTAGCTTCTGCTTCTTTCGCTTCTACATCTTGTGTAGCAGTTTTAACAGTTGCTTCTGCTTGGTTTAGTTGTTCAGCAAGCTCACCATCCAACTTCTTAGCAGCATCAAGAGCTTCTTGTGCATCAGCTTGAGCTTGTTTGCTTGTAGCTTCTTCTTTAATCGCTGCGTCTTGTTTCTCTTTAGCGTCAGCAAGACCAACACCATTCAAAGCGTCCTCTGCAGTTTTCACTTCTGCTTTAGCATCAGTAACTCCGTTTTGCGCTTGAGTCACTTCTGCTTGCTTAGTACCAACAGTTTTACCTTGAATAGCGACATTGCGGTCTGCATCTTCTTTTTCAGCTTTGGCAGTTGATACCCCTTGTTCAGCAGTTGGAACTTTTGCTTTAGCAGTTTCCACTTTCTTTTCTGCGTTTTGAATCGCTTCTGGTGTTGCTTTGTCAGCAATCTTTTGAGCATCGTCTTTAACTTGTTTCAAGTCAGCGACTTTCTTTTCTGCCTTATCAGAAGCTTCATTCGCTTGATCCAAGACTTCTTTTGCTTTATCTGCATCTTCTTGAGTTTGTTTAGCAGTAGCACCAAGTTCAGCAACGTCTTCCTTAGTAGGAGTTTTCACTTCTACTGGTTTTGGCGCTTCTTTCTCAACCAAAGCTGGTTCAGTTTGAGCAGTTGTAGGCAATGGAAGCTCTACCGTATCTGCGTGAGCCGTTCCGATTGTGCCGACAAGACCAGTGGCTGCGATGGCAGTCAAAGTAATCAATTCTTTTTTCATAGGTTTCCCCTTTTTATTTTTTTATACCTCCATTATACCACAATGTACAACTTTTTAAAGTTATTTTATTAAAATGTAACTATTTAAAGTCTAAAAAATGCAGTCGTTTGACTGTATCATGTAAGTAGTGAGGTACTACATGGTCAAAAATAAAAGTAATTTGCAAGACTACATTTCTAAACGCATCCGTTTACTCAGAATAGAAAGAGGATATACCCAAGAACAATTAGAGGAAATGGCTGACTTAGGAACAAATTATGTTTACAAATTAGAAAATCTATCAACAAACTTAAAGATTCAAACTCTAGAAAAAGTCATGGAAGCATTAGAAGTAGATTTAGACACTTTCTTTGATATCCAACTGAAAGAAGAAGACCCCAAAATATCACGTCTGATTGACGAATTGAAACTTCTTCCTACAGAACAAAGATCTCGTGTACTAGATGCACTACTGCTAATTCTGAAAGAAGTCCAATAAAAAAACTATCTACTTTCTAAAAAAGAAAGATAGATAGTTTTTTTATTAGTTTGAGGCGCTACTGCTGCTATCAGAAGTTGTTTCGCCTTTAATGTATTGTGTAAAGATATTTTGGAAGGCCTGATCTTTAACTTTAATGTTGGCATCTTGCAATTCTTTACTAATAACACCTTGAACAAAGGTTGCATCATTTTGTTTTTGAGTCAAAATGATTGTTTTAAGTTTTTCTTTATAATCATCCAAGTTAGAAGATTTTTCTGATTTCTTGGTCAACTTAACAATGTAGAAACTACTTGTATAAGCTTGAGTTCCTGGAGCAGTGATAACATCAGAAATTCCGTTGACATCAAGCGCAAAAGCTGCTTTCTTAACTACGTCTGGCAATTCTGTTGATGCAGAGTCAAAAGTAATTTCTCCACCATTTTCTTTTGTCTTTTCGTCTGTAGAATTGTCTTTTGCAAGTTGTGCAAAGTCAGCTCCAGACTCTTTTGCTTTGGCAAGAACTTCCTTAGCCTTATCTTCACTGTCAAGTTTAATAATTTGAGCCGTTACTTCTGGAGTATACTCTTCAAATGCTTTTTTATAGTTTTCGTCTGTTAATTCAGCTTCAGCGGCTTTCTTAACAGCATACTCAACTAATTTACTTGTACGAATTTGAGCTTTACGGCTTTCTGCAGTCATACCTGAACGGGCGAGAATCGTTTGATAGCTATCACCGTATTTCTTTTGTTCTTCTGCAACTGCATCATCTACTTCTTTATCACTTACTTCTGAACCATATTGTTTTTCAAAAACTTTTTGAATGGTCATATTCAGCAAGACTTGTTGAGCAGTCGCGTTATTTTTGACTTCTTCAAAGAATTGATGCTCAGTGATAACATCGCCTTTCATGCTAATCAAGTCAGTTCCTTCAGAACTGTTTGAACAAGCAGCCAAAGTAGCTACTGACAACAATGTGATGGCTCCCGCCATTAGTTTTTTCTTCATGTTTACTCCTTTTGTATACTAAATAAAGGTTTACCTTATCTATTTTACCAAATTGTCTTAAAAATATCTGAAATCAATCAATATCAGGCAGTTCTACTTCTGCTTGATTTTTTCTTAGCATGAGAATCCCATCTCCAAGTGGAACCAAGCTAGCGGTTAAGCCAGTATTGTCTAAGGTTGCATCAAATAGTCTTTGCAAGCCACGATAAATCGTCCGTTGTCCACGTCGGACTTCCATAATATCCCTCGCAATATCTCCTCCTTGGAAAATATCATCCAAGACAACGACTCCACCTACTTCGAGGTGTTTGAGGATTTCTGGTAGAAAGACGATATATTTGGACTTAGCAGAATCCATAAATACAAAATCATAGGTCTCAGTCAACGTTGACAGGACATCTACCGCATCACCTTCTAAGAGAGTGATTTGTTTGCGGCTATCAAATTTTGCAAAATTTTCTTTGGCAAAACCAATCATCTCAGGATTTCGGTCAATAGTTGTAATTTTTGACTTAGGTGAATGCTCTGCCATTAAAAGTGCTGAAAATCCAATAGCCGTCCCGATTTCCAAAATGTTTTTTGGTTGAATGGTTTCCATAAGGAAACGAAAATAAGCGACGGTTTCATGAGGAATGATGGGAATATTTTCCTTGCGAGCGAACTTCTCTAATTCCTTGAGTGAGCCAGTCACTTGTTTTTGTCTATGGCGCATGAACTCAACAATCTCATGCTTGACAACAGGACGTCTCATGTTATGATTGGCATTTTTACTATAAGACTTTACCATATGCCTTATGCCAATCCTAATTTTTCAACAAGGGCTTCAAACTCATCCAAACGGCGTTCAAAGACTGCAAAGGCATCGTTGAGGTAATCTTCTTTTTCCATATCAACACCAGCTTTTCGCATGATATTGAGTGGATAGTCTGACTTCCCTGCTTTGAGGTAGTCGATATAGCGATCACGATCATCTTGGCTACCATGAACAATCTTTTCAGCCAAAGCTGAAGCTGCTGCAAAGCCTGTTGAATATTGATAGACATAGTAGTTATAGTAGAAATGCGGGATTCGGGCCCACTCATACTGGATTTGAGGATTGTCTTCCTTGCTCAAACCATAATATTCTTGGTTCAAGTCAGCATAGAGATTGTTTAGGAACTCGCTTGTCAAAACTTCACCATTTTGATCAGCTTGGTGAATAGCATGTTCAAATTCAGCAAATTGAGTTTGGCGGAATACTGTTCCACGGAAACCATCCAGGAAGTTGTTTAGAATGGCAAAGCGTGTTGCATCGTCTTGAACTTCTTGCAATAATTTTTCTGTTAGGATGTTTTCATTAGTAGTTGAAGCAATTTCTGCCAAGAAGATTGAGTAATCTCCGTATACATAAGGTTGTGTTTCACGCGTATAGCTTGAATGCATACTGTGACCTGTCTCATGTACGAGAGTGAAGAGATTATCTAAGTTATCCTGCCAGTTAAGGAGCATGAAGGCATTTGTATCGTATGATCCACCTGAATATGCACCTGAACGCTTGCCTTGATTTTCATAAACATCAATCCAACGTTCGCTGAAGGCACGTTTAACTCGGCTTAAGTAATCCTCACCAAGAACTGACAAAGCTTCTTCTGCTTTCTTCAAGGCTTCCTCATAAGTAAAGCTGTATTCCACTGAAGACAATGGTGTATAGACATCGTACATCTTGAGGTCAGGAATACCCAAGATTTTTGAGCGAAGAGCCAGATAACGATGCAAGAGTGGCAGGTGCTTACGAACAGCAGATACTAGATTGTCATAAACACTTTCTGGCACAAAGTTTGCTGCAAGAGCTGCTTCACGCGCACTCTTATAGTTTCGAACTTTTGCACGGTAGTTTTGCACTTTAACATTGGTCTGCAAGGTTTTAGCATAAGTGTGCTGGTATTGTTCATAGGTAGAGTAAAGGGCTTCATAAGCTCCACGACGAACCTCACGGTTCTTAGATTCTACCAAGCGCATATAAACGCCGTGTGACAATTGTACTTCATTTCCATCTTCATCTTTAACAAATGGAAAGACGATATCTGCATTATCTAAAATAGCAAAGGTTTCACTAGCAGCACCGAAGATTTCACCAGCACCTGCAAGCAACTCTTCTTCACGTTGTGAAAGGACATGGTCCTTATTTTGCAATAGTTTATCAAAGAAGTGTTTATAAGGCTGGAGTTTTGGTTCTTCTTCCAAAAAGTTTTTGTACTGCTCTTCGGTGATAGCCATAAATTCTGGTTCATAGAAAGAGAAGAATTGATCAAGTTGACTATAAAGAGTCATGGCTTTTGCATAGTATTCTTGATACTTAGCCACTCGTGTGTCTTGGTCGTTTTTCATATGTGCATAAACATAAAGTTTTTCAAGACGACGACTCAAGTCCAGATAACGCTCTGTAATGTCAAGAAGATTCTCTGCACTATCCAAGAGATGTCCCTCAAGACTAGCTGCTTGCTTTGTATCTTCCGTTAAAAGGGCAAGTTCTTCTTCCCATTTTTGGTCTGTTTCAAAGATCGTTGATAGATCCCATGTATCTTTTTCATTGATTTCATTTCGTTGTAATACCATAAGTTTCCTCCATCCTTTCTATTTTACCATATTTTTTAAGAAATATTGCTGATAAAAGGCAGGTGGATAGAGCTTTTGTAACTCTGTTTGAGGATTTTTTTGATAATAAATTCGAAAGTTGCGATAATAATCACTAATATCCTGTTTTATTTGACAAAAAGAATCATTTTCTATCGGCCTTACTTGAGGATACCAGTCCTGATTCTTCAGATTCAAAAGGTTCTCCCCTCTCAAGTAGGCCTGGGCTTGTTGCTTCATCCAATAGGGATTTTGATAGTAGAGTTGTTTTTGAATGTAACGACAAATGTTCTTATCTTGTTCGACCGAAAAAGTGATAATATTTTGTTGCTGATAAGGAGTCCGTAATATTTCTAGAAGATTTCCTTTATCATAAGAAAATTCCTTGACTTGATAATGGAGTTTCCCTTTCATATCTTGATGAAGGAGGTACTTGAGTCTCAAAACCTGTTTTTTATGGTCTAACTCCCAAATATGAAAGCCCATGTTATTACTAAAGTAAAGAAAATCTCTCTGAAGTTGAGTTAGTCGCTCTTTTATCCAGAGCTTTTCCCCTAGTAGCCAAAGAACTTGAATTCCCAACCTTCGATAACCATTACTTCTCTCCCTTAAAAGTTCACAAGAAATGGGACTACACTGAATTTCTAGAGCTAGTTGCTTGTTGATAAAGATATCAGCAATCTGCTTCAGTTCAGGTATGGGATATTCCATTTCAACCTCATCATTCTCCTTAGCCCAATAAAACAGTCTTTTCTTATTTTCCAGATGCTCTGGTCCTTCATTTTTATGGAAAAAATCACATTTTTTGAGACTTTCATGAGCAAAATGCCTTCTCACATTTTTTCCTTTTCTCATGCGGACACTTGTTCCACAAGCTGGACAATAATAAGCTTGTTTGACTAGTTCATCCTCCAAGGCATTGACTAGGATCCCTTTTTCATCTCTAGCTAAAAACATAAAACCTCCTTTTCTACTTTATTCGAAAAGGATAAGAAAAAGGCTGAGAAAACCAGCCTTTCTATTATATTTTTAGGATAATCCTTTAATCCAGCTCATATTTTATGCTTCTTGATCTGTTTTTGTAACATGGGAATCAAATTTGAAATTTGATCTTGTTTAATCACCAACACACCGTACTCTTGACAACGATGGTTATATACGGGATTGATTTTTCCAGAGCAAACAATTAATTTCAAACAAGTTTCACCAGCAAAATGATTAGCATATACCTCCAGTTCATTAATAGCTTCTACAGACAAGTCTGTCATTTTACAAGATATAAAAATAATGGATTGACCTTTACGGAGGACAACATCAATTTCATTTTGTACATTATCAACTTCAGGGAAAATACCGTTCCAGTCAATTTCTGCCCCTATCATACATTCATCAAAGTACTCTGACTCTATCGCTAAAAGATAGAGATATAATTCTAAAATGTGACCTTTTGTGCGACAGAGTAATTGTGCCTCGGGGCTAGAAAAAGTGTAACTAATATGATCGGAACTTTCCTCATCAATATGAATCAAGTTTGCTTCTGTTAGTAGTGGAATCATAGATTCTGGATAAGGGTACCTTTTCCCGTTACTTTCCAAAACTTTTGCTGTTTCAGCGTGAAAATCAGCTGTTTTTGCTAATGCAAAGAATTGAGTGATCTGATACCATTCTTCTGGGTTTAAAATTGCATAGTTTGCTAGTTTTTTGATGGTAGTAATTTGTTTCGGACTGTATTTAGGTTGTTTCGATTTGATGAGTTTACCACCCCGTAAGGCCATCAACTGTTCAATGGTCAGACTAGGAATCACTAACTCTTCCTTCTCCACTTTACCCATTTTCCATTTGAATTGTTTTCCTTGATCAATATCTATTGCAACAATCGGTAATTGCTTTTCCAAACCATACTGATAAAGGAAAATAGCTAATAACGAATCTCCTCCAAAAACATCTAAGGTCACTGAATCATAGTTAGTCAAGAAAAGATTCAAATCATCCGTAATCTTATCTAGACTTATTTGCCGAAAATGCACTTGCTTTACATGGGAAACTTGATCCAGCAAAAAATGTTTCAAGGCCAATCTTTCATCTTCTTCAATTTTTTTCAGGGAGAGAAATAAAACCTCATCACAATCACAAATAAAAGTCTGATAAACATTTTTCTCGATAGTGTGATGATCAAAAAGTTCGACTAAAAGACTAGGCATATCGCTACCTCCCTATTAAAAATTTGCTAGATGTATGGAAAATTTAAAATTACTTAGAATAAACTTCATAGAAATATGAGTTAAGAGATTGTCTTTAGCATTTTCTACACATCTAGTATAGCATAATTCAGTTGATTGGCCCTCAAGTCTTTATATAAAAAAACGAATAGAAATGGATAGCTATTCGTTTTAAGATTTTTATTTTACTTTTTTAGCCAACATTGTTGCAAAGCGTAGTTGGATACGATTGCCATTTTCATCACGACGGTGGAGATGACCAGGATTTTCATTGTACTTCACTAACTCCCAATCCTTGTAGTAATTGGCCAATTCTCTCTCTTTAAAGGTGAATGGGAAGTTCACTGAGCAAGGATAATCCTCCGTATCCATAGCACAAACGATCAAATTATAGCCACCGATAGAGGTTTGTTCTTGCATATTTTGAATGATAGCAGGAATACGTTCTGCTTGTAAAAACATGAGCACAACCGTTGATACGATAAAATCGTAAGTTTGGCCTATGCTAGCTGAATTAATGTCGTAGAGACCAACAGGCATTTCTAAATCTTCTTGCTCTACGATACTTTGCAACATTTCAAGGGATAGCTCATTTTGGTCCACTGCTGTGACATCAAATCCATGTTGAGCGAGAAACAGGGCGTTTCTTCCTTGACCACATCCTAGGTCCAGTGCCTTACATGGTTTGACCGTCTGCATAGCTTCTAAGACTTCCGAATGAACTGGATTGGTATTGTATTTCTTAGGGAAATAATCTTCTGGTTTACAATAAAATTCTAAGTACCATTCCACATCATCTGTGGCAGCTTCCACTCTGTGCCAAGCTTGCGGTTGCGCCATCGGATTATCAGCACCCACTTCAAAGAGGTACTCAGCTATAACTTCTCCCTCCTCAGTCAATTCAATAAACTTAAGAGCCCCTTTTAATACGGTAATCTTGCCCCAGGTTCCGACCTTGGTATTGTGTTTTCTTTGAACAGCTTCAGGCATGGTGTCTTTATTCCATACTGGCATTCGTTTATAGGCAACTAGTTTTTCCATTTCCTTCACTCTTTCTATCGATGGTTAACTGCTTTCATAACACGCGCAATGTCTCGGTCTTGCTCACGACGTTTAATCGACTCACGTTTATCGTAGTCATGTTTTCCTTTAGCAAGTCCTAAAAGAAGCTTGGCATAGCCGTCTTTGATGTAGACTTTAAGTGGAACCAGAGTCATCCCTGTCCCTTTTGTTTCCTGCTCCAGTTTCTGGATTTGTTTTTTATGAAGGAGAAGTTTACGACGACGTTCTGGTTCCTGATTCCAGATATTCCCTTCTTCATAAGGAGCGATATGAACATTGCTCAACCAAACTTCTCCATTTTTCACTTGGGCAAATCCGTCTTTTAAATTGATACGAGCTGCTCGAACGCTCTTGATTTCTGTACCAGTTAGAACCATTCCTGCTTCTAGCGTATCTACAATAGTATAGTCGTGGTGGGCTTTTTTATTTTGCGCGACGACCTTTCCCTCGCCCTTTGCCATGCTTAGCTCCTTTCTTTGCTACTTCTTTATAAAAAGGTTTCTTACTTTTTTTCTTCTTGTCCTTTGAAGAATGCTTACGCTTATCATTTGAGCGACTAGCTTTTCTCTTGTCTTCTTTCTTATCCGAACGACGACCTCTATCCTTACGGCCAGACGGTTTCAACCCCTTCTCAATGACATCAAATTCACTTGGAATAAAGGAGAAATCAATCTCACCAGTCATCTTATCGGCTCTTTCGACGCGGATGCGAATCTGTTGACCAACACGGAAGGTTATACCTGATTTCTCTCCACGAAGAGTCAAATCACGTTCATTGAAATGGTAAAACTCAGGTAGATTTGTAATGTGAATCAAGCCTTCAACTGTATTTGGCAATTCAACAAAAAGACCAAATTTGACGATACTTGAAACGACCGCATCATACTCTTCGCCCACAAATGCTTCCATATACTCAGCTTTTTTCATAGCTTCAACTTCACGCTCTGCCTCGATAGCTCTGCGCTCACGATTTGAAGACTGGGTCGCAATCTCTGGAATGACCTGTTCAAAATGCTCTGCAACTTCTTTAGAACGTCCATAGTCACGAATCATACGGTGAACCAAGAGGTCCGGATAACGGCGGATTGGACTAGTAAAGTGAGTGTAATAGTCCGCTGCCAGACCATAGTGCCCATGGTTATGCTCAGAATAACGAGCCTGTTGCATAGAACGCAGAAGCATCATAGAGAGAACATCCGCGTAAGGTTCTCCCTCAACAGCACGCATGATGTCTTGGAGGGCTTCTTGACTAATTTCACTGGCAGTCCCATAGATTCGCAAGCCAAAACTAGAGGCGTAATCAATAAACTTCTGAACTTTTTCAGCTTTAGGTTCCTCATGGATACGATAGATGAAAGGTAAATCAAGCTTGCTAAAATGCTCTGCAACTGTTTCGTTTGCCATCAACATAAAGGACTCAATCATACGTTCTGCAGTACCGCGATGACGAAGAACAATATCTACTGGTTTCCCTTGCTTGTCAACCAAGATTTTAGCTTCATTGGTATCAAAATTGAGAGCTCCACGCTTAATCCGCATACCTTCAAGAATTTCATGGAGCTTAGCCATGAGTTCAATGCTAGGAACAATTTTCTTATACTCTTGTCTCTTCTCCTCATCACCTGCTAGGATATCATTCACATCACTATAAGTCATACGGAAACTTGTCTTGATAACTGTCTGCGTAATGGTGTAATTACGAACCCGACCATATTTATCAATTTCCATGATAGCTGATTGGGTCAAACGATCTACTTGAGGATTGAGGGAACAAATACCATTTGAAAGGCGTTCTGGTAGCATTGGAACTACACGGTCTGTCACATAGACAGAGGTCGCACGATTGAGGGCTTCTTTATCAAGAGCAGACCCCTCTGTCACATAGTAAGAGACATCAGCGATATGAACTCCAAGTTCAAAATTTCCATTCTTCAAAGGCTTGATGTGAACTGCGTCGTCCAAGTCCTTAGCATCTGCTCCATCTATGGTAAATGTAATTTCATCTCTCAGGTCCAGACGTCCTTCTATATCCTTCTCTGATGGAGCATCAGGTACACTTTCAGCTTCGTTGAGAACTGCCTCTGGAAACTCTGAGACAATATCCATAGACTCTAGGACTTCAAGAACGTCAATTCCTGCATCTGTTGAATGTCCAACCACATCTAGGACACTCGCCACAAAGAAGTCGTGTTTCTTACTTGGGTACTTGTCAATAAAAACCTTGAGAACTTCTGTCCCTTCTAGCTTGAGAGATGGCTTTTTTACATAAATCGGTTGACTAATCTTTTGATTTTTAGAACGAATATAACCCGCATACTTTGGTTTCTCTTCATCAAGAATAATTTGCCCGACAACTGTCGTGAGACTGTGTTCTAAAATATCGATAATCTTTGCTTCTGCTGCGGTTCCTTTGTTACGGTCAGCAACTTTCTTGATGACAACTTCAACAGTATCACCATCAATGGCATAGTTAACATCACTTTTTCCAACAAAAAGATCGTCTTCTTCGCCTTCAAGACTTACAAAACCGAACCCATTTTTATGGGCATGGAAAATTCCTTTTAGGGTAATCTCATGTTTTTTCTTCTGTTCTAGGGTTAAACTACCATCTTCTTCAAAGCGAATCTGATGCTTACGTTCCATCAAGGAAAGAGTTTTGATTAACTCACGGAAGTCCTTTGAACCATCCTTCCCGAGAGCACTGGCCAAGTGATTGACTGTGACTCGTCCCTTTTCTTGTATATATTCTTTTATTCTATCTTTCATGTTTACTTTCTAGATTTATAATATTTTCTTTTTGGTGTAAAACCTTATTTCTTTTAAAAATAAAAATAGGCAAAGACCTAGTCCCGCCCATTATTTTCTTATCTACTTGATAATACCGTCAATGCTAAGGCAATGGCTAGCCAGAAAAAGACTAAAATTCCTGTCAAACGTTGCATCACAGCTTCAAAACCGCGCGCTTTGCTACGTTCAAACAAATCACCTGCACTGGCATCAAATACATTGCTAGATTGATTTTTAGTTGGTTGCATGAAAATTGCAATCACAATCACAACAGATAATACTAATAAAATGGTTAATAATAGGTTATACATATCAAACTCCTTAAAATCCCTATTATTCTACCATAATTTCTACTTAGATTCAAGATGTAGAGTCACTTTTCTTTCTTTAGGGCAATACTTTAAGACCTCAATCTTGTCTGGATGGGTTTTGGAGTTCTTACTGGTTAGATAATTGATGCTGCCACAAGAGGAGCATTTGAGATTGATTTTTACTCGCACTAGATTTCCTTCACTTTTAATAATGTTCTAAACTGGATAAGGTTAAATAAACAACTGAGAGCTACACAAAGAGCTGTTGCATAAAAGACTGCATGGTAGCCAAATTGTCCCGCTACTGCTGATCCTGCTAAGGGACCTATCACTCCTCCTAGATAAAAGAATACTTGATTAAAGGCAAATACCCTTGAAATGCCTGATTTGGGGGTCATCTTGCTAAGGAGTGCATTTACACCGGGGATCAGAGCTCCTGTTCCCAGACCAAAGAGAAAGCGATAAATCCCTAATTCTAGAGGTGTGGATGCATTGGCACACAAAAGATAAATGAGAGCTGAATAAGCTTGCGCTACAATTAATAAACGATGATTACCAACTTTATCTCCCAAACGCCCCATCACACCTGAACTCATCATACTTGATAAGCCCATACTGGAAACTATTAAGCCTGATACAAAGAGGAGATTTTCCTTCTGACCTAAGTCACGGATATAGAGAGCAAGAATGGGACCGACTGATTGTGCAGCAACTTGAATGACAAAACTTGTTGCAAATAAATTAAACAAGAGATATGGATACTTAACAGAAGTAAAGAGCTCTTTTGTAGGGAGTTCTTTTTCTTTTGACACTGGTTGAAAGTTTTCTTTTATAAAAAGAATGGTTAAGATAGCTGCCAAGAACAGGAAACTACCGACCAATAAAAAGACATTTCGAATTCCAAAAATTTCGGCAATGAAACCACCTACAAATGGACCGGTCAAAGTTCCAGCGACAACACCAGTTGATAAAGTCCCTAGAGCGTATCCCGACCTATCTTTGGGGACTTGACTAGCAATTAAAGCTGTCGCATTAGGTACAAATCCTGTAAAAACTCCATTAAGAAAGCGTAAGAACAAGAGCCAGAAAACATTTGGAACGAATGCCAGACCACCCATAGTAATAGTCATGGCTAGCCCTGCACGAATCATCATGGGTTTTCGACCATACTTGTCTGCTAATATTCCCCAAATTGGTGATACAACGGCTGCAGAAATGGCAGAAACAGATATAGCTAACCCTGAATAAAAGGCAACTTGATCCCCTTCAATTCCTAACTGTTCGACAAAAATAGGCATGAAAGGAACAACGAGAGAAATGCTGGCTCCTGTTAAAAAGCAACCAAACCAAGCAATACGAAGATTATCCTTCCAACTAATCTTTTGCATGGGCATCGCCTCCTTCAAGTAAGGTCACTACTTGACTCAAAAGCTGCTCTCGACTGCCATTATTGTCTAATATATAAGTAGCAAATTTCTTCTTTTCTTCTAAAGGACACTGTGAAGCTAAACGAGTTTCAGCTGACTCTTGGGATAACTGATCACGGTTCATTAAGCGATCCAGCTGGGTATCTCGGCTTACATAAACTAGCCAAGTTTCATCGAACCATGAAGCATAGTCTTGTTCAAAAAGCAATGGAATATCCATGAAAAATACATCCTCAGTTTGAGCTAACTTGTCTCTCAAAGCCCTCAATTCGTCACGGATGATTTTTCCTTGAGTTTCTTTAGACCATTCTCTTTCCTCAGAGTTAGAAAAGATCAGACTGGCAAGTAATGGTCGATTCAGTTCCCCATTTTCAAGAAGAATTTTCTCACCGAAGTGCTCTACTAAAATCTGATAAAGGCGACCACCAGGTTTTTGAAGTTGGTGAACAAGCGCATCCGCATCTACCACTTCAAACCCTTTTTGTCTTAAAAAATTTGTGACGGTGGACTTCCCGGATGCAATACCACCAGTGATTCCAATAATTTTTCCCATCACTTTCTCCTTTGACATTTTGGGCAAAAATGGGTTCCACGACCACCGAGTTGAATTTTTTCGATGATGGATCCACAACGTGAACAAGCTTGTCCAGCTTTATCATAGACTTGGTGAAACTCTTGCATGGTCCCATCTTCGCCAAATGCATTGGTATAGGTGCGAATGGTTGAACCGCCTTTCTCAACAGCCTGCCCCAAAACTTCAATGGTTTGATCATGGACTTTTCTAGCCTCTTGGGCGCTTAAACTTTTAGAAGTTCTAGAAGGATGAACTTTCGCTCTCCAGAGAACTTCATCCACATAGATATTTCCCAATCCAGCAACCAAAGTCTGATCGAGAAGATGCGATTTGATCGTGTTTTTAGATTTCTTCAAGGCACCTATAAAAATCTCTAAGTCAAAATCCTGTTCAGTAGGTTCTGGTCCAAGATTTTTAGAAATAAAGTAGGCTTCCAAAAGGTCAAGAGCAAGCAATTCCATAGTCCCAAACTTACGGACATCCTCATAAACAAGAGTTCCACCATCTTCAAAATGAATCAAAACATGGGCATGCTTACGTTCAGGAACCTGGTCTGGATAGTAAAAATACTTGCCTTCCATCCTTAGATGAGAAATCAAGACCTTGTCTGTCAGGTAGAAAAGTAAATACTTGCCACGGCGCCCCATCGATTGAATTTCTTGACCAGGCACTTCCTTTTGAAATTGATCCAAATCTGTCTTAATCATCTTAGGATAACGAATATCAAGACTAGCAATCTTCTTCCCTAGAATCAGTTTTTCAAGACCTCGTCGAACCGTTTCGACTTCAGGTAATTCAGGCATAACTCCTCCTTCTCTAAAAACAAGAAGCAGGCTACTGCCCACCTCTTCTTAATATTCTTTTTCGTTATAGCCAAAGTCAGCCAAATCTAGCTTCTTATCTCGCCAGTTTTTCTTAACCTTGACCCAAGTTTCTAGGAAGACCTTGTCTCCTAGCATGAGCTCGATATCACGACGGGCCATAGTCCCAATTTTCTTGAGCATGGCACCACCTTTACCGATGACAATCCCTTTTTGGCTGTCACGTTCAACCATAATGGTTGCTCGGATATGAACCTTGTCTGTATCCTCGTCTCGTTTCATAGAGTCCACGACTACTGCAACTGAGTGTGGAATTTCTTCACGAGTTAAGTGTAAAACCTTTTCACGAATCATCTCAGAAACCAAGAAACGTTCTGGGTGATCGGTAATTTGATCCGCAGGGAAATATTGGAAACCTTCTTCAAGGTTTTCACTGAGAATGTCGATTAGACGAGAAACGTTATTTCCTTGAAGAGCTGAAATTGGCACAATTTCTTTAAAGTCCATCTGATCACGGAAATCATCGATTTGAGCTAAGAGTTGGTCTGGGTGTACCTTGTCAATTTTGTTGACCACAAGAATAACCGGAACCTTAGCAGCCTTGAGTCGTTCGATAATCATGTCATCACCCTTACCACGTGGCTCGTCTGCAGGAACCATGAAAAGTACGGTGTCCACTTCACGAAGGGTGCTATAGGCAGACTCTACCATAAAATCTCCGAGCGCTGTCTTAGGCTTGTGAATACCTGGTGTATCGATAAAGACAATTTGCTCCTTATCAGTGGTGTAAATCCCCATGATTTTATTGCGCGTTGTCTGCGCCTTATCACTCATGATGGCGATTTTTTGCCCCATGACATGATTCAAAAAAGTTGACTTCCCTACATTTGGACGTCCTAAAATGGCTACAAAGCCTGATTTAAATGTCATAATTTCCTCTTACTGTTTAAAATAATAAATCCCAAATCCGTGGGAGAAAGATAAGTGCACCTGTCAAAGCGGCAAAAAGAGAGACCACAAGCACGGCACCAGCTGCCATGTCTTTAGCTTTTTTTGCCAACATAGAAAAGTGATAGTGACTAGCCAAATCTACTACATTTTCAATAGCTGAATTAATAATCTCAAAAGCTACTACCATGAAAATGCTCAAAAGCAGAAATAACCATTCGATTCGTGACACCTGAAAAACAAAACCTGCAAGTACCACTACAAGAGCCGTCACTGCATGCTTTCTCATGTTACGTTCTTCCTTAATCGCAGTAAAAATCCCTGTAATTGCAAATTCTAAACTGGAGATTAGGTCACGATTTTTCCATTTTCGTTTATTGTCTTGTGAGTCCATAGGCTGTCAAAATTTCTTCTTGTAAACCGAACATCTCCGCTTCTTCCTCGGGAGTGTAGTGATCATAGCCGTTAATGTGTAAAAAGCCGTGCACTGCCAAGAAGCCCATCTCACGCTCAAAACTATGACCGTACTCCTCAGCTTGCTCATGAGCCTTATCAATGGAAATGAAAAGTTCACCGATATAAGCATCAAATTCTGACATCATATCTGCCAAGTCGGGATCATTTTCCAGATCTTCCTCATCAAAGGCAATCTCTAACTCCGGCTTATATTCAAGACTGATGACATCTGTTGGACGATCGGTATCACGAAACTCTAGATTAAGTTCATGGCTTCGTTCGTTGGTCACAAAAGTGACTGCCATCTCCTTGTCTTCTTTTCCTAACTTTTTAGCAGCAAACTCTAAAATTTCTTGAGTTTGTTGTAGAATTTCCTTTGAAACTTGACCCGTTTCATCTACCATTTCAATATACATGTATTTCTCGATTCTCTTTACTTGGCTTTATTATATCACATTTCTATGATTTTATTCTACCTTTTTGATATAATACTATGGAATACATTCACGAGGAGAGAACCATGTCATTTGATGGATTTTTTTTACACCACATGGTTGAGGAATTGCGAACTGAGTTACTAAATGGGCGCATTCAAAAAATTAATCAACCCTTTGAACAAGAGTTAGTCTTGCAAATCCGTAGCAATCGTAAAAGTCATCGTTTGCTCCTGTCTGCCCATCCAGTTTTTGGACGCATCCAGTTAACAGAGTCCACCTTTGAAAACCCTGCTCAACCATCTACTTTTATTATGGTATTGAGAAAGTACCTTCAAGGAGCAGTTATTGAGTCAATCGAGCAGATCGAAAATGATCGTATCGTGGAAATAACGGTTTCCAATAAAAACGAGATTGGGGACCATATCCAGGCCACACTCATCATCGAGATTATGGGGAAACACAGTAATATTCTACTTGTAGATAAGTCTAGTCACAAAATCCTTGAAGTTATCAAGCATATCGGTTTCTCTCAAAATAGCTACCGTACCTTATTACCTGGTGCTGCTTATATTGCTCCTCCAAATACAGAGGCTCTCAATCCTTTTACCATCAAGGATGAAAAATTGTTTGAAATCCTACAAACTCAAGAATTGACAGCTAAAAACCTTCAAAACCTCTTTCAAGGTTTGGGAAGAGATACAGCAACCGAGTTAGAAAAACAACTGCTTAATGATAAACTAGCCACTTTCTGGAACTTCTTTAGACAAGAAACCAAACCTTGCCTAACAGATAAATCCTTTTCTTGTGTGCCTTTGTCAACTAAAATTGAAGGACATTTTTCAAGCTTATCTCAACTTCTTGATGTCTATTACAAAGATAAGGCTGAACGCGACCGTGTCAAACAACAGGCTAGCGAACTCATTCGACGTGTTGAAAACGAACTACAAAAAAATCGGCAAAAACTAAAGAAACAAGAAAAAGAACTTCTGGCTACTGAAAACGCAGAAGAATTTCGGCAAAAAGGAGAGTTACTAACCACTTTCCTTCATCAAGTTCCCAATGACCAAGATCAGGTCATTTTGGAAAACTACTACACCAACCAGCCTATCACGATTGCACTTGATAAGGCACTAACGCCAAACCAAAATGCTCAACGCTACTTCAAACGCTATCAGAAATTAAAAGAAGCTGTTAAATACTTGACTGACCTGATTGAAGAAACTAAGGCAACCATTCTCTATCTGGAAAGTGTAGAGACAGTTCTCAATCAAGCCGGACTCGATGAAATTGCTGAAATTCGTGAAGAATTGATTCAAACAGGATTTATCCGCAGAAGACAAAGGGAAAAAATCCAGAAACGACAGAAACCTGAGCAGTATCTAGCTAGTGATGGAAAAACAATCATCTATGTGGGGCGCAATAACTTACAAAACGAGGAATTGACCTTTAAAATGGCCCGTAAAGAAGAACTCTGGTTTCACGCTAAGGATATTCCTGGAAGTCACGTTGTTATTTCAGGCAATCTCAATCCTACTGATGAGGTTAAAACAGACGCTGCAGAACTTGCAGCCTACTTCTCTAAGGGACGTCTCTCCAACCTCGTTCAGGTGGATATGATTGAAGTTAAAAAACTCAACAAACCAACTGGTGGAAAACCTGGTTTTGTCACCTATACTGGGCAAAAGACCCTCCGTGTTACACCCGACCCTGAAAAAATTCAGTCCATGAAAATCAAATAAGTCTTGTATACTGGTGGACTGTTACTGCTATAGACTCAATTAAAAATGGGAGGTGCGTTCAATGCTACGGCATATCAAATCTATTTTAACCATTATATTCGGAGCTGCCATTTATGCCTTCGGACTCACGTATTTTGTTGTGCCCCACCACTTATTCGAGGGTGGAGCAACGGGAATCACCTTGATTACCTATTATCTCTTTAACATCCCTATCTCCGTGATGAACCTCATCATCAATATCCCATTATTCATTTTAGCCTGGAAAATATTTGGTGCAAAGACCCTATACAGCAGCCTGCTTGGTACTATTTCCTTATCCATTTGGCTAGCAATCTTTGAAAAGATTCCTCTCAGCTTTAATCTTGAGGGAGATCTAGTTATCGTTGCCTTGGTTGCGGGTGTTCTTTTGGGACTTGGTCTAGGCGTTATCTTCAATGCTGGTGGTACGACTGGTGGAACAGATATCGTGGCTCGAATCCTAAACAAGTACACCAATATCTCCGTTGGAAAATTACTCTTTGCACTAGACTTTCTTATCCTAATGCTTATTTTAATTATCTTCCAAGACCTTCGTCTCGTAACCTATACACTTTTATTTGACTTCATTGTCTCTAGAGTTATTGACTTGATTGGTGAAGGCGGATATGCTGGCAAAGGTTTTATGATTATCACTCAAAAGCCTATGGAAGTGGCAGATAAAATCAATGAAGAGTTAGGTCGAGGTGTCACCTTCATATCAGGGCAAGGTTACTACAGTCAAAAAGATTTAAAAATTATCTACTGTATCGTAGCAAGAAATGAAATGATTAAGATGAAAGAACTGATTCATACGATCGATCCTAGAGCCTTTATTACCATCACTGAAGCTCACGAAATTCTAGGAGAAGGCTTCACCTTTGTAAAAGAAGAAAATTCCTAACACATAGACAACAAAAATAGTAACTTCGAATTTGAAGTTACTATTTTTTGATGATAAAAACGGAAGAAGCAAATCTTCCGTTTTACAAATCATTATTTTTCAGCTGTAAGTGCAGCCATTGTGATGTAATTGTATGGTTTGTTGAAGTGTGGCAAGAAGAATAGGTCTGTCAAAGCCAATTTTTCAATTGTAACATGTTCTTGGATAGCCAATGAGAACATGTGAATTCCCATGCTGATTGCTGAATCACGAGATACCATTTGAGCACCAAGGATTTCACGGCTGTCTTTATCAAAGACAATCTTGATTGCTACTTCATAGTTGTCATGTTTCATAAATTCTGGTTTTTGAAGATCGTTGAAGCCTGTTTCAACAGCATTGTATCCTGCTGCTTTAGCTTTTTCAAGAGTCAAACCAGTTGAAACCATGTGAAGACCATAGATAGAGATACCGTTTGATCCTTGAACACCGATTCCTTCAAGTTCATGTCCACAAGCATTGTAAGCACCTACGATACCAGTACGTACAGCATTTGATGCAAGAGCGATGTAGCTAGTGTCTTTACGAGCGTTGTCATAAACAGTCGCACAGTCACCCACAGCGAATACTCCTGGAAGTGATGTTTCTTGTTTCTTGTCTACAAGGAAGGCACCGTTGCGGAAAAGTTCAATCTTGCCATCAGCAAGAGCTGTGTTAGGACGGAAACCAACTGCAAGAACAACCATGTCAACATCGAATGTTTCTTTGTCAGTGATCAAGCGTTCAACTTTACCGTCACCTTCGATAGCTTTAACAGTTTGTCCAAGTGCCAAACGGATGTTGTGGTCTTCCAAGTTCTTAGCCATCAATTGAGTGAAGTCTTTATCATAGTAACCGTTCAAGACTGTGTCTACGATGTCAACAAGGACAACTTCTTTTCCAAGACGTTCGAATGCTTCAGCAAGCTCAACACCGATGTATCCACCACCGACAACAGCGATACGCTCAAGGTGTTTGCTCTTGTCAGCAAGTTTGTTGATAACTTCTTCTGCGTTTTGGTACAATTTAACGAATTGTACATTTTCAAGAGTTGCTTTGAATTCGCGGTTACCTTTAACAATTTCAACACCTTCGATTGGTGGTAAAATTGGAGTTGAACCAGTCGCAAAGATCAATTTTTCGTATGATTCTTTGTGTTCTTTTCCATCAACTTCAGCAGTAACAACTTTATTATCATAGTCAATTGAAAGAACTGGTGAGTTCATATAAACTTTAGCACCTTTTGCTTCCAATTTTTCTTTATCTGAGTAGAAGAGACCTTCTGGACCATCGATTTGCTCACCAATCCAAAGAGCCATTCCACATCCTAGGAATGAAATGTTTGAGTTTTGGTCAAAGACAACGATTTCATTTTCACTTCCAAAATTGTCCAACATAGTGTTGATACAAGCAGTTCCAGCGTGGTTAGCACCCACGACTACAATTTTACTCATAAGATAATTCCTACCTTTAATTTTTTATTTACCTTTCTAGTATATCATTATCTGTGAGCGTTTACAAGTTTTTTGACTAGTTTACTGTTTTTTTGAAATTTTTTTGAAATATATATCAATTTATTTTCAATCTTTTCAAAGTTTTTTGCACATTTTTTATTTATTCAAGCATATTTCTTGACTTTTTGTAAAAAATAATTTGTGAAAACGCTGACTTTATGATATTCTATTTATATGGAAATGAAATATAAATCTTCAGATTGCTTTCATATCTGGATTTACAATATTTCCAATTGATTTGAAGGGAGTTGATTTTTTGCCTCTCAGTTCATTATCTGAACGGTTAATGGGAACTACGATTACTATTTCCTTGGTACATGAACAAGCGGATAATCTTCTCCGTCAAGCTTTTGATTTGCTCAAGGAACTTGAATTTCGATTTAATGCGAATAGCACCGAATCGGAATTGATGGAAATTAACTATCAGGCGGGAATTGCCCCAGTTAAGGTCCATCCTGATTTGTTTGAACTGATTTCTTTAGGATTAGAACACAGTCTAGCTCCTGGAAGTCATCTCAACATTAGTATTGGTCCCTTGGTACAAACCTGGCGTATTGGTTTTTCCGATGCAAAGGTTGCAAGCCCTGAAGAAATCGCTTCAGTCTTACCACTAATAGACCCTCATTTTATTAAACTCGATTCAGTAAATTCTACGGTTTTCCTAGAAAAAATGGGAATGAAAATTGACTTAGGGTGTTTAGCAAAGGGGTACAGTGCAGATAAGGTTGCAGCTTTCTTAAAAGAAAACGGCGTCACTTCTGCTCTTATCAATCTTGGAGGAAACATCCTCACAATTGGAAACAACCAATCAAAAGATGGACGTCCGTGGCAAATCGGCATTCAAGATCCAAGTAATCCACGTGGTAATCACCTGATGACCTTATCCATTACTGGAAAATCAGTGGTTACATCTGGGATTTATGAACGGCATCTTGAAATCAATGGCAAGGATTATCACCACATTTTCGATAGTGAAACAGGCTATCCTATTGAAACGGATTTAGCTAGTTTAACCATTATATCTGACCGCTCTGTTGACGGTGAGATATGGACCACACGATTATTTGGCGAACGTAGCGCGTCTATTATGTGGCAAGTCGAAAATATTGATGGTATCGAAGCCATCCTCATTGACAAAGATGGACGCTTAGCTTGTTCATCTGGTATCCAACGGTAATTAATTAATAACGCAAAAGAGAAAGGAAAGCCCATGCTTAAACTTATTGCTATTGTAGGAACTAACTCAAAACGTTCCACAAACCGTCAACTGCTTCAATATATGCAGAAACACTTTGCTGATAAAGCAGAAATCGAATTGGTAGAAATTAAAGATCTACCTGTATTTAACAAACCAGCCGACAAACAAATTCCAGCTGAAGCTATGGAAATCGTAGCTAAAATCGAAGCAGCTGATGGTGTTATCATCGGTACTCCAGAATACGACCACTCAATTCCAGCTGTTCTTATGAGCGCCCTTGCTTGGATTTCTTACGGAGTATTTCCACTTTTGAACAAACCAATTATGATTACTGGTGCTTCATACGGTACACTCGGTTCTTCACGTGCTCAATTGCAACTTCGTCAAATTTTGAATGCTCCTGAGATTAAAGCAACAGTTCTTCCTGATGAATTCTTACTTTCTCACTCTCTTCAAGCTTTCGATAAGAATGGTGACTTGGTAGATCTTGACGTCATTAATAAATTGGATGCCATCTTTGATGACTTCCGTATCTTTGTCAAGATTACTGAAAAATTGCGTAGCGCACAAGAATTGCTTCGTAAAGATGCAGAAGAATTTGACTGGGAAAATTTGTAAGATAGGAGACAAAATAGAATGAAATTTGTTGGACTTGTTGGATCAAACTACGATCAATCATATAACCGCAAACTCTTGGAATTCATCCGCCGTCAGTTTAAAATTAAATTTGAACTAGAGGTTTTGGAAATCGATGAAGTTCCAATGTTTAACCAAGACGAAAAATGGGACGACAGCTTCCAGTTGCGCCTACTTTACAATAAAATTACTCGTGCAGATGGTGTCATTATTGCAACTCCTGAGCACAACCACACTATTTCTGCTTCACTTAAGTCTGTACTTGAATGGCTTTCATACGAAGTGCATCCGTTTGAAAACAAACCAGTCATGATTGTGGGTGCTTCATACTATGATCAAGGAACTTCTCGTGCTCAAGTTCACCTTCGTAAGATTCTTGATGCACCAGGAGTGAATGCTTACACATTACCAGGTAATGAATTCCTCCTTGGAAAAGCTAAAGAAGCTTTTGATGCAAATGGAGATATTATTAACGAAGGAACTGTTAAATTCCTTGAAACTTGCTTAGATAACTTTGTCAAATACGTAGGAGTCGTTTCTAAATTGAAAAAACCAAAACCAATTGAACCAGAAGACTTGGATTGTGGAAAACCAATCGCTACAACGATTACAGAAGTTGACCCTGATGATCCAGAATGGGTAGAAAAAGTTGCAGAAATTACAGGCGCTGTATCCGGTGATACGTACGTTAAGCTTGACCATGGTATCCTTACAGTTAACCAAATTGATATGTTTTTGAAAGCTATGCCTTTTGAATTGACATACGCTGACGATAACAACCAATTCCTCTACTACAACAACGCTCACCAAGACCCTGATACAATGTTTGCAAAACGTGTACCATCTCAATCTGGTAGCCGTATGTCAACCATTCACGATTCACTTCCACCAGCACGTATGAAAAACGTTGAGTGGGTTATTGGAACACTTCGTAATGGTAATCAAGATTACGTACGTACAATTGTTCCAGGTTCACCTGCTGGTGTTATCAACACTCATAACTACCAAGCAATGTACTATCCTGACGGATCATATGCTGGTATCAATGAAATTGTATTTAACTTCCAACCATGGCTTGACTGGTACTTGAAAGAAACTGGTCAACGTTTGGTAGGTGGTAGCGGACCTTTTGCTCCTGCTGCTGGAGGCCACGGTGACGCAGATGCTACTTCTGGGGCTTCTGACTCAGCTGATGGCGGCCATGGAGACGCGGATGCTACTTCAGGTGCAAGTAACTAATACTCAATGAAAATCAAAGAGCAAACTAGGAAGCTATCCACAGGTTGCTCAAAGTACTGCTTTGAGGTTGTAGATAGAACTGACGAAGTCAGTAACATATATACGGCAAGGTGAAGCTGACGTGGTTTGAAGAGATTTTCGAAGAGTATAAAATTTAATACTAAAGGAACCTCTCTAGGTTCCTTTTTTTATAGTTACTTAGTTTATAAAATACATGTTATAATAAAGCTATGGCATATAGTACAGATTTTAAACAACGAGCATTAAATTACATCAAAGAGGGACAC
>NZ_JAWERU010000005.1:0-55482 GCF_032481935.1 Streptococcus sp.
TTCTTCTAGTGCAATCATATGCATGCTCTTTTCTAAAATGTTCTTTCTAAAAAGTATTATACCACTCTAAAAAGAAAAATCAATATCTTGTGTTAAAAAATAAAATTTTTTTAAAATTACACAAGATATTGATTGTTTTATTTTAATTTGTAAAGTTTAAAGTCTTTGAATTCACTTTGAACTGGTTGATAACTTTCTGCCAGAAGCTGTTCTACTTCCGTCCAGAGAGCTGTTTTAGTATTGACCACAATCACTTTAGGCTGATTATCACGTAAATCATTGACAAGTTTGCTACGATTTGCATCCAGGCCAGTATATAATTTTGGTGATAGCAACTGACTAGCTGCTAAACGTTCACTAGTCTTATAACCATTAGTAAGATCATCCCATATATAAATACGATCTGTTGCCTGTGTTTGTCCTTTAACCGTAGTTTCGATACGAGTTCGTTCTTGATATTGTTCTGAGTGAAGAACATAACGGGCTACCAGAGGAGCAAAAAATAGGTAGGCCAAAGCTAACACTGGCAAATAGACATTACCCTGAAGAAATATTGCCCATATTGAGGGTACTTCTCGATGTCTTCTACGGCGATTGGCTCCTTCTAATTCCCCAGTTCGAATGTGAGTCAATAGAAGAATGGACAAGAAAGGAAGAAAAGTAGCTAGACGACTACCGTGAATCGGCTCTGTAGAGAAAATTTCCAATCCTAGTAACGATAAGATAGCTACTGAAGCAAAAATAGATAAGACATATTGCTTGCTTGGCTTAGACTGGAAAAGCCCTGTAAATACGAATCTTAATCCTCCAAGACCAATTGTTAACAATCCATAAAAAAGGAGGTTGTCTAGCAAGAACGGATTGGACATAAACTTCAAACTATCTACTGGATAGAGAATTTGACTAATAGCATTCCCGAAACTCCCGTTATAAGCCGTATAGTAACCAATTGGATAAAAGAAAAGTGAGAACCCAAGACCAGCTGCAAAAAATTGATAGAGCCCATGAACTAAGCGACCACGCCCAATATTAAAGGCTAACAATGCAAATAATAAGACTAGAGCATATAGAGCTGTAACTAGAGGGGCAAAGAAAAATGCTAGAGCCAGGCTAATCCCAATACGCACGAAACCTTTGTCATGATTATACTCTACCAAATACCTTGTTACTAAACTAAGAGCGTAAAACAGGAATGGAAGGGCCAAAATGGTGGCATAACCACCGCCAAAGCTAAGTCCTCCAGCAAGAAGATAAAAGATGGTCAACACTTGTTGCGACTGCTTGTTCTCCTCCGTCAAGGTATAAGTTGAACGGAAAAGAAAAATCCCAGCACCCACTAGAGCAAACCAAGTAAAGGCTGCAAACAAAATACTACCCTTGCTTAGATACTGTAAAAAGTAATAGAGAAGACCACTCGTTCCAAAATAGTCTGTGTAGATATCTCCCCCCTGGTGCATCGCCCATCCCATATAAAAATCTTGTGCCTGTTCTGGGCTAGTTAGTCCTAGCAAGAAAGGAAGAACTACAGATACAAGTACAACTAAAGTGCTCCAGATTAGGATCTTAAATAATGGTAAGGGAGCAAATGAACTTGGTTCATCCTCGAAGCGCTCCTCTCTCCCAACTAAATCATCCTGAATTCCCGTCCAAGATGGAGTTGGTTCCTCTTCTAATCTGCCATATACGTTCATTCATTCTCTCCTATGTTTTAATTTGTTCTAGTATATCAAAAAGTCTAGAGCTTGTCAGCCTGTGGTGGCCATTTGTCTAACTTTTGACAGAGACTAGTGAAGCGCTCAATCTCATAAAAACGATGATAAGAAGCTTTTTTATAGTGGTCTAAAAAATTTTTTTCTTCTACCGTCAGCATAATCATTCCTCCTTTTCTCTTTATTCGAAAATAGAGGATGTTTCTATCAAAAAAGCTGAATTCCCTAAAAGAGAATTCAGTCTTTTATCTTTAGTCAGCTTTCTTTTCTAAATTTTTTGAAATGCTTCGATTTTTACCTTCCAGGTACACCATCAGAATAGAAATATCTGCTGGGTTTACACCAGAGATACGGCTAGCCTGACCGATGGTTTCTGGATTAATGAGTTTGAACTTCTGGCGAGCTTCAGTCGCGATAGAGTCAATGTCATCCCAGTCGATGTTGGCTGGAATACGTTTTTCTTCCATGCGTTTCATCTTGGCAACCTGATCCATGGCTTTTGAGATGTAGCCTTCGTACTTGATTTCTGTTTCAATCAATTCGATAATCTTGTCATCTAACTCTTCAGCAGCAGGTCCAATAAAGGCTACCACATCTTGGTAAGAGACTTCTGGACGACGGAGGAACTCCTTGGCAGTGACTGCATCTGTCAATGGTTTGAAGCCCATTGCTTCAACCTTAGCATTGGTTTCCTTGACTGGCTTGAGTTTGATGCTGTCTAAACGAGCCATCTCATTGTCAAATTGATTTTTCTTGATTTCAAAACGAGCCCAACGTTCATCATCTACAAGACCAATCTCGCGTCCCATCTCAGTCAAGCGCATATCGGCATTATCATGACGAAGAATAAGGCGATATTCAGCACGACTGGTCAAGAGACGGTAAGGTTCAATAGTTCCCTTGGTTACCAAGTCATCAATCATGACCCCGATATAACCGTCACTGCGCTTCAAAATCAACTCAGGCTTGCCTTGGATTTTCAGAGCCGCATTGATACCAGCGATAATCCCTTGGCCTGCTGCCTCTTCGTAACCAGATGTACCATTTGTCTGACCAGCTGTGAAAAGTCCTGAGATTTTCTTGGTTTCCAGAGTCGCACGCAACTGGTGTGGTAAGACCATATCATACTCAATGGCATAACCTGTACGCATCATTTCTGCATTTTCCAAACCTTTGATAGAATGTACCAACTCACGTTGCACATCCTCAGGAAGGCTAGTTGAAAGTCCTTGGACATAAACTTCCTCTGTATTACGCCCTTCTGGTTCAAGGAAGAGTTGGTGGCGTTCCTTGTCTGCAAAGCGCACAATTTTGTCCTCAATTGATGGACAGTAACGAGGCCCTACTCCCTTGACCACACCTGTAAACATAGGCGCACGGTGGAGGTTATTTTGGATAATCTCATGGCTGGTACCATTAGTATAGGTCAACCAGCACGGTACTTGGTCTTTAACATAGTCCTCATCACGTGAAGTGTATGAGAAGTGATTAGGCGCTTCGTCTCCTGGCTGAATCTCTGTCACATCGTAGTTGATAGAGGAAGCCTTAACACGTGGAGGGGTTCCTGTCTTGAAACGACCGATTTCGAGGCCAAGCTCCTTGAGATTGTCAGCTAGATTAATAGAAGCTAGGCTATGGTTTGGTCCTGATGAGTACTTGAGATCTCCGATGATGATTTCCCCACGGAGGGCAGTCCCTGTGGTCACGATAACAGCCTTGGCAGCATACTCTTGATGGGTCGCTGTACGAACACCTACAACCTTGCCATCTTCCACCAAAATCTCATCAATCATAGTTTGACGTAGAGTTAGATTTTCTTGGTTTTCAACTGTCTTGCGCATTTCCTTAGAGTAAAGCTCCTTATCAGCTTGCGCACGAAGGGCACGAACAGCTGGACCTTTCCCAGTGTTAAGCATCTTCATCTGGATGTAAGTCTTGTCAATGGTCTTGGCCATTTCGCCACCGAGAGCGTCGACTTCACGCACGACAATTCCCTTGGCAGAACCACCGATAGAGGGATTACATGGCATGAAAGCCAGCATTTCAATGTTGATGGTCGCAAGCAGAACCTTGCAACCCATACGGCTAGCAGCTAGGGAAGCTTCCACCCCGGCATGCCCAGCACCGATTACAATAATATCGTATTCTTCCGTAAAATTATAAGTCATTTCTTAACCTTTCAAAAATTTCTCGCAAATAAGGAACTAACTTCTCCTCCTCTAGAGCTTGATCCATAGTAACCCATTTAAAGTGCGTATGCTCTTGAGGATCTAATCTGATAATTGGCTTCTCCCCAACCCACTCTGCTTTATAAACTAAGCGAGTAAAGACCGTATCCTTAGAGGTATCCAGTTGACTATCTTCGTGAAGAAGTTTGAGCGAACTGCTGTCTAGCCTAACTCCCGCTTCTTCAATACATTCTCTAAGAGCTCCATCTCGTGGAAGTTCACCCTTTTCAACCCCACCACCAGGAATATCCCAGTAAGTTGGATAAACGTTGGGTTGTCCTCTTTTAATTTCCGAACGCTGAATGAGCAAATAATCACCAACACTATGAACAAGCACATGGGCAATAAGCTTAACCATCATTTTCTCTCCTATTCTTCAAGATGAATGTGTCTTAGTTGGCCGTCCCAAGCTGGCAAAGCTGTTTTTAAAAAGGCTGGAACTAGATTGATCCCCTTAAGCTTATCCAAATCAATCCATTCGCAAGGTTGCGTCTTCTCATCTTCCTGCATGGTCAACGGAGCATCCTCAAGCAAATCCACTAGATAATGAAACTCGATATTGTGATAATAGACACCGTCTTGTTCAAAACGATTTTCAACTACAAAAGCTAGTTGCCCAGCTTGAGCTTTGACACCCAGTTCTTCCTTCACTTCGCGGACTACCGAATCTTCCGTTCTTTCATTGACTTGAATCGCACCGCCGATAGTGTAATACTTGCCCTTATCTTTGGTAACTAGGAGCTTACCATTTTGAAGAATCAAAGCTGTCGCCCGAACTCCAAAAACCGTATTTTCTACTTTTGTCCGAAAGTCTTGTTGAATCATCTTTTTTCCTTTCCTCTAAACGACACAAAAACAGTCAAAACTCGTAAGAAGTGCAGGACAAAAAAGCCTGCAACATCCATGAGCTTTGACCATCATGACTATTGTTAAAGTTATTTTATCAAATCAAATCGTTTTGTCAATGCAAATCACTATTTGAGCAAGGTCTGCACACTGACGATAATCATCTGTATTCCTATCGAGAATAGTAAAAGTCCCATCATTTTTGTTATAATTTTCATCAAATTTTCTCCCAAGAAGCCTGCAATTTGTTTTGCACTTCTTAACAGGAGATAAGTGATGACACATAGTAGAGCAAAAGCAACTACGGTCATCAGTTGATTCTGCAAACCTCCATTAGCCAGACTTAAAGCAGTTGTAATTGTACCTGGTCCTGCAAAAAGTGGCATTGCAAGAGGAGAAATAGCAATAGACATTGGATCTGAATTTACTGCTTGCTGCTCCATTCCTTTATAGCTGGGTGAATGATTACCATTAATCATATGATAACCGATAACGGCCACTAATATTCCACCAGCAATTCTGAAAGAAACAATTGTAATTCCAAATACTTTAAAAATGAAATCTCCTGAAAAGATAAAAACAGTTACAATAACAAAGGCAATCAAAAGACTCCTAAAAGCAATTTTTCGTGAAATTTTTTGACTATCATCTGCTACTAAAGCCATGTAAGCAGGAAGATTTGAAATTGGGTTCATTATAGCGAAAAATGCCATAAATGCATAAAAAAATTGAGAACTCATCGTTTTTACTTAACTCCAGTTAGACATACTGACAAACCTTGCCATCGCGGTAGGCATTGTCAATCAAACCGCCACCGAGACACTCTTCACCGTCGTAAAAGACAACTGCCTGTCCTGGTGTAATGGCACGCTGAGGTTCTGCAAAGATGACTTCAGCCTTATCTCCTTTGACATGGACGGTCACCTTAGAATCAGGCTGACGATAGCGGAATTTAGCCGTGCATTCTAGCGTAAATTCCTCTGGCATATCACGAGTAAAGTGGACCTGACTGGCTTCTAAGCTAGTCGACATGAGCGAATCATGGTAGAAGCCTTGGCCTACATAGAGAATGTTCTGGCTCAAATCTTTGCCGACAACAAACCAAGGAGCATTATCACCACCGTGTTGCCCACCGATACCGAGTCCCCCACGCTGACCGATCGTATAGTACATCAGACCAGCATGCTCACCCATATCGCGACCATCCACAGTCATCATGCGACCAGGCTGAGCTGGTAAGTAGTTACTGAGAAATTCTTTAAAGTTCTTTTCTCCGATAAAGCAAATCCCTGTTGAGTCTTTCTTCTTAGCAGTCGCAAGGCCTGCTTCTTCTGCTAGTCTGCGAACTTCAGGTTTTTCCAAATGTCCCAAAGGGAACATGGTCTTTTGGAGTTGTTCTTGTGAAAGTTGGCTGAGGAAATAGGTCTGATCCTTGCCATTGTCCACGCCACGAAGCATGTGAACGATGCCATCCTCATCACGCGTCACACGGGCATAGTGCCCAGTCGCTACATAGTCTGCTCCCAAGGTCATGGCATAGTCCAAAAAGGCCTTGAACTTGATTTCCTTGTTACACATAACGTCTGGATTTGGCGTGCGTCCTGCACGGTATTCCGCTAGGAAATACTCAAAAACGCGGTCCCAGTACTCTTTTTCAAAATTTACAGAGTAGTAGGGAATGCCGATCTGATCTGCTACTGCAGCCACATCCTTGTAATCTTCGGTCGCCGTACAGACGCCGTTTTCATCTGTGTCATCCCAGTTCTTCATGAAGATACCGATTACATCGTAGCCCTGCTCCTTGAGAAGAAGAGCCGTCACCGACGAATCGACACCACCACTCATCCCCACGACAACACGTGTTTTAGAGTTATCACTCATGGTAAGTCTCCCATCTATTCGTTTATTCACGATTGAAGGTCGTGTGTGCTTCACGATTGAAGGTCGTTTGAGCAGTTTTCATTATAACATGCTTGCTTAGAGAAGACAAGAAAGAGGCTGATAATCTTCCAACCTCTGGTTTTATTGATAAAAACTTTAGTCATCATCGTCTCTATAAAAATATTTTCTATACACCCTTGATAATATCAAAATTAATGCCCATATCGTACTAAGAGCTATAATAATAGAATTTATTGGATTTATTTCAGTATGTCCAATCACTAGTCCAATAATTGGACTAGTGGACATGCTTAGATATAATAAAAATAACAAACAATGTATTTCACCAATTCCTGCAAAAAAATGTTTCATTTCAACTATCCCAATTTTACCTTCTATCTTTATAATCCACAAGCAAATCAATTGACTTCTCTTTTTTTTGAAAAATCTTGATAGCAAATTTACTCCGCTTAAAGCCATTAAAATTTCAATGGGCAGAATTTCTCCAAGCGAAAAATGCAAACTGACAAAGTTCCTGCTAAAACACTATCCTCCCAGCAAATAGAGAGTCAGCAAAAATAAAACAACCGAAATTGGCAGAAAAGCAGCACGATTTGTTTTACAAAAAATGGCATAACAAAGACTACCTATCGAAAACGACAGAATAACTTCAATAGTTATCTTTAAAGTAGGGTAGTATATATTTTTAATAAAAAGAATTAAAAGGATAAACAATACCAATGAACAAAGAACGGATTTGATATAAAATTTTAAATGAGTCATAATTTATTTTTTAGATTCTACCTACTATAGATAAAATCACCTTTCTTATTTTCTTCTCATGATATCCACTTTATTTTCTATATTCTTATGATACAATATGTTTAATAGAATTCAATTTATTGTTAACTTTTTTCACGAAGAGGAGAAAATCATGCGCTATGATTTCGGGAAAGTATATAAAGACATCCGTGAGTCAAAAGGATTGACCCAAGAAGAGGTCTGTGGAAATGTCCTTTCAAGAACCAGCCTTTCCAAGTTTGAAAGTGGCAAGGCAACTCCCAAATATGAAAATATGGAGTTTCTTCTCCGTCAAATCAATATGAGTTTTGAAGAGTTTGAATACATCTGCCATCTCTATCAGCCGAGCCAACGCGCAGAAATCATGCAAACCTATCTCAATACGAGTTCCATCTTTGGTACCAGTAGTCTAGTCAATTTATTTGAAACATGCCAAGACTATCTCAAGATCCATCACGATCTCCCTATAGAGGAAATCAGAGATATGCTGGAAGTTGTCATTTATATCCGTCAACATGGAACAGGACAACTTTCAATCCAAGTGGAACAAACGGTCAAAAAGCTTTGGGAAAAAATTGAAAAACAAGATACATGGTATGAAAGCGACCTAAAAATCCTCAACACCATACTTTTTAGCTTTCCCATCGAACACCTCCACCTCATCACTGAACAAATCTTGCAGCGCTTGGAAGAATATAAAAACTATCGACATTTATATGAATTACGAATGACAATCCTACTCAATCTGTCCACCATCTACTTGTACAATCAAGATAAAAATACCTGTCAACAAATCTGCTACACCTTACTAGAGGATGCCAAGAAAAAGAAAAGATACGATATTTTGGCAATCACTTATGTTCGAATAGGTATTTGCACTAGTAATAATCATCTTATTCAAAAGGGCTTCTCCCTTCTGGAGTTAACTGATGAAACCTCAATGCTATCTCACCTCAAAAAGGAAGTAGAGACCTGTTATCAAGCAAAGGAAATATAAAAAAGTCGAGGAAATCCCTCGACTTTTGCATCTTATTCTGCTAGTTAGTTCTTAGTACCAACCGTTGTTAAGCCAGAAGTTCTTAGCTGCAGTCCATGAACCGTAACGTCCTGCAACGTAAGCGTCTGCTACACGTTCTTGGTTTTCTGCTGAATAGTCACCGTTCAAGTATGAATCTGTCAATTGGTAACGTCCGATGTAACGTCCGTTTGTAGCTGTGTAGCTACCGCCTGATTCTTTTTGAGCGATCCATTCTTTAGCTTCTGCTTCAGATCCGCTTACAGTTGAAGCTGATGCTGAAGTTTCTGTTGTAGCAACAGTTTCTTCTGCTACAGTTACACTTGCTGCTGGTGCTTCATAAGTTGTTGTTTCAGTAGCCGCAGGTGCTGCTACTGGAGCTTCTGCTGTCGCAGCTGAAGTAGTTGGTGCTTCACCATCAATAACCAATACTTGGTCTACATAGATCAAATGAATATCTTTAATCTTATTTTTTTCTGCCAATTTTTCAACAGTTGTATTGTATTTTTCAGCGATTCCTGATAGAGTGTCACCTGATTTTACTGTGTAAGTTGTTGTTTCTTGTGCAAAAGTAAGTGATGGTGCAAGGAAAGCAAGCGCTGCTGCTACTCCTACAAGTCCTGTTTTAATTTTGTTAGTTGTTGATTTCATATTAAAAGATTCTCCTTCTTTCTTATATTTCCATCATACCCTACTATTATTACTGTTTCTTGACGGTTTTATGTAGAAATGTTACAAGACTATGTTTTATTTCGCTTAAACAGCCTCTTTTTGTTACAAAAGGCCTGATTTTATAGGCTTTATGGGGATTTTAGATATTTTATCATGGAATTGAGCGCTTGCATCTAATCTTTGATATAATAGAGTTAAGAATCTTTTTAAGGGGAAACAGATGCAATCACTTCGTTTTCAATCTGTCTTTGATATCATTGGGCCAGTCATGATTGGCCCATCTAGTAGTCACACGGCAGGAGCTGTTCGTATCGGTAAAATCGTCTCTTCTATCTTTGACGATACTCCAACCGAGGTCGAGTTCCAGCTTTTTAATTCTTTTGCAAAAACCTATCGCGGGCACGGAACTGACCTAGCCCTTGTCGCTGGAATCTTGGGAATGGACACAGATGATCCAGAAATTCCAAATAGTTTAGAAATTGCCCACAAGCGTGGCATCAAAATTGTCTGGACTATCCAGAAAGACAGTAACGCCCCTCACCCAAATACTACGAAAATCACTGTTAAGAATGAGCACAAGACCATCAGTGTGACAGGAATTTCAATCGGCGGTGGTAACATCCAGGTGACAGAGCTCAATGGCTTTGCCGTATCCCTCAACATGAACACTCCTACCATTATCATCGTTCATCAGGATGTTCCTGGTATGATCGCTCACGTAACAGAGGCCCTCTCTCGCTTTGACATCAATATCGCCCAGATGAATGTAACCCGAGAAAAAGCTGGGGAGAAAGCCATTATGATTATCGAAGTTGATAGTCGCAACTGTGATGAATCTATCGAAGAGATTCGTAAAATTCCTCATTTGCATAATGTCAATTTCTTTCAATAGGAGAAAATATGTTTTACTCTATCAAAGAATTAGTCCAACAAGCCGAACTTGATTTTAAAGGCAATGTTGCGGAACTCATGATTACAACCGAGTTTGAGCTAACCGGTCGTGAACGCGAAGAGGTTCTCCTTCTCATGGAACGCAACCTTGAAGTCATGAAAGCTTCAGTTGAGCTTGGTCTTAGTGAAAAAAAATCTCGTAGCGGCTTGACAGGTGGTGACGCTGCCAAGCTAGATCACTACATCAAAAAAGGAAAGACCCTATCAGACTTCACTGTCTTGTCTGCCGCCCGTAACGCCATTGCCGTTAATGAGCACAATGCTAAGATGGGTCTTGTTTGTGCGACACCGACCGCAGGTAGCGCAGGTTGTCTTCCCGCAGTTCTCACATCTGCTATTCAAAAACTCAATCTAACTCATGAACAACAACTAGACTTCTTATTCGCTGCAGGTGCTTTTGGACTCGTGATTGCTAACAACGCTTCTATCTCGGGAGCCGAAGGTGGCTGCCAGGCCGAAGTCGGTTCTGCCTCTGCTATGAGTGCCGCCGCCTTGACTCTAGCTGCTGGTGGGACACCTTATCAGGCCAGTCAGGCCATTGCCTTTGTCATTAAAAATATGCTGGGCCTCATCTGTGACCCTGTTGCCGGTTTGGTTGAAGTTCCTTGTGTCAAGCGGAATGCCATGGGAGCAAGCTTCGCCTTCATCGCAGCCGATATGGCTCTAGCTGGTATTGAATCCAAAATTCCAGTTGATGAGGTCATTGACGCCATGTATCAAGTAGGATCTAGCCTACCAACTGCCTTTCGTGAAACTGCTGAAGGGGGGCTCGCTGCCACACCTACAGGTCGTCGCCTTCAAAAAGAAATCTTCGGCGAATAATTTCAAAATAACTAGGAGAGTATATGTCATCAATTTCCGCTATTTTTTTCGATTTAGATGGAACACTTGTGGATAGTTCTATCGGAATTCACAATGGTTTCACCTATACCTTTGACCAACTTGGAGTTTCTAGTCCTGGTGCCAAAACCATTCGAGGTTTTATGGGGCCCCCACTAGAAACCAGCTTTGCTAGTTGTTTACCAGCTGAGCAGATAGAGGAAGCCATCCAGCTCTATCGTTCTTATTATAAGGAAAAAGGTGTGTACGAAGCCCAACTCTTTCCACATATCAAAGATTTACTCGTAGAACTAGCTGAGCATTATCCTCTTTATATCACTACTACGAAGAATACACCAACCGCAGTTGACATGACTAGCAATTTTGAGATTGACCACTTTTTTGATGGCATTTATGGTTCAAGCCCTCAGGCCCTACACAAGGCTGACGTCATTCGTCAAGCTCTGGAAACTCATCATCTAGCGCCCGAAACGGTTGTTATTATCGGAGATACCAAGTTTGATATGATTGGTGCCCAAGAAACTGGCATTAAAAAACTAGCGGTAACCTGGGGATTCGGGGAGGAGAAAGACCTCATGGGCTATAATCCTGACTGGATTGCTCACCACCCAACAGACATTTTACACCATCTACAATTAAAACGTTAAACAAAAGACTCCCAGCCTAAAAGTTAGGTTTGGGAGCTTTTTGTCTGATCTTAATGAGGAGAATGACATTCCCCGTACTCATCCAATTATTCAAAAGGCGAAGCTTCTTCGCTTTCAACTTCTTTAGATCTATTGATTGTTACTATCTCTACTTCCTTACTTGGCATAGCTAGCAGAACTAATAGCGCAAGACGCCCGACCATTGGAACAAAGTGAAGGAAGATAAAGGCCCAGTGGAAACCTCCATCACGCAAACGGCGAATCTTTAACGCTAAAGTGGGCAACAAAAGGAGTAGAGCTAAAATGGCATAAACCATGCATATCAGGATAACTAAAGTAAAGTTCAGAGAAGGACCCTGGTTTATCTCTTTATTGAAGATAAGGATATACAGAGGTAGAAACAAGATATGATTCATCAACCAAACCCACCAGAAGTCAGGACGTGTTGAGCGTCCTACAAAATCTACATAACCTTTTAAAAAATTTATATAAGCCCTAAACAAGATATTTCTCCTTTTTAAAAACAATATGCTATAAAGCGTACATAGTTTTAAAACACTCCCAAATCTATTTTTAGATATGGGAGTGTTAGATATTCGCTTAACAATATAGAGAAAACTCTAAAACAGATTCAATTGTAAAACCTGAACTTCTTAGTTTTTGTCTGATTCTTCGAATGGTGAAACTTCTACAATTTCTTCAGTTTCATTGATTGTTACTACTTCTACTTGTTTCGTTGGCATAGCTAACAAAGCTAAAAGGGCAAGAGGTCCAACCATAGGAATAAAAATGACAAAGATTAGAGCCCAGTGGAAACCAGCATCACGTAGACGACGAACTGTCAAAGCTAACATAGGTAACATTAAGGCTAGCCCGAAAATCATATAGATAATAGCAATTCCACCCAAAGCCATAAGAGCAGTCTCATTTCTTGGATTTGCTAGTGCCTTAAAATATGCTGAGTAAAAAGGGACAAGGAGGATCATGTTTGTTAACCAAATCCACCAATACTCTGAGCGTTTTGAACGACCTGTAAAATCTACATAACCTTTAAAGAAATTCTTATATGCGTTAATCATAAGTTACTCCCAAATTTTTTAATTCATACTCCATGAAAATTGAAAAGCAAATCAGAAAGTCAGTTATAAACCATATCTAAGTATAGTAAAACGACACAGACCTTATTTACTTTGATTTTCAAATAGTATAAATTTAGTTTACCATAAATGTTCAACAATGACAAGTTTGTCCAAAAAATTGGTAAAGGAGTAGCAGTTATCAAGAAAAGGTATAATTCCACTCACCTCTAACATGAAGCTAGGAATCATACCTTTTTACTTTTTTAATGAATGTGAGTTGTTTCGTTAGCAAAACCGATAATAGCTTGCTTCAACTCTGAACCTTGCAAGGCACGGAATTCTTCAATCTTTTGATTGATAACTTCAAGTGGCATGACATTAACCTTACCAACAAAAATCTTATCCATGACTTGATTATCAACTAATTCAGTAGATACCAACAACTCCTCATAGAGTTTCTCACCTGGACGAATCCCCACTTCTACAATCGGAATTTCATTTTCAGTACGTCCGCTGAGAAGAACCATTTTCTTGGCCAAATCATAAATCTTAACTGGTTTGCCCATATCAAGAATAAAGACTTCTCCATCTTTAGCATAAGCTCCTGCATGGATCACCAAACGGCTAGCTTCTGGAATGGTCATAAAGTAACGAGTCATACGGAAGTCTGTCACAGTCACTGGACCACCCTCTGCAATCTGACGTTCAAAGACTGGAATCACACTACCACGGCTACCAAGAACATTCCCAAAACGAACCGCACAATAGGTAGACTGGCTACGTTGGTTAAATCCTGTAACAATCAACTCTGCCACACGTTTGGTAGCTCCCATTACGTTTGGTGGATTAACAGCCTTATCTGTCGAAATCATGACCATCTTCGGTACCTTAGCAGCATCAACTGCCTTGGCAACATTGTAAGTTCCGAGAATATTATTCTTAAAGGCTTCTTTTGGATTACGTTCCATCATTGGCACGTGCTTATGGGCAGCAGCGTGGTAAACAATGGCTGGTTGGTACTGCTCAAATACTTGAAGCAAGCGATCGTAGTCTTGGATGTCTGCAATCACAGGAACATAGTCAATTCCTTGGAAGCTACGAATCAATTCATGATAGATCAGATAAATGGAGTTTTCCCCATGACCCAAGAGAACCACGCGCTCTGGATTAAAGCGACTAACCTGACGGCAAATCTCAGACCCGATAGAACCTCCTGCACCTGTTACTAAGATGGTTTTTCCAGTAATTTCTGAGCCTAGGCGTGACTCATCTAGTTGAATTTCTTTACGTCCCAAAAGGTCCGTAATATCGATTTTTTGGAAACCACCTACCTGAGGATGCAATCCTTGTACAACCGACTCAATCTTGGGCATCTTATAACACTTCAAGCCAAGTTGGTTACACATTTTCAAGATACGCTCATACTCGGATGGATCAAGAGAAGGAATCGCAACGATAACTTTCTCTATCTGATGACGTTTTGAGAGTTCTGGTAACTGTTCATAAGATCCTAAGACTGGGATTCCTCCTAGTTTTTGGCCTTTTTTCTTTTCATCATTGTCCAAAATACCCACTAACTCAAGATCACTCGTAGGATGCTGGTAGCTGTTCATAAAGAGAGCTCCACCGTCTCCCGCACCAATCAAGAAGGTACGACGATGTTCCCCTTCTCCATCACTCTTTTTACGTCTAGAATAGATCAACTGCCAAGTGATACGAGGGAAGAGAATCAAGAAGGTTGTCAACAAGATAAAGAGAACGATGAAACGCACAGAGAAAAGTGGCAAGAAGGCATAGCATAGGAGATAGGACAAGACACTGCTGACACTTACTCCGATGAATATCTTCATAAAGTCTGTGATTTTGCTATAGCGACTAATGCTGGCATTGAGTCCCCAAAATCCAATCATAATCTGATAGAACAAGAAGGTCAAGCTCGTATAGATGACATAGTCCACAGGTGCTGGATTGATCAATCCATAAAATAAAATATAAGAAACAATAATAGAGGAAATCATGCTGGCAGCATCAAAAATCCCCCAAAAGACTTGTTTCTGTTGTTTATTTAATACTTCAACTAGATCAATTACATAATCTGTCATTTTTTTATTCATGTGAATGGTATCCTCCTACACAAAATCACATTTTCTAGTAATTACAAGATATTTTTCTAAAACCGATTAGTTATTTGCTTTTTCTCAATAGTTTTAAAAAGATAAACTGTCGGACAAAGCCTGGACATAGGGCAACGACAACTTGGATTAAAACACTTTTCAGATATTCGCCATAAGAAATCTGCCCACGCGCATGCATTCTTTGACGTGCTTGGCGATAGAGTTTGAGATAGCGAAGGCCACCACGACGTTCAAACATCCCCGATCCCACGCGTACCTTACAAAGAATCTGATCCACATTTCCAGTCCGAGCACCAGCACTAATCATATTGAGCCAGAGCAAATCATCTTCCATATAGAGCCCATCTTCATAGTTACCTGCCTTAAGAACCATCTCTTTTTTAAACATAACCGTCATATGATTAAAGGCACTTCTCATACGTTGGTAGGCGATAATCTCTTCGTGCCTAATCGGCACACGACGGTAAGAAACAATTTCATCAGGTTGATCGATGAATTCTGCAATATGACCGCCAAGTAGATCCAAATTTTCTGTTTCCATCAAGTCAAACTGTTGCTCGAAACGATCTTCAACAGCAATATCATCCGTATCCATACGGGCAATGACATCATACTGACACTGTAAAACACCATACTGTAGCGCCAAGCCCAACCCACGGTTTTGCTCCAGTGGACAGCGTTTGATTGGAATGCTTGACTGTGCTTCCAATTTTTCCAAAACTTGATATAGTTCAGGTGTCAGTGGACCATCTTCAACGATAACCACTTCACTAGGTTTGAGCGTTTGATGTAAGATACTTTTTACAGCCTCTTCTAAAAAGACAGGATTTTCTTTGATATAGACTGACATCAAGACGCTAAATTTCCTATTTTCAGACACAGTTTTTCTCCAATGTATATATTTTCTTTCACTATTTTATCACAAATTCCCAGACTTTCCTATTTTTATTTGAATCCCAGAAAAAAACTAGTAAATCTATCCTTCTTTTTTCCCCATGATTTCGCTCAACTAAGGAGCGGATTTTCTCACACCATCTTGACATCTATTGGAAAAAGCCTTAAAATAAGCTGTTATCAAAATCAGTTTGTTGAGGTTCACATGAAAAAACGATCACTCTTTTTTATTCTAGGAATTATCTTAATCGGAGCGGTCTTAAGAGCTCCTTTTACGGCCTTACCAACTGTTTTGGGAGATATTGCTCAAGGTTTAGGAGTTGAGGTCAGCTCGCTTGGGGTTTTGACCAGCCTTCCTCTCTTGATGTTTGCCCTTTTCTCCTCTTTTGCGACACGTTTGGCTCAAAAAATTGGACTTGAGCATCTTTTCACCTACAGCCTCCTCGTCTTGACTGTGGGTTCAGCGATTCGTATCTTCAATCTTCCCCTTCTCTATCTGGGAACCTTACTCATCGGAGCAAGTGTCGCTATTTTTAACGTACTTCTTCCTAGTATGATTCAGGCAAACTACCCACAAAAGATTAGCTTCCTGACAACGGTTTATGTTACGACTATGGGAATCGCGACAGCACTAGCTTCCTACCTCTCTGTACCCATTACTCAGGCAACATCTTGGAAGGGGCTGATTCTCTGCCTGTCCATGGTCTGCCTGCTAACCTTATTGGTCTGGTTCCCCAACCATGGCCACAATCATTTCCTAGAAGGACAAGAGAAAAAACAAAAGAAAGAGAACATTCTAAAAAACAAGCAGGTTTGGGCTATCATTATTTTCGGTGGACTTCAGTCCCTGCTCTTCTATACTTGCATGACCTGGCTACCAACCATGGCCATCAGTGCCGGACTATCTCATACAGATGCCGGACTTCTGGCTTCTATCTTTTCTCTAATTAGCATTCCCTTCTCCATGACCATTCCAAGTTTAACGACGCGTCTGTCTAATCGTCACCGTCAAATCATGTTAACAGTCATCTCTCTGGCTGGTATGTTAGGAATTGCCATGCTTTTATACCCAAGTAGTAATTTCTTTTATTGGCTGATGGCTCACCTCTTGATTGGCACTGCTTGTAGTGCTCTCTTCCCTTACCTCATGGTTTGTTTCTCTATTAAAACAAGCTCGCCTGAAAAGACGGCCCAATTATCTGGACTTGCCCAGACCGGTGGTTACATTCTAGCGGCCTTTGGACCAACTCTCTTTGGTTACAGTTTTAACATGTTCCAGTCTTGGGTTCCAGCAGTACTGATTCTTCTAGTAATTGATATCATCATGACAATCGCCCTCTTTATGGTGGATCGAGCTGATAAAATCCTCTAAAAAATTTTAGAATTTACTACAATAAACTCACTTTTCAAGCTAGACATCTGTCTGGCTTTTTTCTTTTAAAAAGGTTTGAAAGGCCTCCTCACAAGACTTTCGTTAAGCTAAAACATGCTATAATATACCTAGGAAGATTTATCGTTTAAATTTGATAAAGAAGACCATGATGGAAACAACTATACAATTTATCTCTCAAAGAAGTCGAAACTCTCTCAATTGAAGGGGATTGTTTTTCCCCTAAAAACATCCATGTAGATTCCTCTAACTTTTTAAATGATATACCATAGTTACGCTATTTCAACTTTTTTACTGGTATCCTAAAAAGTAAGGATGCAACTTCAATCATTAATCTGATAAAGCTAGAATATCTAACAATCAAACCTTCCAAGGAGGTTAACCTTTTGCATCATAAAATCCTTCAATTCCCAAAATTGAAGGACGGCTCAGTCATTGAGAAACCAGAAATCTATCTAAAATAAAACCTTAAAGAACTTTACTTGTTTTAACTCAATTACAAACAAGTATTTGTTTAAAAGTCTAAAAAGACTATTGAAAATGTAGTAACATTTAAGGAGAAATTTATATGCTAGCAAAAGCAGGGGACGTCTATTGTGTTTACAATACCCATCTAAAAAAATACATAGCTTGCCAGATAACCAAGATCGAAGAGGGGGAGAAAAAAACTCAGGCTGTCCTACTGTCATTAGACTGGTCAGGAGAGGAACCTCTTACAGAAGAAGAAATATCTTTCTTAAAGCCACTGTACATTGATTTTATGTACTGGGATAGAGGCTTGCATCTGAGTAATGTTGATATTCATGTGCCGTCAAATTATATTTTTATTGGGAATACAACACCATTAACAACCGAAAGCACAAACACATATGCTATGTTTTGGGGGAATGGTTACGATATTTATAGGCAACTGAAATGGCAAGAAATACCAAAAGAAAAAAGAGATTTGTTTAAGAAAGCAGATAAAAGCAAGGAAAAGGTTTCATTTGCAGGAAATGAGTATCGTATTTCTAAACACAATATCAATGACGAGTGGACGCCTTTTGAAGACGCATTAGAATTAAAAGTCTTTCCTTGTTTATCTAAGTTGGCATTAACTAAATGGCACAAAAATATATATGAGTATTTGCAATCGACTCCTTTTATTACAGAACTAGTTCTTGAAAATTATGGACAAACAAAACTGGATTTTTCTAAGACATCCATACATCGACTTTCCATTGATTTGACAGGTGTAGAGGAACTTAGATTGAACGATGATTTAGAGGAACTATTCTTATTAGGAGACATGAGAGACAATTGTCAGATACTTGTAAAAGACCATGGAGCCAGCTTACGATTACACCTTGATAACTCTCTACCCAAGGTGCTGGGATTAAAAGATTTAGGAGCTATCCATTGTTCAAACATCCTCGAAATAGACTTTGCACAAGTCTTGAATAACTATCCAAAGATTAGAGAATTGAGATTGTGGGGGAAACCTGGTAATATTCTTAATTTCCATAAATTATCAGAGTTAAAAGAGTTAATCAATTTTTCAACCGTTGATTTGTTTGGCTTTACTGCAGAGGATATCCCAAAACCAGAAGATTTACCTCAATTAAGCATGTTTTGGATGAGCAGCTTACCAGAAGATGCCGCTAAAGTAGCCAAAAAATATTATAAAAAACAGCAAGACAAGGGACTGAATCTTTGGATAACAAAACCGAGGAAAGCTGAATGGCTAGCCCAAAACCTAGACAATCCATTTCGCTCATGGGATGGACAAGAGAATATTTCAAGCGCAAACGCAAAAAAAGCAGCCTCTCTATATAGAAAGACTAGAGCAAGCCTTATAAAGCTTCTAGAAAACCCCAATGAGAACACTACGACAAACGTAGAAGTTCTCATAAGAGAATATACTCAAGGTTTCAATAAAATGGACAAGCGTAACTGTTTTATTGAAACAATCGAGAGAGAGGATATCTATAGTGCCCTAGTTGAGATCTTAGATTTACTACCTGAAGATTTAGGGATGGACAAAGAAAAATTTATAGAAATATTTGATGAGCTAAAGGATTTTTAAATGAGAAGCCTTTCTAGTTCATTCCTGAAACGGAGATTATCATGACTAACTTTATACAGACTATCACAGTAGAAAATCGGCAGGTCGACAAAGAAAATTACTTTACAATTGGCTACTCTCCTGAGATAGAAAAATCTTTACTGTGTGTTTATATTTCTTGGGTTGCTGGTTACGAACGCTATTACGAGTTAGATGACGGAGATTTGGCTCTCTTTGAAAGCAAACGAGAAACATTTCTCAAAAAATATGAAAAAGAAATCAAGGCTTATCGGACTGAAAGATTGATTGGTTCTGGGGCTCTGAGGGATTACAATTTCAGATCTTTGCCTGAGAATATCCTAGAAAACTTGGATAGCTATCCTCCATTTAACGGATATGTCTATCAAAACGGCATCCTCTGTGCCAAAATCAAGATTGAAGACAAGTATTTTTATCTTCCGCCCATTTATGATGAGGATTGCAGATAAGCATTGCCTCAAAGTAATGCAAAACAGCCTCCAATCTTCTAGTTTTTACTAGGAGATTTTTATATATAAAAATTTTACACATATTGCTTGACAAGGCTTACATTTAGATGTATGATGTATGTGTAGAATAATTATATATAAAATTTTTACATACTAAAAAAGGAGGTGCCCCATGTATTTTCCAACATCATCGGCCTTGATTGAATTTCTCATCCTGGCCATCCTAGAACAAGGGGATTCCTATGGTTATGAGATTAGCCAAACCATTAAACTCATTGCCAAAATCAAGGAATCCACCCTCTACCCCATCTTGAAAAAACTGGATACCAACCGCTATCTGACTACATACTCTCGCGAATACCAAGGTCGGATGCGCAAATACTACTCTTTGACAGAAATCGGAGAGGAGCAACTCTTTGTCCTTCGAGAAGAATGGACACTCTACACTGACACGATCAACGGCATCATAGAAGGGAGCATTCGCCATGACAAGAACTGAATATTTGAATCAGCTTGAAGCCTATCTGATGAAGCTGCCTCAATCTGATCGTATCGAAGCCATGGACTACTTCAAAGAACTCTTTGATGATGCTGGGCCAGAAGGTGAGGAGGAGCTTATCGCTAGCCTAGGAAGTCCAAAAGAAGCTGCCCATGATGTCCTGACTACACTTCTTGATAAGAAAATCAACGAAGAAAATTCCAGCAAGAACGACCGCTATATTTTACGCATCGCTCTTCTAGCCCTTCTTGCAGCTCCTATCGGAATTCCAGTCGGAATTGCTCTTCTCATGGCTATCATCGGCATTTTTATCGCCGCTGTCAGCGTACTTATTGCCTTCTTTGCTGTATCAGTAGCTGGACTAATCCTAGGAGGCGTTCTCCTATTTGAAAGCTTCTACGTTCTGGCTGAATCGACATCTGCTTTTATTCTGATTTTTGGTGGAGGTTTATTAGCGATCGGAGCTTCGTCTCTAGTCTTGCTAGCAACTTCTTACGTGACCAGATTCTTTGGATTACTAGTCCTTCGACTTATCCAATGGATTCTTAATAGAGGAAAGAGAGGTGAAAGACATGCGTAAATGGACAAAAGGATTTCTTATCTTTGGTGTTGTTACTAGTATCATTGGTTTTTCCATGATGATCATCGGCATCCAAACAGATGGTGTCAGAAGCCTCCTTGCAATGTCTCAAAATCCAGTATTTGAAAGTCGAATGGAAGAACTCGTTTTTGATCAAGATATTGAAAATCTAAACATTTCACTAACAGAACATTCGCTCGTCATTACGGAGTCAAGCGATGATAAGATTCACATCCAGTATCATCCAACCATCTCTGAAAAAGAAAATCTTCAACACTCTATCAAAGAGAAAAGTCTTGAAATAACTGACACCAAGTCAACTACACGTCGCTCTATAGGTTCTAGTATCGAAGGTATTCTCTTTATCGCAAGCGGAATTTCTAGCCGCAATGATGAAGTTGTTCTCTCATTACCAAGAGGAAAAGACTTAAAAAATCTAACTGCCCAGGTAGACCATCGTATCCTTTCAATTGCTAATGCAAAACTCAGCAATGCCAAGATTCTGTCAAATGGATATCTCCTTCGTATCACTGATAGCGAGATTAAAAATAGCCAACTAACCACAGTTGGAATTGTCAATGTATTTGAAACCAGTCTAACAGATAGCCGCATCCAAGCAGAGCATGAACATATCATGGCAGACGATATCCAAGTACATGGTAGGGTGGAATTCGAGGCCAAAACAACTATCTCGCTCGAGTTATCCCAAAAGGAACTTGACCGAATCAATGTAGATTTTTCTGCTGAACATGGTGAAATCTATCGTTGGCACCGAGACGGACATGACAGCCCTAAGGGAGGTAGTAAAGGTGAAACTTTAGCTAACCCATACAAAACAGAAAAAAAAGATACGCAAGATCTCCTCGTCGCAAAAGCGAATCAACGTATCTATTTCCCAAAATGAGATCGCATACCTACTTATAGAAAGTATAAATAAAAATAACTGGTAGTTACTACTCAAAAATTAATCAAAAAAAGGGAGGTCTATTATGACTCAAGAATGGTTTGAAAGTGCTGATTTCGAAAAAACAGCCAACAATGATAAAAAAGATAGCCCATCCGACTCAGTTCTCCTTGAAGAAGATTCAGAGACAAGAGAAGAGGCGCCAGTAGTTGAGGAAAATCCTCAAGCCAATCCAGAAGATAAGGAAACTAGTGAGGAAACTGTAGAGACTGAAGAACTCGCTGAAAAATCAGAAAAGATAGACGAGTCAGAAGAACCTATTAAAGAAGCTTCTCAGAAAAGTCAATCTTTGGAAAGCCCGTTTTTACCAGATTCTGTATCTACCAAAACAGCGCTATTCGCAGTATTCAAAGAAGAACTGGCTGATCTTTGGTTTTGGCTACAAGGTGCCCTTAAAGAACCGACAGCAAGCATTGATACAGATAAAAAACATAGTTATAATGCCTTTGCCCTGCTGACTATCTTTTCTGCTCTTAGTTTCTTCTGTGCGATTTATCATATCAAGCATAACTACTACGGCCATATGGCGGCTATCAACTCTCATGTCAGCGAGCAGTTCCCTTCACTGAATCTCTTTTCTATCTTCTCCATCTTGGTAGCTACAAGCTTATTCTTCTTTTCTATCCTTATGGGTGGATTCGTGGTTAAACGTTTTGTCAATCAGGACAATGACTGGACACTGGAAAAAGCCTTGCAAGAGTATAGCAAACTCTTCGCCCTTCCTCTCCTGCTCACGGGTATTGCGAGTTTCTTTGCCTTCTTTAATAGTCTACGTTTTGCGGCTCTTCTTTGCCTCATTAGCATTGGTCTGGTACTTCTTGCCAACCTTTATACCATCTCAAGACCAAGTAAAGATAGCCAAACTGACTCCTTCTATCGCCTTCTCTTAGCATTTCTAGTTAACGGTGGTATCCTATTTCTCTTCTTCCTAGCAGAAATGACTCTGGTTTTTGAATATCTACGAATCCTAGCTTTTATGTAAGATAAAGATAGCGAGATAGAAAGATATTAGCTTTAGAGGATCATTACTATAAAATTTTAAAAACAAAAAAGCGAACAAGACCGAATTCTGATAATCAGAAAACTAATCTTGTCCGCTTTTTTACTTTATAGAAACTTTTGTCACAGATTCCTTATTTATCTATTTGCTAAGGCTTCAAAATCCTCTCCTGAAACTGGTCCTACCTCTACTTGGTTGGCATCCAAATCCTGACAAAGTTCCTTTGGTAGAACTTCTAAAAAGGCTTGGTAATCCAGTCTAGCTACCGCTTCATAGTCTTCAGGCTTAGAACCATCTCCAGATATTTTCACCAGGTCAATCTCCCAGACAAGATCCTTACCAGCCAACTGCTCAACATAAGGTACAGGAACAACAGGACCTTTTGGCAAAATAGTCTTTACTCCTTGAGCCAGGTGGTAGATTCCATGAACCTTACCCTCACCATCTGGGTAGAATTTAGCACTTGCAGGATAAGCATCTGACCCTTGAACCCTCTTAACTAATTCTTCAAAACGTGCCAGTCCATCTTCTTCTAGGAAACTTTCTAAATCCTTCTTATCAAAGAAAATAGTTAATAGAATTCCTTGGCAAAAGGCCAAATGAGCAGCCTTATCAGCTAGATAGTTCTTAACCGTTTCTTGGAAATAGTTTTCCAAATCAAAGTCTGCCAAGCCTTCAACCGCTTCACCAACCTTGCTAGACAAAGCCCGCAAGAGCCCTTCTACAATCTCCCAGTCAGCTCTTGTAATCAGGTCAGGAATGATCACTTGATAGCCTTTTTGAGCATCTACATAACGAACTTTAAAGAGAAATTGAGACTTGCCTACGATTCCACACTCGATATACTCAAGACGATTGAGGGGTTGACGAAGATAGACGGCATCATAACTATGTGACTCTAAGCCATCTACTAGGGCCAAGACTGACTTAGCTGTTAAAATCTCCTGTTGTCCTAAAATACTTTGTTTATTTGGAATAAAAAATGTCTTCACCATAATGGTCTCCTTTGAAATCGTTTACATATAGTATACACCATTTTCCTGAAAGATGCAGAAACAAATTTAAGATTTTTTAGTCAAAAGCATAGAAAAACAGCCCGTCAGGACTGTTGATACTATTATACGACTTCAGAATGATCTAGGTTCTCACCAATCGCTGCTAGACGCTCGATGACTTGGTCTTGTGTCAATTCATGTTCTAAAACATAGCGATTACGTGGGTGAACACGACACTCGTGCGAGCAGCCACGAAGGTATTTATCTTCATTGTCTTCTGATGCCAAGATACGACGGTTACAGAATGGATTTCCACAGTTGACATAGCGTTCACATGGTGTTCCATCAAACCAATCTTTCCCTACGATAGTTGGGTTAACATGGTTGACATCGACTGCGATACGCTCGTCAAAAACGTACATTTTACCATCCCAAAGTTCCCCTTGAACTTCTGGGTCTTTCCCGTAAGTCGCGATTCCTCCATGCAATTGACCGACATCTTTGTAGCCTTCACGAACCATCCAACCAGAGAATTTCTCACAGCGGACTCCACCAGTACAGTAAACTACGACGCGCTTGTCCATAAACTTTTCCTTGTTATCACGGACCCATTGTGGCAATTCACGGAAGTTGCGGATATCTGGACGAATAGCCCCACGGAAGTGACCAAGATCGTACTCGTAGTCATTCCGAGTATCAAGGACAACTGTATCTTCGTCTAGGAGGGCTTCTTTGAATTCTTTTGGAGACAAGTAAGCACCTGTTGTTTCAAGTGGGTCGATGTCGTTGTCAAAGTTATCATCCTCTAAACCAAGGTGGACAATCTCTTTCTTGTAGCGAACAAACATCTTCTTGAAGGCTTGCTCACTTTCTTCGTCAATCTTGAACCAGAGGTCTTCCATACCTGGAAGGCTGTGAACGTAGTCCATGTATTTTTGCGTTGTTTCGTAGTCTCCAGAAACGGTTCCGTTGATCCCTTCGTCAGCGACTAGGATACGACCTTTTAGGCCGATAGACTTACAGAAAGCCAAGTGGTCTGTAGCAAATTGTTCCGCGTTTTCGATGGGAACATATTTATAGTAAAGTAAAACTCGAATATCTTTTGACATTTGCTTCTCTTTTCTAAGATTAAATTATCAGAATTTTTCATTCAACTATACCAGTATACTCTCCCAAGAAAGCGAATGCAATTTATTTGACCGAAAAATGAAAACAAGACCCAGTTTCAGATCTTGTTTCAGCTAAATATTCGATGAAGAAAGGTTACCAAAAATGGTAAGGTTGCGACAATATTATTGATAACATGAACGATATAACCAGGATAGATACTCTTTGTATAGCGAGTTAAACCCGCACAAAACACTCCAAATGACGAAAAAACAAGAATATCTAGGAAATTGGGAAAGCTTGAAAAGTGAGGAAGAGCAAACAAAACCGAAGGAAGAATCAGGTCAAGCCCAAATTTCGAATCTTTAAAGAAGGCATGTTGGAACAAGCCCCTATATATCAACTCTTCCATCAGAGGACCTAGGAAAAATAAGGTTAGATAGAGTCCCAACTCGGCAAAATTTGTCTCACTATAACCGATCAACACGGCCCAACCTTCATAGGTAGACTGAACATGTCTAGCCGTTTGGAAATTAAACGTTATATGAAGCACAGCTACGAGAATTGTCAGCACTGTATACCACAGCCATTTTTTCTTTGAAATAACAAAAAGATATCCATGTCCTGTATTGATTAAAATTCCTATCATGATGCCAATAAAGACAAGACTGACAAGGTTTCGGATCCAGAAAAAATTGCCAATTTGAGAAGAAAATTGCCAGTAATTTTGGATCATAAGCGTCAACTGAGAAAGTCCATATACGAAAAATAGGTAGGATAAGATTGCGCTTATTTTAAAGAATGGATGATATTTTTTCATATGACTATAACCTATGTTAAATGTAAGAGCAAAACTCTGAACAAAATACAAATAATTATATGTATTTATTATAAAAAGAATCACCACCCCATCTGGAAAAACCAGATAAGGCAGTGATCGCTCTTTTTAGGAATGAATACACGAAATCAATCTATCTTATTTTTTGCTTTTCAAGAATTCGTCGTATTGTTTTTGCATTTCATCCAATACTTTTTGGTAAGCACCTTCAGATTTAAGTTTTTCCATCAATTCTGGAATAGCTTTTTCAGGGTCTACAGTACCAGTGTTGATAGCTGTATCGAATTGTTGCATAGTGTTAGTAATAGCTGAAATTTCAGATTTCACATTGTCAGTGTTGAAGATGAATCCAAGCGCTGGAGATTCTTTTGCAGTTTCCAAATCTTTCTTAGATTGTGCAATTTGTTCATCTGTAACGTTTTCGTTGATGTAAAGGATCCAGTTGTTACCAGTGTTCCATCCTGACATGTGAGTGTTTCCTTTGTATCCATCAAGGACTTTAACACGGTTTTCTTTACCTGCAACTTTTTCCCAGTTCTTGCCTTCTGGTCCATAAACAAGTCCGTTCAAGAGTTCTGGGTTAGTGTTCAAGAGGTTCAACACTTCCATTGCTTTTTCTTTGTTCTTAGAGTTGTTTGAGATTACAAAGTTTGCAACTTGAGTTGTTTGGTTTTTCTTGATGAAGTTAGTAAATGGTTTGATTTGGATGTCTCTGTTAGCAACACGAGAAAGCAAGCTGCTACCGTAGTCAGCTGGTCCTACTGTTTCTTCGCGAACAAGCCAAGTATCTTGAGTAAGATCATATGAAGTTTCGCTTGTTGCTACGTCTTTTGGAATGTATCCTGCTTCATAGAATTTGTGAAGAGTCTTCAAGTGTTCTACGAAACGAGGAACTTCGTAACGGTTTACGATCTTAGTAGTGTCGCCTTCAAGGTCAATGACGAATGGAAGTCCGTTTGCAACTGGGTAGTCAAAGTTTTCTGATGGGATAAAGTTTTTACCAACAGCAAATGGCATTACATCTGGAGCTTTTTCTTTGATTTGTTTCAATACTGGTTCAAGTGTTTCGTATGAAGTTACACCTGAGATATCGATTCCATATTTTTCAAGAAGTGGGCCGTTGAAAGCAAAGTTTTGTGAAGATGCAACGTTGGCTGCAACTGGAACTGCATAGATTTTACCGTTTACAGTGTTACCTTTGATGTAAGCTGGGTCAAGCGCTTTGTAAAGGTCAGCTCCTTCTTTCTTGTACAATTCTGTCAAGTCAGCATAAGCACCTTTTTGAGCGTTTACGACATAGTTATCTGCAAAGGCGATATCATAGTTTTCACCTGATGAAGTGATAACTGACATTTTCTTGCTGTAGTCACCCCAACCAAGGTATTGGATATCCAACTTAGCGCCAACTTTTTCTCCGATGATTTTGTTTGCATTTTCTAGCAATTCATCCAAGTTATCTGGTTTGTCACCGATTTGGTACATTTTGATAACAGTTGTATCACCTGATGATGATGATTCAGCAGCTTTTTGGTTATTTCCTTTAAGGTTTCCACAAGCTGCAAGGCTAGCAGCTAAAGCGACAAGGCTAGCAGATGCAAAAGCATATTTTTTCCAGTTTTTCATTATAAAAACTCCTTTTTTTATTTTTAAAGTTATTAACAAAATTAGATTGTTGATTTTCCTTTGTCAGAAAAATCAGAGTTAGAGAAGAAACAATGTTTCTTAAACTTCCTTACTCTTTAACACCACCGATAGTCAAACCTTTTACAAAGTAGCGTTGGAAGAATGGGTAGAGGATCGCAATCGGAACAGTCGCAACTACGACCATGGCCATACGACCTGTTTCTTTTGGTAGGGCAACCGCAAGTTGTCCTGACATACCAACTGACTTAGCAATGTAATCCATGTTGTTTTGAATTTGCATGAGCAAATATTGCAATGGATACAAGTTATCACTCTTGATGTAAAGAAGGGCGTTAAACCAGTCATTCCAGAATCCAAGCGCTGTCAATAGTGTGATCGTTGCGATACCTGGTAATGACAGTGGCAAACAGATTTGGAAGAAGATACGAGCTTCACTAGCTCCATCGATACGAGCTGATTCGAGGATTGCTTCTGGGATGGTTTTCTTGAAGAAGGATCGCATCAACATGATGTTGAATGGTGATAGAAGCATTGGAACAATCAAGGCCCAAATAGTATCACCAAGGTGAAGCAATTGAGTTACCACGATATAGCCTGGTACCAAACCAGCATTGAACAACATACTAAGAAGAGCGAAGATTGTAAAGAATTTACGATACTTAAATGTTGAACGTGAGATGGCATAGGCGTAAGTTGTCGTGATAAAGACGTTTGTCAATGTACCGACAACTGTCACAAATACTGAGATAAAGAGCGCTTGTAAAATCTTATCTTTGAACTGAGCCAAAAACTCAAAACCATCTAATCCAAATTGTGATGGGAAGAAGCTATATCCATATTGAACGATACTCTTCTCATCTGTAATTGAGATAATGATGACAAAGATGAAAGGCAAGATACAAGAGAAGGCCAGCAAACCAGAAATGATACTAAAGAAGATATCTGCTTTCTTGCTGAAGGAGTGTATGCCAACATTATCAATTTTTTCTTTTTGAATTTTTTTTGCCATATGCTCCTCCTTTCTAGAATAGTGCTGAGTTAGGATCAACACGTCTTGCAAGTAAGTTTGATAGGATAACCAGAATCAAACCGACGACTGACTGATAGAGACCGGCTGCTGAAGCCATACCGATGTCTGCTGTCTGTGTCAAACCATTAAAGACATAGACATCCAATACGTTTGTTACGCTATAGAGCTGACCAGCGTTGTGAGGGATTTGATAGAAGAGACCGAAGTCTGCACGGAAGATGTTTCCGACTGCAAGGATGGTCAATACTGTCACAAGTGGTGTCAACTGAGGGATGGTTACGTTGCGGATACGTTGCCATTTGCTAGCACCGTCCACTGTCGCTGCTTCGTAGTAAGTTGGGTCAATACCCATGATTGTAGCGTAGTACATAACACTACTGTATCCGAAGCCTTTCCAGATACCTAGGAAAAGGAGGAGGTAAGGCCAGATACTGATGTCTGCGTAGAAGTTAATACCCTTCATCCCGAGAGCTTCTAAGGTGTGATTGATAAGCCCTTTATCGATATTTAGGAAAGCATCTGTAAAGAAACTGATGATAACCCAAGATAGGAAGTACGGGAATAACATAGAAGTTTGGTAGATTTTAACCATTTGCTTAGAGCGAAGTTCACTAAGGATAATGGCAATCCCAACCGATACGATCAAACCGATAAAGATAAATCCAAGGTTGTAAAGGACAGTGTTTCGAGTGATGACAAAGGCATCTTTTGAACTAAATAAGAATCTGAAGTTATCTAGTCCAACCCATTTACTATTTATAATACTGTGGACGAATCCTTCACCAGTCATATGGTAGTCTTTGAAGGCAACCACATTTCCAAATACTGGGATATAGAAGAATAAGATCAACCAAAGTGTCCCTGGTAAAACCATTAAGAGAAATATCCAATTATCTCTCAAAGTTTTTGAAAACTTGTTCATAATTTCCTCCCTTTTTATTTTTCTAAAACTTGATAATCTCACAATTTTTAGACTTGATAACGTTTACAAAAATAGTATACTCTTATTTTAAGGATAGTTTAAACTACTAATTATAGAAAAAACTCCACAAATTATTTTATGTGGAGAACTTTTTTTATAATAAGAAGTGTGTTTCACGAGAAACTTTCTTCCTGAATAGAGTTTTTCTAGGTTGTATAAATGGTCGAAGCTGTCGCAATGGTATGCCATTGGTTGGCTGTTGTTGCTGCGAAGTCCTTGTCTCCGTAGAAATCATTAAATGGCAAGATGTCTACTTCTAGTTCGTCGATACGAGAAATTTCGCCTGCTAGGTAGTTTTCAATGCGGCTTTCTGCGCGCTTGATCCGCTGCAAGAGTCCACCCATGCGGATATCTACTGTATCCAAACCAAAGACCTTGTTCTCTTTCAACCATTGGTGGCTAAAGAGCTTGTGGAAGTTTTCAATCTCGCTTCGGAGTTTTGGTAATTCTTCTCTAGCAATTTGTTGTAAGCTCTCTTTATCGCCTGCTTGATAGGCTTGACGGATGCGTCGTCCCACATCAACCTTGCTACTTAAAATGGTATTCAATTGGGCCTGAGTCTCAAAGAGGTAGGCATAGTTCCCAGCTTTCTCTTTAATGTCAGAAAGGGTTTCAGCTGCCTGGGCAAAGTGAGGTTTGTCCTGTTCAGGAGTCATGTGCTTGTCAAGGATTGGACAGAGGACATCCTGATAAAAGACATAGCGGTTGGGGTTGATACCATGTATATTACCTGGTAGGTCTGGCAAGAGGTTGGCTAGATCCAGCTGCATGAAGTCCTCAACGGATAGACCTGTATTGGTCTTGAAGTGGGCAGATAGACGCTCTAAATCATTGCGGTAGCTGAGTTCTGCCCAGATTTGTAAGCTTGGTAGGATCGAGAACTGGGCTGTTTCACCACCATTATCTCCCCAACCAGTCACAATGACTTCTTTGATCTGATTGGCACGGCAGGCTTTGTTTGCTTCAAGAGCAATGAGACGGCTGAAATGGTTATGAGGTGTAAAGCCAATCCACTTCCAAGCACCACCTGCAAAGGCGATATCCTGGCTAATCTTGTGATGGTTACTGAAGTTACGATTGTATTTTTCTTCGCTATCCTGATAATAATCCCAGTAAACCAAGGTCACACGGTCTTTGAGACGGTCAAGATAAACGCGCGTTTCCTCTGGAATTTCCACATCACGGTCATACTGGCCATCTGCTGACATGAGTTTAAAGAACATATCGCTCCACATCTGGCAGTGGAAACCATACTTGTCTGCAATATCCAGTACGCGCTCCAAGTGTTGGCACATGAGGAGGCTACGATCAACTACACCGTTCAGGATAAGATAACGTCCCAAACCAACCAAGTGGGCTTCGTCCATTCCGATATTGACCTTGCGAGTTTGCAGTTTAGACAAAGTCGCAAACATGCCGTCAATTAAGTCGTAAACTTTTTCTTCGCCGATGAGGAGAATGTCCTCTACATCACGAAGTTGCTGGACTTCCTTGACACCCCATTTTACAAAGGCTGATAAGTGGGCCAAGGTCTGGATACATGGGACAAAGGTCATATCAAACTGATGAGCGTGGGCTTCAATTTCCTGTAACTCTTCAGCTGAGTATGCTCCACGGAAATAGCCAAAGTATGGTTGCCCCTCGATTTGATAAGTGTCTTCCATGTAGAGCTCAAAGGTTGAATAACCCATCAGAGCTAAGACTTCAATCATCTGCTTGGCAGATGCGACATTGAGCACGGCATTGCGCGAACAGTCAGCCATATAGGCTAAATCTTCGTAAGCAGCCTGTTCTTCAATCTCTACTTTGTCTCCTTCTGTTAAAGCTGTTGCTAGCACAGACAAGGCACGGTAGAGTTGATGAGGTTTACGGTAGGTCAGTTGATACTGCCCATTCTCACCCTTGATAGAGATAGAAGCTTGGTCAGACTGAGCAACTGCCACTTCTACATCCGGTAGAGAAATGTGATTTTTTAAGACTTCGATAGCTTGGGCTTGTTTGGGACTAAGTCCTGTAAAACTTACCATTGGTTTTCCTCCTGTAACCAGTTGACAAGGGCACCGTATAGATTGGCATCTGCATGATAGGTGCAAGCTTGAATGACTGGAGCGATAGTATATTCTTCATATCTTTCCACAAAGGCGTCTACTGCTTTTTGAACGCCTTTGATAAAATCTGGGTTCTGACTGATAGAACCACCTAGGCTAATGACATCTGGGTCGATTAAGTACTGGATATTGAGCAGGCCTTGAGCTAGGTTACGGTTCATGCGTTCAATGGCTTCTTGGCAGAGGGCATTTCCTGCTGCAGCCTCTTGGTAAATCTTACGGCCATCCCAGTCAGACTGACCTGATTTCTCAATCACATAACGAACCATGTTTCCCGTAGAAGCTAGTAGCGACCAGTTGTTGAGCTTTTCTGCAGGCTCGATGGTTGTCATGTAGCCAAACTCACCGCCCAAGCCATGACGACCTCGGTGAAGTTTTCCATTGATAATCATGGCTCCACCGATTCCTGTGCCAATCACGACACAGGCTGCATTTTCAATCTCAGGATGAGCTAGCAATTCACTGAGCCCAACACAGTTGGCATCATTTTCTAGGTGGACAGGAAGCTTATGATGAGCAAGGGCCTCATACCAAGAAAAACCATGGATGTAAGGAATGGCGCTAATTCCCTCAATCACTCCTGTTTTTTGGTTAACTGCACCTGGCACACTCATAGCAATCCCACGATAGTCTTGTTCTGACAAACGTTGGTCCAACCAAGCAAGCAACTCTTCTAGAGTCTCTGGGGTTGGTGTGCTGTTCTTATCTAAAATCTTTCCATCAGGAGTTAGACTAGCAAACTTAATGCCAGTTCCTCCAATATCAATGGTTGCAAGGGTCATGGCTTTCACCTGTAAAAAGGAGCGAATCAGCAGTTGGTTCTTACTTTTTCGCTCCTCCTTTCTGTTTATGTTTTCTTTTTGAAATTAAATTTCTTCTTTTTTAATCAATTCTGTACGAATTTCTTGTGGCGCCAATAGTCCTGAATGAACTGGATATGGTCGTTCCAATAAGTCAAGAATGGTTTGTTGTTTGTCAGACACGCGAACATTTTCTTGACTCATATTGTAATAACGAAGGACGTAGCCTTCTTCATTTTCGGCAACTTTAAAGGCTGTTGGGCAGACTTGTGGCAAGTTCAGTGCCGCATGATTGAAGAGACTACCTGTTGCTGCGACGCTACCTTCTTGTTTTGCAACTTGAAGAGCTGTAAATGGCACCTGGAAGGCTTTGGCGCGACGGAAGGCTGAGAAACGTTCGCCTGCTTGATGGCATTCTACTGCAAACTCAACTTCGATATCGCGCAAGCACTGGGCTTCTGGCGTTGGGAAGTAGCCCCAGTCACCTAGCTCACCTGAAGCACGGAGAAGAGTTACAGCCATGGTGTCGTCTCCAAGGATTTCGTATTCGTGCAATCCTTTATTGGATACGGTCACTCCTTTTACATCATCATACAAACTGACAAAGGCTTGTTGGTGTTGTGGATTTTCAGGATTTTCCCAAGAAGCTGCCGGTTTATTTGGTCTTGTCACAACTTCATAGATGCTTTCAGAATCATTACTTGGGCGTGTGTTATGAGTTTTGACCAAGAGACGAATGCGGTGGTCTTTGGCTGTATTGGTAAAGCGAGTCTTGAAACGAATCTGTGGATTGTCCACAAAGACAGTCATCTCTGTTTCAAGAGGAATGGTTGTCAACTCTTCTGAACGACCTGCGTCTCGTTTCATGAATTCGATGATTCCTCTTTGTTCAGCATCCAATTTTTCATCTGCACTGACTGGGATAGTCAAGTCGTGTTTGAGCAAGACCTTAGCATAGCGAGCATTGTTTTCTAGAACTTCATAACCTTTCAGTTGCGCAAAGATTGGCTCTGTTCCTTTTGGTTGGAAATAAATGTACTCGTTACCAATATCTCCACAGTCCTCGAATTGGATGAAATCTTCATAAGCTTCGTTTGTAGTCTTGTCGTAGACTGTAATTCCTTGGTCTACACTCACAGTTACGAATGGTGTATCAATGACTCCATTTTGGTAAATACCATCACGGTGATCTACTTGACCTTCGACCAATTGGAAGCTTGCCCAAGAAAGCGGAGCAAGGTGGACTGGGATTGTCACGCGCACTTGGCGTGCAATATATGGTTGGCGGAATTTATCCTTAGGCAAGGTATAACCAAAACTTGCTCCCAAGTCTTCAATCTTGGCTTCAAGGACATGACCATCCAAATCTTCAACATGGTAATCTGGCAAGGTCACAGCTGCCATCTTCTTGTAGCCTTCTGTTGGATGCAATTCTTTGAAATCACAAGTAACAACATCCACTACAACACTAACTGTATCAACCTTATCATGTAATCCAGTGTTAATAACCGTAAAGAGGTGGTCACTTTGCGCTTCCTGAGTTGCTATTTTGTGTTTCCATTCATTGAGAAGGTTTGTTTTGACAAAGTTTCCGACTTGATTGACCTTGGCAAAGCGAGTTTCCATTTCACGGTGTACTTCATCAATACTACATCCACAGATGCTATCGTGTGGTGCATTTTGCAAAAGTACTTTCCAAGCATAAGTTAATTGATCCTTGTGGTTATGTCCACCTGTGAGAATAGTCAACGGTTCCACGACCTGCTCTAACAGGTTGCTGTTTTCTTGGAAGGCTTGTTTGAGATAAATACGTGAAGATGAGGTATTGGCAAGGGTGTACCAACCATCCGTTTCCTGGCTAGTCAACTCACCTGTAACAGTTGACAGGTGTTCAGGAAGTGCACTTTCCACTGCTTGAACGTATTCATCAAAAGAGCTGTGAACAAAGGTCACGTCAGGGAAAAGTTCATTGGCTACACGAATGGCTTCACTCAAGTTTCGTTGAACTGGTTGGTGGTCACAGCCATTCATCATCAACCATTGGTTGGTCGAAGCATAGTCGCGAACGTCTGCCAATTTTTGTTTCCAGAAGGTCAAGGCTTCATCTTTATCAACTGGAATTTCATTCCCGTTACTGTACCAGTTAGCAAAGAGAATCCCAAGCACACGGCTACCATCAGCTCCCTGCCAGTACATTTCAGAAAATTGAGAGGTGAATTGCTCGTCTTCGAGGACCTGGTTGTCAAATCCGATTGGTTTGACCCCACGCCCAAAGGCCGCTACGTGGATGCCTGATTTTTGAAGGATTTGAGGAGCTTGCCCCATATTTCCAAATGTATCAGGGAAGTAACCAATCTGCGTAGATTTGCCCCATTTAGCACATTCAGCTTGACCAATCAAGGTATTACGGACATTGGCTTCACTGGAGATCAAGTAATCATCCTGCAAGATGTAAAAAGGACCAATCTTGAGCTTGCCTTCGTCGATATAACGCTGCACCTTGTCACGGTTTTCAGGACGAATTTCTAAATAGTCATCAAGGACAATGGTTTGTCCATCCAAGTGGAAGCTCTTGAATTCAGGGTCATTTTCAAAAAGATCAAAAAGATTGTCAAAAAGTTCCACCAATTGCATACGGTGACTTTCAAACGGTAAATACCACTCACGATCCCAGTGGCTGTGAGAGATAATATGTACAACAACATTTTCCATGAGTAAAACCTCATTCTAACTTAAATTTAAAAATATATTTGTGATTCTTTGCAAGAACCTATTGAGCTAAGGCTCATTAGCGAATATCTAGGTAATCCAAGACCAATTCGCAAAACATCATGTTGGCCCATGAGAACCATTCACGAGAGTAGAGAGTCGGATCGTCTACGTGGAAGCTTTCGTGCATGACACCTGTTCCACCATCGCAGGCAACGAGTTGATCTAGCAAATGTTTTTTCTCCGCCTTATCCGTCGTTGTCAATCCTTGGATAGATAAGGCAATCGGCCAGATATAGCGGTAGAAGGTATGTGAACTTCCGAGTCCACTTGCGTACTCTCCTTGGTAGAAGTAAGGATTTTCAGGACTAAGAATGGTGCGACGAGTAGCTTGATACACTTCGTCATTGACATCACAGTAACCAAGATATGGAGCAGCCAACAAACTTGGCACGTTAGGATCGTCCATGATACTAGCATTTCCCAAACCATCTACCTCAAAGGAGTAAATCTTTTCACCCTTGCTGTTAGTGGTGTAGGCGTAGTTTTCGATTCCTTCTTGAATCTCAGTTTGGAGGCGTTTGGCATCAGCAATAATACTTTCACTATCAGCTAGATTCAATTCTGCAAAGATTTCCTGGACATAACCCAAAACAACTACTGCAAACATATTGGATGGAATCAAATAGCTATACTGACAGCAGTCATCGCTTGGACGAAAGGCTGACCAGGTCATCCCTGTCACAGCGAAATCTGGTCCAAAGCCGTCATTGACCAAGGTATCTTCCTTACGATCGGTATCACGAACGAAGCGATAAGGCGAGTTCTTATGATCTTGTTCCACCGTCCAAAGATGAAGGATTTCCTTGGTCGCAGTGACAAAGGTTTCATCAAATTGGCTAGTCTCACCAGTTTCCTTCCAAAGGAGGTAAGCCAACTGCAAGGGATAGCAAAGCGAATCAACTTCATACTTGCGCTCCCAAATCCAGCCATTCAAGTCTGTATGGTCTGTCTCGTGGTGGCCTTTCCAGTTCTCCTCAATATTGAAAGAATTGGCATAGGGATCTTTGAGAATCAAAGTCATCTGACGTTTAACCAAACCAGCAATGGTCTGACGCAAACGAGGATCTCTTTTTGCCACATGGAGGTAAGGTCTCAGCTGAGCAGTTGAATCACGGAGCCACATAGCTGGGATATCTCCAGTCAGTACAAAGGTCGAGCCGTCTTCCAATATCTCAACTGTATTGTCTAAAGTGTCTGTATAGCAACGTTCAAAGACATCTACCCATTCAGGATGATCTTTAGCACGCTCTGCCACCTCATCTAGCCACTCTCTGACAATTTCTTTTGAATATACCATAAACTATTTTGCCTCTTTCAAACAGATTTTCATTTTCAGTATATAGCTTTTAGTCCAGAAAATATATACACAAATGTTAGTCATTATTCTACAAAATTGTTATATTTTGAAGTCGCTTTCTAAATGTCTCCTTTTTCTGATATAATGTAGAAAACTACTGAAGGAATTACTATGAAACCTATACTTGAAACCATTGATACGCGTTTTGGAACAGCCAGTAAACATGCATTTTCACGAGGAAACACCCTACCTTACACAGGGGTTCCTTTTGGCATGAATTACTTTGTACCCCAGACTAGTGACCAGGAAGGATCTTGGTTCTTTGATCCCCATCTTCCTATCTTTCAGGGTATTCGACTAACCCACCAACCTAGCCCTTGGATTGGCGATTACTCCTGGCTCTTGCTGACACCAATTACAGGAGAAATCAAGGGTGATACTCTCTTCCACCGTCAGTCCTCCTATAATCTTGAGCGCGCTACGTTCAATCCTCATTTTCTAAAGATTTTTTCTGAACGCTACCAGATTGAAACGCAGCTAAGTCCTACTTGCTACGGGGCTTCTATTCAACTAAGACAAACACAGGGAAAAGAACTCTCCCTCTATCTTCATGCAACAGATGAACTGACAGTCGAACAAGTGGATAAGCGAACTCTGGCCCTGAGACAAGCAGGAGAAACCGAAACCAATAAAAGTCCTCTCGTCATGTATACTGCTCTCGCATTTTCTGTAGAAATCCTTTCTATTACGCAAGAGGGACAGGACTGGCGAATTGACTTAGACGAATCGGATGCTCAAGTTCAACTAGCAACTTCTTTTATTTCCAAAGAACAGGCCCTCTTTAATCTTCCTAAACAGGATTTTGAAGAAACAAAAGCAGTCGCCAAAGAAAGTTGGGAAGACCTTCTAGGCCGTTTTGATGTCGTGGAAACTGGTCCAGTAAACCGAACATTTTTTGATCACTGTCTTTATAGACTCTTTCTTTTCCCACAAACCTTCTATGAGGTAAATGAGCAAGGCGAAATCATCCATATGGACCTCGCTTCAGGAACAGTTAAACCAGGTCTTCTCTTTACTAACAATGGTTTTTGGGATACCTTCCGCACGTCATTCCCACTCTTTGCCTTGATTATTCCAGAGCACTATCGTCAGTTTCTCGAAGGCTTCCTCAATAGCTACCGTGACACCGGATACCTCCCTAAGTGGCTTGCCCCTGATGAAAGAGGCATGATGCCTGGCACCTTGATTGATGGTCTTATTGCCGATAGTGCTTGTAAAGGCATGGCACCTGATCTTGAAGAAGAATTTCTTAAAGCCATGATTGAAACTGCAACCAAGGCAGATCCAAAAGCTATCAACGGACGACACGGCCTTGCTCAATACCAAGAACTGGGCTATTTATCCACAGACCACCACGAAAGTGTCAGTCACACACTAGACTATGCTTACAGTGATTTTTGCATCTCTACCTGCGCAGCAAAATTAGGTCAAGAAGAGCTGGCACAAACCTATGCCCACTATTCTAAAAACTATCAGAATCTATTTGATCCTGAGACAGGATATATGAGGGCGCGTGATGTAGATGGCAACTTCCGTCCTGACTTTTCTCCTTATAGTTGGGGCCGTGATTATGCTGAGTGTTCAGCTATTCAAGCAAGCCTAGGCATCTTACATGATATTTCTGGACTTGGTCAACTAATGGGTGGAAAAGAAGCCTTTAGCAACTATCTCTTAAAAGCTTGTCAAAGTCTCCCACTCTTTGAAACGACGGGTTATGGATATGAAATTCACGAGATGAGCGAAATGGCAACAGCACCATTTGGTCAACTAGCCATTTCAAACCAACCAAGTTTCCACATCCCTTATCTGTTCCGTTACAGTAATTATCCTCAGTACACCAGTCTCTTAATCAAGACTCTCCGTCAAAAAGCCTTTCGAGCTGGCTGGGATGCTTATCCAGGAGATGAGGATAACGGTAGTTTATCGGCTTGGTATGTCTGGTCTGCCCTTGGACTTTACCCGACCTGCCCAGGAAAAGCTATTTATGACCTTGGGATTCCACTCTTTGACCACCTTCGTGTCTATCTAGCAGAAAAAAAACAGTGGTTGGATATTCGCACGCAACAAAATCATGAACACTTCCACTTTGTACAAGACTGTCATCTTGACGGAAAAGAAGTTCAGAGTATTGGTCACCAGGATTTGCTAAACGCCCAATCTCTCGACTTTACCCTCAGCTGGTTACCAAATCACTAATAGTTCAAATCCCTTTGTCATGTACAAGGGGATTTTCTGATTTATACCAAATCCTCCACAAAGTTATCCACAGACTGTGTATAACTTTCAATCAACTTTCAAATCAATTTCATGTACTTCCAAACGATTTCTCTCAACCATTTTTTTGACATTCTAAAGTAAAACGCCCTCAATAGACTGTTCTATCAGTCTTTATAACCGACTAGCTTAGTACCCAACTCATACATTCTATCTCTTTTTTCTAAACTAACATATGGAAAACAATTGTTTATTTCACAAAGTTATCCACAGATTGTGTATAACTTTTACTCAAGTACAAACTCCAGCTGATAAATTCCCCCTACATTTTTTATAGGAAATTTCGGATTTTGTTAGGCGCTTTCAAAAAAACATGATATACTGAAATTAATAGAAAAGGAGACATTATGAAAAAAGATCAACACCAACTTAATTGGCTGATGGTTTCTCTGATTGCCTTCAACATGGTTTGGGGGCTAGGAAACGTCGTCAACAACTATTCTCAACAGGGAATTTCAGTCGTCGTATCTTGGATTTTGATCCTCGCACTCTACTTCATCCCTTATTCCCTCATCGTTGGACAACTAGGTTCTACCTTTAAGGAAAGCGGAAGCGGTGTTAGTGATTGGGTTGAAAAAACATCAACCAAACGTTTAGCCTACTTTGCTGCTTGGACCTACTGGGTTGTGCATATCCCTTATCTCGCACAAAAACCTCAAGGAATTCTAATTCCGCTTGGTTGGGCCTTGCAAGGTAACGGACAATTTCTTAAACAAATCGACATCCACTGGATCGTTATTCTCTGCTTGCTAATCTTTGGACTTTTCCTCTACCTTTCTACAAAGGGATTGGCAACTCTAAAAGTCATTGGTAGCTTGGCAGGAAGTGCTATGTTGATCATGTCTTTACTCTTTGTGCTTTTGGCTGTCGGTCTGCCTTTCATTAAACCAGACATCCAATTTGCGACACCGCACATGGATCAACTGAGCACCTACATTCCAAATTTTGATTTTTCTTATTTTACAACGATTTCACTACTGGTCTTTGCAGTTGGTGGTTGTGAAAAAATTTCCCCTTATGTTAATCAAACTCGCAACCCTGCAAAAGAATTTCCAAAAGGTATGATTGTCATGGCCATCATGGTGGGGCTCTCTGCTATCCTCGGATCAGTTGCCATGGGAATGCTATTTGATGGCAATAACATCCCTGAAGACCTCATGCGTAATGGTGCTTATCAAGCCTTCCAAATGTTAGGAAATTCTTGGGGAGTTGGAAACCTCTTTGTCGTGATCTACGCTCTTACAAACATGGTCGGACAAATCGCTGCGCTTGCCTTCTCTATTGACGCACCATTGCAAATCCTTCTCAATAACGCTGATGAAAACTACATCCCAAGCTGGCTTCGAAAACGTACTGAAAAAGGTGTCCTCATTAACGGCTACCTCCTTACAGGCGTACTCGTTAGCCTTATCATCATTCTTCCAATTTTTGGTATTCAGGAAATTGACGGACTTGTAAAATGGATGACAAACCTCAATTCTATCGTAATGCCAATGCGTTACCTCTGGGTATTCCTTGCCTATATGATGCTTAATCGCGCTTGGAAAACATACAAAAATGCCGAATACAAGTTTGTGAACAATCCTAAACTTGGCTTTGTTATCGGTACTTGGTGCTTCCTCTTTACTGCTTTTGCTTGTATCCTTGGTATGGTTCCAAAAATTAACTACGCTGAAAATCCAACGGCTTGGCAATTCTCTCTTCTTACAAACATCTTGACTCCAATTATTCTGATTGGATTAGGTGTGATTCTACCAGTACTTGCCAAAAAAGAACAAAAGAAACAAATCAAATAATGCTACTACTAGCTAGATAAAATCGATTTTATCTTTGCTTGAAAGAATATTCTCAGCAAAAATCCCCTTTGAACTATATTGTTCAAGGGGATTTCTTTTTGTTTAATAGTCTATTTTTTACTTAGCTTCATACCAAGTCACGCCTTCATTCTCATCAGCAATCAATGGAACACTCAGTTGAATTGCTTCTTCCATGGTTTGTTTGACGAGTTTTTTGATAGCAGCTAATTCTGACTTAGGCACTTCAAGAACAATTTCATCGTGCACTTGTAGAAGCATCTTAGTCTGATAACCACCTGCAACCAAGGCTTTATCCAGCTGAATCATAGCAATCTTGAGAATATCTGCCGCAGATCCCTGGATAGGAGAGTTGATGGCAGTCCGCTCCGCAAAGCCACGAATGTTAAAGTTGCGCGAATTGATATCTGGCAACTCTCGGCGACGTTTGAAGAGGGTCTCTACATAACCCTTATCACGCGCTTCACGCACCACTTCATCCATGTAGTTTTTAATACCTGGGAAGCGTTCAAAGTAAGTATCAATATAGGCTTTTGCTTCCTTACGGCTGATGCCCAGATTATTAGACAAGCCAAAGTCTGAAATCCCGTAAACCACTCCAAAGTTAACCGCCTTGGCATTACGACGGTCATTCGGAGTCACATCCTCAGGACGTTCAATTCCAAAGACACGCATGGCTGTCGAGGTATGGATGTCAGCTCCTTCTTGGAAGGCTTTAATCAAGTGCTCATCCTTAGAGATATGCGCCAAAACTCGTAGCTCAATCTGTGAGTAGTCCGAGCTGAGAAGGACGCTATCTTCCCACTCTGGTACAAAAGCCTTACGGATAAGGCGACCTTGTTCCAAACGAACAGGAATATTTTGCAAGTTTGGATCGACACTAGACAAACGCCCAGTCTGAGTCAAATCCTGCACATAGCGCGTGTGAATCTTGCCATCCGCTAAAATCCAATCCTGTAGACCGATTACATAAGTCGATTGAATCTTAGCAATCTGACGGTAGTCGAGGATTTTTTTGACAATCGGCGCAATCGGAGCTAGACGCTCCAAGACATCTACCGCTGTCGAATAACCTGTCTTGGTTTTCTTGGTATATTCGAGAGGGAGACCTAGTTTTTCAAAAAGAAGGACGCCCAATTGCTTAGGTGAGTTGATGTTAAACTCCTCACCAGCCAACTCATAAATTTCTTGCGTCAGCTTTTCAATGACAAGCTCATTTTCAGCTTGCATCTCAAGAAGTGTTTCTTTTTTAACCTTGATCCCAGCGATTTCCATCTTAGCAAGGACAAAGGCTAGAGGTTGCTCCATGTCATAAAGGAGATCTAATTGCCCATTTTCGCTTAATTTTTCAAGTAAAACAGGCTCTGTCTCAACCAATACAGCAACCTTACGAGCCAAGTGTTCCAAGAATTTCTCTCGCTCAGGGATAGCTTTCTTGACACCCTTACCATAGAAGGATTCATCATCAACTAAGTAAGTTTGACCATAGAGACTAGCAATAGTTGAAATTTCATTATTCTCGACAGTAGAGAGAAGGTATTTGGCCAAACGACTGTCAAAAGCAGGAGCCTGCAAGTCCAAACCAAAGCGATTTAAGAGGACTTTTGCTTTCTTAAAGTCGTATACTTTCAGAGGTGTTTTTTCTAGAAAATCCTTAAGAATCGGATCCTGCAGAAGTTCCAGCTTATCTGTAGCATAGAGTTTGTCTCCGCACGACCAGGCAAAACCAATTAAGTCATCTGTATGGTAGTTTTCTCCAAAGAGTTCAAAGTGGAAAATGGAATCGGCGCTCAGCATATCTTGACTGACTTGGTCAACCATAGTAAAGTCCAAACTCTCAGCCACATCAGCTGATGATACATTTAAAGCCTGCTTGAGTTGTTTGAAGCCCATCTCATCGTAGAAATTCCCAAGATTTTCCACATCTGGACCGCTATAAACCAAATCATCCAGTCCAATCTCAATCGGTGCTTTCGTGTCAATGGTAGCCAGTGTTTTAGATAGGAAAGCTTGTTCCTTGTCGTTAATGAGATTTTCCTTCATCTTAGAAGCCTTCATCCCATCGATGTTTTCATAAATACCTTCGAGCGAGCCATGTTCTAACAAGAGCTTGATACCCGTCTTTTCACCAATCTTAGTTACACCAGGGATATTATCTGACTTATCTCCCATGAGAGCTTTAAGATCAATGAACTGAGCAGGTGTGATGCCCATCTTTTCCATGAGATATTCTGGTGTAAATGCCTCAAACTCAGCTACACCTTTCTTAGAAATCTCAACCACTGTATGTTCATCTGTCAACTGGATCAAGTCCTTGTCTCCACTGACGATAGTTACATCAAATGAATCCTTTTCAGCCAAACGACCCAAGGTACCAATGATATCATCCGCCTCATACTGGGCTAACTCATAATGACGAATCCCAAGATGATCTAGCAACTCACGAATAAAAGGGAATTGCTCGCGAAACTCATCCGGAGTCTTAGCACGACCACCCTTATAATCAGCATACATCTCTGTACGGAAAGTCGTTTTACCCGCATCAAAAGCAACCAAGATATGACTCGGTTGAACACGCTCCAACAGGTGATTTAGCATCAAATGAAAACCATAGATTGCATTGGTATGTAGTCCATTGTCATTTTTAAAACGATCCAGTTGCTGGTAAAGTGCAAAAAATGCTCGGAAAGCAACTGAAGAGCCGTCAATTAGTAATAATTTTTTCTTGTCCATACACCCATTATAAAGGAAAGCATGGAAAAATACCATTAGGAAGAGCCCAAATGCTGAATAACACTTATGAGGCTGGTTTTTCTACTCGAACTCCATCAGCATCAACTTGAAATCCATCGATAGTCGTATTTACTGCCAATTCTCCAGATGCATTTACATAATAATGTTTTCCTGAAACCTGGAACCACTGACTGGTTTTCATAGCTCCAGAACTTTCCAGATAATACCAAACGCCCTTATCTTTCAGCCAACCTGTCTGCATTTCACCAGATGACTTCAAGTAATACCAATTCGAACCTTCTTTTAACCAGCCTGTCGTCATTCTACCATCAACTTGCAAATGATACCAGTTCCCATTAATCTTCTTCCAACCAACTGCTTTCTGACCATTTTCATAGTAGTACCAAGCTGTTCCCTCTTTTTCCCAACCATTTTTAGAACTACTTGTTTTAGTTAAGGGGATATAACGTCTGTTTCCACTTCGTGACATATAACTAATCCATCTATAGCCATCCTTTTCAAGAGTTTGATCATAATGAACACTCATTCCAGGTTCATAGTATTCAATAATAGTAGCTGTCAGTGTCGGCTGATCCATAATAGCTGCTTTTTCCGTAAAGTAATGTGTTCCACTAGAAGCTAGTAGAGACTGATGATGCCCTACACTAGCATTCCCAACATCTTTAAAGTGAATAAAACCAGTCATAGAACTTGCCTTTACAATTCTACGATGATACGTTTCTGTATAATCGTAATTGTACTCCTCAATTTCAATCATGTCTCCAATCACGTTAGATACCCAAGCTACGTGACCATATTGCCCTCTTGTACTCCAAGCAATCGCACCAATTGCTGGTTGCTGGTCCACACGATAGCCTTCTTTTTGGGCTCGATAACCCCATTGATTGGCATTCCCATAAGCAGCTGGTAGCTCAAAACCATTGACACTACTTAAACGAAAAGCAGCAAAAGAGGTACACTGTCCTGAGTACATGCGCCACTTATCAATTTTTTGACTTCCATTTTTATAATAATAGGGATAATCATCTCCTCGTGCCAGTGATCCATTATTTGCCTGGTTGGCATGAACAGTTCCTCCACCAAACAAAAAAGCTCCTGCTAGTAATAGTGAAGCTGATCCTACAGCTGTCTTTCTGAGAAAAGTTCCCTTTTTATGTCCTGCTTTAGTAAATGTCATTGATTCTCCTTCAAATAATTAGATTTTTGAGGTTGACCTCATCTATATCATTCGAAAGAAAATAAAAAAAAAGTGAGAGTACTTCCCACTTTCATGATTAGCCTTAATCCAAATAATGAATCAGGTTCTTTTCTGTTAAAATATCTGAATAGGTGAAAGATTCAACATAGACATTAGCCTGTTTGTCTCCTTCAACATTTCCAAACTCAACGATGAAGAGCGATGGATAAACCTCAATTAGTTTTCCCAAACGATTCTTTTGGCGTTTACGACCATTTTCTAAGGTCATTTCCACCACTTGTCCCTCATGCGCCTTAATTTCTTCTTTGATTTTTTTCATTTTAGCCACATCTGTAAATGCGTCTGTCATCTTGGTTCCTCCATCTTCGAAATACTTGAAAATTTATTATATTCTTTTTGAAAAATCAATTCTACCGTTCCGCGAGCACCGCTACGGTTTTTCTCGATAATCACTTCTACTTTATTATTTGGAATGCCTTCCTCCTCTTCACCACCGCGCTCATAATAGTCATCACGATAGAGAAAAGCTACGATATCAGCATCCTGCTCAATAGATCCAGATTCACGAATATCAGACAAAACTGGTCTCTTATCTTGACGTTGCTCTACACCACGAGAAAGCTGACTAAGAGCTATAACTGGAACTTTGAGTTCTTTTGCTAAGATTTTCAACTGACGGGAAATCTCAGATACTTCTTGTTGACGATTTTCTCGACCAGTCCCTGTGATCAGCTGAAGATAGTCAATCAAAATCAAGCCTAGATTACCTGTTTCCTGAGCCAGTTTACGGGAACGGGAGCGAATTTCTGTGATCCGAATCCCTGGTGTATCATCAATGTAGATACTTGCATTAGCCAGATTACCCTGAGCAATCGTATACTTGCGCCATTCTTCCTCAGTCAATTGACCTGTACGGATAGAATGCGACTCTACCAATCCTTCCGCAGCCAACATACGATCGACCAAACTTTCAGCACCCATTTCCAGAGAGAAAATAGCAACTGTCTTGTCTAGTTTGGTTCCGATATTTTGCGCAATATTCAAAGCAAAGGCTGTCTTACCAACCGCAGGACGAGCTGCCAAAATAATCAATTCTTCCTCATGCAGACCAGTCGTCATATGGTCTAAATCTCGATAACCTGTCGCAATACCCGTGATATCCGAAGTCTGTTGCGAACGAGCTTCTAGATTTCCGAAGTTGATATTCAGAATATCCCGAATATTTTTAAAACCATTTCGATTGGCATTCTCACTAACGTCAATTAAACCTTTTTCTGCACGAGCAATAATTTCGTCAGCAGGCTGAGAAGCTTCATAGGCTAGGTTTACAGACTCTGTCAACTTAGCAATTAGGCGTCGAAGCATAGCCTTTTCTGCTACAATTTTAGCATAGTATTCCGCATTGGCAGAGGTTGGCACCGAATTGACAATCTCAACCAGATAAGACAAGCCTCCGATAGTTTGTAAATCACCCTGGCTATCTAGTATCGTCCGAACTGTGGTTGCGTCAATAGCATCTCCACGATCAGATAAATCAACCATAGCCTGAAAAATCAAACGGTGAGCATACTTAAAGAAGTCCTGTGAATCGATATATTCTCGGACAAAAACGAGTTTAGTCTCATCAATAAAAATGGCTCCTAAAACAGATTGTTCTGCCAGGATATCTTGAGGCTGAACACGCAGTTCTTCAACTTCTGCCATCAGACTTTCCTTCCTTTTACAATATTGTCAACCAATCGTAAATTAAGCTTCCTTGACACGAAGATTGATTACACTTGTTACATCTTGATAAATCTTAACCGGAACATCAATCAAACCAACTGCTCGGATTGGTGATTGAACTTGAATGTGGCGTTTATCAATTTTAATACCAAATTGTTTTTGCAATTCTTCTGCAATCTTCTTGTTAGTAATTGACCCAAATGTTCGTCCGTCTGGACCAACTTTTTCGACAAACTCAACGATTGTTTCTTCTGCTTCCAGTTTTGCTTTAATTTCCTTCGCTTCTGCAAGCATCTCTGCATGTGCTTTTTCTTCTGATTTTTGCTTACCACGCAACTCACCAATGGCTTGAGCTGTAGCTTCCTTAGCAAGGTTTTTCTTAATTAAAAAGTTTTGTGCATATCCAGTTGGTACTTCTTTAATTTCACCTTTTTTCCCTTTACCTTTAACATCTGCTAAAAAGATTACTTTCATTCTTCTGACTCCTTTTCTTTTGTTTCATTAAAAATAACTGTTTTCAGTTTATCTCCTGCTTCTTGCAGGCTCATATCTGTCAAACGTGCCGCAGCTAAGTTAAAGTGACCACCGCCACCTAACTCTTCCATAATTCGCTGGACATTGATCTTACTTCTGCTTCGCGCAGAAATGGAGATTGCTCCTTGACTATTCTTAGCAACTACAAAGCTGGCCTCTATACCAGACATGGCAAGCATAGCATCAGCAGCCTTACTAATAACAACCGTATCGTACTCTTTATCTTCCAAAGCTTGAGCAACCAGGATTGATGGCTGCACCATTTGTCCCTGCAAAATGAGTTCATTTACCAATCGATATTCTTCAAAATCAGTGGCTGAAATTTCCTGAATGACAATGCTATCACTCCCTCTCGTTCTGAGATAACTTGCAACATCAAAAGTTCGACTAGTTACCCGAGAGGTGAAATTTTTAGTATCCAGCATCATCCCTCCCATAAGAACACTAGCCTGAATACGACTCAAACGTTTCTTCTTAGAGTTTTGAAATTGAATCAATTCTGTTACTAGTTCACTAGCACTACTAGCTCCACTCTCGATATAGGTAATGACCGAATTATCTGGAAAATCTTGGTCACGACGATGATGGTCAATGACAATCGTCTGGGTAAACAAGTCATAAAACTCTTTGGATAAGGTTAAAGCTGTCTTAGAATGGTCAACCATCACCAGTAAGGAGCGTTTGGTAACCATTGTCATCGCTTGATTTAAAGGAAGAAGTTTTGAAACACCCTCATCTTCCAAATAATTGACCGCTCGAGCGATATCTAGAGACAGCTGTGTAGGATCATAAACCACATAACTATCTTCTAGTACATTACTCGAAAACAACTGCATTCCAACTGCTGAACCAAGAGCATCCATGTCAAGATTCTTGTGACCAACAACAAAAACTCGATCGACACTTTTAAGTTTATCTGAGATAGCTGTCATCATAGCACGAGTTCGTGTCCGAGTTCGTTTAACAGATGCTGCTGAACCGCCTCCAAAGTAGATTGGATTTTTGGTTTCATCATTCTCTTTTACAACTACTTGGTCACCACCACGAACTTCGGCTAAGTTGAGATTGAGGAGAGCAACCTTCCCAATCTGGTCATGATTACCATCACCATAGGAAACTCCTATACTCATCGTTAGTGGTAAATTCCGTTGCTTAGCTTCCTCACGAAAGGTATCAATTACAGAAAACTTATCCTGCATCAAGTGATCAAGTACAGTGTAGTCAGTAAATAGATAAAACCGATCCATACTCACTCTACGAGAAAACATGGCATGTTTCCCAGCAAATTCTGAAACAAAATTTGCAATAAAGCTATTAATATGACTAATGTCTGATTCAGACGTTTCATTTTCCAAGTCATCATAGTTATCAACTGAGATAACTCCAATTACAGGACGACTTGTTACCAATTCAGCAGTCGCCTCATACTCACCAGAAACATCAAAAAAGTATAAGACACCTGAATTTCTATCTAAATGCACTGCATAACGTTTCTCCCCAACAATGGCATAAGCCCCTGGGGAAGAAATCGAACTCTTTAAAATCTTTTGAAATTGAGGAAAATCAATTTCTCCATCCTCGGTTGTCAAAATTAATTCCGCATAGGGATTGAACCATTCAATCTCACTGCTGTCCATGTTTAATTTAACAACCCCGACAGGCATTTGCTCTAGGAGGGCACTCAAACTATCCGTAGCCTGATGATTGACATACTGGATTTGCTCGATATCTGTTTTTTTGTAATATTTTTTCTGGAAATTAAATAGCAGAACATAGAATACGATAAATAAAAATAGACTTGCTATAGTGATTAGATTATCCTTTACTAACACAATCAAAATGGTCATAATCGTAAAGGTTACCATAGCAATCAGATACATAAAAAAGGGATTTATTTCATTTTTTTTCATTACAAACCTCTTGCGCATTATTATACCATAAATGTAGCCAAAATGCGACTTTTAAAGAGGAAACACTATTTTCAAATAATAGTAAAACATCCAAACTAAAAAGTGGTTTACACTAGTGTAAACCACTTTTACAGACTAATTTTTTTGATTATTTAACTTCTAGAAGACCAATGTCTCCATCTTCACGACGATAAATAACATTTGTTGTTTCATCTTCAACATCTACATAGATGAAGAAGTCATGTCCCAATAAATCCATCTGTAAGATAGCTTCTTCCAAATCCATTGGTTTCAAATCAATTTGTTTTGAACGAACAACTTTTGGTTGTGCTACATCTAAGTCCTCAACTAAAGCATCTGTAAAGAGTTGACTTGTAGATACTTTATTTCTGTTCTTACGTTCAATTTTAGTTTTGTTTTTACGAATCTGACGCTCAATCTTATCTGTCACCAAATCAATAGAACCGTACATATCTTGAGAAATATCTTCTGCACGAAGAGTAATAGATCCAAGCGGAATGGTTACTTCTACTTTAGCAGTCTTTTCACGATAAACTTTCAAGTTAACACGCGCATCCAATTCTTGGTCTGCTTGGAAGTATTTTTCGATCTTTTCGAGTTTAGAAACTACATAATCACGAATTGCTTCTGTTACTTCTAGGTTTTCACCACGGATACTATATTTAATCATATAAGTACCTTCTTTCTAAACATATTTGTTTTTCTAATTATATTATAACGCTTTCATAAAATTTTTGCAAACTTTTTCCTCATCTTGCGAGGGAAAAAGTTTTAATATTCTGACAACCAGCCTCTAATAGCATACTTTTAAGACGATTCAAGGTAGTTCCAGTTGTATAAATATCATCAAAGAGTAAGATATTTTTTGGGGGCTTCACTCCATCTTTCAATAAAAAGGGAAACTCTGTAAGTAAACGATCAGATCGATTTTTTGAAGAACTAGCCTCCACTTCTTTTTTAACCAAAATATCAAGATATGTTAACCCTGTCTCCTTCATCAGGCCTTCAACTTGATTAAAGCCTCTGCTTTTTAAACGCTGGTCACTCAGAGGAACAATCACAATCTGATAGTTCTTATACTTCTTTAACTCTTTTTGCAATATCTCAGAAAATATCTTTCTAAGAAGATAATCACCATCAAATTTATAGCGACTAAAATACTCTTTCATAGCCTGATTATAGGAATAAAGAGCTCTATGATCAACCTTTACACCTTTTTTACACCAAAATTGACAATCTTGACAAATAGTTGACAAACCTTTTTTAAAACAACTCGGACAATGATTACCACCAATGCTCTCGAAAGACGAAATACAGGATTCACAGACTAGTTCCTCCTCCTTTTTAAAACAGAGCAGGTTAGTAAAGGTTATCTCTTTTTGCAAGTTTTTACCACACAATAAACACTTCATACTCCTGCCTCCTGATTCATTTGTTTGATCTCCTTTATGGCTTTCTTAATGGACAGATTGGGTCCGTCATGGAAAAATATCAGTTCTCCAGTAGGACGATCCATGCTTCTTCCAACTCGTCCACCAATTTGTACTAAACTTGACTTGGTAAAGAGTTGATGATTGGCTTCCACCACAAAAACATCTACACGAGGGAAGGTAACTCCACGCTCTAATATAGTTGTGCTTATTAATATCGTTAACTTTCCATCTCGAAAGGCCTGTACCTGCTCTAATCGGTCTTCTGTGATTGAAGATACAAAGCCTATTTTCTCATTCGGAAACTTCTCCTGCAAAATTTCTTTTAGCTTTTCTCCCTTTTTAATCTCAGTGGCAAAGATTAGTAAGGGATAGGCCGTCTTTCTCTGTTTCTCAATGTAAAGTTTTAATTTTGGAGGTAAGCCATTTTTTTCTAAATATCTATTAAAATGCGATAACCAGATTGGCTTGGGAACAATGAGAGGATTTCCATGAAAGCGACGAGGTAAACTGAGACGCTTTAACTCCCCTTGTTTAACTTTTCTATCTAACTCGTCAGTTGACGTTGCTGTTAAAAATATTCTCAATCCATTTTCCTTTACACAATTGTTGACAGCATGGTAAAGTACTGGGTTATCAACATAAGGAAAGGCGTCCACTTCATCCACAATCAATAAATCAAAAGCTTGATAAAATTTTAATAGTTGGTGAGTGGTTGCTACAACTAAAGGTGTACGAAAATAGGGATCCGACTCCCCATGTAGTAGCGCAATATCACATGCAAAATCATTTTGTAGTCGTTTATGGAGCTCTAAGCAAACATCAATTCGTGGACTGGCCAGACAAACAGTTCCACCTTGATCAATCACCTTGGCAACAACTTGGTAGATCATCTCAGTCTTACCAGCTCCTGTCACTGCATGTACCAAGGTAGCCTCCTTCTTATCTACCGCCTGAAGGAGTCCTTGTGATACCCGCTCTTGAAATGGAGTCAGTTGACCTGACCATTTGAGTACATCTTGTTTGGGAAAACATTCTTGCGGAAAGTAATAGAGATTTTGATCACTTCTTATTCGCTTCATAATCAAGCATTCTCGACAATAAAAAGCACCAATAGGCAAATGCCATTCTTCTTCTATCTGACTACCACAACGCTGACAAGATAGTTGCCCCTTTTCTTTTTTCATGGATGGAATTTGTTTTGCTTGTTGTCTCTCCTCATGACTTAATTCTTGCTCGGTAAAAAGGCGACCGAGGTAATTTGGATTTACTTTCATATTTCTTTATTCGTAAAATGTAGAACTTTACGCTATTTTTTAGTACAATAAAAATATGGAATACAGAACTATAAAAGAGGACGGACAAGTCCAAGAAGAAATCAAAAAATCACGCTTTATCTGTCATGCCAAACGTGTCTATAGTGAGGAAGAGGCTCGTGATTTTATCACAACTATTAAAAAAGAACACTATAAAGCTACCCACAACTGCTCTGCTTTTATTGTCGGTGAGCGTAGTGAAATCAAGCGAACTAGTGATGATGGAGAACCTAGTGGGACTGCTGGCGTTCCTATGCTAGGAGTTCTGGAGAATCACAACCTTACTAATGTCTGTGTTGTAGTTACTCGTTATTTTGGCGGTATCAAACTAGGGGCTGGTGGTTTGATTCGCGCTTATGCTGGTAGTGTTGCCCTAGCAGTTAAGGAAATTGGGATTGTCGAAATCAAAGAGCAAGCTGGCATCTCCATTCAAATGTCTTATGCCCAATATCAAGAATACGGTAATTTTCTTAAAGAGCATAATCTTATAGAATTAGAGACAAACTTTACAGACCAAGTTGACACAATGATTTTCGTTGACAAAGAAAGGAAAGACGATATCAAGGCTGATCTAATTGAATTTTTCAATGGAAAAGTTACTCTAACTGACAAAGGTTTACGTGAAGTTGAAGTACCTGTAAACCTATCGTAAAGAAAGGAAATATCATATGGCTTTTGGAAGATTAATTCATGGACTCGCTGGAAACTTCAGTGAGCAAAGTAAAGAAGCTCTTACCAAGGAGTTTGGACAATATTTATTAGAAAATGAAGAAATTCAAAGCGGATATAAACTCATTCGTGACTCAATTATCTTTACAAATATCCGAATCATCTTTACAGATAAACAAGGGGCAACCGGACGGAAGATGTCTATCAAATCAATTTTCCTCATGAACATTGTCAATGTTGAAATGGAAACTGCTGGACTTGGGATTGATGATAGTGAGATTACGATTACTTATTTAGAAAATGCCTTTTTAAAATCTCACAATGAGCATTTTAATTCTCACAAATTTGAATTTCCAAAGAAAACTGATATTGTACCTCTTTACACCTATCTATTTGACTTAGCTTATCATAATCGTTTGAATATGAATGGTTTGAATCACTGATATAAAAAAATCCTATCACTCCGATAGGATTTCTATATTTTACAAAAGTTAAAGTTAGCGTTATACTAGTAGCATCTTATATAAAGAGGTGCTAATATGGCAATTTATAACAATATCACAGAACTCATCGGTAGAACACCGATTGTTAAATTGAATAACATTGTACCAGAAGGTGCAGCAGATGTTTATGTAAAACTTGAAGCTTTTAACCCAGGATCGTCAGTTAAGGACCGTATCGCCCTAAGCATGATTGAAAAAGCAGAACAAGAAGGTAAATTGAAACCAGGTTCTACCATTGTGGAAGCAACAAGTGGAAATACTGGTATCGGACTTTCATGGGTTGGTGCTGCTAAAGGCTATAAAGTTGTTATCGTTATGCCTGAAACAATGAGCGTGGAACGTCGTAAAATTATCCAAGCTTATGGAGCTGAACTAGTCCTCACTCCTGGTAGCGAAGGAATGAAAGGTGCAATTGCAAAAGCGCAGGAAATTGCTGCTGAGCGTGATGGTTTCCTACCATTACAGTTTAATAACCAAGCTAACCCAGAGGTTCACGAAAGAACAACAGGAGCTGAAATTCTAGCTGATTTCGGAGCTGATGGTTTAGACGCCTTTGTTGCTGGTGTTGGTACTGGAGGAACTATTTCTGGTGTTTCTCATGCTCTTAAAACTGCTAACTCAAACATTCAAGTTTTTGCTGTTGAGGCAGACGAGTCAGCTATCTTGTCTGGTGAAAAGCCAGGTCCTCACAAAATTCAAGGTATCTCTGCTGGATTCATTCCAGATACACTTGATACAAAAGCTTACGATGGTGTCGTTCGTGTAACATCAGATAATGCTCTTGCACTTGGCCGTGAAATCGGTGGAAAAGAAGGATTCTTAGTCGGTATTTCTTCTGCAGCAGCTATCTATGCAGCAATTGAAGTCGCTAAAAAACTTGGAGCAGGTAAAAAAGTCCTTGCGCTTGCACCAGATAACGGAGAACGTTACCTATCTACAGCACTCTATGAATTCGAAGTGTAGTCTCCTAAATACACTAAGCCCTTGTATAGGGCTTTTTGTTTATCTTTTAAAATAATACTCTTCAAAAATCAAATTCAAACCACGTCAGCGTCGCCTTACCGTACTCAAGTACAGCTTGCGGCTAGCTTCCTAGTTTGCTCTTTGATTTTCATTGAGTATAAAAAAAGGATTCCTATGAGTCCCCTCTAACAAAAGAAAAGGAAGCAGATTTGCTTCCTTACTTTTTTATTAGTTATTCAAGGCTGCTGCCATTGTAGCTGCAACTTCTGCTTCAAAGTCATTTGCAGCTTTTTCGATACCTTCACCAACTTCAAAGCGAGCGAACTCAACTACTGAAGCGTTAACTGATTCAAGGTAAGCTTCAACTGTCTTGCTGTCATCCATGATGTAAACTTGTGCAAGAAGTGTGTATGCTTGGTCAACTTTAGTGTTGTCAAGCAAGAAACGATCCATTTTACCTGGGATGATTTTATCCCAGATTTTTTCTGGTTTGCCTTCTGCAGCCAACTCAGCTTTAATATCAGCTTCAGCTTGAGCAATCACTTCATCAGTCAATTGAGCTTTTGATCCATATTTCAAGTGTGGAAGAGCTGGTTTACCAACCATAGCACGGCTTTCATTATCTTGGTCGATAACGTGGTTCAATTGTGCCAACTCATCTTTAACAAATTGCTCATCCAATTCTTTGTATGAAAGAACTGTTGGTTTCATAGCAGCGATGGATGTGCATTGAAATTTGTTTAGCAAGTGCTTCGTCTCCACCTTCGATTACAGAGATAACACCGATACGTCCACCGTTGTGTTGGTATGCTCCGAAGTGTTGTGCATCTGTTTTTTCAATCAAAGCAAAGCGACGGAATGAGATTTTTTCTCCGATAGTCGCTGTTGCAGACACATAAGCTGCTTCAAGAGTTTCACCTGAAGGCATTGTCAAAGCAAGAGCTTCTTCGTTGTTAGCTGGTTTTCCTTCTGCGATCGCTTTAGCTGTTGCGTTTACCAACTCAACAAATTGAGCGTTTTTTGCAACGAAGTCAGTTTCAGCATTTACTTCAACAACTGCTGCAACGTTACCGTCAACATAAACACCAGTCAAACCTTCTGCAGCAACACGGTCAGCTTTCTTAGCTGCTTTTGCCATACCTTTTTCGCGAAGCAATTCGATCGCTTTTTCGATATCGCCTTCAACTTCAACCAATGCTTTTTTAGCGTCCATAACACCAGCACCAGATTTTTCACGCAACTCTTTAACAAGTTTAGCTGTAATTTCTGCCATTTTGATTCTCCTATATTTTTTAAAAATAGGAGAGCCGGGCTAAGCCCCGCCCTCCTAGGTAATTACTATTTATATGAATTAAGCGTTGTCGCCTTCTACAACTTCAACGATTTCTTCGATTGAGTCTGCTTGAGCTTCTGAAGCTGCAAATTCTGCTTCAACTGCTGCAACAGCATCTTCACCTTGGCGACCTTCGATGATAGCGTCTGCCAATTTAGCTGTAATCAACTTAACTGCGCGGATAGCGTCATCGTTAGCTGGGATGATTACATCGATATCGTCTGGATCTGTGTTTGTGTCAACCATCGCTACAACTGGGATTCCCAATTTTTTAGCTTCTTTAACAGCGATTTGCTCTTTATGTGGGTCAACTACGTACATTACATCTGGAATACGAGGCATATCTTCTATACCACCCAAGAATTTTTCAAGACGTGCACGTTGTTTGTTAAGAAGTGCAACTTCTTTCTTAGGAAGAACTTCAAAAGTTCCATCTTCTTCCATACGTTTGATTTCTTTCAAACGAGCGATACGTTTTTGGATTGTTCCCCAGTTTGTAAGAGTTCCACCCAACCAACGGTGGTTGATGAAGTATTGACCTGAACGTACTGCTTCTTCAGCAACTGCGTCAGCTGCTTGTTTCTTAGTACCAACAAACAATACAACTGCATCGTTAGCTGCAGCATCACGCATGAAGTCGTATGCTTGGTCAGCGTATTTTACAGTTTGTTGCAAGTCGATAACGTGGATTCCGTTACGCTCAGTGAAGATGTACTTAGCCATCTTAGGGTTCCAGCGACGA
>NZ_JAWERU010000006.1:0-48786 GCF_032481935.1 Streptococcus sp.
GCAAAAAAATAGCCACACTGCCCGGAGTCAAGCTCAGCAAACAGCGTGGTTAAGGCATCGTTAACTTACCTCACAACAGGTTTGAAGTAAATCAGCGAAACTACTGTTTTAGTATATCACTTTCAGCTTGATTGTCAATAGAAATGACTTGATTTTTTCAATTTTTTTACAAACATATTTACATTAGTTAAAAATGTTTCTGTATTCATTAGAATTAGACGAAAATAGCTGATTTATATCTTAAATTTTTAATAAGGAAGATTATCAATAGGACAATTTCCCACCCTAATAATGAAAAGAGTCGGTTGCCGAGTGCATTTTATTCTAAAAAAGAGTATGATAGATATATATTGAAAAAGTAGGTTATATAACATGAAGATTATTCTTGTCGGAGGGGGGAAAGTTGGTTCTGCCCTTTGTCGTTCACTTGTCGCTGACAATCATGATGTTGTCTTAATTGAACAGAACGAAACCGTTCTTAATTACATGACAAGCCGTTTTGATATTATTGGAATTGCAGGTAATGGGGCTGACTTTGCCATGCTAGAAGCTGCCAATGTTCAAGACTGCGATATTTTCATCGCTATGACTCAATATGACGAGGTCAATATGGTCTCTGCTGTCTTAGCTAAAAAGATGGGGGCTAAAGAAACCATCGTCCGTGTCCGCAATCCTGAGTATTCCAACCCCTATTTCAAAGAAAAAAATATTCTCGGATTCTCTCTCATTGTCAATCCAGAACTCCTAGCGGCTCGTGCTATTGCTAACATCATCGACTTCCCAAACGCTCTTTCTGTTGAGCGTTTTGTAGGTGGTTTGGTTAGTTTGATGGAATTTGTTGTCCGTAAGGATAGCAATATCTGTCAGATGTCTATCGCAGACTTCCGGAAAAAGTTTGGCAATGTGATTGTTTGTGCTATTGAGCGCGATCATAAACTGATGATCCCTAGTGGCGACCTTATTTTAGAAGATAAAGACCGTATCTTTGTAACAGGTCATCGTATCGATATGATGCTTTTTCATAACTATGTCAAATCTCGTGTCGTTAAGAGCTTACTCATTATCGGTGCCGGCAAAATCGCCTACTACCTTGTTGGTATTTTGAAAGATAGCCGTATTGATACCAAGGTCATTGAACTCAATCCAGATCGCGCAGCATTTTTCAGTCAAAAATATCCAAAACTCTACATTGTACAAGGGGATGGGACTGCAAAAGATATTCTCCTGGAAGAAAGTGCACAACACTACGATGCTGTCGCAACCCTTACTGGAGTTGACGAAGAAAACATTATTACATCTATGTTCTTGGATAGTGTTGGTGTTCAGAAAAACATCACTAAGGTCAATCGAACTAGTCTCCTAGAGATTATCCATGCACCTGAGTTTTCTAGTATCATCACACCAAAAACTATCGCTGTTGATACGATTATGCACTTTATCCATGGTCGTGCCAATGCTCAATATTCAGATCTTCAAGCGATGCACCACCTAGCAAATGGACAGGTTGAAACTCTTCAATTCCTTATCAAGGAAGCTAACAAGATGACTGGTAAACCTTTATCTCAATTGAAACTCAAAAAAGATATTTTAATTGCTGCTATTATCCGCAATGGAAAAACAATCTTCCCCACAGGTGAAGATAGCCTTCAAGTCGGTGATAAGTTAGTTGTCATCACACTACTATCAAATATCACCAAGATCTATGATCTGTTAGAGAGGTAAGCTATGAATAGAAGTATGGTACGATTTCTTCTTGCAAAGCTACTCTTGATCGAGGCTGGTCTACTCTTAGTTCCAGTTAGCATTGCTCTTTATTATCGAGAATCGAGTCAAGTTTTTACAGCTCTTTTCTCTACCATCGGAATCCTTGTTGTTCTAGGTCTTCTGGGAATTATCAGTAAGCCTAAAAAACAGCGAATCTATGCAAAAGAAGGGGTCTTAATTGTGGCTCTCTGTTGGATTCTCTGGTCATTCTTTGGTGCCCTTCCCTTTGTCTTTTCAGGACAAATTCCCAATATGATAGACGCCTTCTTTGAGATTAGTTCTGGCTTCACAACAACGGGAGCAACTATTTTAAATGATGTTTCTGTCTTAAGCCGTTCCCTTCTATTTTGGAGGAGTTTTACTCACCTTATCGGAGGGATGGGGGTGCTGGTTTTTGCCCTAGCTATCATGGACAATGCAAAAAACAGTCACTTAGAGGTTATGAAGGCAGAGGTTCCTGGACCAGTATTTGGTAAGGTTGTATCTAAACTAAAAAATACAGCTCAAATCCTTTATATCCTCTACCTGGCTATGTTTGCCCTCTTTGTGGTTATCTATTACCTTGCTGGGATGCCACTTTACGATAGTTTTGTCATCGCTATGGGTACTGCTGGTACAGGTGGCTTTACTGTTTATAATGATGGAATTGCCCACTATCACAGTTCTCTCATTACCTATCTGACAAGTATCGGGGTTTTGATGTTTGGTGTCAATTTCAACCTCTACTACTACCTCATGCTCCGTCGTATCAAGGAATTCTTTTTTGATGAAGAACTCCGAGCCTATCTCTTGATTGTAGCCATATCAACTGGCTTAATCACGCTTAACACACTCCACCTCTACAGCGGAGTTTCACAAAGCTTTGAGATGGCCTTCTTCCAAGTATCTAACATCATTACCACTACCGGTTTTGGATATGGGGATATCACGAACTGGCCTTTGTTTTCTCAATACATCTTGCTAATGCTGATGGCAATCGGTGGTTCTGCTGGCTCCACTGCAGGTGGTCTCAAGGTTATTCGCGGAGTCATCCTATCTAAAATTGCTAAAAATCAAGTCTTGTCTACCATATCACCTCACCGTGTGTTAACCCTTCAGGTTAATCAAACGGTTATTGATAAGGATACTCAGCACAAGATTCTGAAGTACTTTGTGGTTTACATCATGATTCTACTCAGTTTGATTTTCATCGTCAGTTTAGATACCAATAATTTAATGGTTGTTACGAGTGCTGTTTTCAGTTGTTTTAACAATATCGGTCCTATTTTAGGAACAACTGCAAGTTTCTCAATTTTTAGTCCATTTTCAAAACTTCTACTATCTTTTGCAATGATTGCAGGACGTCTTGAAATCTATCCAATCATACTACTCTTTATGAAGCGCACTTGGTCTAAACGTTAGAACACCTATCTCCTCTCTTCAAGGAACCCTTGAAGGGGGATTTTTTAGTTTCAAAAGACAAGACAGCTCTAAAAATCGACAATTGGGAATTTAAGGACTTTTCTCACCTATCTTTTAGCTATAATAAGAAAAAAATATAGGGGATACTTTATGGAAAAAGTCATAAAATCAATTCGACTACTTTTGTTCTTTGCCTTAATCCAACTGGCACTTTGTAGTTGTATCTTTTGGTCTGGAACCTCTCTGGCCCTCAAACAATCCTGTTTTTATTTTCTACTGGCTTTATTGGGATTATCTGGGTCTTGTGCCTTTATGCATTATTTATCTAGTCACAACCTGAAAAGAGATAGACTGATTGACAGGAGTCGCTTTATCTTTTTATTTTATAGTATGATGATTGTGGTCAATCTCTGTGGAGTTGGGCTGGTTCTATCAGAGACTATCGTTACTGTCAACTTACTTCAAAAAGAAGCCGTGGAACTCATCCTCCCTTCCTTCTTTTTTCTCTTTGGAGTTGATCTCGTCACCTTTCTCCCCTTGAAAAAATGGAGAAGGTTACAAAAAAATTCCAGTAGCAAGGAAGTGAGATTTTCCGTCATCATCATTTCCATTTTAATCTTCCTACGTAATCCAATCACCATTTTATCGATTGCTTTTTATATTGGTCTTGGTGCTTTATTTCTCAGTTTTTTATTCCCCAAAAATTTGAGACAGGAGGTATCATTCTACAGTCATTTGATTCGGGATATTCTATTCGTCGTCTGTACTCTCCTCTTATGGTAACAAATAGAATCCTTGCAATAATTATGTTATAATTAATAAAAATTTTTTAGGAGATACATCAATGAACTTTTTTAAAGATTTTCGTAAGCGACTCGCTTGGTTTGGGATTTTGTTAGTAGCTATCTTTCTTTCTCAAACTCCTATGCTAACTCTAGCTATACTAACTAAAATTCAGTTTAATCCAATTTGGTCAACAATTCTTGTGTCCCTTATTTCGATTCTTGTACTTGCTATCTTTTTATACGGAGCCCATAAGAGCAAGTTGCTGGATTTAAAATCTAAACTTTTTACCGTTAACGATGTTCCTCGAATTGTCTTTAGCTACCTAGCTATTTATGTTGGAAATCTTGTAGGTGGAATCTGGTTACAACTCATGAAGCAAACAACAACTTCTAATCAACAAGTAATTAACAACCTTATTTCTGAAAGTTCTCTGATTAGCAGTTTCTTCCTCATCGTTTTAATCGCACCTATTTGTGAAGAAATCATCTGTCGCGGGATTATTCCTACCAAACTCTTCCAAGGCTATGAAAAGTTTGGATATATTATTGGTTGGCTAATCTTCCTCCTTGCACATACGCCTTCTAATCTCCCTTCCTTCTTGATTTATGGTTGGATGTCTACTGTCCTCACTTGGACTGCTTATCGTACTAGACGTTTGGAAATGTCTATCTCGGTCCATATGCTACTTAATAGTATCAGCTTCATCTTACTGGCACTCTTTACAATTTTTATGAAAAATTTCGGTATCTAATACCCAACTATCCATTTCCTTAGACTAGAATGTTTCGTTCCAGTCTAAGGGATTTTTTTTGTTTCAAGAAACTTTTCACCTCAGAAAATCCACCTTTTTCTACAATCTCAATATTTTTTTAAAAAATTTTAAAAATATTTTTATGCATAAATTTTATAGAATATAAATATAAGTTAACTTAACATGTATATTTGTGAATATTCTTATAAAAAAATGTAAGAAATCCTATAAAATAGCCATTTTCAAGCCTTTTTGGCCTTATCATATCCCTTGTAATGCATATTAATTTGTGATACTATTAACTTGTAAGCGATACCAATATAGTTTGGTACACACGAGAAAAAAGGAGGAAACACATGTCTTCACATCCAATTCATGTTTTCTCAGAAATTGGAAAACTGAAAAAAGTTATGTTGCACCGTCCGGGTCAAGAATTAGAAAACTTGATGCCAGATCACCTTGAGAGGTTGCTCTTTGATGACATCCCATTTTTAGCAGATGCCCAAAGTGAACACGACGCCTTTGCTCAAGCACTCCGTGACGAGGGAATCGAAGTGCTCTATCTTGAACAATTGGCTGCTGAATCATTAACTTCTCCTGAAATACGTGACCAGTTCATAGAAGAATATCTCAATGAAGCAAATATTCGTGGTCGACAAACTAAAAATGCCATCCGAAAACTGCTTCATGATATTGACGACAATCTTGAACTGATCAAGAAAACAATGGCAGGTGTTCAAAAAGTTGAATTGCCTGACATCCCTGAAGAAGGCAAAGGATTAACTGACTTGGTTGAATCTGACTATCCGTTTGCCATCGATCCAATGCCAAACCTTTACTTCACCCGCGACCCATTTGCGACTATCGGGAATGCAGTATCACTCAATCACATGTACGCCGATACACGCAATCGCGAAACACTTTATGGTAAGTATATCTTCAAGCATCACCCAATCTATGGTGGTAAGGTAGAGCTCATCTATAACCGTGAAGAAACTACTCGGATTGAAGGTGGAGATGAACTTGTTCTTTCAAAAGATGTCCTAGCAGTTGGAATCTCTCAACGGACCGATGCCGCTTCTATCGAAAAACTTTTGGTTAATATCTTCAAAAAGAATGTTGGCTTCAAGAAAGTTTTGGCTTTTGAATTTTCAAACAGCCGTAAGTTCATGCACTTGGATACTGTCTTCACCATGGTAGACTATGATAAATTTACAATCCACCCAGAAATCCAAGGCAATCTTCACGTCTATTCTGTCACTTACGAAAATGAAGAACTCAAGATTGTTGAAGAAAAAGGAGATTTGGCAGAGCTCCTTGCTCAAAACCTTGGTTTAGAAAAAGTTACACTCATTCCTTGTGGTGATGGTAATATTGTTGCAGCTGCTCGTGAACAATGGAATGATGGCTCTAACACACTCGCTATTGCACCAGGTGTCGTAGTCGTTTATGAACGCAACACTGTGACCAATAAGAAACTTGAAGAATATGGACTTCGTCTCATTAAGATTCGCGGACGGGAATTGGTACGTGGACGTGGTGGACCTCGTTGTATGTCAATGCCGTTTGAACGCGAAGACATTTAGATTCTTCCTATTTCTGCCTAGCATCTGTTAGCAGAATAATACTTGTTAGAAAAGGATATATAGAATGATACATTCAGTATTTCAAGGAAGAAGTTTTCTAGCTGAAAAAGATTTTACCCGTGCAGAGCTCGAATATTTGATTGGACTTTCAGCTCACTTGAAGGATCTTAAAAAACGAAACATCGAACACCGCTATCTAGCTGGTAAAAATATTGCTCTTTTATTCGAAAAAACTTCTACCCGTACACGCGCAGCCTTTACAACTGCTGCAATCGATCTTGGTGCACATCCAGAATACCTGGGGGCAAACGATATTCAACTAGGTAAAAAAGAAACTACTGAAGATACCGCAAAAGTTTTAGGACGTATGTTTGATGGTATTGAATTCCGTGGTTTTAGTCAAGATATGGTTGAAGAATTAGCAGAATTCTCTGGTGTTCCTGTTTGGAATGGCTTGACGGATAAATGGCACCCAACTCAAATGCTTGCAGACTATTTGACAGTACTAGAAAATTTCGGACATCTTGAAGGTTTGACTTTGGTTTACTGTGGTGACGGTCGTAATAATGTTGCCAATAGCCTTCTAGTAACAGGAGCGATCCTTGGTGTGAACGTTCATGTCTTTTCACCAAAAGAACTCTTCCCAGATCAAGCAGTTGTTGCACTGGCTGAGGAATATGCCAAAGAAAGTGGGGCTCACATTCTCATCACAGAAGATGCTGATGAAGCTGTAAAAGGGGCTGATGTCCTTTACACTGATGTTTGGGTATCTATGGGCGAAGAAGATAAGTTTGCAGAACGCGTCGCTTTGCTAAAACCTTACCAAGTCAATATGGATCTTGTTAAGAAAGCAGGCAATGAAAACTTAATCTTCCTCCACTGTTTACCAGCCTTTCATGATACGAACACTATCTATGGCAGACAAGTAGCTGAGAAATTTGGCGTAAAAGAAATGGAAGTAACTGATGAGGTCTTCCATAGCAAGTATGCTCGTCAATTTGATCAAGCAGAAAATCGTATGCACACCATTAAAGCCGTTATGGCCGCTACACTAGGAAATCTCTATATTCCTAAAGTGTGATGCCAACTATAACAAACAGCTTAGGGGCTGAGACTAGTGTTTTAGTCCAGTCCCTTTTTGTAGAAGTTACGAGCTCTGAGTTGAAATTCCCCAATAGTCACCATTCAAGCAAAAACCTCATAACAAGTAACTGCCTTCCAGTTATCCGCATTTCGAAATTCCAACTCAACTCGTCCCTACAGAGTCTTTCTTCTCAACTTCCAAATCCAAGCTTTTAACCAAAATTGGTTTTTGTTCATCCAAAAGAAAGGAGCGCTCATGTCTCATCGTAAAATCGTTGTCGCTCTTGGAGGAAATGCCATTCTGTCCACAGATCCATCTGCTCAAGCTCAAGAAGCTGCTCTGGCAGAAACAGCACGTCATCTGGTGAAACTCATCCAAAATGGCGATGAATTGATTATCACCCATGGCAATGGACCGCAAGTTGGTAACCTACTCCTCCAACACCTAGCAGCGAATTCCGAAAAAAATCCCGCCTTTCCTCTAGATTCACTTGTTGCTATGACAGAGGGTAGCATCGGTTTTTGGCTCCAGAATGCTCTAGAAAATGCTTTACAGGATATTCATCTTGATAAAACTGTCGTTTCTGTTGTCACACAGGTTGTCGTAGACAAGGATGACCCTGCCTTTCTCAATCCAACCAAACCAATCGGTCCATTCTACTCAGAAGAAGAGGCTAAAGCGGAAAGCGAAAAAACTGGGGCTAACTTTAAAGAAGATGCAGGTCGTGGTTGGCGTAAGGTAGTGGCTTCTCCAAAACCCATTTACATCAAAGAAATCGACAGTATACGCGCACTCTTAGATAAGGGACAAATTGTCATCGCAGCAGGCGGTGGAGGTATTCCTATCGCCAAAAATGAAAACGGTTACTTTTCGGGAGTGGAAGCTGTCATCGATAAGGACTTTGCATCGCAATGCTTGGCAGAGCTAGTCGAAGCAGATCTCTTCATCATTTTAACTGGTGTCGATTATGCCTATATCAACTATAACAAACCAAATCAGGAAAAATTGGAACGGGTAACTGTAAGCCAACTCCAAGAATACATCCAAGAGGGGCAATTTGCTCCTGGTAGTATGCTGCCAAAAATCCAAGCTGCCATTGATTTTGTGACCAATCGTCCAGCAGGAAAAGCAGTTATCACTTCTCTTATCAATCTAGGAGCCTTGATTGAATCTGAAAGTGGAACAATCATTGTGAAAGAATAATAGTTTAGTCATACCTTTCAAGAAAGTTTAGTCAGCACTCTTGCCACATCATTCGTTTTTATACTGTGTGACATAGTTTAGGAGGAAAAACAAATGAGTGAAAATAAAAAAAGGTTTCAAATGCCCTCATCATACACTGTTTTGATTATCATCATTGCCATTATGGCATTTTTAACCTGGATCATTCCAGCAGGTAAGTATGATACCAATGAAGCAGGTAACCTCATCGCAGGTACCTATCAAACTGTTGACTCAAATCCTCAAGGGATTTACGATATCCTTATGGCACCAATTCGTGCCATGCTCGGTCACAAACCAACCAGCGCAGCTATCGACGTTGCCTTCTTTATCCTTATGGTCGGAGGTTTCCTTGGTGTCGTAAACGCTACTGGTACACTCGATGTAGGGATTGCCTCCATCGTTAAAAAATACAAGGGTCGCGAAAAAATGTTGATTCTCATCCTCATGCCCCTCTTCGCACTTGGAGGAACTACCTATGGTATGGGAGAAGAAACCATGGCCTTCTATCCCCTTCTTATTCCTGTAATGATGGCAGTTGGTTTTGACAGTATCACTGCCGTAGCCATCATCTTACTAGGTTCTCAAGTTGGTTGTTTGGCATCTACATTGAATCCATTTGCTACTGTTATCGCCTCTGATACTGCGGGAATTTCTTCTATGGATGGGGTTATTCTCCGTGTTATCTTCTGGTTCGTAATGACAGGTATCAGCACTTACTTTGTCTATCGTTATGCAGAAAAGATTCAAAAAGATCCTACTAAATCACTCGTTTACGCTCAACGCGAAGAAGATATCAAACACTTTAATGTTTCAGATAACGATGATGCACCATCTACCTTGAGCAAGAAACAAAAACATGTCCTCGCTTTATTTGTATTAACCTTTATCATTATGATTGCAAGTTTCATCCCTTGGGTTGATTTGCATGTTACTGTATTTGAAGACTTCAAGAATTGGTTAATCGGCCTTCCTGTAATTGGAGGAGTTATCGGTTCAGATGCTCTACCATTTGGTAGCTGGTACTTCCCAGAAGGCGCTATGCTCTTTGCCGTTATGGGGATTTTGATCGGTGTTGTCTATGGTCTCAAAGAAAGCAAGATTGTCTCAACCTTCCTAACTGGTGCTGCAGATTTGCTTTCAGTAGCCTTGATTTGTGCGGTTGCTCGTGGTATCCAAGTTATCATGAACGATGGTATGATTACTGCAACCATCCTACACTGGGGTGAAGTTGGCCTTCAAGGTCTTTCTCCTCAAATCTTCATCGTATTGACCTATATCTTCTACCTACCTATGTCCTTCCTCATTCCTTCTTCATCTGGTCTTGCTAGTGCAACTATGGGTATCATGGCTCCTCTTGGAGAGTTCGTCAATGTTAAAGCAAGCCTTATCGTCACTGCCTACCAATCTGCATCTGGTGTCCTTAACCTTGTAACTCCTACTTCAGGTATTGTTATGGGTGCTCTTGCTCTTGGTCGTGTCAGCCTTGGAACTTGGTGGAAATTTGTTGGAAAACTCGTCATCGTCATTGTCGTTGCAAGTATTCTACTTCTTATCTTAGGTACCTTAGTGCCATTCTTATAGAAACAAAGGGAGATACGGATGAAATCCTATATTACAGAATCAATCAAAGAGGATTTTCTTCAAAGTTTGAAAACAATCATCTCTTATCCTTCTGTTCTCAATGAAGGTGAAAATGGCACTCCCTTTGGTCAAGCAATTCAAGATGTCCTGAAAAAAACTCTGGACTTGTGTCAAGAACTTGGTTTTAAAACCTATCTTGATCCTCAAGGATATTATGGGTATGCAGAAGTTGGTGAGGGGGATCTCCTTGCCATCCTCTGCCACCTAGATGTCGTTCCTGCAGGTGATTTGACAGACTGGGAAACTCCTCCATTTGAAGCTAGTATCAGAGATGGTCGGATTTATGGTCGGGGTTCTCAGGATGATAAAGGACCTTCTCTTGCAGCCCTTTACGCAGTCAAAAGCTTGCTTGACCAAGGAATTCAATTCAAAAAACGGGTTCGTTTCATATTTGGTACTGATGAAGAAACCCTTTGGCGTTGTATGGCAAGATATAATGCCATTGAAGAGCAAGCCAGCATGGGATTTGCTCCTGACTCCTCATTCCCATTAACCTATGCAGAAAAAGGACTCCTTCAGGTCAAACTTCATGGACCTGGATCAGAACAACTCGTCTTAGAGGTAGGTGGAGCCTTTAATGTCGTTCCTGATAAGGCAACTTATCAAGGACCGCTTATGGAACAGATCCAAGAAGGGCTAATATCTGCTGGTTACGATTATCAACAAAATGACCAGAACCTTACTGTTCTAGGAGTATCTAAGCATGCTAAGGATGCTAGCCAAGGGATTAATGCAGTCATTCGATTAGCCACCGTGCTTGATTCCATTCAATCCCATCCTGCACTTACATTTCTTGCCAAAGAAGTTGGTCAAGATGGTCAAGGAAAAGGAATCTTTGGTGATATCAGCGACCAGCCTTCTGGACATTTATCCTTTAATGTGGCCGCCTTAACCATTACTCCCGAAAGTTCTGAGATTCGAATTGATATCCGAATCCCAGTCCTTGCAGACAAGGATGCCCTTGTTCATCAGCTGATAAAGTGTGCAAAAGCTTACCAACTTAGCTACCAAGAATTTGACTACTTGGCACCACTTTACGTTGCAAGAGATAGCCTGCTCGTCACTACACTCATGCAGGTTTATGAAGAAAAAACTGGTGACAAGAGTCCCGCTCTATCATCTGGCGGTGCAACCTTTGCACGTACCATGCCAAACTGTGTCGCTTTTGGCGCCCTCTTCCCAGGAAGAGAACAAACAGAACACCAAGCAAATGAATATGCTATCTTAGATGATCTCTATCATGCTATGGATATCTATGCTGAAGCTGTTTACCGATTAGCGACCTAAAAGACCTCCTAAACTCCGTCCCACATTGGGGCGGAGTTTTAGGGAAATTTTGAATAGCAAGCTACAAGAAAAGCCAAGAAAAATATCTTCTTGGCTTTTTTACAATAGATTTAAGGTAAGTGACCACCTAAGGTACTCATTTTCCGCTACAACACACAATTAGTATGGCAATAGCAGGCAGCTAGACTACTTTCTAACTGTTACGACGGTAAAGCCCACGAATCGATACCGTTCGTGGACTTTTCCTAATGAAGCGTTTAGGCAAATCGCCTTAACGGTTACCAATTGTTAGATTACGACACAGAGCATTACGACACGAAGAGTCGAAAACGATTATTTTTCGCCGATGAGTTAGTAAGGCAGGTAGGTAATACACTATCTAATCCTTACGACGTAAAGTTTTACTAGTGGAGCGCCTAGCCAAGTCCATAAAAACTTGGCGTTAGTTACTTAGATTGTTATACAACCACATAAATTTACTGAACTACGACACGGAGTTTGGCAAATCGATTTTATTTGCCAAACGCAGTTAGTAAGGCAGTTAGCTAGACCGCAAAATAGCGGCTAGCGTCCAACAATTAGGAACTTTAGTTCCAATTGTTGGTACTGAGTTACATCTTCTCCTCTAGCTCAACGTCTGGATACTTGTCCGCAAACCAGCGGAGGGCAAAGTCGTTTTCAAAGAGGAAGACAGGTTGGTCAAAACGGTCTTTTGCTAAGATATTACGGCTCGATGACATGCGTTCATCTAAGTCTTCTGGTTTGATCCAGCGAACGGTCTTTTTACCCATTGGGCTCATAACGACTTCTGCATTGTACTCATTTTCCATGCGATGTTTGAAAACTTCAAACTGCAATTGACCAACTGCCCCAAGCATGTATTCACCCGTTTGGTAGTTGGTATAAAGCTGAATAGCTCCTTCTTGAACCAATTGCTCTATTCCCTTGTGGAAGGATTTTTGCTTCATAACGTTCTTAGCAGAAACTTTCATGAAAATTTCAGGGGTAAAGGTTGGCAGTGGTTCAAATTCAAATTTGTTTTTCCCAACTGTCAAAGTATCTCCCACCTGATAAGTACCAGTATCGTAAACTCCGATAATATCTCCTGCTACGGCATTAGTGACATTCTCACGACTTTCTGCCATAAACTGAGTAACATTTGACAGCTTAGCTCCCTTACCAGTACGAGGGAGATTAACACTCATACCACGCTCAAATTCACCAGAGACAATACGGACAAAGGCAATACGGTCACGGTGACGAGGGTCCATGTTGGCTTGGATTTTAAAGACAAAGCCTGAGAAATCCTTGTCGTAAGGATCCACAATTTCGCCATCTGTTTTCTTGTGACCATGTGGTTCTGGAGCAAACTTGAGGAAGGTTTCAAGGAAGGTCTGTACTCCAAAGTTAGTAAGAGCTGAACCGAAGAATACTGGAGTTAATTCACCCGCAAGGATGGCTTCTTCTGAGAATTCATTTCCAGCTTCTTGCAAGAGTTCGATATCATCCTTGACTTGCTCGTAGAATGGGTTGCTAGCAAATAGCTTGTCCCCATCTTCCAGACTAGCAAAGCGTTCATCCCCTTTGTAAAGTTCCAAGCGTTTATTGTAAAGGTCATAGAGTCCCTCAAAAGCTTTCCCCATCCCAATCGGCCAGTTCATCGGATAGCTAGCGATGCCCAAGACTTCTTCCAATTCTTGCAAGAGGTCTAGTGGCTCACGGCCATCACGGTCAAGCTTGTTCATAAAAGTGAAGACTGGAATACCACGATGTTTGACAACCTCAAACAATTTCTTGGTCTGGGCCTCGATACCCTTGGCAGAGTCCACAACCATGACAGCCGCATCCACCGCCATCAAGGTACGGTAAGTATCTTCTGAGAAGTCCTCGTGCCCTGGTGTATCTAGGATATTGACACGTTTGCCATCGTAGTCAAACTGCATGACAGATGAGGTTACCGAAATCCCACGTTGTTTCTCGATATCCATCCAGTCAGACTTAGCAAAGTTTCCTGTCTTCTTCCCTTTTACAGTACCTGCCTCACGAATCTCTCCCCCAAAGTAAAGCAATTGCTCAGTGATAGTCGTTTTACCAGCGTCCGGGTGGGAGATGATGGCAAAGGTACGACGTTTTTTGATTTCTTCTTGAATACTCATAACTTCTCTTTCTTTTTACTTTTTTTGAATTATTTGAATTTCTAATCGCTCTTTGTTACATTGGACCCTAAAATTCCTTTCAACACTCCATTATATCGGATTTTAGGGAGTTTTTCAATCGCCTACACAAGAAAAAGCAGGTCTCTATAATAGACTTGCTTTTAAATAATGGATGTTGCAATTTGTGTTTTGTGATTGGTCGACTCAAATTCTATATCTTCTTTTAGCTTACAATCTAAATCATGAAAGAGTTGATTCTAGTGCCATTTTCTTTTGCCAGCGTTTCTTAAACAAGATATCAAAGAGTACTAAGGCTGAAGAAAGAATGATTGAAACCAACAGATATTTTATCCAAATAGGAGCATCTGGAATAAAAGGCGTGGTATTCAAGAGTCCGTAATTTCCACCTGTCACTTGATTTACCCCTACTAGAAATAGATTGAGAATAAAAGTGTAGGCGATGATTCGATACTTTTTAAGCAGGGTTTTATCATAATGATTCATGAGATAGACCAGGGAATTGACCAGGAGAGCATAATGTCCAATCAGGAATGAAAAACTGGTAATATGTGGGAAATCATAAGGATCAAAAACCGGATAACCCAAGGCAAATACTGCTCCACTAGCTCCCATAAGGGCAAAATACTGCTTTGTTTTCCATTTATCTGGCAAGAAAACTACTGCAAACATGGCCAAGCGGCAATGGTATAAAGGTAGACTATTTGAAAATGGAATGCTAAAGCCAATATACCAAGTGTAAAGAGCTAGCAGTTGCGCTATTTGAACCCACTTAAACAATCGAACAAATTTGGGATTTTTGTAGTAAGTAAGAGATCCATAAATAGACAAGGCAAGAAGGCCTATCATGATACCGTACCAAAAAATCGGAATAGGCGGTGGTGTGGTTTGGGTTCTTGTAATAAAATGATGCATAAGATCTCCTTAATTTATTAGCTGACGATTCTTCAGTTTATATTTAACAAATTGATTGATGAGGACGAGAATCCCTGTCATCAAACTAGTTACTATCAAATAATTAACCAAGGCGCCATGATCCCCAATCACAGGGGGATTACTCAAAAAGCCATAATTCCCTCCTGTCAAGAGGTTGGCTAGAAAGATAATTGCATTGACACCAAAGGTCATCTGACATATTTTCCAAGCATCCCCTTTTTCAACTTTATAATATCTAATAAGATAAATCAAGCAGTTAGCCAAGAGGGCCCAGTGTCCGAAAACATTGTTGACCGAGGAAACATGAGGGAAAGGAAACGGATAAAAAACTGGATAAACTAAAGCCATAATAGAACCAAATACTCCAACCAAGGCAAAGTATTGTTTGAAAAAGGTCTTATTAGGGGCAAAAAGAATCATCCACATAGCCATGCGACTATGGTAAAAAGGGAGAGCCTCAGATAGGGGCAGGCGTGCAGCAATATACCAAGCGTTGATAATCAGTAATTGAATCAATTGACCCCAATACCAAAAATCTCGATAAGGTTTAGAGGAGGCATAGCGAATTGATAGAGCAGCTATGACTAGTAAAGAAGTCGGTAACAAAATGTACCATGTCCCCAAGTCTGGAGGGACTGTTTTTTTACTGGTAAAAAGTAAATCCCAAATTGTCATATGTTCTCCTTAACTTATTCGAGTCGGTAAATGTCTCCATCTTGTTTGCCGACTAAAAACCAATGCTATTCTTGCTTCTATTTTCAACCATTATATCGAATTAAAATCCTTTTTTCAATTTCTACTTCTTTTCAACTTGACTTACCTTATTTATAGGAAAATATGGTAAAATAGAACAGATAAATAATCATCATTTCACGAAAGGATATCAGATGAAAATTACGCAAGAAGAGGTAACACACGTTGCCAATCTTTCAAAATTAAAATTCTCAGAAGAAGAAACTGCTGAGTTTGCGACAACCTTGTCTAAGATTGTTGATATGGTCGAATTGCTCGGCGAAGTCGACACTACTGGTGTTGAACCAACGACTACCATGGCAGATCGCAAGACCGTTCTTCGCCCAGACGTAGCCGAAGAAGGAACTGACCGTGATCGCTTATTTAAAAATGTACCTGAAAAAGACAATTACTATATCAAGGTGCCAGCTATCCTGGACGATGGAGGAGATGCCTAATGACTTTTAACAATAAAACGATTGAAGAGTTGCACAACCTCCTTGTATCTAAGGAGATTTCTGCAACCGAACTAACGCAAGCAACGCTTGAAGATATCAAGGCGCGTGAAGAGGCTATCAATGCCTTTGTCACTATCGCTGAAGAGCAAGCTCTTGCTCAAGCCAAAGCTATTGACGAAACTGGAATTGACGCTGACAATGTCCTTTCAGGAATTCCGCTAGCAGTTAAGGATAACATCTCTACAGACGGCATCCTCACAACTGCTGCCTCAAAAATGCTTTATAACTATGAGCCAATCTTTGATGCGACAGCTGTTGCCAATGCAAAATCTAAGGGCATGATTGTTGTCGGAAAAACCAACATGGACGAGTTTGCCATGGGTGGTTCTGGTGAAACATCTTACTACGGTGCAACTAAAAATGCTTGGGACCACAGCAAGGTTCCCGGTGGATCATCTAGTGGTTCCGCAGCTTCTGTAGCTTCAGGACAAGTCCGTTTGTCTCTTGGTTCTGATACAGGTGGATCCATCCGCCAACCAGCTGCCTTCAACGGGATTGTTGGTCTCAAACCAACCTACGGAACAGTTTCACGTTTCGGTCTGATTGCCTTTGGTAGTTCATTAGACCAGATTGGACCTTTCGCACCAACCGTTAAAGAAAATGCGCTCTTGCTCAATGCTATTGCCAGTCAAGATGCCAAAGACTCTACTTCTGCTCCAATCCGCATTGCTGACTTTACTTCAAAAATCGGTCAAGACATTAAGGGCATGAAAATTGCTTTGCCTAAGGAATACCTTGGCGAAGGGATTGACCCAGAAGTTAAGGAAACCATTCTGAACGCTGCTAAACACTTTGAAAAACTTGGTGCTATCGTTGAAGAAGTGAGCCTTCCTCACTCTAAATACGGTGTGGCAGTCTACTACATCATCGCTTCATCAGAAGCTTCATCAAACTTACAACGTTTTGACGGTATCCGCTATGGTTTCCGTGCTGAAGATGCTAAAAACTTGGACGAGATTTACGTTAATACTCGCAGCCAAGGATTTGGTGATGAAGTGAAACGTCGTATCATGCTTGGAACTTTCAGCCTTTCATCAGGTTATTACGATGCCTACTACAAGAAGGCTGGTCAAGTTCGTACCCTCATCATCAAAGATTTTGAAAAAGTCTTTGCAGATTACGATCTCATCCTTGGTCCAACAGCTCCAAGCGTGGCCTTTGACTTGGATTCACTCAACCACGATCCAGTTGCCATGTACTTGGCTGACCTCTTGACTATCCCAGTCAACTTGGCTGGACTTCCAGGAATTTCAATTCCTGCAGGATTTGCCCAAGGTCTACCTGTCGGGCTCCAATTGATTGGCCCTAAATACTCAGAAGAGACTATCTACCAAGCTGCTGCTGCTTTTGAAGCAACAACAGACTACCACAAGCAACAACCCGTGATTTTTGGAGGTGATAACTAATGAACTTTGAAACAGTCATTGGACTTGAAGTCCACGTAGAGCTTAACACCAATTCCAAAATCTTCTCACCTACTTCTGCCCACTTCGGAAATGACCAAAATGCCAATACTAACGTGATTGACTGGTCTTTCCCTGGCGTACTGCCAGTTCTCAATAAGGGTGTTGTCGACGCTGGTATCAAGGCAGCTCTTGCCCTCAACATGGACATCCACAAGAAGATGCACTTTGATCGCAAAAACTACTTCTATCCTGATAATCCTAAAGCCTATCAAATTTCTCAATTTGATGAGCCAATCGGATACAACGGCTGGATTGAAGTGGAGTTAGAAGATGGTACAACTAAGAAAATTGGTATTGAACGTGCTCACCTAGAGGAAGACGCTGGTAAGAACACCCACGGTACAGATGGTTTCTCTTATGTCGACCTTAATCGTCAAGGCGTGCCATTGATTGAGATTGTATCTGAAGCCGACATGCGCTCACCAGAAGAAGCCTACGCTTATCTAACAGCCCTCAAGGAAGTGATCCAATACGCTGGTATCTCTGACGTTAAGATGGAAGAAGGTTCTATGCGTGTAGATGCCAACATCTCCCTTCGTCCTTATGGTCAAGAGAAATTCGGTACCAAAACTGAGTTGAAAAACCTAAACTCCTTCTCAAACGTGCGTAAGGGTCTTGAATACGAAGTGCAACGTCAGGCTGAAATCCTTCGTTCAGGTGGTCAAATCCGCCAAGAAACACGCCGTTACGACGAAGCTAACAAGGCAACTATCCTCATGCGTGTCAAGGAAGGTGCTGCAGACTACCGCTACTTCCCAGAACCAGACCTACCACTCTTTGAAATCTCAGATGAGTGGATTGAGGAAATGCGTACTGAATTGCCAGAGTTTCCAAAAGAACGCCGTGCTCGCTACGTATCTCAACTTGGTCTATCAGACTACGATGCTAGCCAGTTGACTGCAAACAAAGTCACTTCTGATTTCTTTGAAAAAGCTGTCGCCCTCGGTGGTGATGCTAAACAAGTTTCTAACTGGCTCCAAGGTGAAGTCGCTCAATTCTTGAACGCGGAAGGCAAGACACTGGAACAAATCGAATTGACACCAGAAAACTTGGTAGAAATGATTGCCATCATCGAAGACGGTACTATCTCTTCTAAGATTGCCAAAAAAGTCTTTGTCCATCTAGCTAAAAATGGCGGTGGAGCGCGTGAATACGTGGAAAAAGCTGGTTTAGTTCAAATCTCAGATCCTGATGTTTTGATTCCAATTATTCATCAAGTCTTTGCGGATAACGAAGCCGCTGTTGCCGACTTCAAGTCAGGAAAACGTAACGCCGACAAGGCCTTCACAGGATTCCTCATGAAAGCAACCAAGGGTCAAGCCAACCCACAAGTAGCCCTTAAACTACTTGCCCAAGAATTGGCTAAGTTGAAAGAGAATGAGTAAATATACTTTCGTTAATAGCCTTTTCTACTAAAAAATAGAATAAGGAGAATAAATGAACAAATTTTTACGAGTACTATTTATTTTAGTTATTGTCGCCATGTTGGGTGCTTCTATTCTACAAATCTTTCTCCCATCATATATGGGAGAGCATTCTGGTTACGGTATTTCTGCAGGATGGCAAAGAGAAATTGGAATTTGGAATCTAGCTGTCTTAATTATTATTCTTGCCGTTAATATTAAGTACGATTGGTTTTACCTGAGAATTGCCCTTCTTGCCCTCATCATTGGTGGTATAGGAATAGGAACAAATCATTTGTTAAATTTTATTGAATATCATTCTCCTGTTAATGCGATTGGTGCTATCGAGAATTATATACTCGTATTTGGTTGGATTATAGGGTGGTTTATTGAAAATAAAACTATAAAACTCCAAAACTCTTTATAGACATAAAATTTAGCAAAAACTATTTTTGTACTCACATAGTTAGGAGACATATGAAAAAGTTATATACTCTTCTCGCCACTTGTTTATTGTTGTTCTTCTTCACACCATTTAACTCAATTGATGCTGGCGTTGGCCATTCGCGAAGTGGTAGCTCTAGCCGAAGCAGTTCAAGAAGTAGCAGCCGCAGTAGCTCAAGTCGCAGCTCCTCTTATAAAAGTAGCTATCGCTCTGGAAGTAGCTCCTCTAGTTCAGGTGGTTCTTTAGGTACTGGTATGAACATGCTTATCATGTTTGGTGTTGGAGGTTTCTTACTCTACATGTTCATCAAATATCTAAGAGACCAGAATTCATCTTCTGGCAAGTCTTACGGTAGTTCAACTGGGTATAATCCACCTAGCCATCGTCGAGTAGAACACAACACACTAGCCGTTAGTCGTCTCAAATATGGTGATCCAAACTTTGATGCTGATGCCTTCGCTTCATGGGTTAAAGAAGTCTATATTCAGTTGCAGGCAGCCTGGACTAAAAAGGATTGGAATTTGGTCCGCTCTCTCGAAAGTACTAGTCTCTATTCCCAACATAGTACTCAACTCGAAGATCATATTCGGGCAAAAACAACTAATGTTTTAGAAAAAGTCTATGTTGAAAATATCCGCATTAAAGATTTCTACGAAAATCCAGATGGTAACGATACCCTTGTTGTTATCTTGTCATCTACACTCAGAGACTATGTCATTGAAGACCAAAGCAAACGTGTCATCGAAGGTGATCCTCAAGAGGACTTGTTTACAGTCTATCAAATGAACTTCATCCGCAAACATGGTAGCCAAACCGAAAACAATGTTCAAGATGAAGCTGTTAGCGACCACTGTCCAAACTGTGGTGCACCATTGAAAATCTCAGCTATTAGCCAATGTGAATATTGCGGAGCTGAGCTCACACGTAGTCCAAATCAATGGGTACTCGATACCTACGATGTTGTGGATGAAGACGAACTTTATAATTAGGAGGAATTTATGGGATTTATTCGTGCCGCTCTATCTTCAGGGCTTAATAGTTTCAACGACAGCAAATTTAAAGAAGCTATCGTACTTCCAAATAACCTAACAGCCGATGCTTTGGCCATTAAAGGCCAACTTCTTTCAAAAGATCCAGATGGCAAATCTAGACAAAGCAATCAAAACACTGGACTACTAACAGATGGTAGTGTCGTTATTGTTCCTCAAGGCTATGTCGCTATTCTAGTGAACAACGGTACCTTCCTTGGAGATGTCTTAGAAGCTGGTAGCCACGAATGGCGTTCAGGAGATAATGCCTGGCTCCTTGAAAAAGGTGGTATAAAGGGTACTTGGGAAAACTTCAAAAACCGCTTCTCTTTTGGTGGTCAAGTCATTACCCAACAAGAAATCATCTTTATTCGTATGCAACCCGTTGCCGGAAATAAATTCGGTACACAGAATGCTGTAGAATATTTCAGTGAACGTTATCAACAACTGCTCAACATCCGCTTCTACGGTTTGTTTGATATCAAAGTTGCTGATCCAGTCCTATTCTATGTTAGCTCCATCAGTCAACAAATTGAAGACCATAAAGCCTTTACATTACAAAATGTAGCTCAAGGAACACTCCGACAAAATATCGCACCAAAGATTGCCATTGCAATTGCTAAATTTACCAATGAAAACAAGGTAGATATCTATAGCCTTAATGCCAATCAAGATACTTTCAATGAGCTAGCTAAACAAGAAGTTAATAAGGTATGGGCTGGACTTTATGGGATTGAAACAACTAACATCCTACTTGAAGATTTAAGCTATGATCAAGAAAGCTTAGATATTGTCCGTAAGCTTGATAGCGAGCTTGTCGCCATGAAGTACAATACGATTGAGATTGAAGAACGTCGTGCTCGTAATGAAGCTCTCATCGCTGCTGCTAACAATGAAGGCAATGGTAATGGTATGAACATGATTATGGGAATGAACCTAGGACAAACACTTGGTGGTCAACTCAACCAACAAGCCCAAACTCAAGCCCCTATTCAAAATAATGGGCAAACTGCAAGCAAGAACTTTTACATCGAGGTAGACGGTAAGTATGTTCTCGTAACCAAAGATGAAGAAGGAAATATCGTACCAGTCAACTAATTCAAGCTAATCTGATATTTGAGAATTATTGCATTTTATGGTACAATAAAGAGTAAACTATTTATTAAAGAGGTAAAATCATGATTGAAGCAAGTAAACTAAAGGCTGGTATGACTTTTGAAACAGCTGAAGGAAAATTGATCCGCGTTTTGGAAGCTAGCCACCACAAACCAGGTAAAGGAAACACTATCATGCGTATGAAATTGCGTGATGTCCGTACTGGTTCAACTTTTGAAACAAGCTACCGCCCAGAAGAAAAATTTGAGCAAGCGATCATCGAAACAGTTCCAGCTCAATACTTGTACAAAATGGATGACACAGCTTACTTCATGAACACAGAAACTTATGACCAATACGAAATTCCTGTTGTGAATGTTGAAAACGAATTGCTTTACATCCTTGAAAACTCAGATGTAAAAATCCAATTCTACGGAACTGAAGTAATCGGTGTGACTGTACCAACTACTGTTGAATTGACAGTTGCTGAAACACAACCATCTATCAAAGGTGCTACTGTTACAGGTTCTGGTAAACCAGCAACAATGGAAACTGGTCTTGTTGTGAACGTTCCAGACTTCATCGAAGCAGGTCAAAAATTGATTATCAACACTGCAGAAGGAACTTACGTTTCTCGCGCCTAATCTCTAGAAACTAGAAAGAGGTCATTCTATGGGAATTGAAGAACAACTTGGCGAAATCGTCATCGCCCCACGTGTACTTGAAAAAATCATTGCTATTGCAACTGCGAAAGTTGAAGGCGTACACTCTTTTTCAAACAAATCAGTATCTGACACCCTTTCAAAACTTTCTCTTGGTCGTGGCGTATATCTAAAAGAAGCAAACGATGAGCTCACAGCTGATATCTACCTCTACCTAGAGTACGGTGTCAAAGTTCCTAAGGTTGCTATGGCTATCCAGAAAGCTGTTAAGGATGCTGTCCGTAACATGGCTGATGTTGAAATCTCTGCTGTCAACATTCACGTTGCAGGTATCGTTCCAGATAAAACACCAAAACCAGAATTGAAAGACTTATTCGACGAGGACTTCCTCAATGACTAGTCCATTATTAGAATCTAGACGTGAACTACGTAAGTGTGCTTTCCAAGCCTTGATGAGTCTTGAATATGGTTCAGATTTAGAAACTGCTTGTCGCTTCGCCTACACACATGATCGCGAAGATACAGACGTACAACTTCCTAACTTCCTTGTAGAGCTCGTTTCTGGTGTCCAAGCTAAAAAGGATGATCTGGACAAACAAATTACTCAACATTTGAAAACTGGTTGGACCATCGATCGTCTGACTTTGGTAGAAAAGAATTTACTACGCCTAGGAGTTTTTGAAATCACTTCATTTGATACTCCTCAGCTCGTAGCTGTTAACGAAGCTATTGAACTTGCTAAGAGCTTTTCAGATCAAAAATCAGCCCGTTTCATCAATGGACTCCTCAGTCAATTTGTGACAGAAGAAGATTAAATAATATAGAAAAAGTGTTTGACAGTTATCAAACACTTTTTTCTTTGCCTTCCACTATCTAAAAAAGTGGTAATAGACATAATTATAAACAAAAATCCAGATGGGCTTGGCATAAGTGAGAAAGTTGAAAAAACTATGGCATAGGATTGTGATTTTTAGATTCTTTGTCCAACGGTAGACAAGGGCAAAGAAAAGGCCTCCTAAACTATAAAACATCAAACTGATGGGATCTCGATGGGAAAACACCAAATGACTGATTCCAAATATAAGAGCTGATAAGATAACATCCAGATAATACTTGGAGTTTGGAAAGAAGGTATTCATAAAATATCCTCTATCAACCATCTCCTCAAATATAGGGGCCACGATGACACTCGATATAAAATGGAAACTAGTCGCTAAAAAAGTAGGTTGTCCATTAGAATATAATGTCGAAATAAGGTCTTGAAAGATATACTTGTTATTAATTAAGGGATGAAACTGTAACTGAAAAGTATTCAACAACTGACGAACAAAATAAGTAGCCACTAGGCTTATTACAAGGTAAAAGAATCTTGACTTCTTCGAGCCCTTTGTTTCAAGAATATAGAGCATTTTTTTCTTTTTTAACCAGCAGACAAACATCACTAAAAGAGTTACTTCCCCAACTGCTGAAATGCTATAATAACCATCTATCCCCAATCCTAAAAACTTAGTCAGATGAAGACTACTAAACTCTAGTAGATAAACCGAGAGGAATATAAAGAATGTATAGACTCCCAAATGCCAAAGTTTTTTCATACTCACTCCTTAAAAAATTTAAATTACCTTGATGGAGGAAAAGAATAACAATCCCCTATTCAATTTATTAGTTATATACTGACCTAGCACAGCATAAAATCTATAAAAACTTATACTCTTCGAAAATCAAATTCAAACCACATCAGCTTCACCTTGGATTATATATGTGACTGACTTCGTCAGTCTTATCTACAACCTCAAAGCTGTGCTTTGAGCAACCTGCGGCTAGCTTCCTAGTTTGCTCTTTGATTTTCATTGAGTATTAATCTATTCTCTGTAGCACTTATAGATTATCATTCCTTATTATATAATATACATCTTTTGTTAACGACTCTCAGTTCCATCTCCTCAACTGTCAATTTTTAATCCTGAAATGAATTTTTGAGAGAAACCAAAAAGCTAGAACCGTTTTTAGTTCTAGCTTTCTGTTTAATACTTTCTAAAGCGTTGATAACGTTCTTCCAAAAGTTTCTCCAACGATAATTGTTTTAATTGTTCAATTTCTGTTTGAAGTTCATTTTTTACACGAGCTAGCAGCTCTTTGGCAGAGAGACCTCTCTCTGAAATAACCTTATCTACGACTTCCATCTCCAAAAGTTCATGGGAAGTGATTTTCATCAACTCAGCTGCTTCCATGGCACGCGTACCATCTTTCCACAAGATGGAAGCAAAGCCTTCAGGACTGAGAACTGCATAGATAGAGTTTTCTAGCATCCAAACACGGTCAGCTACTGCTAGAGCTAGAGCTCCACCAGAGCCCCCTTCACCGATAATAATGGCGATTATGGGCACTTTTAGGTCGCTCATTTCAAAGAGATTGCGAGCAATGGCTTCACCTTGACCACGTTCTTCTGCGCCTACACCAGGATAGGCACCAGCAGTATTGATAAAGGTTACAATTGGACGACCAAACTTTTCTGCTTGCTTCATCAAACGAAGGGCTTTTCGGTAACCTTCAGGATGAGGTTGACCAAAGTTACGGTTAAGATTATCTTGTAAGCTTTTACCTTTTTGAATTCCAACAACAGTTACTGCTTGGTCTCCCAACCAACCGATACCACCAATAACAGCACCATCATCTCGGAAAGAGCGATCCCCATGCAGCTCAATAAAATCATCAAAAATTCCTGTTGCGAAGTCCAAGGCTGTTAGGCGAGTTTGTTCACGAGCTTCTCTAACGATTTTCGCAATATTCATCAACTCTCCCTCCTGTGTAGTCTTACTAATCGAGCAATCATATCTGGCAATTCTCGCCGTTTAATAATTGCATCCACAAAACCATGTTCCAGTAAAAACTCTGCTTTCTGGAAGTCTTCTGGTAGGTCTTCTCTTACTGTATTTTCAATCACACGGCGTCCAGCAAAACCTACCAAACTTTGAGGTTCCGCCAAGATGATATCCCCTTCCATTGCAAAGGAAGCTGTTACTCCTCCAGTCGTCGGGTCAGTAAGGATTGTCAGATAAAAGAGACCTGCATTGGAATGACGTTTGACTGCGGCAGAGATTTTGGCCATCTGCATCAAGCTCATGATTCCTTCCTGCATTCGTGCTCCACCAGAAGCTGTAAACAATACGACAGGTAATTTTTCAGCGGTCGCATATTCGAACAAGCGAGTGATTTTCTCACCAACAACTGTTCCCATCGATGCCATGATAAAGTTAGAATCCATGATGCCAAGGGCAACCTTCTCTCCCTTAATCAAAGCTGTTCCTGTTACAACAGCCTCATCAAGACCTGTCTTTTCACGCATCAAAGTCAATTTTTTACGATAGCCTGGAAAATTCAAAGGATCCTGAGTTTCAATCCCTTTAAACATTTCCAAAAACGTCCCCATATCAATGGTTAAAGCTAGACGCTCTTGAGCTGAAATACGGAAGGTATAGCCACAGTGAGGGCATATCCGCTCACTCCCCAAGTCCTTTTGGTAAATTGTATATTTGCAACCTGGACATTGGGAGAAGAGCTCATCTGGAACCTCTGGCTTGATCTGAGGTTGATTTACAGTCGAACGATTGGGATTGATTCGAATATATTTATCTTTTTTACTAAATAGAGCCATGCATCCCCCTTTTCAGTCTTATACTATTTTATACTCAATGAAAATCAAAGAGCAAACTAGGAAGCTAGCCGCAGGTTGCTCAAAGCACTGCTTTGAGGTTGTAGATAAGACTGACGAAGTCAGTCACATATATAATCCAAAGCGAAGCTGACCCGGTTTGAAGAGATTTTCGAAGAGTATTACATTATTCTTTTTCTTGATAATGTGGTAAGAAAGTTTCCATCAAGAATGAGGTGTCGTAGTCTCCTGCAATCACGCGTCGATCTGAAATCAAATCGAGTTGAAAATCAGCATTGGTGACCACCCCTTCAATTTCGAGTTCATACAGAGCTCGTTGCATTTTCATGAGAGCATCAAAACGATTTTCGCCATGAACAATAATTTTAGCAATCATACTATCATAGTATGGTGGAATGGTATAACCTGGATAAACTGCAGAGTCAACACGCAAGCCAACACCACCGCTTGGTAGATAAAGATTAGTAATCTTACCTGGGCTCGGTGCAAAATTAAAGGCTGGGTTTTCTGCGTTGATACGGCACTCAATAGCATGTCCTTTTAGAACAATATCTTCTTGTTTCAGAGTCAAAGGTTGACCTGCCGCAATACGGATTTGTTCCTTGACAATATCCACACCAGAAACAAATTCGGTTACTGGGTGTTCCACTTGGACACGCGTATTCATCTCCATAAAGTAGAATTTCCCACTTGCTTCATCTAGTAGGAATTCAATGGTACCAGCATTTTCGTAGCCTACAGACTCCGCTGCACGAACAGCTGCAGCACCAATTTCATTACGAAGTGTTTTCCCGATAGCAATTGAAGGACTTTCTTCTAAAACTTTTTGGTTATTCCGTTGAAGCGAACAGTCACGCTCACCTAGGTGAACAACATGTCCCATTTGGTCAGCAAGAATCTGTACTTCAATATGTCGAGCAGGATAAATCACACGCTCGAGGTACATAGCTCCATTACCAAAGTTGGCTTTAGCTTCACTAGAGGCTGTTTCAAAGGCTGAAACAAGATCTTCTGCCTTTTCAACCTTACGAATCCCTTTACCACCACCTCCAGCTGAAGCTTTCAGCATAACTGGATAACCAATTTTTTCGGCGATAGCGAGGGCCTCTTCTGCAGTATGGACTTCTCCATCTGATCCTGGAATGACAGGTACGTTTGCCTTAATCATTTGAGCACGGGCGTTAATTTTATCTCCCATGGTATCCATGACACGAGCTGATGGTCCGATAAATTTGATCCCAACTTCTTCACACATGGTTGCAAATTTGGAATTTTCACTTAAAAAACCAAATCCAGGGTGAATAGCTTCAGCTTCAGTCAAGACCGCAGCTGATAGGATGGCATTGATGTTCAGATAAGATTCTGTAGCCTTCCCAGGGCCGATACAGATAGCCTCATCAGCCAAAAGCGTGTGGAGAGCTTCCTTGTCAGCAGTCGAATAGACAGCGACTGTTGCAATTCCTAATTCTCGTGCCGCACGAATAATACGAACAGCGATTTCACCACGATTGGCAATTAAAATCTTACGAAACATGGAAAACCTCCCTAGTTTCCAATAGCAAAGGTCAGAGTACCGCTTGCTGCAAGCTTACCATCTACTTCTGCCTTCGCTTCTACTACGGCGATTGTGCCACGACGTTTGACAAAAGTTGCTGTCATGACAAGCTGATCACCAGGAACAACTTGTTTTTTAAATTTCACTTTGTCCATACCAGCGTAGAAAACCAACTTCCCTTTGTTCTCAGGCTTTGATAATTCCAAAACACCCGCTGTTTGTGCCAAAGCTTCCATGATCAAGACACCTGGCATTACAGGGTAGGCTGGAAAGTGTCCGTTGAAGAAAGGTTCGTTAATCGTTACATTTTTAATGGCAACAATTGTATCTTCACTAACTTCTAAGACACGATCCACTAAGAGCATGGGATAACGGTGAGGCAAAGCTTCTTTAATTCCTTGAATATCAATCATTTGATACGTACCAAGCCTTTCCCGAACTCAACCATTTCTTCATTTTCAACTAGAATTTCTGTTACAACACCATCTTTAGGTGCTGGAATTTCGTTCATGACCTTCATGGCTTCAATGATGACCAAGGTTTGACCTTTTTTAACAGTATCTCCGACTGAAACAAAATTAGGTTTGTCTGGTCCCGCAGCCAAGTAAGCAACTCCGACAAGTGGACTTTCTACTAGATCTCCTTCAGCTACAGATTCAATAACATTTGATTCTGAAACTGCTTCTACAGCTGGTGTTGAAGTTGGATCTTGAGGTGCAGTTGCTGGAACCACAGGTTGAGGTGCTGGACTTGCTTCTACAACAAGTTTTGCTTCATTCTTGCTGAAGAGCAACTCATCCGTTCCATTTTTATAAGAAAATTCTCTCAAGCTCGACTGGTCAAACTGCGCCATCAAGTCTTTGATTTCATTTAAATTCATCTTTACTTATTCTCCCAACGTTTGAAAGCAAGAACTGCATTATGCCCACCAAATCCAAAAGTATTTGAGATAGCATAAGGAATTTCACGTTCCAAGCCTTGTCCATAAATAACGTTTGCTTCGATGTAATCTGACAATTCTGTTGTTCCAGCTGTCATTGGTACATAGTTGTTACGGATTGCTTCAATTGTTGCAATGGCTTCAACTGCACCAGCTGCACCGAGCAAGTGTCCTGTAAATGACTTAGTTGAAGATACAGGTACTTCCTTACCAAGAACAGCTACAATCGCTCCACTTTCTCCCTTTTCATTAGCAGGAGTTGAGGTACCATGAGCATTGACATAGGCTACTTGGTCTGGTGTAATCTCAGCTTCCTCCAAGGCAAGTTTGATAGCTTTAATAGCCCCTTGTCCTTCTGGATGTGGTGAAGTCATATGGTAGGCATCACAAGTGTTACCGTAACCAACAACTTCAGCTAAGATAGTTGCCCCGCGTTTTTCTGCGTGCTCTAAGCTTTCAAGAACCAACATACCTGATCCTTCACCCATGACAAATCCATTACGATCTTTGTCAAATGGAATAGAAGCACGAGTTGGATCTTCTGTTGTTGAAAGAGCTGTTAAGGCTTGGAAACCTGCAATCGCAAATGGAGTAATAGATGATTCTGAACCACCAACCAACATGATATCTTGGAAGCCAAACTTGATAGAACGGAAAGCATCCCCGATAGCATCATTTGATGAAGCACAAGCAGTATTGATAGATTTACAAATCCCATTGGCACCAAAGCGCATAGCAACATTTCCTGCAGCCATGTTTGGCAAAGCTTTTGGAAGTGTCAATGGTTTTACACGTTTTGGTCCCTTATCATGAAGTCGAAGCACTTGATCTTCAATTTCTTTAATTCCACCGATACCTGATGCAACGATGACACCAAAGCGGTCTCTATCAAGAGTCTCTACATCAAGATTAGCATTGTTCACTGCTTCTTGAGCTGCATACAAGGCATACAAAGAATAGTCATCAAAACGATTGGTATCTTTTTTTACAAAGTATTTATCAAACGGAAAATCCTGGATCTCTGCCGCATTATGAACGTCAAAAGCACTGTGATCAAATTTGGTGATTTCACCAATTCCAATCTTTCCATTTTTAAGACTGTTCCAAAATTCTTCTGGTGTGTTTCCAATTGGAGATGTCAATCCATAACCTGTTACTACTACACGATTTAGTTTCATTTTCATACCTCTATTTTAACTCTTATTGCATGGTTAGTCCACCATCAATTGCAATGACCTGTCCCGTTAGATAATCTTGACTTGCAAGAAAGACTGTCACCTCTGCGACTTGCTCAGCTTGGCCAAATTGTTTCATCGGAATTTGTGCCAACATAGCATCTTTGACCTTATCAGATAGAACCGCAGTCATGTCTGATTCGATCATTCCTGGAGCAATGGCATTGACACGCACATTGCGATTGGCAACCTCACGTGCTACTGATTTGGTAAATCCAATCAGACCAGCCTTAGAAGCAGCGTAGTTGGCTTGACCAATATTTCCCATGAGACCAACAACACTAGACATATTGATGATAGCACCTTCGCGAGCTTTTATCATCGGTTTCAAGACTGCTTGCGTCATATTGAAGGCACCTGTCAAATTGACTTTCAAGACCTTCTCAAAATCTTCTTCTGTCATCTTGAGCATGAGAGTATCTTGAGTAATCCCAGCATTATTAACGAGGACATCAACTGAACCCAGCTCTTCAATGGCTTGGTCTACCATACGTTTTGCGTCCGCAAAATCAGAAACGTCACCAGAAATAGCAAGAACCTTCACCCCGTATGGTTTAAATTCGGCTAGAAGCTCCTCGGAGATTTCACCACGACTATTCAAGACAACATTGGCTCCCAAGCTGGCAAATTTATGAGCAATGGCAAGACCAATTCCTCGACTTGAGCCTGTAATAAAGACATTTTTCTGTTCTAGTTTCATTTTTCTCCTTTCAGAACTTCTACCATTTTGGTCTAATTTTCTAAGAGTGCTTGTAAGCTTGCTTGATCTTCCACATTAGAAAGTTGAGCTGTTTTATCAATCTTTTTGACAAATCCTGACAAAACTTTACCAGGTCCAATCTCGATAAAACGAGTGACACCCGCTTCTTGCATGACTGCAATACTTTCATAAAAACGGACAGGCTCCTTGACTTGACGAGTCAAAAGTTCTGCAATACGTTCTTTTTCCATGACCTTCGCTTCTGTATTACCAACAAGTGGACAAGCAAAGTCAGAAAATTCAACTTCTGTCAGGGCTTGAGCTAATTTTTGACTAGCAGATTCCAATAAAGCTGTATGGAAAGGCCCAGAAACATTGAGCGAAATTAAGCGTTTTGCTCCTGCTTCTTGCAAGAGTTCGACTGCACGATCTACCGCAGCTACCTCACCACCAATAACAATTTGGCTTGGAGTATTGTAGTTTGCTGGAGTTACAACACCAAGTTGAGAAGCTTCTTGACAAGCTTGTTCGATAACTTCAACTGGTGTATTGAGCACAGCTACCATTTTCCCTGATCCTGCAGGTGCCGCTTCTTCCATATAAGCACCACGTTTAGCAACTAGTGCCACTGCATCTTCAAAATTCAAAGCGCCACTAGCTACAAGGGCTGAATATTCTCCAAGCGACAAACCTGCCACCATATCAGGCTGGTAACCTTTTTCCTCTAGAAGTCGGTAAATTGCAACTGAAGTAGCTAAAATAGCTGGTTGCGTATAACGAGTCTGATGTAACTTTGTTTCATCATTATCAATCAAATCACGGAGATCATAACCCAAGACTTGGCTAGCTTGATCGATTGTTTCCTTGACGATAGCATATTGGTCATAGAGCTCGCGACCCATTCCTAGGTATTGAGCTCCTTGACCTGCAAATAGAAGGGCTGTTTTAGTCATTTCTTGTAACTCCTGCCCAACGAGCAGCTTCTGATTGAATCTTTTCAGCTGCACCATAGTAGATATCTTTTAAGATTTCTTCAACAGTTTCTTCTTTCGATACCAAACCTGCAATCTGGCCGGCCATTACTGAACCGCCATCCACATCACCATGGACAACAGCCTTAGCTAAGGCTCCAGCGCCCATTTGTTCAAAGATTTCTAAATCTGGATTTTCTTGTTTAAAGGCATCTTTTTCAGCTTGCTCGAAATCACGAGTCAATTGATTTTTGATGGCACGAACTGCGTGTCCAAAATGTTGTGCCGAAATCGTTGTATCAATATCACGAGCTTTTAAAATTTTAGCTTTATAGTTTGGATGGGCATTTGATTCTTTAGCAACTACAAAACGAGTTCCTACTTGCACAGCCTCTGCACCAAGCATAAAGCCAGCAGCAGCTCCTTCACCGTCTGCAATACCACCAGCAGCGATAACAGGAATTGAAACAGCAGCTGCAACTTGACGAACCAAGGTCATGGTCGTTAATTTACCGATGTGTCCACCAGCTTCCATACCTTCAGCAATAACAGCATCCGCACCAATTTTTTCCATACGTTTAGCCAAAGCCACGCTAGGTACTACAGGAATAACGGTGATTCCTGCTTCATGGAATCGTTCCATATATTTACTTGGATTTCCTGCACCAGTTGTAACTACCTTAACTCCTTCTTCAATCACAAGGTCCACAATATCATCAGCAAATGGAGACAGAAGCATAATGTTGACACCAAAAGGGTTGTCTGTTAATGATTTAATCTTATCAATATTAGCCTTAACCACTTCTTTAGGAGCATTTCCTCCACCAATGATACCGAGACCACCTGCTTTTGAAACAGCTCCAGCAAGGTCACCATCTGCAACCCAAGCCATTCCACCTTGGAAGATCGGATATTTAATATTCAATAATTCTGTAATACGTGTTTTCATAGTGCCTCCGTATGTCTTGCTTACGTAATAGTTCGACTACATTATAATTTGACAGTCAAACTATTACCTAAACAAGAGGGAGTGGGTTCCCCCTACTCCTTCTTCTTTTATTTTAATTATTTTGTTTGCTCTTCAACGTAAGCAACCAAGTCGCCAACTGTTTTCAAGTTATCTTCAGCTTCGATTTGGATATCAAAAGCGTCTTCGATTTCTGAGATCACTTGGAACAAGTCCAATGAATCTGCATCCAAATCATCAAAAGTAGATTCAAGTGTTACTTCTGATGCATCTTTTCCAAGTTCTTCAACGATAATTTCTTGTACTTTTTCAAATACTGCCATGATAGACTCCTTTAAAATAAATAGTTTTTATAACAATGTGTTCACCACATGATTACCTAAATTGTAACAATAAGCGTGCCCCATGTCAAACCTCCACCGAAGCCTGACAAGAGAATATTTTGGCTACCATCCAAACGAATGAGCCCTTCCTCTACACACTCTGAAAGTAGGATCGGAATACTTGCCGCACTAGTATTTCCATACTTGGTCATATTGGCAGGAAGCTTGTCTCGATCTACACCAATCTTTCTAGCCATCTTATCTAGAATGCGGATATTAGCTTGATGAAGCAAGAGATAATCTAGTTCTTCTGCCGACAGAGGACTCTCTACTATGGTTTTTTTTATAGACTTAGCAACATCTCGAATCGCAAAATCAAAAACTTCTCGGCCATCCATTCTCAAGAAAGCATCGGGCTTTTCTTGATTTGAAAATGGTGAAGTTAAACCAGTCTGTCCATATGTCAAACACTCACTACGCGAACCATCGCTATTGAGACTCTCCGCTATGAAATGTGGCTCTTCGCTTGCTTCTAACAAGATGCCCCCAGCTCCATCTCCAAATAGGACAGCAGTTGAGCGATCTGACCAGTCTAAAGCTTTTGACATGGTTTCACTTCCGATAACCAGGCCCTTACGATAAACTCCTGAAGAGATGAACTTCTCTGCAGTTGATAGAGCAAAGATAAATCCACTACAGGCAGCTGTTAAGTCATAGGCAAAAGCCTTGTGAGCGCCGATTTTAGCCTGAACACGAGCGGCTGTTGAAGGCATCATCGAGTCAGGTGTCATCGTAGCTAGAATGATAAAATCCAACTCTTCAGCAGAAATCCCTGACTTCTCTAGGAGTTGTTTTGCAACTGCCGTTGCCAAATCTCCTGTTGATTCTGTCTTAGAAATGCGACGTTCCTTAATCCCAGTTCGACTTGAAATCCATTCATCACTCGTATCCATGACCTGAGCCAAATCCTTATTTGTGACAATCTGCTCTGGTACATAATGAGCAACCTGGCTTATTTTTGCAAAAGCCATTATTTCAAATCCTCCAAAAATTGATAAAGATTGGTCAAACCTTTACTCATGACGTCCATTTCCTCTGGGCTCATGCCTTCGATAATTCTTTCGACCATGGCCTTGTGGAAACGTTTATGGAGACGATGTACGAGTCGACCTTTCTTGGTCAAATGCAGATGTACTACACGACGATCCTGATCTGAACGTAAGCGTTCGATGTAACCTTTTCGTTCCAAGTTGTTCAAGCTAGTTGTCACTGTTCCTAGAGTTACCATCAACTCTTTGGACACTTGACTTGGTGTCACATCTGGAAACTTACCAATCACATCAATTGTGTGCATTTCCTTGATAGAGATGTCCTTGAAACGACTACCTCGCAAACTCACTTCCTCAATCACCAGGACGTTATTAAAAATAGATGTTAAATAGTCATTGATCCGTTGGTAGTCCAATTCTCTTCCCTCCCTTATCAAAAAAGTTTAACTATCAAAACATTTGACAAAAAAAGTATATCAAACTTCAAAGAATTGTGCAAGTATTTTTTTACTTTCCGATAAATTTTGGACGTCGTCTTTCAGAATGTGCACGAACACCTTCTTTAAAATCTTCCGTATAAGATAGAGATTTTTGCAATTCCAGTTCTAGCCGTGCGTACTCGTGCCACTGCTTAAACTCGCTTTCCCAGACTAACTTCTTAATAGCAGCATAAGAGTTAGAGGAGCCTCTTCTCAACTTCTTCAACAGTTGTTCTCTTGTCTTTTCCAGTTGATCACTAGCACACAGACGATAGACAGCTCCAGCTTCCAGTGCTTTTTCTGCTGTGAAAGCTTCTCCAGTCATAGCTAATTGCGTTGCCCGAGTCGCACCTAGTGATCGTGTAAGCAAGAATAAGCCACCCGCATCAGGAGCTAAGCCCACACCTACAAAGGCCTGAATGAATTTAGCTTTGTCAGAAGCAATACAGAAATCAACTGCTAAAGCCATATTAGCCGCAGCTCCAGCAACTGCTCCATCCACCTCCATAATGACTGGTTTAGGAATTTGTTTAATCTTATAGGAAATCGTATTTACCAACTCCGCAATTTGGGTAAGGGAGGCAATATCATCCTCATCGACTGCACGTTTCATTTCTACTAAATCCCCTCCAACGGAGAAGACTTTGCCAGCAGCATTAATGAGAATAAACGAAACCGAAGCATCTTTTTCAGCCAATTCCAATGCTTCTAGAATTTCTTGACACATAGGAATATGAAAACCATTGGCCACCTCAGGACGATTTAAAGTTAGTATCGCTAAATCGTCTTGAACTTGATAGAGAATATGATCCATAGGCACTCCTTTCAATTTACAACGAAGATTAAATTATTTTATTTTCAAATTATATCTTTTTTTGATTTATTAAACAAGAGAAAAATCGACCGAAAGTGTCTCGGCCGATTTTAAAAGCTTAGTTTATTCTCTAAAAATGAAGGAAAACCAGTACTTGCATCATCTTTGAAATCATAAATAACTTCAATCATCCGCCCGCCTTCTCTCTGGTAGAGCTGTTCTTTGTTGAATCCTTTATGGTAGAATTCTCCTGAAACCATGTAAAAAACACGATTTGGATCTTCTAGGTAGGCAAAAAGATTCCCTGTAAAAGGAGCTTCCTTATCCCCGTCCTTGTTGACCAGACTTGCAGCTAAGAGTTTCGTGATTCCTCTAAATTGTCCACTTTCATCTGTTCGACAGTAAAACTTGACTCTAGCTTCATAGTTAGGATTGACTATAACCTTTTCAGAGAGAATTCGATAAGTCCTTGACTTACTATCTGAAAAATCGATAGATAAGATATTTTTAGCCCTCTCAACTGATATCTGACCTTCCTGAGCATACTCAATCGCTAATTCTTCTCCGGTCAAACGACCACTGGGAAGAGGATGAGAAGTTGCTCCGATACTTGTAGGAATCATCACGAAGGTAAGGAATAGTATTAAACAAAACACTCTTTTAATCATCTTTCCCAACTCCTTTATATGTGAAGAGGTTTCCCCCTACACCTTTATTATAAGCTTTCCTGATGAGACGTTCAAACAATTATATAGGACATTTTCCAGATTGAAAAAAGCCCCTCTTTCTGCTATAATCGTATAAAATACTTACTTTAGGAGTTCTTATGAAGGTTGTTAAATTTGGTGGAAGCTCGCTTGCCTCTGCTAGTCAATTAGAAAAAGTTTTAAATATTGTCAAAAGTGACCCAGAACGTCGTTTTGTGGTTGTATCTGCCCCTGGTAAACGCAATTCTGAAGATACTAAGGTGACAGATGCCTTAATTAAATATTACCGCGACTATGTAGCTGGAAACGACATTAGCAAAAGCCAAAATTGGATTATTGATCGCTATGCTGCTATGGTTAGCGAATTAGGTCTTAAACCAGCCGTTTTAGATAAAATTTCAAAAAGCATTCGCTCTCTGGCTACTCTTCCAATTGAAGATAATAAGTTTCTCTATGATACATTTCTAGCAGCTGGAGAAAATAACAATGCCAAATTGATTGCAGCCTACTTTAACCAAAATGGCTTGGAAGCGCGTTATGTTCATCCTAGAGAAGCTGGTATCGTTGTGACAAGCGAACCTGGAAATGCACGTATCATCCCATCAAGTTACGATAAAATCGAGGAATTGACAAATTCAACTGAAGTTCTTGTTATCCCTGGTTTCTTCGGTGTTACGAAAGAAGATCAAATTTGTACCTTCTCACGTGGGGGATCAGATATTACTGGTTCCATCATCGCTGCTGGTGTCAAGGCTGACCTCTATGAAAACTTTACTGATGTAGACGGAATCTTTGCAGCTCACCCTGGTATTATCCATAAGCCACACTCTATCCCTGAATTGACCTACCGTGAAATGCGTGAATTGGCCTATGCTGGATTCTCTGTACTACACGATGAAGCACTTCTACCAGCCTACCGTGGGAAAATTCCTTTGGTTATCAAGAACACCAATAACCCTGACCACCCAGGTACTCGCATTGTGCTACAACATGGCAGCGACAAATTCCCAGTTGTTGGTATTGCTGGAGATTCTGGCTTTGTCAGCATTAATATGTCTAAGTATTTGATGAACCGCGAAATCGGTTTTGGTCGTAAAGTTCTTCAGATTCTTGAGGACCTTAATATTGGTTGGGAACACATGCCAACTGGTATCGATGACCTGTCTATCATCTTACGTTCACGAGAATTAACTCCGATCAAGGAAGAAGAAATCCTTCGTCAATTAGTCCAAAAAGCAGAGGTAGACCACGCTGAAATCGAACACGACCTCTCTATCATTATGATTGTTGGGGAAAAAATGAAGCGTCATATCGGGGTAACTGCTACAGCCACTCGTGCCTTATCTGAGAACAACATCAACATCCAAATGATGTCTCAAGGTTCTAGTGAAGTTTCTATCATGTTTGTTGTCCATAAAGACCAAGAAAAAGCCGCTCTTAAAGCTCTCTACCAAGCATTTTTCGGTGAAAATAAGGAAGACTAAACATGGCACAATCCCTCAACAAGGTCGTCGACTTGCAAACAACTGGAACCTCCTATCTCTCCATTACAGGAAAGGTTGGAAAATTTCTGGTCGGAGATCATGCCCTAGAATTTTACTCAGATCGTAATGTCGAGGACTATATTCAAATCCCATGGTCCAGCATTAATCAGATCGGAGCCAATGTTTCAGGCCGCAAGGTTAGTCGTCATTTTGAAGTCTTTACAGATCAAGGGAAATTTCTCTTCGCCTCAAAAGACTCTGGAAAAATTCTTAAAATAGCTCGTGAAAAACTGGGAAATGACAAGGTAGTCAAACTTCCTACCTTAGTCCAAATCATTGGTCGAAAAATTAAAAATCTATTTGCAAAAAAATAAAAAGTTTAGTATAATCATAGCAACGGATAAGTAGCTTACTTCCTTCTTTCAGAAAGTCTGCGGATGCTGCGAGCAGATAGAAGATTTAATTGAAATTCTACCGTTGTTTTAAATCAAATACAGAATCAAGTGCACACCTGTGAAGTTGGATGGAACCGTGGCCCTGCCACTCCAACGCTTTGTCGGGTGTGCTTTTTTCATAAAGGAGTTTATATGTTAGATATCAAACGTATTCGTACAGACTTTGATGCTGTCGCTGAAAAACTAGCTACACGTGGTGTAGATGCTGCTGTCTTGAACGAGATGAAAGAAATCGATGCCAAACGACGTGACATCTTGGTTAAGGTTGAAACCCTCAAGGCTGAACGTAACACAGTTTCTGCTGAGATTGCCCAAGCTAAACGTAACAAGGAAAATGCAGACGACAAGATTGCAGCTATGCAAACCCTATCTGCTGAGGTCAAAGCTCTTGATGCTGAATTGGCAGAAATCGATGCGAAATTGACTGAATTTACTACTACACTTCCAAATATCCCAGCTGATAGCGTGCCTATCGGTGCAGACGAAGACGATAACGTAGAAGTTCGCCGTTGGGGAACTCCTCGCGAGTTCGACTTTGAACCAAAAGCTCACTGGGATCTAGGTGAAGATCTTGGTATTCTTGACTGGGAACGTGGTGGAAAGGTAACTGGAGCGCGCTTCCTCTTCTATAAAGGACTTGGGGCTCGTTTGGAACGTGCTATCTACAACTTCATGTTGGATGAGCATGGTAAAGAGGGCTATACCGAAGTCATCACGCCTTACATGGTTAACCATGATTCTATGTTCGGTACTGGTCAATATCCAAAATTCAAAGAAGATACATTTGAATTGAAAGATACGAACTACGTCCTCATTCCTACTGCTGAAGTTCCTCTGACCAACTACTACCGTGATGAAATTCTTGATGGAAAAGACTTGCCAATCTACTTTACTGCTATGAGTCCATCATTCCGTTCTGAAGCTGGTTCAGCTGGTCGTGATACTCGTGGTTTGATTCGTTTACACCAATTCCACAAGGTAGAAATGGTGAAATTTGCCAAACCTGAAGAGTCATACGAAGAACTAGAAAAGATGACAGCCAACGCTGAAAACATCCTTCAAAAACTCAACCTTCCATACCGTGTGGTTGCTCTCTCTACTGGAGATATGGGCTTCTCTGCTGCTAAGACTTATGACTTGGAAGTATGGATCCCTGCTCAAAATACCTACCGTGAAATCTCAAGCTGTTCAAATACAGAAGATTTCCAAGCTCGTCGTGCCCAAATCCGTTACCGTGATGAAGCCGATGGTAAGGTTAAACTTCTTCATACTTTGAATGGTTCTGGACTTGCTGTTGGACGTACAGTCGCTGCTATCCTTGAAAACTATCAAAACGAAGATGGTTCTGTTACCATTCCAGAAGTTCTTCGTCCATACATGGGTGGAGTTGAAGTTATCAAACCATAATTAAATAAATGTAAAAAGAGGAGGCTGATACTCAATGAAAATCAAAGAGCAAACTAGGAAGCTAGCCGCAAGCTGTACTTGAGTACGGTAAGGCGACGCTGACGTGGTTTGAATTTGATTTTCGAAGAGTATGAGCTTCCTCTTTTTGAGTAATTCAAAAGAAACAGGTAGAAATCTTTCATTCTACCTGTTTTTATTTATTTATTAGTAACCACCCATCATAGATGGATCCATAGCTGGCGCTGGTGCAGCTGGTTCTGGTTTGTTAGCTACGACTGCTTCTGTTGTTAGAATCAAGCTTGCTACTGAAGCTGCGTTCTGAAGGGCTGAACGGCTAACCTTAACAGGATCGATAATTCCTGCTTCAATCATGTTGACCCATTCACCTGTTGCAGCATTGAAGCCTGTTCCAAGTTCTGCATTTTTCAAACGATCAATAACAATTGAACCTTCATACCCTGCATTATAAGCGATTTGACGAACAGGCTCTTCTAAGGCGCGAAGAACAATATTGCGACCTGTTGCTTCATCGCCTTCTAATTCCAAGGCAGCAACAGCAGAGATAACATTAACAAGGGCAGTACCACCACCTGCAACGATTCCTTCTTCAACAGCTGCGCGAGTCGCATTGAGGGCGTCTTCGATGCGGAGTTTCATTTCTTTCAATTCTGTTTCAGTCGCAGCACCAACCTTGATGACTGCTACTCCACCTGATAATTTAGCCAAGCGTTCTTGGAGTTTTTCACGGTCAAATTCTGAAGTTGTTGTTTCGATTTGAGACTTGATGACAGCTACACGGTTAGCAATCGCTTCAGGATTTCCTGCACCTTCAACAATAACTGTGCTATCTTTATCTACAGACACTTTAGCTGCTTGACCTAAAGCTTCGATGGTAGCATCTTTCAACTCAAGCCCAAGGTCTTCAGTAATAACGGTACCACCTGTCAAGATGGCGATATCTTCAAGCATAGCTTTACGACGGTCCCCGAAACCTGGTGCCTTAACAGCAACTACGTTGAAAGTTCCACGAATCTTATTCAAAACAAGAGTTGGAAGAGCTTCACCGTCAACGTCATCAGCAATAATCAAGAGTGGACGACTGCTTTGTAGAATACTTTCTAGCAGTGGCAAGATTTCTTGGATATTTGAAATTTTCTTGTCAGTGATTAAAATGTATGGATTTTCAAGGTCTGCAACCATTTTTTCATTATCTGTCACCATGTACTGCGATAGATAACCACGGTCAAATTGCATTCCTTCTACAACTTCAAGTTCTGTTTCCATACCACGTGATTCTTCAATAGTGATAACTCCGTCTTTACCAACTTTTTCCATGGCTTCAGAGATGTACTCACCAACTTTTTCAGAACGAGATGATACAGCAGCGACTTGCGCGATGGCTTCTTTATTAGCAACAGGGATAGCCGTATTCTTCAAAGCTTCTACTGCTGCAGCAACCGCTGCTTCAATCCCTCGACGAATACCGATTGGATTTGCTCCTGCTGTAACGTTTTTGATTCCTTCACGAACGATTGCCTGTGTCAAGACTGTTGCAGTAGTTGTCCCGTCACCAGCGATATCATTAGTCTTAGAAGCTACTTCTGATACCAATTTGGCACCCATATTTTCAAAATGGTCTTCTAGTTCAATTTCTTTAGCGATTGTCACACCGTCGTTGGTAATCAATGGTGAACCGAATGATTTTTCAAGAACAACGTTACGTCCTTTAGGCCCCAAGGTTACTTTAACAGTGTCTGCTAGAATATCTACGCCACGGACCATAGCTGAACGTGCATCAGATGAAAACTTAATTTCTTTTGACATACTTACTTCCTCCTATTATTCTTCAACGATTGCTAAGATGTTAGCTTCACCCACGATGATATATTTTTCGTCACCATCTTTGACCTCGATACCTGCATGAGCTTCGACTAAAACTTGATCTCCAACTTTTACACTTGGAGCGACTAGTTCACCGCTCAAGGTACGAACACCTTGTCCAGTAGCCACTACTGTAGCTGTTTTCGTTTCTTCTTGGGCTGATTTTGCGAGGACAAAGCCTCCAACAGTTTGTTCTTTTTCTTCAATTTTTAAGACTACACGGTCTCCTAATGGTTTCAACATCTGTCTTCCTCCATAACATAATCATATTGTTAGCACTCTTTACAAACGAGTGCTAAATCATAGTTCTATTGTATCACTTAGTCAGAAATAGTCAAGAAAAAAACACCTCAAAATGAATGAGATGTTCCTTAAAGATCACTTTAGAATGATTAATTTTCGATTAAAATCATCGACGACTTTTTGGAGATTGATCCGTCCTCGATAGATACCATATCCAAAAACCACCATTCCCAATATTCCAACCAAGGCAAGTAAAATTCCAAAAATTAAGATTGGGAGGAAGCTTTTATGAAAGAGATAAATTAAGACTATACCTATACTGGCAATGATAAAGAGTAAGCTAAACCAACGGCCAAGATTTTCAATCATATGACGTTGATACTTAATTTCTGTTTCATATCCATTAACAAGTTCTTGTTTTGTAACCATGAGGATCCTCCTGACAAAAATTGAGAATGAAGGGCAAGAGAAGGAGGTTAGTCTACTTCATTCTCAAAATTTCCTACTAGTAAATATGTGCTTTTCTTGAGCTTAGTAATTAAGATGTGGGTCAAAGATACCTAGAGCAACACCGACCAAAGCGACAACAACTAGAAGCAACATTACTTTGTTTGGTGAAACTTTTTTCTTAGACATTAACCACCAGCAAATAGTGATGAAAGTTGCTGTCAAGAGACCTGGATAAACACCATCAATCTTTTCTTGGATATTTAAGAAGACTTTTCCTTCAGAATTCTCGAATTGAAGAGCTGTTGTAACAGATACCCAAGTTGCTGCTACCGCACCGATAACCATACCGCCGACAACACTGATTGCTTTACGAAGTGCTTGTCCTTTTGGTCCTACTAGGAATTCAACGGCTTTATCCCCTAATTGATACCCTTTAAAGAAGGCAAAGCGCATACCAAAGTATACTAAGAGGTTCCATACGATGATGTAGAAGATAGCACCAGCGATGTTACCACCTTTAGAGAGACCCAGGGCAATCCCCAAAAGAACTGGAATCAAGGTCCCAACGACCAAAGAGTCACCGATACCAGCGATTGGCCCCATCAAACCGGCACGCATACCATTGATAGTTTCACCATCCACTGCATCTCCGTTTGCACGCGCTTCTTCCAAACCAGCCGTAATCCCTACAACGAGAGAGCCAAGTTGTGGTTCAGTATTGAAGAAGGCAGTATAGGTTTGCATAGCATCTTTTTGTTCTTCTTTTGTATCATACATTTCTTCTACGATTGGAAGCATAGAAGTCAAGTACCCAAAGGTTTGCATGTGTTCTTGAGAGAAACAAGTCAAATGACCATAATACCAATGATGAAATGCTTTTGCTAATGTTTTCTTTGAAATTTTCTTTCTATCAGCCATTTTAAATATCCTCCTCATCATCGTCTACGTAAACAACCCCAGCTGGAGCAGCTTTCATAGATTTGATTACTTCAAGTTCATAGTAGATTACTGCAAAGATCAATGAAACAACCGCACTAGCTACCAAGTTCAAGCCGAGAGATTTAGCCAAGGTAAATCCAACAAAGAATGGAATGAAGTCAGTTGCTTTTGTAACAATTTGTTTCAACAAGATAGCAATACCGACACATGGGAGAAGAGCTCCGACTGTAAAGAGAGCTTTCATCCAGAAACCATCCATAGGAAGGTAAAGTTTCATCAAATCAACCATGTTTTCACCATATTTGGTGATAATCATAGTTGGAAGGAAAGAGAAGAGGAAGTGAGAGATCCAAGGATAAACCCAGTCAACTGCGTAGAGTTTTTTGAAGTTTCCTTCTTCAACGGCTTTCCAACCAATGTGTTGCCAAAGCAAGTTCATTGTAGCTGTACCGTAGAAAAGAACAGTACCGATTGTCCCAACGGCTGCACCGATTGGGGCTGCAGCTGCGGCAATTCCAGCTTCGTCTGTGATGTGATTTGCATGCACAAACAAGATAGCAAGAGGAACACCGATATAAGAGATGGCACGAACATCGGCAGATACAGTTCCACCAGGTGTTACCAAGGCGATATAAACGACTTGAAGGGCAACCCCGACCATAATACCAGTTGTCACATCTCCAAGAATTAAACCTGAAATCAACCCACCGATCAAGGGACGACCGAGTGTATAGTTCCCGATACTGGAACCTCCCATACCTGGCATTGAAGACAAGCTGGCGAAAACAGCAAGCAAGATTGCTTGAATCCATGAAATTGTCATAACAAACGCTCCTTTTGTTTGTAAATTTATTTACCTAACTAATAAAACTGTTAGGTTTAAAAACCAAATTTAGATTTGAAATCGTCCCAATAACCAATTGAGACATCCGGCAACAATTGGAATTTAACCTTGTAACCTGCTGCCTGAATTGCCTGAAAGGCTTCTGCTTCTTCTTGGGTGATGGATTGGTTATTGCCCAATTTCACTGCACCAGGTCTATCATTTGCAGGGCCAACGATGATTTCTTTAACATCTCCTGGGACAAAACCTTGATCCACCAAAATTTCCTTCATATCGATTGGGTTTTTGGTAATCAAGAAGTACCGACTGTCAGATTCCGTTACTTTTGCTGACTTTTCTTTAAAGGCTTCTTTTGTCCATACAAAGGTTTTCTTGTCTGATGCGCCTTTGTAAGCTTGGATCAAAACCTTGTTTGATGCTGCTGCATCGTTTACGGCAATCAAACCATCACATGGTTTTTCTTTTGCCCAGCGTGTGACTGTTTGACCGTGAATCATGCGATCATCAATCCGTACAAATGTTACTACCATAAGGTACCTCCCAATTAAATATCGTCATCATCTTCTTCAGCACTAGTGGCTGAAACTTCAAAAGGTTGTAGTGCAGATTTTGCTTCTGATAAGATAGTTGCTGACAAATCGTCTCCATCCAACACATCCTTCATCACAACTGCTGTCAGGGCCATGGTCAGGTTCATCCCACCAAGAATCAAAGTTCCATCTAGCTTTCCAGCTTCTTCTAGGACACTGGCTGCCGTGGTTAATGGACTACCACCTACAATGTCTGCCAAGACCAGCACAGAATCATCTGCTGTCAATTCTGAAATGCTCTCTCTAAAATCAACTGCAAAGTCATCGACTGATTTTCCTTCTTTAAGTCCAACTGCGATGACCTGATTCATCTTGTCACCAGCAAACATAGCTAGCGATGTTTTTAGTCCTTCTGCCAATCCACCATGACTGACTAAAATGAGATATTTCATTTTGCTACACCTCCTTTATTTGACTCTATTGTAGAATATTTGGAAGCGCTTTTACATTGTCAAATGTCACATGATAAACATGACATTTAGCAACAAAAAAATGACATCTGTCACTTGACACAATGTCATCTTATTTTTCTTTAAACTCCTACCTGAAGACTACTTTCAATTTCCCTCTGAATTTGAGGCAAGCGGTTCTCGACATCTTGATCGCGCAAAGCATTGCCAATCAAGTAGTCCAGCTTTTCCAACATTTCTTTAGAGACATTCTTGGGACTACTTTCAACAGCTTGTTCCATGATACGATTCAAGGTCTGATTGGTCAAGGAGTCCGTGCCAAAATCATCTACCTGTAAAAGATCTTTACTAGATTGACTTTGGACCACCTGTGGCATAACGGAAATCCCTTGAGATTGAGCAAAGAGGAGTTGTTGAATTTCTGGATCTTCTGTCAACAATTGCATCAATTCCCAAGCTAACTTGGAATGAGGAGTCCGAGCAGACATGGCAAAAGAAGTCGTCGTAACCAAAGTCGCCTTGGTAGTTTTTGACTTAGCAGGCATAGGGATACAGGTCCAGGTGAAGTTTGAATATTTTGAAACATGGTAAGGATAAGGTTTATAGGTTCTATATTGAGCCAAAGTCATGGGATAAAAAGCGACTTTTCCCTGGTCAAAATCTTTGGAACTCACCTTATAGTTCTTATTCAGCTCTTCCAATTTTTGTAAAAAAGTCAATGATTCTTTGACTTCTGGAGCCGTAAGTTTAAGCATCCCACCTTGAAAGAGACTACCCCCATTTGCTGCCAAAGCTTCTTTCCATGTATATTCTGTACTCCCAAACTGATCCAATTGACCATCTCCATTGGTATCTTTGGTTAGTTTTTTACAAATTGTATAGAACTCTTCCAAGCTCCAACCTTCCTTGGGAACCTCAATGCCTTCTTTGTCCAGCAAATCTTTATTGACACACATCAAAATAGGATTACTTTCATAAGGTAAGGCATAGGATTGCCCCTGATAGACACCTGATTCAAATGCAACAGGATAAAATGCAGCTTGGTCTTCTTGATTCATATAGCCATTTAACTTTTCTAGAACGCCACGTGCCGCCAATAAGGACAGATCTTGCTCAGAAACCATAAACACATCCGGCGTCTTTCCTGAAACAATCTTTTCTGAGAGCCAGTCTGAATAATCCGACTGTGGAATCCCATTTTCATATTCCACACGGACATTAGGATGGGACTTTTCAAATTTTTGAATCGCAAGATCCAAAGCATGGGAGAGTTGACTGGTCGGTACATCCCAACTAGATCCTGCATAAACGCCTATATGGAGAACGATTGGTTGTTGTTTCCACCAATAAAAACCAGTACTCAAAGAGAGCACAAAAAGGAGAACGATTCCCCAACAAAGATGCTTTCGGTTTAATTTCATTCCGTATTTCCTTTTGAAAAATCGCGTCTAGTCACTCCTGTTTGAACTGACCAAATTGCTAATTGCGTTCGATCTCTTAGGTTTAATTTCGCCAAAATCGTTGATAAGTAATTGCGCACAGTTCCTTCTGATAAGAAGAGTTTTGCAGCAATTTCTTTGTTTGACTCGCCATAGCCGACTTCTTGAATAATTCGCCATTCTGTCGTGCTCAAATCCTTGACGTTGTCCTCATCCACAGCAATAGAGAAATTCGATTTGGCCATTTGAGAGAAGATCTGAAAGACCTTGCTTGCGATATTGGGGTTGATCATAGCTCCACCCTGATGCACCACCTTAATAGCCTCATAGAGTTCTTCTGTCGAGGCTCCCTTTAAAAGATATCCTGAAGCACCATACTTGAGTGCACTATAGATAAATTCATCATCGTCAAAGGTTGTTAAAATAATAATTTTGATATCCGGATAGTGTTCTTTTACTTCTTTTGTAGCCAAAACCCCATCCATGCCTGGCATCCGAATATCCATCAGGATCAGATCCGGATGCGTCTGTGGAATGCTGGACAAGACATGATTCCCATCTTCCACTGTAGCTACCACTTCGATGTCGGAGTGAGCCGACAAAATAATTTTCAAAGATTCTCGAATCAAGGCTTGGTCATCTGCCACCATTACTTTTATCACCATATCTTATCTCCCTTCTTTGTATTTTGGTAAACTGACACGTGTGAAAAATCCATCGCGACTTTCAAATTGAAGCTGGCCTCCTAGAATTGAAATACGCTCCATCATCTGTTTGAGTCCATAACCATAAGTTAAGGTTTCAAACCCAACTCCATTATCTTGCAAAGCGATCAAATAATTCTCTTTATCCTCAAAAAAATGGAGTTTTAGTTGGCTGGCATGACCGTGGCGAACCGCATTGGTCATAGACTCTTGAATCACACGAAAGATTGTATCTTCAATCATGACATCCATATCGACATCTATCCATTCATAGTTTAGATCAACTTGTAAGTTGGAAAGAATTTGATACTCGCGGATGGTCTTTTCTAAAGCGTCTTTGAGAGTTCGTCCCTCAAGGGCTCCCGGACGAAGACGATTAAGAGAACCTCTCACATCTTGGATCCCTTCGCGGACAACTTCTGACACATTTTTTACCTGTTCTTTTGCCCGATTTGGGTCGATATCAATCAAGACCCCAACAGCATCTAAACCTGCTGAGATTCCTGTTAGTGCGTGCCCCAAAGTATCGTGAATCTCACGAGCAATCCGCTTACGCTCCCGATCCTCTGCAATCTTCTCAGACAGGGCCATATAATTGTTCAACTCCGTATTAACCTTGGACACCATGGCCAATTCTTCCTCTACTTCGTGGTTCTCCGCAAGAACGTTCATAATATAAAACAAAAGTGAAATAATGAAGAGTACCATATTCGAGGCATATAGGGAATTCTTTAAGAAAAAGGCCAGAATGCGGATAGATTCAGGATAAAAATGAATATAGACATCTAAGGACGGAATCGGGAAGAAAAGCGAAAAGACATCTGAATTTGTCACAAGAAGCATCAAGAAGCTCACTAGGATAAAAGCAAACCAATACTTCCGATCTCTCTTAGTATTCAACTCTTTGGAACCATAGAAGATATCCGCAAAAACCAAGAGAATGAGCCCGTTATAAGCTACATTTTGAACCCACATCAGAAGCAGCATCAGGAGAATCTCCAGAATATTCCTCTTATCAAAAATAGACCATCGACTCGTTTGAGGCCGATATCGACTCATCGATATCAAAGCAATCCCAGCAAACAAAACTGCAGACAACCAAAAAGTCGTAGATGGAGAAAAGGGAATACGCTCTAGGCGCTCTAATAATAGAGAAGCTTGGCGTTGAGCTATGATATAGTTGGTTGCTTGAAGATAGATGATACTGTTTAGCATAACAGCGATAAAATTGACGACCATAAGAATGGCCAAACTGTATCGAACACCTCTAAACTTTCTCATTACTGCCACCCATTCACATCAAACTGATCAATGTTTTCCTTTGTCATTATTTCAACTGGAATGCTCACCTCTTTGGTATAGCTCTTCCCTTCAGCAATATCTTGAATGACCTCCATCACGCGATCTCCCATCTTCAAAGGAGACTGAGCAACGGTTCCCACAACATCATCCGTCGAGTGCAACAAAGATTTCATATCTGGTGAACCATCGATTCCATAAATTGCAATAGGGTAAGTTATTCCTTGCTCCTTAATTGCAGCCAGAGCTCCTATAGCTGAGCGGTCATTTAAGGCAACCAAGGTATCAATTTCAACCCCTGATTGTAAAAAATTCTGGACAGCCGGCATGGCGATTTCCGTTTGCCCCTTGGTTTCTAGTTCCGATACAATCTGATAAGAACTGTGCTCCTCTATAGTGTCTTTAAAGCCCTGAATCCGCGTATCTGCTGAAACAGTCCCCTTATGTTCCAAAAGGAGGACCCGAGCACTAGAAGAACGTTTCATCAACTCTTTAGCAATCAATACTCCCGCTTGGTAGTTATCGGAAACAATACTTGCATCTGGCTTAAAATTCTTCAGTTGGGTATCGACCGCAATGATTTTAATTCCTTGTTTTCTAGCTTTTTCAAGAGCAGTTAAAATTGACTGGCTATCCCCCTTGACCGGATTGATCACTATCATATCAACTTTTTGAGCACAAAAATCATCAATCTGTTGGCTCTGTCTTTCTTCGTCCAATTCTGGATCTCGGACGTAAACAAGAGCTCCTCTTTCATCGGCAATTCGACTAATTTCCGAATGAATACTTTTATAGAACCCATTGTTCATGGTCATATAGGTGACACCAATTTTAGTCTGATCCTTGGTGCCACTTGTTTGACAACGGCCGAAAACCCATAAGAGAACACAGACCACTGGAATCAGCAGTAATAGACGCTTTATCAGCCATTTCAACAATTCTATTTTCTCTTTATTATTCTTCAAATTTCATTCCTTTTCTGAAAATTTTGAATATATATTACTTTATTCTACTACTTTTTCAAAAAAAGTGCTTGATTTTATTGTACAAGTGCATTTATTTGACCTATTTAAGAATTAATTTCCGAACAATACTACAAAAACAATAGAAAAAGCTGGTCTATAGGCGAACCAGCTCTTCTATTTGAGGCTCTATAATATTTGTAGTGGGTAAATCCCCTATGGATATTATGGAGCCTATTTTTGTGTAGAAAAAAAGTCCCATAAGATCTATAATGAAAAGCGA
>NZ_JAWERU010000007.1:0-46516 GCF_032481935.1 Streptococcus sp.
ACTCTTCAAGAAACACGCAAACGTGAATTCTATGAAAAACCTTCTGTAAAACGTAAACGTAAATCAGAAGCAGCTCGTAAACGTAAAAAATTCTAATTAATAAGAAAGGCTAGACTTGTCTAGTCTTTTTTTGTTAGCTTCTAAGAGTCTGTTTAATCCCTTTTGATTGTTAAAATTATAAAGGTTACTTTCTTAAATAAATACCTCAAATACTGTTAAAAACATAAACTTCCTACTACAATTTGATATAATAGTAGGGAGAACTCGATTGAAGGAGAAAATTATGTCGGTTTTAGTCAAAGAAGTGATTGATAAGCTCAGACTAGACATTGTCTATGGTGAGCCTGAATTACTTGAAAAGAAAATCAATACTGCGGATATTACGCGACCAGGGCTTGAAATGACGGGGTATTTTGACTACTATACCCCAGAGCGGATTCAACTTTTGGGAATGAAAGAGTGGTCTTATCTGATTAGTATGTCTTCTCATAACCGCTACCAGGTTTTGAAAAAGATGTTTCAACCAGAAACACCTGCAGTTATTGTTGCGCGTGGTTTAGTAGTTCCAGAGGAAATGCTAAAGGCTGCTAGAGAATGTAAAATCGCTATTTTAACGAGTCGTACAGCAACAAGTCGTCTGTCTGGGGAATTGTCAAGTTACCTAGATTCTCGTTTGGCTGAGCGTGAAAGTGTACATGGTGTCTTGATGGATATCTATGGTATGGGTGTGTTAATCCAGGGCGACAGTGGTATTGGTAAGAGTGAGACAGGTCTAGAACTCGTGAAACGAGGACACCGTTTGGTGGCTGATGACCGTGTAGATATCTTTGCTAAGGATGAAATGACTCTCTGGGGTGAACCAGCTGAAATCTTGAAGCATTTACTTGAGATTCGTGGTGTTGGTATTATAGATGTGATGAGTCTTTATGGTGCCAGTGCAGTGAAGGATTCTTCACAAGTTCAGTTGGCTGTCTATCTAGAAAATTATGACACGCAAAAGACTTTTGATCGCCTAGGCAATAATGCTGAGGAATTGGAGATTTCTGGAGTAGCCATTCCACGTATCCGCATTCCTGTAAAAACAGGACGTAATATTTCTGTCGTTATCGAAGCAGCAGCGATGAATTATCGTGCTAAGGAAATGGGCTTTGATGCTACTCGACTATTTGAAGAAAGATTGACAAATCTGATTGCAAAGAACGAGGTGAAAAATGATTGATCCAATCGCTTTTCAAATTGGTCCTTTGGCTGTTAGATGGTATGCACTCTGCATTGTTTCAGGTCTTATTTTAGCGGTATATCTTGCCAGTAAAGAAGCGCCTAAAAAGAAGATTTTATCTGATGATATTTTGGACTTCATCTTAATTGCCTTTCCTTTATCCATCATTGGTGCTAGACTCTACTATGTTATTTTTAGATTTGATTACTATAGCCAACATCTGGGAGAGATTTTTGCTATTTGGAATGGTGGTCTTGCCATATACGGTGGTTTAATTACTGGCGCGATTGTACTCTATATTTTTGCTGACCGCAAATTAATCAATACTTGGGATTTCTTAGATATTGCAGCTCCTAGCGTTATGATTGCTCAGAGTCTAGGTCGTTGGGGAAACTTTTTTAACCAAGAAGCCTACGGAGCAGCCGTTGAAAATCTTGATTACTTACCTGGTTTTATTAAGAATCAGATGTATATTGATGGTTCCTATCGTCAACCAACCTTCCTATACGAATCTATCTGGAATCTGATCGGTTTTGCCTTGATTGTCGTTTTTAGACGTCGATTAAAGAGTGTCCGTCGTGGTCATATCACTGCCTTTTATCTAATTTGGTACGGATTTGGACGTATGATTATCGAGGGTATGCGTACGGATAGTCTCATGTTCTTTGGACTCCGAGTATCCCAGTGGTTGTCTGCACTATTGATCGGCCTTGGTATTTATATCATCTTTTATCAAAATCGGAAAAAAGCACCATTTTATAATGTAAAAAAGGAGAATTAAAATGTTAGAAGTGGCTTATATTATTGTGGCAATTGCCTTGGTTGTATTTTTAGTTTATCTGATTATTACCCTTCAAAAAGTTGGTCGTGTAATTGATGAAACTGAAAAAACTGTTAAAACTTTAACATCAGATGTAGATGTAACTCTTCATCAAACAAATGAATTGCTTACAAAAGTCAACGTTCTTGTTGATGATATCAATGTCAAAGTTGCTACAATTGATCCCCTCTTTACAGCAGTTGCAGACCTTTCTGTTTCTGTTTCTGACCTAAATGAGCAAGCACGTGTTTTGAGTAAAAAAGCATCATCTGCTGGATCAAAAACTATAAAAACTGGTGCAGGTTTATCTGCCATTCGTGTTGCAAGTAAATTTTTTAAAAAATAAAAAAGGAGTTGACTAATGGGAAAACTATCATCTATCCTTTTAGGAACTGTTTCAGGTGTTGCAGCTGCCTTGTTTTTAACTAGTGACAAAGGAAAACAAGTTAGAAGCCAAGCACAAGAATTTTTAGAAGATCTAAAAGAAGATCCTGAGTATGCTAAGGAGCAGGTTTGTGAAAAATTAACGGATGTCAAAGAACAAACCAAAGAATTCGTTCTTAAAACAAAAGAGCAGATTGAATCTGGGGAAATTACTCTTGACACTGTCCTAGATAAAGCAAAATATCATGCTCAACAAGCGACTGAGGCTTCAAAAGAAACCTTGAATCATTTCAAATCACAACTAGAAGAAAAAGTAGTTGTGGAAGAAAATGGAAATGGTCAAGAAATTGTCATTGAGCTTCAAGAAAATTAAAATAGAGTCACCATTCTTTGTTTTCTAGAAAATCAAGAATGGTGATTTTTTTCTTGAGAGAACTCTTTGTGGTATAATAAATACTATGCAGAAGAAACCGACATCAGCCTACGTGCACATACCATTTTGCACACAGATTTGTTATTATTGTGACTTTTCCAAGGTCTTTATCAAAAATCAGCCAGTAGACAACTATCTAGAGCATCTACTGCAAGAATTTCATTCTTATGATATTCAAAAATTGCGTACACTCTATATTGGTGGTGGGACACCGACAGCCTTGTCTGCTTCTCAATTGGAAGTTTTGTTAGATGGATTGACTAAAAACTTGGATTTGTCAGTCTTAGAAGAATTGACTATTGAGGCCAATCCTGGTGACCTGGATGCTGATAAGATTGCTGTTTTGCAAAATTCTGCAGTTAATCGTGTATCACTAGGTGTTCAGACCTTTGATGATAAAATGCTGAAAAAGATTGGGCGTAGTCATACTGAAAAGGATATTTATGAAAATATCGATCGCCTCAAACTTGCTGGTTTTGACAATATTTCCATTGACTTAATTTACGCACTTCCTGGTCAGACCATGGACCAGGTCAAGGACAATGTTGCCAAGGCAATTGCCCTTGATATTCCTCATATGAGTCTCTATAGCTTAATTTTAGAAAATCATACGGTCTTTATGAATCGTATGAGACGAGGGAAATTACCACTTCCAAAGGAAGAATTAGAAGCAGAGATGTTTGAGTATATCATTGCAGAGCTAGAAAAAGCTGGCTTCGAGCATTATGAGATTTCTAATTTTTCAAAACCAGGATTTGAGAGTCGCCATAATCTTATGTACTGGGACAATGCCGAGTATTATGGAATCGGTGCTGGTGCGTCTGGCTATATAGACGGTGTTCGCTATAAAAACCATGGGCCGATTCGCCATTATTTAAAGGCGGTAGAAGAGGGAAGTGCTCGTATCAATGAAGAACACTTGAGTCAAAGGGAGCAAATGGAAGAAGAGATGTTTCTTGGCCTTCGCAAGAAGTCAGGAGTTTCCATGGCACGCTTTGAAGAAAAATTCGAACGGTCTTTCCAGGAACTTTATGGGGATATTGTCAAAGACTTGATTCAACAAGGTCTTATGCAGGTTGAGGGGGATCGTGTTCGTATGACCAAGAGAGGTCTCTTTTTAGGAGATACAGTAGCAGAACGATTTATATTGGAGTAAAAGTATGGGCTTAACTTATCAAATGAAGATGAAAATTCCTTTTGATATGGCTGACATGAATGGCCATATCAAGCTACCAGATGTGATCTTGTTGTCCCTCCAGGTATCAGGGATGCAGTCAATTGATCTGGGAGTGAGTGACAAGGATGTTTTAGAACAGTATAATCTGGTCTGGATTATCACGGATTATGATATCGATGTGGTACGTTTACCTCAATTTGCTGAGGAAATCACCATTGAAACAGAAGCTTTGACCTATAATCGTCTTTTTTGCTACCGCCGATTTACTATTTATGATGAAGATGGTCAAGAAATCATTCATATGGTAGCTACCTTTGTCCTTATGGATCGTGAGAGTCGAAAGGTTCATCCTGTAGTACCAGAAATTGTCGCTCCTTATCAATCTGATTTTTCTAAGAAACTGGTCCGTGGGCCAAAATATACAGAGCTGGAAGAAGCGATAAGCAAGGACTACCATGTTCGTTTCTATGACTTAGATATGAATGGTCACGTCAATAACAGCAAATACCTAGACTGGATTTTTGAGGTCATGGGAGCCGATTTTCTTACCAACCATATTCCCAAAAAAATCAACCTCAAATATGTCAAGGAAGTTCGACCAGGAGGCATGATCACTTCTAGTTATGAATTGAATGAACTAGAAAGTAATCACCAAGTCTCAAGTGATGGCGATATCAATGCTCAAGCAAAGATAACTTGGCAAGAAATTAATAAAGATTAGAAAGAAAGATATGACTTATAAAGGATATTTAATTGATTTAGACGGAACAATCTATAAGGGGAAAGATAGAATCCCAGCAGGAGAAGCTTTTGTCCATGAGTTACAAAAAAGAGAGATTCCTTATCTTTTTGTGACAAACAACACCACTCGTACGCCTGAAAGTGTTCAAGAGATGCTAGCCAATCACTTTAACATCGAAACGCCTGTATCGACAATTTATACTGCAACCTTAGCGACTATTGATTACATGAATGATTTGGGGCTTGAAAAGACAGTCTATGTGATTGGAGAAGCAGGGCTCAAGGAAGCCATTCAAGCAGCAGGCTACGTTGAAGATAAAGAAAATCCAGCCTATGTTGTTGTTGGTTTGGACTGGCAGGTCGACTATGAAAAATTTGCTACAGCGACCCTAGCTATCCATAAAGGTGCTCATTTTATAGGCACCAACCCTGATTTGAACATCCCGACGGAACGTGGCCTTTTGCCTGGTGCTGGCTCACTGATTACTCTTCTCGAAGCAGCAACTCGTGTAAAACCAGTTTATATTGGAAAACCTAATGCGATTATTATGGACAAGGCTGTTGAACACCTAGGACTTGAGCGAGAAGAAATTGTCATGGTGGGCGATAATTACCTGACTGATATTCGAGCTGGTATTGACAATGGCATTCCTAGCCTTTTGGTGACGACAGGATTTACAAAACCTGAAGAAGTAGAGGATTTGCCAATTGCACCAACTCATGTCCTCTCAAGTCTAGCGGAGTGGAATTTCGATGAAAACTAAGTTTACTTTTGTAGGAAGTATTCTCTTTCTCCTCTCGCTTGCGATTTTATTGACTATTTACCTGGCTTGGTTGATTTACCCTCTGGAGATTTCTTGGTTAAACTTGACAAATCGTGTTCATCTGCAACCTCAGACCATCCAGCATAATTTTAATGTTTTGATGGATTATTTGACCAATCCATTGACTCAAGTATTGGAAATGCCGGATTTTCCTTCGTCTGCCTCTGGTATTCACCACTTTGTGGTTGTAAAGGGACTTTTCCATCTTGCTCAAGGAGTAGCAGTAGTTACTCTACCGATTTTCTATCTTTTTTGGAAGCAAGTTATTCAGAAAGGTTTTCTGCCACTTTATCGTAGAGCACTCTTAATCATACTTTCTCTACCTTTGGTTCTTGGTTTAGTTGGTGTCTTCATTGGTTTTGAACAATTCTTTACCTTGTTTCATCAGATTCTATTTGTAGGTGATGATACCTGGTTGTTTGATCCAGCAAAAGATCCTATCATTCTCATCCTACCAGAGAACTTTTTCCTCCATGCCTTTCTCCTATTTTTCTGCTTGTATGAATTGATTTTTGGATTTATGTACCTACAGAGTCGAAAAACAAATAGATAAGTGAAGAAAAGTATTACTGATTCAAAATAAAATGTAGGAAGAAACTATCGTTTGTAACATGAATATTTCTATATTTAAGCAAAACATTCATATGTGATTCTAAAAAACCTATTTTTCTTGAAAAAGTAGGTTTTTTTACGGAAATAACTAGTCAAGCGCTTTATTTTTTTGTATAATAGAAATAGAAAAGTATGTAAAGAAGAGGAAAGCATGATTACACTATTTTTATCACCGAGTTGTACATCATGTCGTAAAGCAAAGGCCTGGCTTGAGAAGCATAAAGTGCCCTTCCAAGAGCATAATATTATGACCAGCCCTTTAACGAGAAAAGAACTGCAACACATTCTTTCCTTGACCGAAAATGGTACTGATGACATCATCTCGACTCGTTCAAAGATTTTTCAAAAATTGAATATTGATGTAGAGAGTATCTCAGTATCGGAGTTGCTTCATTTAATTGAGCAGTATCCAAGTCTTTTGCGTCGTCCGATTATTATTGACGCAAAACGGATGCAAATCGGTTTTAATGAAGATGAGATTCGTGCTTTTCTCCCTCGTAGTTACCGTAAACAAGAACTGAAAGAAGCTACATTGAGAGCTGGTATTAATTAGATGAATAAACAGTATAGTTACCCACTAGATTTGTCGTGGAGCACTGAAGAACTTGCTTCAGTGCTTTCTTTTTTTAATAATGTTGAAGCAGCCTATGAGACTAAGGTAGAAGCAAAGAAACTACTAGATTCCTACAAGGGATTCAAAGCGGTTGTTCCAAGCAAGAGTGAAGAGAAACGCTTGGGTCGTGAATTTGAATCTGCGAGTGGCTATTCCTTCTATCGAGTTATCCAATTAGCTAAAGAACAAGGGGAAGGGAAGATTTCGCTTGGAAAATAAATTTGTGTTTGCCAAAGAGATTGTCAAGGAAGCAGGAGACTATATTCTAGCTCACATGCAGGAAGAATTGCATATTGAGAGAAAATCATCTCCTACAGACTTGGTGACTCGTTTGGACAAGGAAGTTCAGAATTTTTTGGTTGATAGGATTCGTTCGCATTATCCTGATGACCAATTTTGTGCAGAAGAAGGCTGTCTGCGTGCTTCAGTTGGATATGGATCTGTTTGGGTCATTGATCCCATTGATGGTACTAACAACTTTGTCGCCCAAGGTGAAGATTTCGCCATTATGGTAGCGTATTTTGAAAACGGTGTGGGTCAGTTTGGGATCATTTATGATGTCATGAAAGGTCATTGTTATCATGGAGGAGGTGCTTTTCAGGCCTGTCTCAATGAAGAACCCTTGCCGAACTTTAAGGATAAGCCCTTGCGTGATTTTCTAATTGCGAGTAATGCTGGTATGTTGGAAACAAACGCTTGGGGTGTAGCAGAATTGGCTAATGCTTCACTTGGTGTGCGAATATATGGAAGTGCAGCTATCAGCTTTTCAAAAATCCTCTCAGGTCAGCTATTGACCTATATCACCTATCTCCAACCTTGGGATTATGCTGCAGCTAGTATTATAGGAGAAAGTTTAGGGTATCAGATTGTAACCTTAACTGGAGAACCGGTGGATTTTCAGACACGACAACCAATTATGATGGTTCCAACTGACAAGTTGGCAGAAATCCAATCCTATATCTATGAAAGGAAATAAACTTACATGCAATTTCCAGAAGGATTTGTAAAAAAATATGAAGTAATATTGGGAGATGAGGCAAGAGCTTTTCTTGCCTCTTTTGATGATGAGGCAGTTTCCGCCTTTCGCATCAATCCCTTAAAAGAAAGCCAAGTTTCTTTTTCAGATGCTATTCCAAATACACCCTGGGGCTATTATGGCAAGGTTTCAGGGAAATCACCTGAGCATGTAACAGGCTTGGTCTATTCCCAAGAACCTGCTGCACAAATGGTTGCACAAGTAGCTCAACCAAAGGCTGGTATGAAGGTCTTGGACTTGGCAGCGGCTCCCGGTGGTAAATCCACTCAACTGGCAGCCTATCTTGCAGGCGAAGGTCTTCTTGTTTCCAATGAAATTTCTAGCAAGCGAGCAAAGATTTTGGTTGAAAATATGGAGCGTTTTGGTGCAACAAATGTTGTTGTAACCAATGAATCTGCAGATCGTTTGGCTAAAGTGTTTAAGGGATATTTTGACATAATTGTTCTAGATGCTCCATGTTCTGGAGAAGGAATGTTCCGAAAACAGCCAGATGCTATGGATTATTGGAGTGTAGAATATCCAAGCCAATGTGCTGACTTGCAGCGTGAAATTCTAGTGGATGCAGTCACCATGTTGGCTGATGGTGGTCGTTTGGTCTATTCTACCTGTACCTGGGCTCCAGAAGAAAATGAAGAAATTGTCCAATGGTTACTGGATAGCTATGATTTTGAATTGATCCCAGTTCAACATATCAATGGAATGGTTCCTGGGATTGACTTACCTGAAGCCGCTAGAATGTATCCACATCACTTTAAGGGAGAAGGACAGTTTGTTGCCCATTTACAATTTCGAGGGGAAAATAAAGTCTCTAAGTTCAAGCCTTCTAAATCCAACCTCTCTCGAGAACAGATTTCCTTATGGCAGGATTTTGAGAAGAAACATTTAAAAGAGAAACTGGCTGGAGTCCTACAGGTTTTTGGAGACCAACTGTATTTATTGCCAGAAGGTCTACCAGATTTAGGAAAACTAAGAATTGCACGAAACGGACTTCATCTTGGAACCTTTAAGAAGAAACGTTTTGAACCAAGTTTTGCTCTTGGCCTAGCCTTAAAACCAAGTCAAGTCAAGCAATCAATTGAAATTCATCAAGAAGACTTCGTTAAATACGTGGCCGGTGAAACAGTTCAGCTGTCTGAAACTTTGTCAAATGGCTGGTATCAAGTTTTAGTTGGTGGGAATGGTCTAGGTTTTGCAAAAGTGACCGGAAATACCTTGAAGAATTATTTCCCTAAGGGCTTGAGGTTTAAGGTAAAAAACTAGTCAAAATCAGTATTCTATGTTATAGTGGAAGTATGGATTTTTTGCATAAAACATTAGAAAAATAGGGCGAAATTCCAAGTTATTCATCATTATTTTCAAGGAGACAAATAGTGAAAAAAATTAAAAAACTCACCCTCTTTCTTGCAACCTTTTTACTTGCTGGTTCACTAGCAGGATGTGCAAGTTGGATTGATCGTGGGGAGTCAATGACGGCTGTTGGCTCAACTGCCCTCCAACCTTTAGTCGAGGCGGCGGCAGATGAATTCGCATCAGCTCATATCGGTAAAACGGTCAATGTTCAAGGTGGAGGTTCTGGTACAGGACTATCGCAGGTTCAATCAGGAGCAGTAGATGTCGGAAACTCGGATGTATTTGCTGAAGAAAAAGACGGTATTGATGCTTCAGCATTGGTCGATCATAAGGTAGCTGTTGCAGGTTTGGCTGTTATTATCAATAAAGAAGTAGATGTTGATAATCTAACGACAGATCAACTCCGACAAATCTTCACAGGAGAAATTACCAACTGGAAAGAAGTCGGTGGGAAAGATTTAGCCATCTCTATAATCAACCGTGCGGCTAGTTCAGGTTCTCGTGCAACCTTTGATAGTGTGATCATGAATGGTCAATCAGCAATGCAAAGTCAGGAACAAGATTCAAACGGGATGGTCAAATCAATCGTTTCTCAAACCCCTGGAGCTATTTCCTACCTAGCATTTGCTTATGTTGATGATTCTGTTGGGACAATCAAACTCAATGGTTATGAACCAATTTCAGAGAATGTAACCACGAATAATTGGCCTTTGTGGTCTTATGAACATATGTATACACTTGGTGAGCCAAATGAATTGGTTGCTGAATTCTTAAACTTTGTTCTTTCAGACGAAGCTCAGAACGGAATCGTTAAAGGAATGGGCTATATTTCTGTTAAGGAAATGAAGGTTGAAAAAGATGCTGCAGGGACTGTAACAGCGCTAGAAGGGAGTCAATAATGAATCAGGAAGAATTATCTAAAAAATTGCTCTCTCCTTCAAAAAATTCTCGTCTTGAGAAATTAGGGAAAGGGCTAACCTTTTCCTGCCTTTCTTTGATTGTCATCATCGTTGCTATGATTTTGATTTTCGTGGCTCAGAAAGGGTTATCTACCTTCTTCGTCAATGGTGTTAACATTTTTGAATTTTTATTTGGACAGACTTGGAACCCTTCAGGGAAACAATTTGGTGCTCTTCCGATGATTTTAGGTTCCTTTATTGTTACCATCCTATCAGCTCTTATTGCAACACCATTTGCCATTGGTGCTGCAGTCTTTATGACAGAAGTATCACCAAAAGGGGCAAAGATTTTGCAACCTGCTATTGAACTCCTAGTTGGGATTCCTTCAGTAGTTTATGGATTTATCGGATTACAGGTCGTCGTACCATTTGTACGTAGTGTCTTTGGTGGAACAGGTTTTGGTATTTTATCAGGGATTTTCGTTCTCTTTGTTATGATCTTGCCGACTGTAACCTTTATGACAACTGATAGCTTACGTGCAGTTCCTCGTCACTACCGTGAAGCTAGTTTTGCTATGGGAGCTACTCGTTGGCAGACTATCTGGCGTGTAACCTTGAAGGCGGCACGTTCAGGTATTTTTACGGCAGTAGTCTTTGGTATGGCGCGTGCTTTCGGTGAAGCACTAGCTATTCAGATGGTGGTCGGAAACTCAGCCGTTGTCCCAACTTCATTGACAACACCTGCTGCGACTTTGACCTCTGTTTTGACCATGGGTATCGGAAATACTGTTATGGGAACTGTTGATAATAATGTTCTTTGGTCACTAGCCTTAGTATTGCTTTTGATGAGCTTGGCCTTTAACAGTGTGATTAAATTGATTACGAAAGAAAGAGGAAAGAAAAACTATGCACGCTAAGAAATTAGATAAACTTGCTACAGCTGTCCTCTATACCATCGCAGGAATCATTGTGACCATCCTTGCTTCCTTGATTCTCTATATCTTGGTTCGAGGCTTACCTCATGTTTCTTGGTCCTTCTTGACTGGAAAATCATCTTCTTACCAAGCAGGTGGTGGTATTGGAATCCAGCTTTATAATTCCTTCTTCCTTTTGGTCATTACCTTATTCATCTCTGTACCTCTATCAATGGGAGCTGGAATTTACTTGGCTGAATATGCTAAAAAAGGTCGTGTTACCAACTTCGTTCGTACCTGTATTGAAATTTTGTCTTCACTGCCATCAGTCGTAGTCGGTCTCTTTGGTTACCTCATCTTTGTAGTTCAGTTTGAATATGGATTTTCCATTATTTCTGGTGCCTTGGCTTTGACTGTCTTTAACCTTCCACAGATGACGCGTAATGTTGAAGACAGTTTGAAGCACGTTCACCATACGCAACGTGAAGCTGGTTTAGCACTTGGACTTTCACGTTGGGAAACAGTTCTTCATGTCGTTATCCCCGAAGCCCTACCTGGTATCGTTACGGGTGTTGTCCTTGCATCAGGTCGTATCTTTGGTGAAGCTGCGGCTCTTATCTATACGGCAGGACAATCAGCTCCAGCTCTTGACTGGTCAAACTGGAATGTCCTCAGCGTAACCAGTCCAATCTCAATCTTCCGTCAAGCAGAAACCTTGGCTGTTCATATCTGGAAAGTCAACAGTGAAGGAACTATTCCTGATGGAACCCTTGTTTCAGCAGGTTCTGCTGCGGTGCTCCTCATCTTTATCTTGATCTTTAACTTTGGAGCTCGCAAACTCGGAAGCTACCTACACAAGAAATTAACCGCTGCCTAAAGGAGAAGCCATGTCAAAATATAATTGGGATGAAAAGCATATCATTACCTTTCCAGAAGAAAAAGTGGCCCTCTCTACTAAGGATTTACATGTTTACTACGGTAAAAACGAATCCATTAAGGGCGTCGATATGCAATTCGAAAAAAATAAAATCACGGCCTTGATTGGTCCGTCTGGATCAGGAAAATCAACCTACCTACGCAGTCTCAACCGTATGAATGATACCATTGATATTGCAAAGGTTACAGGACAGATTCTCTATCGAGGTATTGACGTTAACCGTCCAGAAATTAATGTTTATGAAATGCGTAAACATATCGGAATGGTATTTCAACGTCCAAATCCATTTGCTAAATCAATTTACCGCAACATCACCTTTGCACATGAACGTGCAGGCGTTAAGGACAAGAAAGTCCTTGATGAAATTGTAGAAACCTCTCTTCGCCAGGCTGCCCTCTGGGATCAGGTAAAAGATGACCTCCACAAGTCAGCCTTGATGCTTTCAGGTGGTCAGCAGCAACGTCTGTGTATCGCTCGTGCTATCTCTGTTAAACCGGATATTCTCTTGATGGATGAGCCGGCATCAGCTTTAGATCCGATTGCGACAGCTCAACTTGAAGAAACCATGCTTGAGTTGAAGAAGGACTTTACCATTATCATCGTAACCCACAGTATGCAACAGGCTGCTCGTGCTAGTGACTATACAGGATTTTTCTACTTGGGTGACTTGATTGAGTATGATAAGACTGCTAATATTTTCCAAAATGCTAAGCTACAGTCTACTAATGACTATGTAACTGGACACTTTGGTTAGAAAGGGAACAGTATGACAGAACCGATTTTGCAGGTTTCAGACCTGTCAGTCTATTACAATAAAAAGAAGGCCTTGAATAGTGTTTCCTTATCATTCCAACCCAAGGAAATTACGGCCCTTATCGGTCCGTCTGGATCTGGGAAGTCAACACTTCTAAAGGCTATTAACCGAATGGGGGATCTCAATCCTGAAGTGACGACAACTGGATCAGTGGTTTATAACGGTCACAACATCTATAGCCCTCGTACCGATACAGTTGAATTGCGTAAGGAAATTGGAATGGTATTCCAACAACCCAATCCTTTTCCTATGTCTATCTATGAAAATGTGGTCTACGGTCTCCGTATTAATGGAGAAAAAGACAAGCAGGTCTTGGATGAAGCTGTGGAGAAAGCTTTACAGCGTGCTTCAATCTGGGATGAGGTCAAGGACCGTTTGCATGACTCTGCCATTGGTCTTTCAGGTGGTCAACAGCAACGTGTTTGTGTAGCACGTGTATTGGCGACTAGTCCTAAAATCATCCTTTTGGATGAACCAACTTCAGCCTTGGACCCTATTTCTGCTGGTAAGATTGAGGAAACCTTGTATGGACTAAAAGACAAGTACACCATGCTCTTGGTCACTCGTTCTATGCAGCAAGCGTCTCGAATCTCTGATAAGACAGGATTTTTCCTCAATGGAGATTTGATTGAATTTAACGATACCAAGGATATGTTCCTCTATCCTCAACATAAGGAGACAGAGGACTACATTTCAGGTAAATTTGGATAAGGAGTGAGAAGATGTTACGATCTCAATTTGAAGAAGATTTAGAGAAATTGCATAATCAGTTTTATGCCATGGGACAAGAAGTTCTTTCCCAAATCAATCGTACCGTACGTGCTTTTGTAACGCATGACCGTGACATGGCTAAAGAAGTCATTGAGGAAGATGCAGAAGTAAACGAATACGAAGTGAAACTTGAAAAGAAATCATTTGAAATGATTGCCCTACAACAGCCAGTTTCACAAGACTTACGTACAGTTTTGACAGTTTTAAAAGCTGTCTCAGACCTAGAACGTATGGGAGACCATGCAGTATCTATCGCAAAAGCAACGATTCGAATGAAGGGTGAGCAACGTATCCCTGCAGTTGAAGAAGAAATTAAAAAAATGGGTCGTGAAGTAAAAAACTTTGTTGAAGCCGCTTTAGAACTTTATTTGAATGGTTCTGTGGATCAAGCCTATGAAGTTGCAACTATGGATGAAAATATCAACCATTACTTTGATAACATTCGAGACCTAGCTACAGAAGAAATCAAGAAACATCCTGAAGCCATCGTCACAGGTCGTGATTATTTCCAAGTTATCTCTTACTTGGAGCGCATTGGTGACTATGCAAAAAATATCTGTGAATGGGTTGTATACTTTGAAACAGGTAAGATTGTTGAATTGTAAGATTGATTAATTATGCAAAAAAAAGAGCTTGTTAGTAAGTAAAAGCTCCTTTTTTGAAAGAATAATTGAAAATTTTTCATAAAAATTTAAAATATGCTTGACAAACAAAGTTTATAGAGTTATAATTATACAAAAATAACAGAGAGGTTGTTTATTTATGAATTTTAAAAAATGGATATTTGTCTTATGTAGTTTTCTTGCAAGCTTCTTTTTAGTAGCTTGCCAATCGTCTAGTTCAAGCTCACAGTCTGCAGTGGAGGCCATCAAGCAAAAAGGGAAATTAGTGGTAGCAACTAGTCCAGACTATGCTCCCTTTGAGTTTCAATCCCTTGTAGATGATAAGAACCAAGTCGTAGGTGCTGATATTGACATGGCGCAGGCAATCGCAGATGAACTTGGAGTGAAATTGGAAGTTTCAAGCATGAGTTTTGATAATGTCTTGACTAGTCTTCAGACAGGAAAAGCAGACCTAGCAATTGCGGGAATCAGTGCAACTGAAGAAAGACAAGAAGTCTTTGATTTCTCAATTCCATACTATGAAAATAAAATTAGCTTCCTTATCAGAAAGTCAGATCTTGAAAAATACAAGGATTTAGATTCTCTAGCAAGTGCTAATATTGCAGCTCAAAAAGGAACTGTTCCTGAATCTATGGTTAAAGAGCAACTTCCAAAGGCACAGTTGACTTCTTTGACAAACATGGGCGAAGCAGTCAATGAGCTTCAATCAGGTAAGGTTGATGCCGTTCATATGGATGAGCCAGTAGCACTAAGCTATGCTGCTAAGAACTCAGATTTGGCTGTAGCTACAGTAAGCTTGACTATGAAAGAAGGCGAAGCAAATGCCGTAGCTATCAAAAAAGGTAACTCAGATTTGAAAGAAGTAGTTGATAAGGTCATCCAAAAACTGAAAGATGACGGAACTTACCAAACTTATCTTGAAAAAGCTGCTAAGCTAACAGAAGTAGAACAATAAAAAATAACAGAGTTGGATTTCAGTCCAGCTCTGTTTTTAAATAGCTTAATGTTTCTTCAATATTTTCTAGGGGGACTTTTGCAAAGTGATAGGGACAAGACTCTATGTAGGATGATTCGAAAAAGTCGAGTTCTAGAGGACTGTGTTTAAGACTAGCGATGCTAGGATAGTTCCTGAGGTCAAGCAAAAGCCCATCATGAAGTGGATAGCTCGGTAGGGAAATAGGATAGCTTTGTAAGAGCTGTTGGATGTGCTCCTGACTTTTTTCTTGCAGTACCAATCGTGCTAGTCTGTTTTTTTCAAAGAGTTGACTATCAATATAGAGTGATAGAGCCTTTTGCATGATAAGGTTGTTATCGTAGTCGAGAATGTTTTTATAGGTCACAAAAGCTTCCTTGATTGCATTAGGAAGAAGAAGGGCAGTAATCCGGAGGGCAGGAAATAGACTCGTAGAAAAGGACTTGATATAGATGACCAAATCATGCTGATCCAGATAATGAAAGGTTTGTCCCATTTTAGGATCCAAGTCACCCAGGTAGTCATCCTCAACGATATAAATCTGATATTTTGCAGCTAAGTCAAGGATAGCAAGTTTTTCCTCTTCAGAATAAGAATGCCCCAGAGGATAGTGGAAACGGGGAATGGTATAAAAAAACTTAATTTTTCCACTTTTAAAATGCTCCTCAAGTTCTTTCAAGTCGATGCCATCTACCCGACGTTCAATGGTTTGATAGGGAAGATTTTGGGCTAGCAGCAGTTGGTTCATTCGATGATAGGTCGGTTGTTCGACCAGTATTTCTTGAGCTTGACCTGGAAAATCGATCTGAGAAAGAATAAACAGTGCCTGCTGGGTTCCAGACGTCATGACCAACTGGTCTGCTTTACTATAAATGGCTTGATCAAAGAGTAATGTCTGAACAGACTGACGTAATTCTTCTAAACCTTCTTGGTGTTCATAGTAGTTGTAGAGATAATTTTCTCGCCCAATCAAGCTCTCATTGACACAAAGACGAAAATCATCATAGGCAGCTAGATGCTCATCGTTGACTGAGATAATTAAGTCTTCATGACTGGTTTGTTGCTCCAATACATAATAACCACTTTGAGGTTTGGAGTAGATATATTTCTCGTATCGGAGTTCTAAGAGTGCGCGCTGTATAGTGTCTTTGCTACAGTGAAAATCTTGACTGAGTTTTCGGATAGATGGTAGGCGACTTCCAGTGGGAAATCTACCTGCTTCTATTTCATTTTTTAGATAGTGAATGACTAGTTCATACTTGCTTTCTTGCTTCATCCCAGACCTCTCATGATTTTGTTACATTGTACCTTTTTTTTAGAAGTTTGGCAATGTTATACTCTTCGAAAATCTCTTCAAACTGCGTCAACGTCGCCGTGCCGTAGGTATGTTACTGACTTCGTCAGTTCTATCCACAACCTCAAAACAGTGTTTTGAGCAACCTGTGGCTAGTTTCCTAGTTTGCTCTTTGATTTTCATTGAGTATTAAAAGGCAGTCTAGCATTCAATTCTAATCAGAAATGTGATATACTTAGTAAGTAAAATTTTCAAAGAAGAGTGAGATGATGAAGGTGCAAGAACCAGTTAAATTATTCCAATATAATACTTTGGGAGCCTTGATGGCGGGACTTTACGGAGGAACCATGACCGTTGGTGAATTGCTTGAACATGGTGATTTAGGATTAGGAACCCTGGATTCTATCGATGGAGAATTGATTGTCTTAGATGGGAAAGCTTATCAGGCTAAGGGATCAGGTGAGAAACCTGAAATTGTGGAAGTTTCACCAGATGCCTTGATTCCCTATGCAGCAGTTGTACCCCACCAGGCAGAAGTTATTTTCCGTCAGCGTTTTGAAATGACTGATCAGGAACTTGAAAAACGTATTGAATCCTATTATGATGGAGAAAATCTATTTCGTTCCATCAAGATTCATGGTGATTTTAAACACATGCATGTTCGTATGATTCCAAAATCAACAAGCGAAACGAAGTTTGCTGAGGTTGCGACGCATCAGCCTGAATATAGCTGCGACAATGTCTCAGGAACTATCGTTGGTTTTTGGACACCTGAAATTTTCCATGGAGTTAGTGTTGCTGGTTACCATCTACACTTTATCTCAGATGACCTAACCTTTGGTGGCCACGTTATGGATTTTGTCATCAAGGAAGGTATTGTAGAAGTGGGAGCTGTTGACCAGTTGGATCAACGTTTTCCTGTTCAGGATCGTCAATATCTATTTGCTAAGTTTAACGTTGACGAGATGAAAAAAGATATAGAACAGGCAGAATAATAGGAGTCAAATATGAAAATTCATGTAATAATAACGATGCTGGCTTTATTCGCCTTTCTCATTGCAGCAGTTTGGTATGCAAGAAAGCAATACAAGATTAATTTTGCAGTTTTAGGACTTGGGGCAGTTGCATTTTTTGCCTCTTCTCAAGTCTTGGAGAAAATCGTTCATCTCTTGATTCTTCATCCACAAAAGGATGGGACAGTTCCACTCATGTCAGAAAATCCTCTTCTCTATGTGATTTATGGCATTTCTATGGCTGCTATCTTTGAAGAAACAGCTCGACTTATTTTCTTTAAATGGTTGGAGAAGAAAAGAACTTTGGAAGATTCAGATGCTCTTGCTTATGGATTGGGGCATGGTGGTTTAGAGTTGATCTATATCGGGATTGCAAGTTTACTCAATCTCTTCATCCTCTTTTCAGCAGTAGAATCTCAAAATCCAAACATTATGCAACTCTTGCCTGAAAGCACGCTTGCTACAATTAACAATCTAGCTGCATGGCAGATTTACCTTTTGGGACTAGAGAGAATCCTAGCCTTGCTTCTTCAAGTCGGCTTGACCTTCTGGGTTTATCAAGCAGTTCGCCAAAAGAAATGGATTTACCTAGTAGCTGCTTATGGTTTACACGCCCTATTTGATTTGGCTCCGAGCCTATCTCAAGTTGGTTGGTTGTCAAATCCACTTCTCGTAGAAGGATTGTTAGCAGCGGAAGTTATTATTTTTATTTACTTTACAAAAACGATCTTTTATAAAAAGCAATAATACAATAAAGAGGTTCATCCTCTTTTTAGTTTGAGCTTTTGAAAAAGCTAACCAAATCATCGAAAAATAGAGCTAAAAATGGTATAATGGAATGAATTTTATAAAAGGATTAGAAAAATGACCGTATTAGATAAACTAAAAGAAACCTTAGAAGGAATCGATATTCGATTCGATGAACCGCTAAAAACTTATACCTATACCAAAGTTGGAGGGAAGGCAGATTATTTAGTTTTTCCACGCAATCGCTATGAGATGGCTCGTGTGGTAAAATTTGCCAATCAGGAAAATATTCCTTGGATGGTTCTTGGAAATGCAAGTAACATTATCGTCCGTGAGGGTGGAGTACGTGGTTTTGTAATCATGTGTGACAAGCTCAATAATGTTTCTGTTGATGGCTATACCATCGAGGCAGAAGCTGGAGCTAACTTGATTGAAACCACTCGTATTGCCCTCCGTCATAGCTTGACTGGCTTTGAGTTTGCTTGTGGAATTCCAGGAAGCGTCGGTGGTGCAGTCTTTATGAATGCCGGCGCTTATGGTGGAGAGATTGCTCATGTTCTACAGTCTTGTCAAATCTTGACTAAGGAAGGTGAAATCGAAACCTTGTCTGCTAAAGACTTGGCCTTTGGTTATCGTCATTCAGCCATTCAAGCATCAGGAGCAGTTGTCTTATCTGCTAAGTTTGCCTTAGCTCCGGGTAATCACCAAGTCATCAAACAAGAAATGGATCGATTGACCCACCTTCGTGAACTCAAGCAACCTTTAGAGTATCCTTCTTGTGGTTCAGTCTTTAAACGTCCAGTGGGTCATTTTGCTGGACAATTGATTGCTGAAGCTGGTTTAAAGGGATATCGTATTGGTGGCGTAGAAGTTTCAGAAAAGCATGCAGGCTTTATGGTCAATATTGCTGATGGAACTGCCAGAGATTATGAAGACTTGATTGAGTCTGTCATTGAAAAGGTTAAAGAACACTCAGGTGTTACTCTCGAGCGAGAAGTTCGTATCTTGGGTGAACATGAGTAAATACTAGAAATAGCTTAGCTGCTACTAACTAGAATGTAGAGGGGATGAAAGCTTATCGTTAGTGCAGAAGAATGTAGGCAGTTCAATCTCCTACAAGAGGTAGTGACGGCCTGACAGAGCCCTGATCTGTTAATCTATGAAAAAGAAGGAATAATGACAATTGAAAAAACCAATCATCGAATTCAGAAACGTTTCTAAAGTTTTTGAAGATAGCAACACCAAGGTTCTCAAGGATATTAACTTTGAGTTGGAAGAAGGGAAGTTCTACACACTTCTCGGTGCCTCAGGATCTGGTAAATCAACTATCCTAAATATCATTGCAGGTTTGCTAGACGCAACGACTGGAGATATTTTACTGGATGGCGTGCGAATCAATGATATCCCGACCAATAAGCGAGATGTTCATACTGTCTTCCAATCTTACGCCTTGTTTCCGCATATGAATGTCTTTGAAAATGTTGCCTTTCCATTGCGTTTGCGTAAGGTCGATAAAAAAGAAATTGAACAACGTGTATTAGAAGTTCTCAAGATGGTACAGCTTGAAGGCTATGAAAAGCGTTCTATCCGTAGGCTATCTGGAGGACAACGTCAGCGTGTAGCTATTGCGCGTGCGATTATCAACCAGCCTCGTGTGGTCTTGTTGGATGAACCTTTGTCAGCCTTGGACTTGAAATTGCGGACAGACATGCAGTACGAACTACGTGAACTGCAACAACGCTTGGGCATCACCTTTGTCTTTGTTACCCATGATCAGGAAGAAGCCTTGGCCATGAGTGACTGGATCTTCGTTATGAATGACGGTGAAATTGTTCAGTCAGGAACACCAGTTGATATCTATGATGAGCCAATCAACCACTTTGTTGCAACCTTCATCGGTGAATCAAATATCCTGCCTGGAACTATGATTGAGGACTACTTGGTCGAGTTTAACGGCAAACGATTTGAAGCGGTCGACGGTGGGATGAAGCCAAATGAACCAGTCGAAGTCGTGATTCGCCCAGAGGACTTGCGCATTACCCTTCCAGAAGAAGGCAAGCTCCAAGTTAAAGTTGATACCCAGCTTTTCCGTGGGGTTCACTATGAGATTATCGCCTATGATGAACTTGGCAATGAATGGATGATTCACTCAACTCGTAAGGCAATCGTTGGTGAGGAAATCGGTCTGGACTTTGAACCAGAAGACATCCACATCATGCGTCTCAATGAAACAGAAGAAGAGTTCGATGCTCGTATCGAAGAGTACGTAGAAATCGAAGAGCAAGAAGCAGGTTTGATTAACGCTATTGAGGAGGAAAGAGATGAAGAAAACAACCTCTAAACTCTTTGTAGTGCCCTACATGCTTTGGATTGCGCTCTTTGTATTGGCACCCTTGGTCTTGATTTTTGGACAATCCTTTTTCAACATCGAAGGTCAGTTTAGTTTAGAAAACTATAAATCCTATTTTGCGTCACAAAACTTAACCTATCTCAAAATGAGTTTTAACTCAGTGCTCTATGCAGGAATTGTAACTCTAGTGACGCTACTTATCAGCTACCCAACAGCCCTTTTTTTGACCCGTCTCAAACACCGTCAACTATGGCTTATGCTGATTATTTTGCCAACCTGGATCAATCTTCTCCTTAAAGCTTATGCCTTTATCGGGATTTTCGGGCAAAATGGCTCTATCAACCAATTTCTAGAATTTATCGGGATTGGTTCGCAGCAGTTGCTCTTTACAGATTTCTCATTTATCTTTGTAGCAAGCTATATCGAGCTTCCATTTATGATTTTGCCCATCTTCAATGTTTTGGATGATATGGATAACAATCTCATTAATGCCAGCTATGACCTCGGTGCGACCAAATGGGAGACTTTCCGTCATGTCATCTTCCCTCTGTCTATGAATGGAGTGCGAAGTGGTGTCCAATCTGTCTTTATCCCGAGTTTAAGTCTCTTTATGTTGACCCGTTTGATTGGGGGAAACCGAGTGATTACCTTGGGAACTGCTATCGAGCAGAATTTCCTGACAAACGATAATTACGGTATGGGTTCAACTATTGGTGTTGTTCTTATCCTGACCATGTTTATCACCATGTGGGTGACTAAGGAAAGGAGAGAACGATGAAAAAATTATCAAATCTTTACCTAGCCTTTGTCTTTATCGTCCTCTATCTGCCAATCTTTTACTTGATCGGCTATGCCTTCAATGCTGGGGATGATATGAATAGTTTTACAGGCTTTAGTTTGTCTCACTTTGAAACCATGTTTGGCGATGGAAGACTCATGCTCATCTTGGTTCAGACCTTTTTACTAGCCTTCCTATCAGCCTTAATTGCGACTGTTATTGGGACTTTCGGTGCCATTTACATCTACCAATCACGCAAAAAATATCAAGAAGCCTTCCTATCACTCAATAACATTTTGATGGTTGCACCAGACGTTATGATTGGTGCCAGTTTCTTGATTCTCTTTACACAACTCAAGTTTTCACTTGGATTTCTAACGGTTCTGTCTAGTCACGTGGCCTTCTCCATTCCAATCGTAGTGCTCATGGTCTTGCCTCGATTGAAAGAGATGAATGGAGATATGATCCATGCAGCCTATGACCTTGGAGCTAGTCAGTTCCAGATGTTCAAGGAAATTATGCTTCCTTACCTAACGCCGTCTATCATTGCAGGATACTTCATGGCTTTCACCTATTCACTAGATGACTTTGCTGTGACTTTCTTTGTAACGGGAAATGGATTTTCAACCCTCTCAGTCGAGATCTACTCTCGTGCTCGTAAGGGAATTTCTTTAGAAATCAATGCTCTTTCAGCCTTGGTCTTTCTCTTTAGTATTATCCTAGTTGTCGGATATTACTTCATTTCACGTGAGAAGGAGGAGCAAGCATGAAACGACTCTATTCATTTTTAGCAGGAATTCTAGCCATTATCCTTGTCTTGTGGGGAATTTCTTACCATCTTGACAGTAAAATCAATAGTCGCGATAGTCAAAAATTGGTTATCTACAACTGGGGAGACTATATCGCCCCTGAACTTCTGGAAAAATTTACAGAAGAAACAGGAATCCAAGTCCAGTATGAGACCTTTGACTCCAACGAAGCCATGTACACGAAAATCAAGCAGGGTGGAACGACTTATGATATTGCCATCCCAAGTGAGTACATGATTAACAAGATGAAGGACGAAGACCTCTTAGTTCCGCTTGATTATTCAAAAATTGAAGGAATCGAAAATATCGGACCAGAGTTCCTCAACCAGTCCTTTGACCCAAACAACCAGTACTCTATCCCATACTTCTGGGGGACCTTGGGAATCGTCTACAATGAAACTATGGTGGAAGAAGCGCCTGAACATTGGGACGACCTTTGGAAGCCAGAGTATAAAAACTCTATTATGCTTTTTGATGGGGCGCGTGAAGTACTTGGTTTAGGTCTTAACTCACTAGGCTATAGCCTCAACTCTAAAGATCCACAGCAGTTGGAGGAAACGGTCGATAAGCTCTACAAGCTAACTCCAAATATCAAGGCTATTGTGGCGGATGAGATGAAGGGTTACATGATTCAGAACAATGCTGCCATTGGTGTGACCTTCTCAGGGGAAGCCAGCCAGATGCTGGAGAAAAATGAAAATCTCCGCTATGTCGTACCGACAGAGGCAAGTAATCTCTGGTTTGACAATATGGTGATACCAAAGACAGTTAAAAACCAAGATGCGGCTTATGCCTTTATCAATTTCATGTTGAAGCCTGAAAATGCTCTAAAAAATGCAGAGTATGTCGGCTATTCAACACCAAACAATGCTGCTAAGGAAATGCTTCCAGAGGAGACAAAAGAGGACAAGTCCTTTTATCCAGATGCAGACACTATGAAACACCTAGAAGTTTATGAGAAATTTGATCATAAATGGACAGGAATCTACAGCGACCTCTTCCTACAATTTAAGATGTATCGAAAGTAGGAGTAAACAAAAAGAACGAATCAGTTAAATTGGTTCGTTTTTTGAATAGTTCTATAGCTGTGTATTTTTACTATCCTATTTGCTTATTTTATAGCCTAGTAGTATACTAAGTTTATAATAATAGAAAGCGGTAACAAATCATGAAAATGTCTACTTTTTTCAAAAAAAGTTATTGGCCAACCTTTTTGATTGTTCAGCAAACTGTTATACTATTCTCTCTAAAGGATGGTTTGGATCGACAATACCTAACAACTGATTCCATACATTTGGTGATAGGGTTCTTTATATTTGTAAATATTTTCGAAGCTATCTTTAACAATTCAAAACTTTGGAATAAAAGTTGGGATAAAAAGAAAAATGGCAGTAAGAAAAAATATATTCTGAAAAAGTAACCAGAGATTTAGGGAGTTGGTTATTTAAATGAGGATTATTTCCAGTTGACGCAGACTTAAAAAAACGATATAATAGGAATGTTGAGAATTGATTTTCTCTCCGTCTTAGTTCAGAGAATTGGCGGTGCTGCGAGCCATCTAAGATAGAAAATCATGCTACTCAATCTAACAATTGCATAAGAATCAAAGAATGACAAGTTCATTGAATGAAGGTGGTACCGCGGTTTTTCGCCCTTCGTGATATGGATTTGTTTTTTATTTTTGGAGGTGCTTATGAGAACATTTCTTGTCAAACAGAAATTTCGCCTAGGTGGTGAACGCTTTGATATCAAGGATGAGTTGGGCAATGTCGCCTATCAGGTTGAAGGTTCATTTTTTAAGATTCCTAAAACCTTTACCATCTATGATGTTGCTGGTGAACAGGTCAGTGAGATTAGTAAAGAAGTCTTAACTTTCCTACCTCGTTTTGAAATTCAACTGAGTAATGGCGATCATTTTTATATCCGAAAGAAGTTGACTTTCTGGAAGGATAAGTATGAGTTTGACAGTCTCGGTCTTCGTATCGAAGGAAATGTCTGGGATTTGAATTTTAAATTGCTAGACGATCGTGACCAAGTAATTGCGGAGATTGCCAAGGAACTTTTCCATTTAACCTCTACCTATACCGTAACCGTCTATGACGAATCTTATGCAGACCTAGTCATTTCCCTCTGTGTCGCTATTGACTATGTGGAAATGCTAGAAAGCCAATCAAATTAGTAAAAAGGAGATACATATGAAACAATTATCTAGTGCACAAGTCCGCCAAATGTGGCTTGATTTCTGGGCTACAAAAGGCCACTCAGTAGAACCATCTGTTAGCTTGGTTCCAGTAAACGACCCAACACTTTTGTGGATCAACTCAGGGGTTGCTACTCTTAAAAAATACTTTGACGGAACTATCATTCCTGAAAACCCACGTATTACCAATGCGCAAAAAGCCATCCGTACCAACGATATCGAAAACGTAGGTAAGACTGCTCGTCACCATACTATGTTTGAAATGTTGGGGAACTTCTCAATCGGGGATTACTTCCGTGACGAAGCTATTACATGGGCATATGAGCTTTTGACAAGCCCTGAGTGGTTTGACTTCCCTAAAGACAAACTTTACATGACTTATTATCCAGATGACAAGGATTCATACAACCGCTGGATTGAAGTGGGAGTAGATCCAAGCCATTTGATTCCAATCGAAGACAACTTCTGGGAAATCGGTGCAGGACCTTCTGGACCTGATACAGAAATCTTCTTCGACCGTGGAGAAGCCTTTGACCCAGAAAACATCGGTCTTCGTCTTCTTGCAGAAGATATCGAAAACGACCGTTATATCGAAATCTGGAACATTGTATTATCACAATTTAACGCTGACCCTGCTGTTCCTCGTAGCGAGTACAAAGAATTGCCACACAAAAACATTGATACGGGAGCTGGGTTGGAGCGTTTGGTAGCAGTGATCCAAGGTGCTAAGACAAACTTTGAAACTGACCTCTTCATGCCAATCATCCGTGAAGTTGAGAAATTATCTGGTAAGGTTTACGACCAAGATGGCGACAACATGAGCTTTAAGGTCATCGCTGACCACATCCGTTCTCTTTCATTCGCTATCGGTGATGGTGCCCTTCCTGGAAATGAAGGTCGTGGTTATGTCCTTCGTCGTCTTCTCCGCCGTGCCTCTATGCATGGTCAAAAATTGGGTATCAATGAGCCTTTCCTTTACAAACTCGTTCCAACTGTTGGAAAAATCATGGAAAGCTACTACCCAGAAGTGCTTGAAAAACGTGACTTTATCGAAAAAATCGTTAAGAGCGAAGAAGAGTCATTTGCTCGTACTCTTCACTCAGGTCAACACTTTGCCCAAGGTATCGTAGCAGACTTGAAAGAAAAAGGTCAATCTGTCATCGCAGGTCAAGATGTCTTTAAACTCTATGATACATACGGATTCCCAGTAGAATTGACAGAAGAAATCGCTGAAGAAGCTGGTATGACTGTAGACCGTGAAGGCTTCGAAGCAGCCATGAAGGAACAACAAGAACGTGCGCGTGCATCTGCTGTCAAAGGTGGATCTATGGGTATGCAAAATGAAACCCTTCAAAACATCACTGTAGAAAGTGTCTTCAACTACAATGCTAGTCAATTGTCTTCTAAGTTGGTTGCTATCGTAGCTGACAATGCTGAAGTAGAAGCTGTAGCTGAAGGGACTGCGTCACTTATCTTTGCAGAAACACCATTCTACGCTGAAATGGGTGGACAAGTTGCGGACCACGGTCAAATCTTGGATGTTCAAGGAAACGTAGTAGCGACTGTAACGGATGTTCAAAAAGCACCGAATGGACAAGCATTGCACACCGTTGAAGTTATTGCTCCTCTTGCTTTGAACCAAGAATACACTTTGGCAATCGATAGCAATCGTCGTCACCGTGTCATGAAGAACCACACAGCAACTCACTTGCTCCATGCGGCCCTTCATAATATCCTTGGCCACCATGCTACTCAAGCAGGTTCACTTAATGAAGTCGAATTCCTTCGCTTTGACTTCACTCACTTCCAAGCTGTCACTCCTGAAGAATTGCGTGCTATTGAGCAACAAGTCAATGAGAAGATTTGGGAAGCCATTGCAGTGGAAACAGTTGAGACTGATATTGACACAGCTAAAGAAATGGGAGCTATGGCCCTCTTTGGTGAGAAATACGGTAAGGAAGTTCGCGTAGTCACTATCGGTGACTATTCAGTGGAGCTGTGTGGTGGTACCCACGTAGGTAACACTTCTGAGATTGGCCTCTTCAAGATTGTCAAAGAAGAAGGTATTGGATCAGGAACTCGTCGTATCTTGGCAGTGACCGGTAAGGAAGCTTTTGAAGCTTATCGTGAACAAGAAGACGCTCTGAAAGCAGTCGCAGCAACCTTGAAAGCTCCTCAACTCAAGGAAGTACCTCACAAGGTGGAAGGTCTTCAAGAGCAACTCCGTCAATTGCAAAAAGAAAATGCAGAATTGAAGGAAAAAGCAGCAGCAGCGGCAGCAGGCGATGTCTTCAAGAATGTTCAAGAAGCAAACGGCCACCGTTACATTGCTAGTCAAGTTTCTGTATCAGATGCAGGTGCCCTTCGTACCTTTGCGGATAACTGGAAGCAAAAAGACTATTCGGATGTGCTTGTTCTTGTCGCAGCCATCGGTGACAAAGTCAATGTCCTTGTAGCCAGCAAAACAAAAGATGTGCACGCAGGTAATGTGATCAAAGAATTAGCTCCAATCGTCGATGGACGTGGTGGTGGTAAACCAGACATGGCCATGGCAGGAGGAAGCAATCAAGCGAAAATCCAAGAATTGTTGGATGCAGTAGCAGGTAAATTATAATCACTTAGAGGCTGGGACAAAAGTCCTAGCCTCTCATTTGTCTTTGGATTGTCGAGCAAGACGCAGTGGTTGAGTGGGCTCTACTACGCTGATTTCATCAGCTTTTACAGCCCTACTCAACTTGTGCGGAGGTGGGACGACGAAATCGAATTCTAACGAATTACCGATTTCTGTCCCACTCTCTTTTTGCATTAGAAAAACTCCCCACGAGTAGTGAGGAGTTCATTTTTAGAATTAAACAATCCCTTGAGCAATCATAGCGTTTGCTACGTTTTCGAAGGCTGCAATGTTTGCACCTGCAAGGTAGTCAGTTCCAAGACCGTAAGTTTCTGCAGTTGTTTTAGCTGTGTTGAAGATGTTAGTCATGATATCTTTCAAACGACCGTCCACTTCTTCACGTGTCCATGAAAGGCGAAGGCTGTTTTGGCTCATTTCAAGAGCAGATACAGCTACACCACCAGCATTGGCAGCTTTTGCAGGTCCGTAAAGGATTCCATTTTCCTTGTAGACTTTGATAGCTTCAAGGTCGCTAGGCATGTTAGCACCTTCAGATACACAGATAACTCCTTGAGCAACCAAGCGTTTCGCAGCTTCACCGTTGATCTCGTTTTGAGTGGCACATGGAAGAGCGATATCGTAGTTACCAGTGTAAGTCCATACAGAACCTTCGTAGTAAGTAGCAGTTGGTTTTTCTGCAGCGTACTCAGTCAAACGAGCACGGCGTTTTTCTTTAACGTCCGTAAGAAGGTCAAAGTCGATACCATTTTCATCGATGACATAACCATTTGAGTCAGATACAGAGATAACAGTTGCACCAAGTTCAGTTGCTTTTTGAAGAGCGTATTGAGCTACGTTACCAGAACCTGAAATCACAACTTTCTTACCAGCAAAGCTGTTGCCGTTTGCTTTAAGCATTTCTTCAGTGTAGTAAACCAATCCATAACCAGTTGCTTCTGGACGAATCAAGCTACCACCAAATCCAAGAGGTTTACCAGTCAAGACACCAGCATCAAATTGGTTGAGGCGTTTGTATTGTCCGTAAAGGTAACCAATCTCACGTCCACCAACACCGATATCACCAGCAGGTACGTCAAGAGATGGTCCGATGTATTTTTGCAATTCAGTCATGAAGCTTTGGCAGAAGCGCATCACTTCAGCATCAGTTTTACCTTTAGGATCAAAGTCTGATCCACCTTTACCTCCACCGATTGGAAGTCCAGTCAAAACGTTTTTAAAGATTTGTTCGAATCCGAGGAATTTCAAGATCCCTTGGTTAACAGTTGGGTGGAAACGAAGTCCGCCTTTATATGGTCCAACAGCTGAGTTGAATTGAACACGGTAACCACGGTTAACTTGAACTTTTCCATCACGGTCAACCCATGGAACACGGAAAGAAATTACGCGTTCTGGCTCAGTGATACGTGCCAAGATATTTTCTTCAATATACTCAGGGTGTTTTTCAAAGACAGGCTCCAAAGTGCTGAAGAATTCTTCAACCGCCTGGAGAAATTCAGCCTCATGCCCGTTACGAGCTTTTACAGTTTCAAACACGCTTTGGATATATTCTTTAGCAGATGTCATATCGTTCTCCTTTTTGTTGTCATATTTTATTACATGAGACATTATAGCAGAAAAATTTTTTACTGTAAAGAAAAAAACATAAATTTTCTAAAAATTCTTTCAATTTGAATAAGCTAGTTTTATTAGTTGAATTAGAAACCTTTTTATAGGGTTAGTTTTATTAAAAGGCTCCTGCCAAAGTATGGTATAATAATAAAGAAATAATGGATTTTGGAGGAATAGAATCATGGTATCAACGAAAACACAGATTGCTGGTTTTGAGTTTGATAATTGCTTGATGAATGCAGCAGGAGTTGCTTGTATGACCATTGAGGAGTTGGAAGGTGTCAAAAATTCAGCAGCAGGAACCTTTGTCACTAAGACTGCAACCTTGGAATTTCGTCAGGGAAATCCTGAACCACGCTATCAAGATGTTCCACTTGGTTCTATTAACTCTATGGGGCTCCCAAATAATGGTTTAGACTATTACTTGAACTACCTTTTGGAATTGCAAGAAAAGGAACCAAATCGTACCTTCTTCCTATCTTTAGTTGGAATGTCTCCAGAGGAAACTCATACCATCTTGAAAAAGGTGCAAGAAAGTGATTTCCGTGGTTTAACCGAACTCAATCTCTCATGCCCAAATGTGCCAGGCAAGCCTCAGATTGCCTATGATTTTGAAACAACAGACCGTATCTTGTCAGAGGTTTTTGCCTACTTTACAAAACCTCTAGGGATTAAGCTTCCACCTTATTTTGATATTGTACATTTTGATCAAGCGGCAGCTATTTTTAACAAATACCCCCTCAAATTCGTCAACTGTGTCAACTCTATTGGAAATGGTCTTTATATAGAAGATGAGTCTGTCGTGATTCGTCCTAAGAATGGTTTTGGTGGAATTGGTGGAGAATACATTAAACCAACTGCCCTTGCCAACGTCCATGCCTTTTATCAACGCTTAAATCCTCAAATTCAAATCATCGGAACTGGTGGAGTGCTTACAGGGCGTGATGCCTTTGAACATATCCTATGTGGTGCCAGCATGGTACAAGTAGGAACTACTCTTCATAAAGAAGGTGTAGGTGCTTTTGAGCGTATTACAAAGGAACTAAAAGAAATTATGTCGGAAAAAGGATACCAAAACCTAGAGGATTTCCGTGGAAAATTAAATTATATTGTTTAGACAGAAGCTAAATTAAAAAGAAAGGAGAAAAGATGCTAGCCATAGAAGAAAGTCGAAAGCTATCCTTAGCAAACCTTCCTAGTTTGACCCTGTTTACAGGGGCTGATCAAGGCCAGTACGACATCATGAAAACTCAGGTTCTAAAGCAAATCGGATACGACCCTGCAGATTTGAATTTTGCTTATTTTGACATGAAAGAAGTAGACTACAATAGTTTGGAACTTGAGCTGGTCAGTCTTCCTTTCTTTGCGGATGAAAAAATTGTTATTTTAGATCATTTTCTTGATTTAACAACTGCTAAAAAACGCTATCTATCTGATGACGAGCTTAAGGCTTTTGAAGAATATTTGGAAAACCCATCTCCGACGAGTAAATTAGTTATTTTTGCTGAAGGTAAACTAGACAGCAAGCGACGTCTAGTTAAAATTCTAAAGAGAGATGCCAAGATTTTTGAAGCCCTTGAACCAAAAGAGCAAGAGATGCGAGCTTATTTTCAAAAGTGGTCTCAGGAACAAGGACTTTCCTTTGATGGAAAATCCTTCGAACAGTTACTTATCAAATCAGGTTTTCAATTCAGTGAAATTCAGAAAAATCTACTCTTCTTACAGTCTTATAAGGATGATGACCGAATTACCGAAGAAGACATTGTTGAGACCATACCAAAGACTTTGCAGGATAATATCTTTGATTTAACTCAGTTAATATTGACTAAGAAGATTGATCAGGCACGTGATTTAGTAAAAGATTTGACTTTGCAGGGAGAAGATGAGATTAAACTGATTGCCATTATGTTGGGGCAGTTCAGACTCTATACACAAGTGAAAATTTTGCAAGAGTCTGGTCAGTCAGAGTCCCAGATGGTCAGCAGTTTAGGTCACTATCTTGGTCGCAATCCTAATCCCTACCAAATCAAATTTGCCCTTCGTGATTCTCGAAGACTATCCCTTGATTTTCTCCAGAATTCTATTCGTTATCTCATCCAAGCTGATTACCAAATTAAGACAGGAGTTTATGAAAAAGGCTACCTGTTTGAGAAGGCTCTATTGCAGATTGCCAGCCAGTCAAATTGAGCAAATAACTTGAAAAAATAGGATGATTGCGTTATCATCATTATATAGAAAGAAAAAGAGGTATTACAGATGGCTATTATCTTACCAGATCTTCCATACGCTTACGATGCATTAGAACCATACATCGATGCTGAAACAATGCACTTGCACCATGACAAACACCACCAAACTTACGTTAACAATGCAAATGCAGCTCTTGAAAAACACCCTGAAATCGGTGAAGACCTTGAAGCTTTGCTTGCTGACGTAGAATCTATCCCAGCTGATATCCGTCAAGCGCTTATCAACAATGGTGGTGGACACTTGAACCACGCTCTTTTCTGGGAATTGATGACTCCTGAAAAAACAGCTCCATCAGCAGAACTTGCAGCAGCAATCGATGAAACTTTCGGTTCATTCGAAGAATTCCAAGCAGCCTTCACTGCAGCAGCAACAACTCGTTTTGGTTCTGGATGGGCTTGGTTGGTTGTTAACAAAGAAGGTAAGCTTGAAGTAACTTCAACAGCAAACCAAGACACACCAATCTCAGAAGGTAAAAAACCAATCTTGGGCTTGGATGTTTGGGAACATGCCTACTATGTGAAATACCGTAACGTTCGTCCTGACTATATCAAAGCTTTCTTCTCAGTTATCAACTGGAATAAAGTAGACGAACTCTACGCAGCAGCTAAATAATCTTAATAACGACACCTTTTGGTTAGAATTTCATCTAACTTGAAAGGTGTTTTTTGTTTGATTTTCGAAGAGTATAACTGTCTTATGATTTTCCTTTGTTGGATAGGCTTGATTTATGGTATAATGATAAGATAGAAATCGAAGGAGAAATCATGAATATTCAACAATTACGCTACGTTGTAGCTATTGCTAATAGTGGTACTTTTCGTGAAGCTGCTGAGAAAATGTACGTTAGCCAGCCGAGTCTATCTATTTCTGTAAGAGACTTGGAAAAAGAGCTTGGCTTCAAGATTTTCCGCAGAACCAGTTCAGGAACTTTTCTTACACGTCGTGGGATGGAATTTTATGAAAAGGCACAAGAGTTGGTTAAAGGATTTGATGTTTTCCAAAATCAGTATGCCAATCCTGAAGAGGAGAAAGATGAGTTTTCAATAGCCAGCCAGCACTATGATTTCTTGCCACCAACCATTACAGCTTTTTCGCAACAATATCCTGACTATAAGAATTTTCGTATCTTTGAATCTACAACTGTTCAGATTTTGGATGAAGTAGCCCAAGGACATAGTGAGATTGGAATTATCTACCTCAACAATCAAAACCAAAAAGGAATCATGCAACGGGTTGAAAAGTTAGGACTTGAAGTGATTGAGTTGATTCCTTTCCAGACGCATATCTATCTGCGTGAAGGGCATCCTTTAGCCAAGAAAAAAGAGTTGGTTATGGAGGATTTGGCTGATTTACCAACAGTTCGATTCACACAGGAAAAGGATGAGTATCTTTATTACTCAGAGAACTTTGTAGATACAAGTGCTAGCTCTCAAATGTTTAACGTAACTGACCGCGCTACCTTAAATGGGATTCTTGAAAGAACAAATGCTTATGCGACTGGATCTGGATTCTTAGATAACAATAGTGTGAACGGGATCACCGTTATTCCGCTAAATGATAATCTCAATAATCGCATGGTTTATGTCAAGCGTGAGGAAGTAGACTTGAGTCAGGCTGGTAATCTATTTGTAGAAGTCATGCAAGAATATTTTGATCAGAAGAGGAAGTCATGAAAAAAAGAGGAATAATTGCAGGGATTATAGCAGCCTTGATTGTCTTAGACCAAGTGGTAAAGGCTTACGTCGTTCAGAATATTGCTCTTGGTGAAATCAAATCATGGATCCCAAATCTAGTTAGTTTAACCTATCTGCAAAATAGGGGGGCAGCCTTTTCTATGCTTCAAGATCAACAGTGGTTTTTTGCAGTGATTACCTTAGTGGTCATGGTAGGAGCTATCTGGTATTTGCATAAGCATATAGAGGATTCTTTCTGGACTGTCTTTGGACTGGTTTTGATTATTGCAGGTGGTCTAGGAAACTTTATCGATCGTATCAGTCAAGGATTTGTCGTGGATATGTTTCACTTAGATTTTGTTAATTTTGCCATATTCAATGTGGCTGATAGCTATCTGACGGTCGGAGTGATTGTGTTATTGCTTGCAATGCTAAAAGAGGAAATGAATGGAAATTAAAATTGAAACAGGTGGACTACGCTTAGATAAGGCTTTGTCAGATTTAACAGAACTGTCGCGAAGTCTCGCCAATGAACAAATCAAATCAGGTCAAGTTTTGGTCAATGGTCAGGTCAAAAAAGCCAAGTATACGGTCCAAGAGGGCGATGTCGTTACTTATCAGGTGCCAGAACCAGAGGTTTTGGAGTATGTAGCTGAAGATATTCCTCTAGAAATCATTTATCAAGATGAGGATGTAGCAGTAGTCAATAAACCTCAAGGCATGGTTGTTCATCCAAGTGCTGGACATACGAGTGGTACCTTGGTTAACGCCCTTATGTACCACATCAAGGACCTATCAGGCATCAATGGTGTTTTGCGTCCAGGGATTGTCCATCGTATTGATAAGGATACTTCAGGTCTCTTGATGATTGCTAAAAACGATGAAGCGCACATCGCACTTGCTCAAGAATTGAAGGACAAGAAATCTCTTCGTAAGTATTGGGCCATCGTTCATGGCAATCTTCCAAATGACCGTGGCGTCATTGAAGCACCAATCGGACGAAGTGAAAAAGACCGCAAGAAACAAGCTGTTACTGCAAAAGGGAAACCAGCAGTAACACGTTTTCAAGTCTTGGAGCGCTTTGGTGATTATACCTTGCTGGAATTGCAACTGGAAACTGGAAGAACTCACCAAATCCGTGTACACATGGCTTACATCGGTCATCCAGTCGCTGGTGATGAGGTTTACGGCCCTCGTAAAACCTTGAAAGGACATGGGCAATTTCTCCATGCCAAGACACTTGGATTTACCCATCCAAGAACAGGGGAAACTATGGAATTTACTTCCGATATCCCAGCTATCTTTAAAGAGACTTTGGAAAAACTTCGAAATAACTAGACAGAAAAAGGACTCAAGCGAGTCCCTTTTTATTTGCGTTTTTTCTTAGCTTTTTTCATTTTATTAGCCATGCGTTTCATGGATTGCTTCATAGCAAATTCCCCGATTTTTCCCTTGAGACCTCCACCAAACATTTGGCTCATGTCAGGCATTCCTGTTCCTCCAAGAGCTGACAAGTCAGGCATACCACCTTGTCCCATCATACCTTCAAGGGCAGACATATCCATACCTCCAGGCATATTTTTAGGAAGATTGTTAGGGTTAATACCCATTTGCTTCATCATCTTGTTCATATCACCAGACATGACACCTTGCATGAGTTGTTTAGCTTGGTTGAAGTCCTTGATGAACTTGTTGACTTCGATAAAGGTATTACCAGAACCAGCAGCGATACGACGACGGCGACTTGGAGTAAGTAAGTCTGGATTTTCACGTTCTTCTGGAGTCATAGAAGATACGATGGCACGTTTGCGAGCAATTTGTTTTTCATCCACCTTCATATTTTGAAGGGCAGGATTGTTGGCCATACCTGGAATCATCTTGAGCAAATCTTCCATTGGTCCCATATTTTGTACCTGATCCAACTGATCGATAAAATCGTTGAAATCAAAGGTATTTTCGCGCATCTTTTCAGCCATTTCAAGGGCTTTTTGCTCGTCATATTCTTGGGAAGCTTTCTCAATCAGAGTCAGCATATCCCCCATACCGAGAATACGGCTAGCCATACGGTCTGGGTGGAAGGTTTCAATGTCGGTAATCTTTTCACCAGTACCAGTGAACTTGATTGGTTTACCAGTGATATGGCGAACAGAAAGGGCAGCACCACCACGAGTGTCCCCGTCAATCTTAGTAAGGATAACCCCAGTAACTTCTAATTGAGCGTTAAATTCACGCGCAACGTTTGCAGCTTCCTGACCAATCATGGCATCGATGACCAAGAGAATCTCATTTGGTTGAGCAAGTGCTTTAACGTCACGAAGCTCATTCATGAGAAGTTCGTCAATTTGCAAACGACCTGCCGTATCAATCAAAACATAGTCGTTATGGTTGGCTTTTGCTTGCTCCAAACCTTGGCGAACAATCTCAACTGCAGGAACTTCAGTACCAAGAGCAAATACGGGAACATCAATCTGTTGTCCAAGTGTTTTCAACTGGTCAATAGCAGCAGGACGATAGATATCGGCTGCAATCATCAAAGGACGAGCATCCTCTTCCTTTTTGAGTTTGTTAGCAAGTTTACCTGCAAAAGTTGTTTTACCAGCACCCTGCAAACCAACCATCATGATAATGGTTGGGATTTTTGGTGACTTGATAATCTCAGCTGTGTCTGAACCAAGAATTTCTGTTAATTCTTCATTAACAATCTTGATGATTTGTTGGGCTGGATTGAGGGTATCAATGACTTCATGCCCGATCGCACGTTCACGAACCTTTTTGATAAAATCCTTTACCACAGGAAGAGCAACGTCAGCCTCTAAAAGAGCCAGACGAATTTCCTTGGTTGCTTCTTGGATATCACTCTCTGTGATTTTTCCTTTTTTACGTAGGTTTTTAAAGACGTTCTGTAAACGTTCTGTTAAATTTTCAAATGCCATTATTTTCTCCTATTTTTTCAATTCAGTGGAAATCGTCCGAAATGTTGCAAACACTCTAGTTCTTCGGGTATGACTTCTTTCATGATTTCATTTGGATATCCCCAACAGCTAAAACCTATTTGCATAGCTTTGTTGATATCATTGGGCGAGATAATCTGTAGTCGACTAGGAAATGGTTCCTCTGCAGCTAATAATTTACAGGGTATCCCTTTATAGACGACAAGATTTTCCATGATTACTCCCTATTATCAATACTGGTCAAAATCTCAATTTGCTCTTGCAGAAAAGTATCCTCTGGATAACGCTCCAAAATCTGATCAAAAATCTGACTGCGAACAATGTAGTCAGAGTACATATGGAGTTTCATCTCATAGTCTTCCAGAATCTTTTCAGTTCGTTTGATATTATCATAAACGGCCTGGCGACTGACACCGAATTCTTCAGCAATTTCAGCCAAACTATAGTCGTCTGCATAGTAGAGTTCGATATAGTTCATCTGCTTATCAGTCAAAAGGGCTGCATAAAATTCAAACAGAGCATTCATTCGATTGGTTTTTTCAATTTCCATAAGATTTATTATACCAAAAAAAAGCCCAAACCGCTAGCTGGGGGCTGATTTTAGCTAGAAGTTAGAAAATGAGCTTTTCACTGTTCTTTTCTGACTATGAAGCCTTTTTTTGATATAATGGATAGGATTATAATGATTTAGAAAGAGGTAATCATGAAAGAATTAGAATCAGTGTTACAAGATCGTTTTGAGCTTGTTTTTACAGATAAAAGCTTACTTGAAACAGCTTTTACCCATACCAGTTATGCCAATGAGCACCGCCTCTTAAAAATTTCACACAATGAACGCTTGGAATTTTTAGGAGACGCTGTTCTGCAATTATTGATTTCAGAATATCTGTTTAAAAAATACCCTAAAAAACCAGAAGGGGACTTGTCAAAACTCCGTGCTATGATTGTCCGTGAGGAGAGTTTGGCTGGTTTTGCCCGTGATTGTCAGTTTGACCAGTTTATCAAGCTTGGTAAGGGAGAGGAAAAGTCTGGTGGTCGTAACCGAGACACGATCTTGGGCGACGCTTTTGAAGCCTTTTTGGGTGCTCTGCTTTTAGACAAGGATATAAAGACTGTAAAAACCTTTATCTACCAAGTCATGATTCCTAAGGTTGAAGCTGGCGATTTTGAGATGATCAAGGATTATAAGACTCACCTTCAAGAATTGCTCCAAGTTAATGGAGATGTTGATATTCGTTATCAGGTGATTTCAGAGATTGGGCCAGCCCATGATAAGATGTTTGAGGTTGAAGTCCTTGTTGAAGGGCAAAGTCTAGGTTCAGGTAAAGGACGCTCTAAAAAATTGGCCGAGCAGGAAGCCGCTAAAAATGCAGTTGAGAAAGGGCTGGATTCATGTATTTAAAGGAAATTGAGATCCAAGGGTTTAAGTCCTTTGCTGACAAGACCAAGGTTGTTTTTGACCAAGGGGTGACGGCGATTGTAGGACCAAATGGCTCTGGGAAATCAAATATCACTGAAAGCCTCCGTTGGGCACTTGGTGAATCTAGTGTCAAGAGTCTGCGTGGTGGGAAGATGCCTGATGTCATCTTTGCAGGAACAGAAAGTCGGAAACCTCTAAACTACGCTTCTGTTATTGTTACTTTGGATAATAAAGATGGCTTTATTAAGGATGCAGGCCAGGAAATCAAAGTTGAACGTCATATCTATCGTAGTGGAGATAGTGAGTACAAGATAGACGGGAAAAAAGTTCGTCTCCGTGATATCCATGACCTTTTCTTAGATACTGGACTCGGACGTGATTCTTTCTCCATCATTTCCCAAGGAAAGGTCGAAGAAATCTTTAACTCCAAACCTGAAGAACGGCGGGCTATTTTTGAAGAAGCGGCGGGAGTTTTGAAGTATAAAACCCGTCGAAAAGAAACTGAAAGCAAACTTCAACAAACTCAAGATAATCTAGACCGCTTGGAAGATATCATCTATGAGCTGGACAATCAAATCAAGCCCTTGGAAAAACAAGCGACAACTGCACGCAAATTTATAGAATTAGACGGTCAACGAAAAGCCATCTACTTGGACGTTTTGGCTGCTCAGATTCAAAACAATAAGGCTGAATTGGATCTAACAGAAGAAGAATTAAACCAAGTCCAAGAACTTTTAACCGGATATTATCAAAAACGTCAAGACTTAGAAGAAGAAAATCAAGCTCTCAAAAAGAAACGTCATGATCTACAGGCTGAGATGGCAAAAGACCAGTCAAGCTTGATTGATTTGACTAGTTTAATCAGTGATTTAGAACGTAAGTTAGCTTTATCTAAACTAGAAACTGAGCAAGTTGCCCTCAATCAACAAGAAGCGCAGACCCGTTTGGCTAGTTTGGATGAAAAGAGAAAGGCTCTCATTCAGGAGAAGGAAGAAAAAGAAGCAAATCTCAGTCAGTTAGAAGAAAATTTAGTGGTCAATACTAAGGAACTCAATCATCTAGAAGCTGAGTTATTAGCTTTTTCTGATGATCCAGACCAAATGATTGAGCAATTGCGTGAACGCTTCGTTGCCTTTCTGCAAGAAGAAGCTGATGTGTCCAACCAATTGACACGGATTGAAAACGACCTTGAAAATAGTCGCCAACAAACTCAAAAGCAAGAAGAACAATTAGAATCCTTGAAGGAACAATTGGCTTCTGCCAAGTTCAAGGCTAGTGAGCAAGAAGCTGCCCTTAAATCAGCTAAAGAAGAAGTACAAAGCTTACTTGCTGACTATCAGACCAATGCCAAGCAAGAAGAAGCACAAAAGCAGGCTTATCAAAGTCAGCAAAATCAACTCTTTGACCGTTTGGATAGTCTGAAAAACAAACAGGCCAAGGCGCAAAGTTTGGAAAACATTCTTAAAAATCATAGTAATTTCTATGCTGGTGTTAAGAGTGTCTTACAAGAAAAAAATCGTTTAGGTGGCATCATAGGTGCAGTCAGTGAACATTTAACCTTTGACGTTCATTATCAAACCGCTCTTGAAATTGCGCTCGGTGCAAGTAGCCAACATATCATCGTTGAAGATGAACAGGCAGCAACGAAGGCTATCGATTTCCTAAAAAGAAACCGTGCTGGTCGCGCTACCTTCCTGCCTTTGACAACCATTAAGGCACGTAGTATTTCAGGTCAAAACCAAGATGTGATTGCCTCAAGTCCTGGTTTTCTTGGCATGGCAGATGAATTGGTTACTTTTGATGCCAAGCTTGAAGCTATCTTTAAAAATCTGCTAGCTACCACAGCTATTTTTGATACAGTTGAACATGCGCGTGATGCAGCTCGTAAGGTGCGTTATCAAGTTCGAATGGTAACGCTAGATGGTACAGAATTGCGAACAGGTGGTTCTTATGCTGGTGGTGCTAATCGTCAAAATAACAGCATTTTCATCAAGCCTGAATTGGAGCAGTTGCAAAAAGAGATTGCTCAAGAAGAAAAGCTTCTTCGTCAAGAGGAAGAAAATCTGAAATCAGTTCAAGAAGCCTTGAACGAACTTAGTCAAACTTTGGAGACTATTAAGTCCAAAGGGGAACAAGCTCGTATAGAAGAACAAGGCTTGTACCTAGCTTATCAACAAACTAGCCAGCAAGTCGAAGAACTCGAAACACTCTTAAAACTTCAGGAGCAAGAATTAACTAATCTCAGATGTGGAGATTGGCAAGCTGAAAAAGAAAAATGCCAAGAACGTCTCGCAGTTATTGCAACCGAAAAGCAAAAGCTGGAATCTGAGATTGAAGAAATCAAGTCCAATAAAAATGCTATTCAGGAACGCTATCAAAACTTACAAGAAAAACTTTCTCAAGAGCGTCTGCTCAAAACAGAAATGCTTGGACAGAAGCGTTATGAAGTTACCGATATTGAACGGATTAATAATGAACTTGAGAACCTCAATATCGAGCAAGAAGAGATTGAACGTCTTTTGCAAGAAAAAGTAGACAATCTTGAAAAAGTTGATACAGAACTTTTGGCTAAGCAGGAATCAGAAGCTAAGAGTCAAAAGGAAGAAATTCAACAAGGATTGATTCGTAAGCAGTTTGAACTAGATGATATTGAAGGTCAATTGGATGATATTGCTAGTCATTTAGAACAAGCTCGTCAGCAAAATGAAGAATGGATTCGTAAGCAAACACGAGCAGAAGCGACTAAAGAGAAGATTACAGACCGCCTTCGCTATCTTCAAGGTCAACTGACTGAAGAATACCAGATTAGTTATACGGAAGCATTAGAACAAGCCAACCAATTGGAAGACTTGGCTGTCGCTGAACAAAAGGTTAAGGATTTGGAAAAATCCATTCGTTCACTTGGTCCGGTTAACTTGGATGCCATTGAACAGTTTGACGAAGTACACGAACGCTTGGAATTCTTGAATACTCAACGAGATGATATTCTTTCTGCTAAGAATTTGCTTCTTGAAACCATTACAGAGATGAACGATGAAGTGAAGGAACGATTTAAATCAACCTTCGAAGCTATTCGTGAGTCCTTTAAGGTGACTTTCAAGCAGATGTTTGGAGGTGGACAAGCAGACCTAATTCTGACAGAAGGTGATTTATTGACAGCAGGAGTTGAAATCTCTGTTCAACCACCAGGTAAAAAAATCCAATCTCTCAATCTCATGAGTGGTGGAGAGAAGGCCCTGTCAGCTCTGGCTTTGCTCTTCTCAATCATTCGGGTCAAGACCATCCCATTTGTTATCTTGGATGAAGTAGAAGCTGCACTCGATGAAGCAAACGTTAAACGCTTTGGGGATTACCTCAATCGATTTGATAAGGATAGTCAGTTTATCGTTGTTACTCACCGTAAGGGAACAATGGCAGCGGCAGACTCTATCTATGGAGTAACCATGCAAGAATCTGGTGTATCAAAGATTGTCTCTGTAAAACTAAAAGATTTAGAGAATATGGATGCTTAGTCAGTGCTCGTTACAAACTTTCAGCTAAGCATTTAGAATGACCTTTAAGAAGTCAGAAGGGTTACAAAAATAATTTGAGGAGCTTATATGGATTTTGATCTATTCCTAATGATCTGTAATTATATTGGGACTATAGCCTTTGCGGCGTCAGGAGCCATCAAAGGATTTGGTAAACGTTTAGATATTTTTGGAATCAGTTTATTGGCAATTGTAACTGCAGTAGGCGGAGGAATCCTAAGAGATTCCATTATTAGTCGCTTTCCAGCTTCTCTAGCAGATCCTAGCCCCATTTATGTCTCTATCCTGGTAGCGGTTATTATGTATGTCTTTGTAACTTCAAAACAGGCCAATGCTAGTCATGAAAAAAAGTTCTATAAGTGGCTGAGAGAAGCTTACCTCATCTTTGACTCCATTGGGCTGATTATCTTTTCCTTGATTGGAGCGACAGCCTTAGTGGATAGTAAGCTAAATTTGATGTCTGCAGGGATTTTGGCTTGTCTAACGGGAGCCGGTGGTGGTATTATCCGAGACCTATTAATCAACGAAGTTCCGAGTGTTCTTAAAGAAGATATCTATGCCCTTCTATCTTTTGTAATTGGCGTTATTTATTACTGGTTGGCCTTTGTCCTTCACTTTCCAAGAATTACTGCCTTTATCATTCTCTCGATAGTTGGCTTTGTGATTCGACTTTGTATTATTAAGTTCAAGCTCTCTTTGCCAAATATGGATAAGAGAACCTTGAATTGATGAATAAGCGAGAGTTATTTTATCAGCGTCTAATCTCATGTGGATTAGGCGTTATTTTTTTGCAAATAAGGGAAATTAATGATGTAAAGATTAATTTTTGCTATTATATTTGTAATTTCGAATAAGGTAGGAATAGCAATGAGTAATTTGAAACATTCAGTTGATTTTATTAAAGAAATAGAGAAGTTAAAGTCAGTAAGAAGATTTAATAGAACTCTTGATGGCAGATTTGAAAATAGTGCCGAACATTCCTGGCAGGGTGCCATAGCTGCAATGGTTCTTCAAGATTATTATCCTGAAAAATTGGATATGGAAAAAGTCACTTCTATGTTATTGATTCATGATTTAGGTGAGATTTATGCCGGAGATACTTGGGTGTTTGATGATGAAAAAAAGCTTCATTCTCATGACAGAGAACTAGCATCTATAGAAAAAACAATGAGCCTCCTTCCAGAAGAGAAATATTTGAATATGAAAAATTTGTGGTTGGAATTTGAAAAAGGGCAGAGTTCTGAAGCAAGATATGCAAGAGTTATCGACGCCTTGGTACCGCTGATAAATCACTTGGAAGTGTCAGAAATCAATTATAACCCTGATAATATCAGTGCAGACATGGTATTAGAAAAGAAAAAGTTCATAAAAAGTGAATCAGAAAAATTATGGAAACTGACAGAAGAGTTAATTCAGGAAAGTGTGGAAAAGGGCTTATATTTTTAATAATATAGAGAAAGCCTTGGAATAATCTGTTTCCAAGGCTTTATAGCTATCTATAGGTAGAAGGAAAAAATTGCTAGAGTAGATGATTTTTATTTGGATACTCTTGATTATACCGTAGAGAATATTAGTCAAATAAAATTGTTTTGTTTTCACTAATGCATTTCTTATTATCATCCCAATAGTTAATACTTTCAAAGCTTCCTTTTCTTAAATAAAGTGGTAGCCTTTTTCTTATTTCATCTTGCATTGGTATTTTATTAATATCTTTTAGATTCCACCATTTTGGCTCACCTTCAGTAGATGTACTTAGTTCACCAGTAAACTGAGTACATAAAAAGTCATAGAAGACAAATCTCTCATTACCAATTGAATTAGTAAAGCCTGAAATTCCTTTTAATTCAAGATTTAATGCAGTGAGACCAGTCTCTTCCTTAAGTTCCCGTAATGCAGCTTCAAAAAAACTTTCAGGGAATTCAACTTTTCCCCCCGGTGGAATCCAGCCGGGAAAATTATCGTGCTGTCTATTAAGTAATAAAATTTCTTGATTTTTCAAAACGCAAATATTAACCCAGTTTTTGATTTTTTCAGTCATATGATTAACCTCCAACAAGTATTTTTTCATATGCAAGATTATATGTCAAGAACTATATGCTATTTATGATTGTGACAAATGTATCTCAGCCAAAGATTGACAATTTTTACGCAATAGCTGATGAACTCTCAGAATAGACTTCAATCAAGAACTTTGGAAGAAAAGTGTTGAGAGGTTGGATATAAAAGAAAGTAAGCAAATCAGCCTGGCCTTTAAATTGGCCCTACGGGATTATTTATAGAAGACAAAGACGTGTCAATTCAGCACGTCTTTTTTTACTTTTTCTATGGTATAATAGAAGGTAGATTTATTAATTGGAGTATGAAGAATTTTATGATTAAATTAGTAGCAACGGATATGGACGGTACTTTTTTGGATGGTGCCGGTCAATTTGATATGGAGCGTCTGAAAAAGTTGCTCCATTCTTATAAAGAAAAAGGAATCTATTTTGCTGTTGCATCTGGTCGTGGGCTTTTGTCACTTGAAAAGCATTTTGCGGATGTCAAAGATGAGATAATCTTTATTGCTGAAAATGGTAGTTTGGTTCGTTTTCATGGAGAGGACCTTTATGAAGCAACCATGCCTCGTGATTTTTACCTATCAACATTTGAAAAGCTAAAGACTTCACCTTATTTTGATGAGAAGAAGATGCTCTTGACTGGTAAAGAGGCTTGCTATGTCTTAGATACAGTAGATGAAATCTATCTTATGTTTAGCCATCATTACAATGAAAATATCAAAAAAGTAGCCAGACTAGAAGATATTACCGATGAGATTTTCAAATTCACAACTAACTTTACTGAAGAGACAGTAGAAGCCGGAGAAGCTTGGGTCAATGAACATGTTCCTGGGGTCAAGGCTATGACGACAGGCTTTGAATCCATTGACATCGTTTTAGACCATGTTGACAAGGGAGTTGCTATTGTCGAATTAGCTAAGAAATTGAATCTAGATATGGACCAGGTGATGGCTTTTGGTGATAATCTTAATGACCTGCACATGATGCAAGTTGTAGGGCACCCAGTCGCACCTGAAAATGCTCGTCCAGAGATTTTAGAACTAGCTGAAACAGTTATCGGACATCACAAAGACCAATCAGTTATTGCTTATATGGAGGGATTGTAATGGCAGATATTAAATTAATTGCCCTAGACTTAGATGGGACTTTGCTGACGACAGACAAGAAATTGACTGATCGTACTAAGGCAACTTTAAGGGCTGCGCGTGATCAGGGAGTAAAAGTGGTACTGACAACGGGACGTCCTCTCAAGGCTATGGATTTCTTCCTTAAAGAGCTTGGAACAGACGGCCATGATGACGAGTATACTATCACCTTTAATGGTGGATTGGTTCAGAAAAATACGGGTGAAATCCTTGATAAGACAGTATTCTCTATTGATGATGTGACACGTATTTACGAGGAAACTGAAAAACTAGGCATTCCCTTAGATGCCATTTCAGAAGGTACCGTTTACCAAATCCAATCAGATCAAGAAAGTCTTTACGCCAAGTTTAACCCTGTTTTAAACTTTGTTCCAATTGACTTTGAAGATTTGTCTAGTCAGATGACCTACAACAAGTGTGTGACCGCTTTTGCCCAAGAACCACTGGATGCCGCAATTGCTAATATTTCACCAGACTTGTTTAACAATTATGAAATTTTTAAATCTCGCGACATGCTTTTGGAATGGTCACCAAAGAACGTTCATAAGGCTACTGGATTAGCTAAATTGATAGACCATCTAGGAATTGACAAAAGTCAAGTGATGGCTTGTGGAGATGAGGCTAATGACCTTTCCATGATTGAATGGGCAGGACTCGGTGTTGCTATGCAAAATGCTGTGCCTGAGGTCAAGGAAGTTGCAAATGTAGTAACCCCTATGACCAATGACGAGGAAGCTGTTGCCTGGGCCATTGAAAAATATGTACTGAAGGAGAACTAAAGAATGGGATTATTTGACCGTTTATTTGGGAGAAAAGAAGAACCAAAAATCGAAGAAGTCGTTAAAGAAGCTTTGGAAAACTTGGATCTGACAGAACCTAGCGAGGAAGTTGAAGCACTTGGAACTGAAGAAGTTGAAGTGAAAAATACTGAGGAAATCAATCAAAGTTCAGAAGTTGAGGAAACTTATTCTAAAGAAGCTAGTGATTCTGCAGAACCAGAGGCAGAAGCTACTCTAGAAACAGTTGAACCAGAAGCAACTCAGTTTGAAGAGGAAACTGAGTGTCATTGTTGTCAGGAAGAGTCAGAGTCAACAGAAGTTGAAGAAACTGAAGAAAGAGTTCAAGAGGTAGCAGAGTTTGTTGCAGAAGAACCTGAGTCACCAGTCGAAGAAGTACCTTCAAGTGATAGCGACGATGAAGAAGCTAATCAAGTTCAACCAGACGAAACGGAAGCAGACACTTCTGAAGAAGAGGAAGAAGATCTAGTAATCGAAGAAATTCCTCAAGTTCAAGAGACTGTACAGGAAAAATATGACCGTAGTCTCAAGAAAACTCGTACGGGCTTTGGAGCTCGTTTGAATGCTTTCTTTGCTAACTTCCGCTCTGTTGATGAAGAATTCTTCGAAGAACTAGAAGAACTCTTAATCATGAGTGACGTTGGTGTGCAGGTAGCTTCAAATCTCACTGAAGAATTGCGCTATGAAGCAAAACTTGAAAATGCCAAAAAACCAGATGTCCTCCGTCGTGTCATCATCGAAAAATTGATAGAGCTTTACGAAAAAGATGGACAATACAATGAAAGCATTAACTTCCAAGATGGCTTGACAGTCATGCTCTTTGTAGGTGTTAATGGTGTCGGGAAAACAACTTCAATCGGTAAATTAGCTCACCGCTACAAACAAGCTGGCAAGAAAGTCATGCTTGTTGCTGCGGATACCTTCCGTGCCGGTGCGGTAGCTCAGCTAGCAGAATGGGGCCGTCGTGTAGATGTTCCTGTGGTTACTGGGCCTGAAAAAGCAGATCCAGCTAGTGTTGTCTTTGATGGGATGGAACGTGCAGTAGCAGAAGGTGTTGACATTTTGATGATTGATACAGCTGGCCGTTTACAAAACAAGGAAAACTTGATGGCAGAGTTGGAAAAAATTGGTCGTATCATTAAACGTGTCGTGCCAGAAGCTCCGCATGAAACCTTCCTAGCTCTGGATGCCTCAACAGGTCAAAACGCTCTTGTACAAGCCAAAGAGTTTTCAAAAATTACTCCTGTTACAGGAATTGTCTTAACCAAGATTGATGGAACTGCCCGAGGTGGTGTTGTTCTGGCTATCCGTGAGGAACTCAATATTCCTGTTAAGTTGATTGGTTTTGGTGAAAAAATCGATGATATCGGTGAATTCAATTCTGAGAACTTTATGAAAGGCCTTCTAGAAGGTTTGATATAAAAGAAAATCCTGCAAGAATTCTTGCAGGATTGTTTTTGATTTATGTGACTATTAGTCCGTCTCGCTCCGAGAGGTGCGAGACAAATAAACCACCCGCTATGCGGGTGCGCGTCGAAGGTTATACCAAAAAAACTCCAAGCGCGATACAATAAAGGTGTTCAAGCCAATTGTAAAGCGAAAGGAGAAAACCATGGCGCAAAAGTCTCATAGTTTATCACACACAAAGTGGATGTGTAAATATCACATTGTGTTCACCCCTAAGTATAGACGAAAAGTGATCTATAATCAATATCGAAGTAGTTTGGGAGAAATATTCCACCGATTATGTAGTTATAAAGGTGTTGAGATTATCGAAGGTCATTAAATGCCTGATCATGTACATATGTTGGTAAGTATCCCACCTAGGATAAGTATTTCAAGTTTCATGGGGTATTTAAAAGGCAAAAGTGCACTCATGATGTTTGATAAACACGCCAACCTCAAGTATAAGTTTGGGAATCGGCATTTCTGGGCGGAAGGTTATTATATGAGTACAGTAGGGCTTAATGAAGCCACAATTAAGAAATATATTCAAGAGCAGGAAAAGCATGATATAGCACTGGATAAATTGAGTGTAAAAGAATATGAGGATCCCTTTAGGGATAGTGGTAAGTAATACTCACGCCTCTTTAAGAGGCAAGTGACGAGTCAAGAGCAATGA
>NZ_JAWERU010000008.1:0-89581 GCF_032481935.1 Streptococcus sp.
AAGCCTTCTTTTATGCGTAGAGTAAAGTGCTGTTGATCCATGTAAAACTGGATAGACTCAATCCCCTTTTCATCTCTCGCCAAGGAACGAAGATAGTCTTGAATATCCAAGGTGAGTGAAAAAGAAGATGATAGTCGGATATGTTGGTATCCTCTATGTAGCACTTTAAAAGACATATTATTCTCCTATAAGGCTATCTAATTGCTCTTCTTTTTTCTCTTGCTCGTACAAATATTTGGCATCTTGCAAGACATCGTCTCCATGTTGTTTCACAACAGAAACAGATGCATCTAGCCCGTCTTTCAACTTGTAAGCCTTAGCCAAAGCTTTAGAATAACCTTTTTTAGCTTCCTTACTTGCTAAGATTTTCAAACCAAGGGTACCAAATGCGACACCACCCAAAAAGAGTGATGATTTTTTCGCAACTTTTGCAACGGTTAGTACTTCTTTTAACATACTTATTTCCTCCTTATCATTATTATATAGCAATTTAGATATAAAAGCAATTTCATTCTATAAATTGGAGAATTAGTTTTATTTCTACTGAATCTCCCATTTGATACACTTAAACTATGAATACAAACCTTAAACCTAAACTCCAGCGCTTTGCTACTGCGACTGCCTTTGCCTGCCCTATCTGCCAAGAAAACCTGGCCTTGATAGAGTCTAGTCTCAAGTGTAATAACCGCCATTCTTTTGACCTGGCAAAATTCGGTTATGTCAATCTGGCTCCTCAAATCAAGCAATCTGCCAACTACGACAAGGAAAATTTCCAAAATCGACAACAAATCCTAGAAGCTGGCTTTTATCAGGCTATTTTAGAAGGTATCTCGCACTTACTAGCGACTAAACCATCTGCAAAAACAGTCTTGGACATCGGCTGTGGCGAAGGCTTCTACTCTCGCAAACTCCAAGAAGTGCACCCTGACAAAACCTTTTATGCCTTTGACATTTCAAAAGATTCAGTCCAAATCGCCGCCAAAAGCGAACCCAACTGGGCAGTCAATTGGTTTGTTGGTGACTTAGCTCGCCTTCCTATAAAAGACGCCAGCATGGATATCCTACTTGATATTTTCTCACCTGCCAACTACGGAGAATTCCGACGAGTCTTATCAAAGGACGGCATCTTAATCAAGGTCATTCCTACTGAAAACCACCTCAAGGAAATCCGTCAAATGGTACAGGACCAGCTGACAAAAAAAGACTATTCCAACCAAGATATCAAAGAACACTTCCAAGAACACTTTAGCATCCAATCTAGTCAGATTGCTTCCTTGACCAAGTCTATCACAGCAGAGCAACGCCAAGCCCTGCTCAGCATGACACCCCTCCTCTTTCACGTTAACCAAAGCAAGATTGATTGGAGCCAACTGACAGAGATCACCATCGAAGCAGAGATTCTTGCCGGGAAAGCCCTGTAAACTAGTTTATGAGATAAAACCAAGCCCACACCTCTTCTCGAGATGCGGGTTTAAATCGCGATTTTTCACTGTCTTTCCGAAAAGTATAAAAAATTATGACCTCTCTATTTATTTTCGATTTGAAATGACAAATTTATCAATAAATAGCAAGTGATATAAGGCAAGTGATACCCCATAACAACATCCATGAAAAGAGATTTCTTGATGAGTAAGCGGAAACGAGAAACTATTACCCATATAAAGGCAGGACCAAATTACAAAAAGAATCCAAAATAAATCAGTCCATTTATATTTTGAAAAATATTTTTTCCACATAAGAACACCTTCTTTCTTTACTATAATACTATTATAATACTGTTTGTAAACGAATACAAGAAATTTGAGGTAACAGCTAAGAAGAACCTTAGGCTTAATGGTAGTACAACCAGCCTTCTTAGTGTCCTCTAGGTCTGATTTTTAAGTCTAGAAATTATTGACAAATTATTTTTTCTTTTGAGACCAGTCAACCTCAAATCCACAACATTCAAAAAAAAGCGAATTTCAATTGAAACTCGCTTTTTTACTAGATAGTGTAATAACTATTAAATTGTATATCTTAGTTCAAGTGCCAGATATCTTCATTATACTGAGCGATTGTACGGTCAGATGAGAAGAATCCTGCTTTTGCAATGTTGACGATGACTTTATCCAACCATGCATCACGGTTTTCGTAGTCTGCAAGCATTTGCTCTTTCACTTTGATGTAGTCTTCCAAGTCAAGAAGAGTCATGAACCAGTCTTTGTTGATCAATTCATTGTAAAGACGTTCCAAGCGTTCTTTCTTACCAACTGCAAGAACAGCGTCGCTCACGATAAAGTCAACCAATGGTTTGATCGCTTCACGAGCGTAGAACTCGCTTGATTTGTATGCTGATTTAGCGTAAAGGTCGATAACAGTTTCTGAATCTTCACCAAAGATGTAGATGTTTTCGTCTCCAACCAACTCAGCGATTTCCACGTTAGCCCCGTCCATAGTACCAAGAGTCAAAGCTCCGTTCAACATGAATTTCATGTTACCAGTACCTGAAGCCTCCTTAGAAGCAAGTGAGATTTGTTCAGAGATATCACACGCTGGAATCAAGAAGCTTGCTGCAGTAACGTTGTAGTTTTCAACCATAACCACTTGTAAGTGTGGTGCAACTGCTGGGTCATTAGCAATCACTTCTGACAAGCAAAGGATCAAGTGGATGATGTCTTGAGCAATTGTGTAGGCAGGAGCTGCTTTACCACCAAAGAAGACTGTGATTGGACGAGCAGGGATGTTACCAGCCTTGATGTCAAGGTATTTATGGATAACATACAAAGCGTTCATTTGTTGACGTTTGTACTCGTGAAGACGTTTGATTTGGATATCAAAGATAGAGTTTGTATTGATTTCCACACCTTGGTGCTCTTTCAAGTGACGAGCCAATTTACGTTTGTTATGAGATTTGATGCTTTCCAATTTTTCTTTGACAGCAGCCTTGTCTTCGTATGAAAGAAGGTCTTCCAATTTAGAAGCTTCATGGTGCCATTCGCGACCAAGAATCTCATCCAAGTAGTGAGACAAGCTTGGGTTCGCATGCATAAGCCAACGACGGAATGTGATACCGTTTGTTTTGTTGTTGAATTTTTCTGGGTAGATGTCGTAGAAAGCTTTCAACTCTGAGTTCTTCAAGATTTCAGTGTGAAGAGCGGCAACCCCGTTTACGCTGTATCCATAGTGGATATCCATGTGGGCCATGTGTACACGATCGTTTTCATCAATGATTTGAACAGCTGGATCTTTGTATTCTGCTTTAACACGACGGTCCAATTCTTTGATGATTGGTACCAAGTGAGGAACCACTTCTTCCAAGAATTCAAGAGGCCATTTTTCAAGGGCTTCAGCAAGGATTGTGTGGTTTGTGTAAGCAGTCATGCTACGAACGATAGAGATTGCTTCATCAAGTTCGATACCACGTTCAGTCAAAAGACGGATCAATTCAGGAATCACCATTGATGGGTGAGTATCGTTGATTTGTACAACTGCGTAGTCAGCAAGGTCATGCAAGTTGCTTCCTTTTTCGATTGCTTCATCGATGATCAATTGTGCACCGTTTGAAACCATGAAGTATTGTTGGAAGATACGGAGCAATTCACCTTGTTTGTCGCTATCGTCTGGGTAAAGGAAAAGAGTCAAGTTGTGAGCGATGTCTGTCTTATCAAAGTTAATGCCATCTTCAATGATAGATGAATCAACTGAATCCAAGTCAAACAAACGCAAGCGGTTTTTCGTAGCAGTTTTGTAACCAGGTACATCGATATCGTAAAGAGTAGATGTCAATGTAAAGTGTGCAAATGGCACTTGGTAGCTACGGCTTGAACGAACCAACCAGTTTTGGTCAGTCAACCAAGCGTTAGGAATAGTTTCTTGTTGGTTGTTTTTAAGCACTTGTTGGAAAAGACCAAAGTGGTAGTTCAAACCAACACCGTCACCGTTCAATCCAAGTGTAGCGATTGAGTCGATAAAGCAGGCTGCCAAACGTCCCAAACCACCATTACCAAGCGATGGTTCCAATTCTACTTCTTCGATTTCGATCAACTCTTTACCTGCGTCAGCAAGTTCTTTTTTAACTTCGTCATAAAGACCAAGGTTAATCAAGTTGTTTGACAAGAGTTTACCAATCAAGAACTCAGCTGAGATGTAATAAACTTTTTTCTTACCAGTGTTCACTGGTTTTTGGCTGCTTGCAAGTTTGCTGTAGTTAAGAAGAGCAAGGTAAAGCTCCTCATTGCTACATTCTGCGATAGATTTATTGTAACGATTTTGTACAAATTCTTTTAATGGTAACATTTTTATGTCTCCTGATAATGTCTTATTTCTTTAATTTTACCAAATTTTCATTGATACGGCGATAAATTGTAGTCAAGTCAAGCAAAGTTTCTTCGACAGCAGGAGTCAATTGTTCCTCTGTCATACGCCATGACCAGTTTCCACCAAGAGTAGATGGGAAGTTCATACGAGCTGAACCATCCAACTCTAGCAAATCTTGCATAGTTGCAATCGTCATGAAACTTACTGATGCGAAGGCTGTACGAAGCATAGCGTGCACCACTGTTTCGTACTCTTTACGGTTTGTGTAGCGTGCCATGTACTCACGAGTTGGATCATCAATCTCATCACGGTACCAACCAAGAACAGTGTTATTATCGTGTGTTCCTGTATACATAACTGAGTTTGCTGGTGCCAAGTGTGGGCTGTCGATACTTTCGTCTTCTGGATTGAAGGCAAATTGAAGGACCTTCATTCCTGGGAATCCAGTGCGCTCACGAAGCTCGATGACTTCATCAGTCATAAATCCAAGATCTTCAGCGATAATGTTCAAGTCACCAAGTTCTTCTTTAACCGCTGCAAAGAGTTTGTAGTCAGGTCCTTTCACCCATTTACCAGGTGCCGCTGTTTCAGAACCAGCTGGGATTTCCCAATAAGACTCAAATCCACGGAAGTGGTCGATACGCACGATATCGTAGATTTTAAAGCTTTCACGCAAGCGTTCAATCCACCATTTGTAACCATCGCGATCCATTGCTTCCCAGTCATAGATTGGGTTACCCCAAAGCTGACCAGTCGCAGAAAACTCATCTGGTGGGCATCCTGCGATGCAAGTTGCTTTCCCGTTTTCATCTGTTTTAAAGAGGTGTGGATTTGCCCACATATCGCTTGAATCTTCCGCTACATAGATTGGCATATCCCCCACAATCTCGATGTGGTTTTCGTTAGCGTATGCTTTCAATTTCAACCATTGTTGGAAAAAGAGATATTGGGTTACGCGGTGGAAAACAAGTTTGTCTGCCAATTGTTCACGGTAGCTTTCAAGAGCAGAAGCTTTACGCGCACGAATATCTGCATCTGGCCACTCTGTCCAAGCGAGATTATCAAAATGCTCTTTGATAGCCATATACTCTGCAAAAAGTTCAAGCCATGATTGGTTCTCTTGAGCAAATTTTTCAAAATCTTGGACATCCCCAACTTCAAGGAAACGTTTAACTGCTTTTTCTAGAAGCGGACGACGTGCGTAATAAATCTTAGCGTAATCAACTTCAGTTGGGTTGCTACCGAAGTCTACTCCCTCAAGATCACTTGCTTCCAAGAGACCTTGCTCAACCAAGATATCAAGATCGATAAAGTGAGTATTACCTGCAAAAGCTGAGAATGATTGGTAAGGTGAGTCACCATAGCTTGTTGTTCCCAATGGAAGGATTTGCCAGTAGCGTTGCTTAGTGCGAACCAAGAAGTCAACGAAATCATAGGCGCTTTGACCAAATGATCCGATTCCGTAAGCTCCTGGAAGTGATGAGATGTGCATCAACACACCACTTTGACGTTTTTTCATAATAGCACCTCAAGTGTTTTTTAATTAATTATTTCAAATTTGTGCGCAAACGTTTGCGCTAAGTAAAGTATAACCCATTTCAAAAAGAAATGCAAGCGTTTTTAAAAAAACTTTTATGATTTATTTTTTATTGATAAACTTTTAAGTTACTATATTCTTATTTTTAAAATCCTTTCAACCTTCAGCTTATTCATGCAATCGTTTCCCTTCAATTATTTTTGAATCGAAATTTGCATGATTTCCTATTTCTCTTCTATTATACAAACAATTTTAGGAATTAGCTAGTAACAAGCTTTTTAAAATTTTTTCAAAAAAACGCTTGCAACCGTTTTCTGTTTGTGCTATACTATGGTCATAAGGGAAAACGTTTGCGTTTCCTAGACTATAAAATTTGTTATTCTTTAGGAGGAATACACTATGTCAACTAAATTCATGAAGAGCGCAGCTGTACTTGGTACTGCTACTCTTGCTAGCTTGCTTTTGGTAGCTTGCGGAAGCAAAACTGCTGATAAAGCGGCTGATTCTGGTTCATCTGAAGGTAAAGAACTTACTTTATACGTTGAAGACCAATATAAAGCATTTGCTGAATCAGCTGCACAAGCTTACGAAAAAGAAGCTGGAGTAAAAGTTACTATCAAAACAGGAGACCAAATGGGTGGTCTCGATAACCTTTCTCTAGATAACCAATCTGGTAAAGCTGCTGACGTTATGATGGCACCATACGACCGAGTAGGTAGCCTTGGTAAAGACGGACAACTTTCAGAAGTGAAATTGAGCGACGGTGCTAAAACAGATGATAAAACTAAATCTCTTGTAACAGCTGCTGACGGTAAAGTTTACGGTGCTCCTGCTGTTATCGAGTCACTTGTTTTGTACTATAATAAAGACTTGATTAAAGAAGCTCCAAAAACTTTTGCTGACTTGGAAAACCTTGCTAAAGATAGCAAATATGCCTTCGCTGGTGAAGATGGTAAAACAACTGCCTTCCTTGCTGACTGGACAAACTTCTACTATGCATACGGACTTCTTGCTGGTAACGGCGGTTACGTATTTGGTGACAACGGTAAAGATCCTAAAGATATCGGACTTGCAAACGAAGGAGCTATCACTGCTGTCAACTACGCTAAAACTTGGTACGAAAAATGGCCTAAAGGTATGCAAGATACGGAAGGAGCTCCAAACCTAATCCAAACTCAATTCCAAGAAGGTAAAACAGCTGCTATCATTGATGGTCCTTGGAAAGCTCAGGCCTTCAAAGATGCTAAAGTAAACTACAGTGTTGCGACTATCCCAACTCTTCCAAACGGTAAAAACTATGAAACATTCGGTGGTGGTAAAGCTTGGATCATCCCATCAAGTACTAAGAACCTTGAAGCTGCTCAAAAATTTGTAGACTTCCTTGTTTCAACTGAAGAACAAAAAGCCTTCTATGATAAAACTAACGAAATCCCAGCTAACACTGAGGCTCGTTCATATGCTGAAGGTAAAAACGATGAGTTGACAACAGCTGTTATCAAACAGTTCCAAAACGCTCAACCAATGCCAAACATCCCTCAAATGTCAGCTGTTTGGGACCCAGCTAAAACAATGCTCTTTGAAGCTGTAAGTGGTAAGAAAGATGCTAAAACAGCTGCTAATGATGCTGTAACATTGATCAAAGAAACAATCCAACAAAAATTTGGTAACTAATTGATTGCTTCAAGGGAGATAATTCAAACATCTCCCTTGATTTTTAGATACACTGACAATGTTTTCAGTAGTTTTACTGATTAGCATCGAGCTCAACGCTCGTATCTTATGAAAGGAGCACTCATGGAACAACAACCAAAAAAAGCAGCCTTGCTTTCATTGATTCCTGGGTTGGGGCAAATCTATAATAAACAAAAAGCTAAAGGTTTTATCTTCCTTGCTGTAACAGTAGTTTTTGTCCTCTATTTTATAGCACTTGCAGCACCTGAATTGAGCAACTTGATCACACTTGGGGAAAAACCTGGCCGTGACAACTCTCTCTTCATGTTGATTCGTGGTGCATTTCACTCTATTTTTGTAATTGTTTATCTAGCCTTTTATATTCTCAATATTAAAGACGCTCACACTATTGCAAAACGTATCAATAATGGCATCCCTGTCCCATTGACACTTAAGGATATGATTAAAGGTATCTATGAAAATGGATTCCCATACTTGCTCATTATCCCATCTTACGTTGCCATGACATTTGCGATTATCTTCCCGGTTATTGTAACCTTGATGATTGCCTTTACTAACTACGATTTCCAACACTTACCACCAAACAAATTGTTAGACTGGGTTGGTTTGACTAACTTCACAAATATCTGGAGCTTGAGTACCTTCCGTTCAGCCTTCGGTTCTGTTCTTTCTTGGACTATTATCTGGGCTTTGTCTGCATCAACTTTACAGATTGTAATCGGTATCTTCACAGCTATTATTGCCAACCAACCATTCATCAAGGGGAAACGTATCTTTGGTGTTATTTTCCTTCTTCCTTGGGCTGTCCCAGCCTTCATCACTATCTTGACATTCTCAAACATGTTTAACGATAGTGTTGGAGCAATCAATACCCAAGTTATCCCTCTCTTTGCTAAGGTTCTTCCTTTCCTTGATGGGGCACTCATCCCTTGGAAAACAGACCCTACTTGGACTAAGGTTGCCTTGATTATGATGCAAGGTTGGCTTGGATTCCCATATATCTACGTTTTGACTTTGGGTATCTTGCAATCTATTCCTAACGACCTTTACGAAGCAGCTTATATTGACGGTGCCAATGCTTGGCAAAAATTCCGCAACATCACTTTCCCAATGATCTTGGCTGTTGCAGCACCTACTTTGATTAGCCAATACACCTTCAACTTTAACAACTTCTCTATCATGTACCTCTTCAATGGTGGAGGACCTGGTACTGTCGGAGGGGGAGCTGGTTCAACTGATATCTTGATCTCATGGATCTACCGCTTGACAACAGGTACATCACCTCAATACTCAATGGCGGCAGCTGTTACCTTGATTATTTCTATCATTGTCATCTCAATCTCTATGATCGCATTCAAGAAACTACACGCATTTGATATGGAGGACGTCTAAGATGAATAACTCAATTAAACTCAAACGTAGACTGACTCAAACCCTTACTTACCTTTACTTGATTGGCCTTTCAATCGTGATTATCTATCCACTGTTGATTACTATCATGTCAGCCTTCAAGGCAGGTAACGTGGCAGCCTTTAAACTAGACAGCAACATCGATTTTAATTTTGATAACTTTAAAGGACTCTTCACTGAAACCTTATACGGTACTTGGTACCTCAATACTTTGATTATTGCCTTGATTACCATGGTTGTGCAAACAAGTATTATCGTACTTGCTGGTTATGCTTATAGCCGTTACAACTTCTTGGCTCGTAAACAAAGTTTGGTCTTCTTCTTGATTATCCAAATGGTGCCAACAATGGCCGCTTTGACTGCCTTCTTCGTTATGGCCCTCATGTTGAATGCCCTTAACCATAGCTGGTTCCTCATCTTCCTCTACGTTGGTGGTGGTATCCCTATGAATGCTTGGTTGATGAAAGGTTACTTTGACACCGTGCCAATGTCTCTTGATGAGTCTGCAAAACTTGATGGTGCAGGACATTTCCGCCGCTTCTGGCAAATCGTTCTCCCTCTTGTTCGCCCAATGGTTGCTGTACAAGCACTCTGGGCCTTTATGGGACCTTTCGGAGACTATATCCTCTCTAGTTTCTTGCTTCGTGAAAAAGAATACTTTACAGTTGCCGTTGGTCTACAAACCTTCGTTAGCAATGTGAAGAACATGAAGATCGCCTACTTCTCAGCAGGTGCTATCCTCATCGCTCTTCCAATCTGTACACTTTTCTTCTTCTTGCAAAAGAACTTCGTTTCAGGACTTACAAGCGGTGGCGACAAGGGGTAATATACCCCCGCCACCCTTTTTCATTTTTGAACTTGTGCTGATATAGTCTGATAAAAAACAAGAACTTATTTAAAATCCCCTCATGGCTAGTTGATAATTTTTATTAAAAGTCTACTTTTAACAAGGATTTGTCTCCCCTGCTTGAAATAAAATACATTTCTCTATATAATACTCATATAGAAAAATGCCTATAGAAAGAGATTTATGTTACCATATCCATTTTCTTATTTTAATAGTATTTGGGGATTTCGTAAGCCCCTATCTCAACGTTTTGGTCTCAACTGGTTTCAACTGATTTTTACCAGTATTTTCCTGATTAGTTTGTCTATGGTCCCTATTGCCATCCAGAACAGTTCTCAGGAAACTTATCCTTTAGAAACTTTCATCGATGATGTCTACACTCCTTTGACGGATAGTGTGGTTCAGGATTTGGCTACCAATGCAAAGATTGTAGATGGTAAGTTGAGCTATACAGGTTCATCTCCTCATCAAGCTTCTATCCAAATCGGAGACCCTTCTAGTTCAAACTTCCCTGAGGAATTACTTCTGAACTTTGAACCTGAGAAACTCATCATCAGCAAGCAAGGAAAAGAATTGACTAGCATTCGCTATCATGCGATCACGACCGATAGTTTCCAAAGCAAGGAAAGCTTAACACAAGACATTTCTAAAGACTGGTATCAACAGAATCGTATCTATGTTAGCCTCTTTCTTGTGTTAGGTTCTAGCTTCCTCTTCGGACTTAATTTTTTCATCGTTGCTCTAGGTTCTAGCCTCTTGCTCTACTTTACGAAAAAATCACGTCTCTTTTCATTTAAAAGCTACAAAGAGTGCTATCATTTCATTTTGAACTGTTTAGGATTACCAACCTTACTTGCCATGATTCTCGGTCTCTTGGGGCAAAACATGGCAACTTTGATTACTGTTCAAAATATTTTATTTGTTCTATACCTGGTCACTATCTTTTACAAAACGCATTTCCGTGATCAAGACTACCATAAGTAGGAGTTTATTATGCCTGTTACGATTAAAGACGTGGCCAAGGCTGCAGGGGTCTCACCCTCAACCGTAACCCGTGTTATTCAAAACAAATCAACCATTAGCGATGAAACAAAAAAACGAGTTCGAAAGGCAATGAAGGAACTCAACTATCATCCTAACCTCAATGCCCGAAGCCTGGTTAGCAGTTATACGCAGGTTATCGGCTTGGTTCTTCCAGATGATTCAGATGTTTTCTACCAAAATCCTTTCTTTCCTTCTGTCCTTAGAGGAATTGCACAAGTTGCTTCAGAAAATCACTATGCCATCCAGATTGCAACTGGAAAAGACGAAAAAGAGCGCTTAAATGCAATTTCACAGATGGTCTATGGAAAGCGTGTAGACGGTCTTATCTTCTTGTATGCCCAAGAAAATGACCCCTTGGTTAAACTCGTTACAGAAGAACAATTTCCCTTCCTCATCCTTGGGAAATCACTATCACCTTTTATTCCACTTGTTGACAACGATAACATCCAAGCCGGATTTGATGCAGCCGAATACTTCATCAAAAAAGGATGCAGCCGCATTGCTTTCATCGGTGGTACCAAGAAACTCTACGTTACGCAGGATCGTCTAAGAGGTTACGAGCAAGCCCTTCAAGAACACAATCTACCTCTTGATAGTCATCGTACTTTCTTTGCAGATGAATTTCTTGAAGAAAAGGGCTATAAATTTAGCAAACAACTTTTTGAATACGATCCAAAAACCGATGCTGTTATCACAACAGATAGCCTCTTAGCTGAAGGTGTTTGTAACTACCTCAACGAACATCAGCTTAATGTCCCTGTTCTCAGCTTTGATTCTGTTAATCCAAGATTAAACCTAGCGGCCTATGTCAATATTAATAGTCTTACTCTTGGTCGCACTTCCTTTGAGACGATTCTTCAAATCATCAACGATGTCAAAGAAAATCGTCAAATCTGCTATCGTCAAGTGATTGCACATGAAATCATTGAAAAATAAGAAAAACCAACTCTAACATCTTTTGCTTAGAGTTGGTTTTTTGTAATCTATTTTTATAATTGATTAGTTTTCGACTTCGACAAATCGTCCTAGAATATGAACATTTTCTGAAACAGAAACAAAGGCTGTTGGATCAACTTGCTTCATGATCAGTTTAAAATCATTGAACTCTGCACGAGTGATAACCGTAATCAAAACAGCCTTACGTTCGTGGTTATAAGTTCCTTCAGCATCATGGATCATAGTCGCTCCACGGTGCAATTTATGATGGATTTTCTCAATGACGGCATCTGGATTGCTAGTAACAATCATGGCCTGCATGCGTTTTTGTTTGGTGAAAACTGCATCTGTCACACGACTTGAGACAAAGATAGTAATCATGGAATAAAGGGCATATTTCCAACCAAAGGTCACTCCTGCAATCAACATGATTGTACCATTAACCAAGAAAGAGATACTTCCGACGTTACGCCCAGTCTTCTTACGAATGGTTAAGCTGACAATGTCTGTTCCACCACTGGAGATGTTATGACGTAGTGCAAAGCCGATCCCCAGTCCCATAACGACACCCCCAAAAAGGGCATTGATGATGGGATCCTCTGTTAAGACCACTACAGGCACAAACTGGATAAAGAGCGAGCTCATGGATACCGTTATAAAGGTAAAAATCGTGAACTTATGCCCAATTTGGTACCAGGCCAAAATCATGAGAGGAATATTGATGGCATAAAAGGCTACTGAAATCGGGAAATGAAAACCAAACCAGTGATTACTAAGGGCAGATATAATCTGGGCCAAACCTGTCGCACCACTTGAATAAACGTGCCCTGGTTGGAAAAAGAAATTGACGGCTACTGCTGATAGAAAACCATATACCAGAGAAGCTGAGATTTTTTCATCGTATTTTTCTCGAGAAATACTTTGTAAAACACGCAAAATCTTTACTCGATAAGCAAATCGGCGAAGATAATGGTACCACTTTTTAGTTCGTTTCGTTTGTTTCATCTTGTTCTACTTGTAGATTAAGTTCCTCTAGTTGTTTAAGAGCTACTGTTGATGGTGCTTGCGTCATTGGGTCGCTAGCCTTGTTATTCTTAGGAAAGGCAATGACTTCGCGGATATTTTCCTCTCCAGCGAGCAACATGACAAAACGGTCAAGACCGATAGCCAAACCACCGTGTGGTGGGAAGCCATAGTCCATAGCTTCCAAAAGGAATCCAAACTGGTCATTTGCTTCTTCAGCTGAGAAACCAAGAGCTTTGAACATACGTTCTTGAAGTTCTTTTTGGTTGATACGAAGACTACCACCACCAAGTTCATAACCATTCAAGACGATATCATAAGCAATGGCACGAACCTTAGCCAAATCACCTTCAAGCTCATGAGCAGTTTCTGCTTGAGGAAGGGTAAATGGATGGTGGGCACTCATGTAACGACCTTCTTCTTCTGACCATTCAAACATTGGCCAGTCAACAACCCAGAGGAAGTTGAACTTGTCAGTATCGATCAAGCCTAGTTCCTTCGCAATACGTCCACGAAGGGCCCCAAGTGTTGCATTGGCTACTTCAAGCGTATCTGCCACAAAGAGAACCAAGTCCTTATCTTCAAGATCAAGCGCCGCTGTCAAGTCTGCTTGAATGCCAGTCAAGAATTTAGCAACTGGACCGTTTAATTCACCGTCAACAACCTTGACCCAAGCCAGACCTTTAGCCCCATACTGCTTGGCTACTTCTGTCATCTTATCGATGTCTTTACGTGAGTAGTTATCTGCTGCGCCTTTGACGACGATGGCTTTAACCGCAGGAGCTTCTGAGAAGACTTTGAAATCTACCCCCTTGACAAGATCTGTCAAGTCTTGAAGCAACATTTCAAAACGAGTATCAGGCTTGTCAGAACCATAAAAAGCCATAGCATCACCATACTTCATTCGAGGGAATGGCAGTGTTACTTCGATGCCTTTTGTTTCCTTCATCACACGCGCAATCAAGCCTTCTGTGATGTCTTGAATTTCTTGCTCAGTCAAGAATGAAGTTTCCAAGTCGACCTGGGTAAATTCAGGTTGGCGGTCACCACGCAAGTCTTCATCACGGAAACATTTAACAATTTGGTAGTAACGGTCAAACCCAGCATTCATCAACAACTGTTTTGTAATCTGCGGACTTTGAGGAAGGGCATAGAAATGGCCCTTATTAACACGAGATGGTACCAAATAGTCACGCGCCCCTTCTGGCGTTGATTTAGAAAGGAATGGTGTTTCTACGTCGATAAATTCCAACTCATCCAAGTAGTTACGGATAGAATGAGTTACCTTGGCACGAAGTTTAAGGTTTTCCAACATTTCTGGACGACGAAGGTCAAGGTAACGGTAACGTAGACGCGTATCATCGTTTGCTTCAATGCCATCCTTGATTTCGAATGGTGTTGTTTTGGCTGTGTTAAGCACAGTAAGAGCTGTTACATTCAGCTCAACTGCTCCAGTCGCCAACTTATCATTGGCTTGCTCACGTGCAGCAACTTGACCAGTCACCTCGATGACAAATTCACTACGAAGGCTTTCAGCTGTTGCCATCACCTCTGCAGATACTTTTTCTGGGTTGATAACCAACTGCATGATTCCTTCACGGTCGCGAAGATCGATAAAGATCAAACCACCAAGGTCACGACGACGGGCAACCCATCCTTTCAAGGTAATTTCTTGTCCGATGTGCTCCTCACGAACACGACCAGCATACATACTACGTTTCATGTTTTCTCTCCTCTTTTATTCTGTTACTATTTTACCATAAAAGCGCAGGCTCTTCATGAAAATCATCAGAAAAGTTGAGAAGAATCCTGCTATAAATGAAAAAATCCAGCAAAGTCATTCGCTAGATCTTATTTTACTTGGTATTTCTTTATTTTTTACGCTTTTCAGCAATCTCTGCTGCCTTTTTAGGGAGAACAATCTCCGTCGCATAGGCTGTCGCAAATCGCATAATACCTGCAATTGGTGCAAAGATAACTGCTAGATTGTTATAAAAGAAATCCCCTTTAAAAGCATAGGCAAGCGCTCCAATGATAAAGAAGAGAACAACTGCCTGAATCACTGCTAATAATATCACTCGTTTCATGACTTCCTCCTGAGTCTATTATAGCATGAGAATCATTAAAAATCCGATTAAATTATTTAAAGCATGTAAAGCAATGCTGTAAGCCAGTCCACCCTTGCTGATATAAGCCAACCCCAAGCTCAAACCGAGGGAACCATACACTAGGAATTGTTGTGGAGTTCCAGGGAAATGAACGAGGGCAAAGATGATGCTTGTTACTAGTAGAAAGAGAGCTGTCTGCTTGATGTTATCCTGTTGAGGGAAGACATAACGAGCTAGCATACCTCTAAAGGTTAACTCTTCTGTCAGGGGCGCAAAGACAACTATCATGAAGAAAGCGAAGAGAGGTTGATTATGAGTCAATTGTTCTGCCGTCTGTTGATTGACTGATGGATCATTTGGCAAAAAGAATTGAGCAACAATGACAAGGGCCCACACCAAGGCAGGCAACCAGATGTATTTGTTGAGGGCTGTTTTTTCAATCGTAACGGTTCCTGTCTTATACCACTTGTAGGTAACGAAGGTGAAAATTCCTGCTAATAAGACATAAATTGGGACAGCAACATATTCAGGCGCACCCATTTTCATGGCTTCTAAGCCTACGCCCTGAATAAAACTATAGACCATAATAAATGATAAGAAAGTAAGACTATACCAGCCAATATTTTTAAGTGTTTTCATAAGATTCTCCTATTTAAAATAACGTTTTGTTTTTCGTAAATGTGCAACATTGATATAGATATGGATGACAACTAAAAGAACTAAGGCAACCACTTGTATTTCTCGTAAAACAACTGATAATACTATCAATAAAAAATAGAGTGATGGCAGTAAAATTTGATCCAGCCTAAACAGAGTTAAAAAGGCACTCTCCATCTCTGCCTGCTTTTCTCCCTCATCATAACTGTTAAGATAATCTAAAATATCTTTTGGAGTGTAATAAGCAGACAGTTTATAGTGTCGAACGATAAAAATAGTTCGCAACAAGTAATTGGCAACAATAATGTATAAGCATAATAGAATAAGAGCTGGAAGAATTAGCAAGGTATTCTTAAATATCGGAGAAATCAGTATAATCCCACTGGTCATCATTGCTATCATCAAAACATTGGAAGAAACCGAACCATAATCCAAGTAACGATAGGCTCTTACATAAGTCTGATCACTATCTTCTTCCTCTGTCCCCCTTTGATAAAGAGTATAAACTTCTCGACTCTTACCAAGATAATACATGGCTAAGATGAAGGAAAGTCCTCCAATAACGAGAGCAAGTCCATAAATAGTAGGTAAGACTTGTGACATTTGAATCTGTTCAACTATACCTCTAAGAGTGTAAGCAAAGACTCCTACAAAAGCACTTAACATACACATTACTACTCTCAACCATTTACGATTATTATTCATTTTCTGACCTCTATCTAAACTAGCCAATAACCTTTAGTAGTTTCAGTGATCTTTCCTATTTAAAATAACGTTTCACCATAGGTAACTGCATCACATTGATATAAACATGGATAGCTCCGACAAGTAAGAAGGCTAGTAGCTGAATCTCTCCTGTCAGTAAGGAAAAGAGATCAATCAGAAAGTAGAGACCTGGCAAGACATACTGATTTAATTGGAATAAAATCCGAAAACTCTGTTCCAAATTAGCCTGACGCTCCCCTTCGTCGTAAGAATTGATATAGTCCAAGACATCCTTTGGTGTAGAGAAAAATGCCAAATCAAACTGACGAACAATCGCAATGGTCTTATAAAGAGATTTTTGAACATTGAAAACCAACACTAATCCCAAAAAAGAAAGAGATAAGGTTAAAAAGCTTTTATTTAATATAATCGCTTCATTTGCTGAAATGAAGAGAGCCAATAAAATTGCTACGTTTGTAATATTAAAAGTAATGGTTCCAAACTCGAGATTCCGATACATTTGCACATAATAGGTTTCATTCAGATCATCATCCATTTCCTCTTGATACAAGGAGTGAAATTTTCTGCTTTTCTTTAAGAAATTGAAAGTCAAAAGAATGCTAATGAAACCTATCAGTAAACAAATAGCTGATATCCAGGGGATCAAGACTTTTACATCTAAAATAACTTCGTAGGATTCGGCATCGGCCTTAAACATCCCTACAAAACCGCCCAAGAAACCTCCCAAGACAACAGCTGCTAAAAATAATAATAATCCACGTTTCTTTTCCATCTTTTAACCTCTTTCTAAAACAATCCAGCCAACCATTGACCAAAGGCTTTCCCTGATTCAAAAATAGTTGTCAATCCCTCTGCTCCAAGTGATACCAAAAGCAAACAAACAACAAGTAGGATAATAGCTTGGTTTCTTGCTTTTTTCGCTCCATCTCCCAAGGATTCATTGCCAAGCCAACCTGCTAGATAAGCATAGGCTGTAACTGTTAAAATACCAATCTCCGTCGAAGAGAGAAACAAGAAGACTGTCACCAAACGAACGATATTGGCTTGAATGTTAAAATAATTTCCTAAACCTGCACAAACACCTGCAAGTGCTTTGTTCTCTGTATCGACTTGAAAACCTGCTAAAAACTCTTTCATAATTTTTCTCCTTTTACGATCTCTTTAAACTTTATCTTTCTCTCTACCCATCTAAAGACTAATAGTAGAACTAAATTTATCCAGAAGAGATATTTACTTTCAACGACAGTAAACCAACCAAATAAGGTTCCAATCATAGCCAAAAGATTAACGATAAACACAACTATACATAGATAATAAATCACTTTAAACTTATTCATCACTCATCCTCCTCTAAGCGAAAGACTGACTCGACAGGCTCATTGAATATCTGAGCAATCTTCAGGGCAATGACGATGGACGGCGTGTACTCATCCCGTTCTAATAGGCTAATAGTCTGTCTGGACACGCCAGCTAGTTTGGCCAGTTCGGTTTGATTCAGGCCATCGCGAGCCCGAAGCTCTTTTAGACGATTTTTTAGTTGCATGTTACACACCTACTCTCCGTCAAATTGAATCGTTTGGATATCCTCAATGCGTTGTAGTTTGAATTTTTCTTTTCCCTTTTTATCTACACGACGTAGCTTGACCCATTCCTCATCAACATCCACCACTTCCCAGTTATCTGTCCCAAACAATTGTCCAACGATGACTGGCGTTCTCCCAATCAATTCTTTTAATAATCTTGACATATCTGTATTTCCTTTCTCTTTTTGCTCAATTCTTTTGATTTTATTTTCTAGTTTCTTGACCTTTTGGGTATGGTCGAGATAAAAGATTATCATAAGAGGTACAAATCCTAATGCCCACATAATCGTTCCTTTCTGCTATACTTTTCTTAACTTGATTTCATTGTAACACATCTTTTTATTTTTGACAAGCATCTTTGTCAAAAAGTTTAAGATTTTTGTCATTTTGCAAAAGAAAAAGGTCAGGAGTAAGATCCTGACCAGTTTATCTGTTATTAAAATCCTAATTTTGCAAAGATTTCTGAGAAGTTTTGGTTGATTGTTTCAAGTGAAACTTGAACTTCTTCTCGCGTTTGATTGTTCTTGACGGTGACTTGTCCGCTTTCGACCTCGCTCTCTCCAAGAGTGATAAGAGTCTTAGCAGCAAAAACATCGGCTGACTTGAATTGCGCTTTGAGCTTACGGTTGAGGTAATCGCGCTCTGCTTTGAAACCTTGTTGGCGAAGAGCTTGTACCAACTCCAAGGCTTTAAGATTAGCTCCTTCACCGAGAACAGCGATATAGACATCTAGGGCGTTTTCGATAGGGAGAGACACACCTTGCTTTTCAAGGATGAGAAGCAGACGCTCTACACCAAGTCCAAAACCAAATCCAGCAGTCTCAGGACCACCAAAGTAAGCAACCAAGCCATCGTAACGACCACCTGCACAGACTGTCAAGGCATTGCTCTCAATCTCAGTGATGAATTCAAAAATCGTGTGGTTGTAGTAGTCCAAACCACGAACCATATTGGTATCGATGATGTAATCTACTCCAAGGTTTTCCAACATTTGACGCACAGCATCAAAATGAGCTTGGCTTTCTTCATCAAGGAAATCCAAGATAGATGGTGCATTCTCCACAGCTACCTTGTCTTCTTTTTCCTTAGAGTCCAAGACACGAAGAGGGTTTTCCTCCAAACGACGTTGGCTATCCTTAGACAAGGTATCTTTCATAGGTGTCAAGTAGTCAATTAAGGCTTGACGATAGGCCGCACGGCTCTCAGGATTTCCAAGCGTGTTGAGGTGCAATTTAACACCTTGGATGCCGATTTCTTTCAAGAAATGAGCTGCCATAGCGATTGTTTCCACATCTGTGGCTGGATTGCTAGAGCCAAAACACTCCACACCGATCTGGTGGAATTGACGCAAGCGACCTGCTTGTGGGCGCTCATAGCGGAACATTGGCCCCATGTAGTAGAACTTACTTGGTTTTTGAACTTCTGGTGCAAAGAGTTTATTTTCCACATAAGAACGAACGACCGGTGCTGTTCCTTCTGGACGGAGAGTGATATGACGGTCACCCTTGTCATAGAAATCGTACATTTCCTTGGTTACGATATCAGTTGTGTCTCCAACAGAACGACTGATGACCTCATAATGTTCAAAAATAGGCGTGCGTACTTCTGCATAGTTGTAGCGTTTGAAAATTTCACGCGCAAATCCTTCAACGTACTGCCATTTGGCAGACTCAGCAGGTAAAATATCCTGCGTTCCTTTTGGTTTTTGTAATTTCATAGAGAATCCTCTTTATAACTTAATAGTCCTATTTTACCATAAATGAGGGGATTGGGACAGTGTGAAAAGAAGACTAACACCTAAATTTCATTTTTGAGATTGAGACTTGTCAGAAGAATAGCTATCAGAGAAAGACCTACGAAAAGCATCCAAGTCAACTGTATATCCCATACCGCCACCAGTGAAAAACAGGCCGTCCCCACTGGTATAGATAGAGTAAACAACAAACCTAAAAAATTACTGGTACGAGAGAGAACCTCCGGAGCGAGATTTTTCAGCAACATAGCACTAATTTTGGGGGAAATTTTACCAGAGATATACATGGTAAAAAAGACGAAAAGCATCCCGAGCAAGACTTGGTTTACCAAATTAGATAGACCAACTAGACTGGCTCCTAATGTAACCCACATCATCAATCTAGGCAAAGATTGCTTCCCAAAATAGTCATTTCCCGTAAGGCTACTGATGATGACTGCTAATAAGGTAATCAATTGTAAGATAAACAAGGCATCCTTGTAGGAAAAATTCAGTAAGGAATGATTTAAAAGGAAGATGTTATAGATACCACCTAAGGCACCACCCAAAGCATTGATAAGCAAGATAGCAAAGAGCATAAAACCAAAGTTTTTCTGTCCACTTTTAAGAAAAACGAGACGTAGGTTTCGGTAAATCGTTAAAAACTGATCTTTGATAGAAAGCTTCTCATTTTTCAGTGATTTACTATCAGCAAATGGAGTTGATAAGCTTAATTCAGCCCTTCCTAAAAAGAGAATGAGAGCTGACACTAGGAAAAATATGGCATTGATTCCCGCTACAAGCGAAAAGTTCTGTGTTGACACCCCTAATAGCCAAACTCCAAAAGCTTGGCCGCCAATAGCAGAAATATAGGTGATAAACTGGGAAAATGAGTAAGCCTCCATCAAATCTTGCTCCGCGACCTTTTCTTTAACGAGAGGCATTCGCAAGCCACCCGCAAAATCACTAGCTACATCACTAATGACATTGATGAGACAAAGGGTCGAAAAGGCAAAGAAACTAGCTTGCTGAACAACTAGGGCTGCTAGAAAAAATAAAACCGCCTGAAATAAACCGACATAGGTCATCCATTTGACCTTGTCCCTCGTGTAATCTGCCCGAATTCCCACAAAAACTGTAAAAAGAGTTGGAAGCATCATCACAACATTCGCCATTGCAACGGCAACAGAAGCCTCTGGCAAAGTCGAGGCATAGACCACAAACACTAAATTAAAAATGGAAGCTCCAAAAGCATTGAAAAATCGTGATAAACTCAAAACTCTGTAAGCTTGATTTCTTAGTAATAGTTTCATATAGATTCCTCTCTTTCTCATATACTACTTTTATGGTAGCTCTAGTATAGCATCAAGAATCTTACGAGAAGATATTTTTGAATATATGCAACAGACTAAACTGATAACGAAAACGCTAGAATTTGTCTAATGCTAATAAGTATCTTCACAGTCCTATCGTTTCAAGTTATTTTATCTAGTTGCAGATATTCAACACTTCATGGTGCTTCTATAATAGTCAGCAGATCTGCTACAACCAATCATCTCAAAAATACGAATAGCGTCCTCCATCTTTCTCTGCCCTTCCTCTACTCTTCCTTGCTTACTATCAAGCAAACCTTCTGCCCATAGGTAGACTATTCGAAAATAGGTTTCATTTTCTTCAAAGAAGTTCTTTTCAATTTGTTTTTTAAAATAGAGGGCATTGGTAAAATCATCAATTTCAATACAGGCCATAAAAGCATTGAGGAGCAAGGTATGCATCATATTTCGATTTTTCCCAACTCCTTTCAAGAAATCTGACTTCCGCAACATTTCTCGAGTGTACTTTGTAAAAAGCTGGATCGACAAAAGAGGAGAGCAAGAAGAAAAGAACAACAGTTCATAGTGCCCCCAAATTTCGACAGAAAATAGATAATCATGTAGGACTCTTACTTCCTCAGCGGTCAATGTAACCGTCTCATCAATGGCTTTCATATAGGATTTTATTAAAATAGCATTGAGAATGTGTTGCTGTCTATCTTTTGAAAAAGGAAGTTGTTGATACTCTCTCTGGTAGAGAGTGCGCAAGGATGTCAAATCTTGAGGGTCAATAGCCTCAACTATTCTGTTTCTAAATTCAGAATAGGCATCCTGATGAAAACCTCTCGCCAAAAATAACAATTCTTCCATACTCGCATGAATATTCTCCAAAGCTGTGATTAACTTTGGAGCAGATATTTCACTCTGACCATTTTCAAAACGCGACAATAAGGATGCTGAAAAGCGTCCACCTGTTGCTTTTCTCAAGGAAATTTTTCTTGATTCTCGTAACTCTTTAAAAACTTTTCCTAAATTCTTCATCCTCTTACCACTCGTCTTTTATTTTTTCCTATTTTACCACATTTCCTAATAAATACTAGTTCCAAACCAGCATTTACAATCTGCCATAAGCATGGTACAATGAAAAACATCAGATATACGAAGGAGAATTTATGAAAAAGAATATCTTGACGACCCTTGTAGCTGCCCTTGTCTACTTTCTCTGCATCGGAGTAGGGGTTCTACTAGGAAACCTTGTCGACCACACTGGAAATATGTTTTACGCCCCTGCCTTTTCTGCTCTTGTGGGTGGTAGCGTCTATATGATCCTTTTAGCAAAGGTTCCTCGTTTTGGAGCTATTACTACGATTGGGCTCGTTATCTCTCTATTTTTCCTCGGAAGCAAGCATGGTGCTGGTGCCTTTCTTCCAGGAATCATCTGCGGTCTTGCAGCAGATGGCATTGCTCATCTTGGCCACTACAAAGATAAGGTCAAGAACCTTCTTTCCTTCCTAGTTTTTGCTTTTGGTACTACTGGTCCCATCCTACTCATGTGGTTGACACCTCAAGCTTACATAGCAACCCTAGTTGCTCGTGGAAAATCTCAGGACTATATTGATCGCATCATGGTCGCTCCTAATCCTGGTACTATCCTTCTCTTTGTAGCAAGTGTCCTCATTGGTGCTTTACTTGGCGCCCTTATTGGACAAGCGCTTAGTAAGAAATTCGCAGATAAAATGTGATAGAAAAAGAGCCACACGGCTCTCAGTAGGTAGACAAACTCTATCAGTAATTAAAAAATTGCCCCTATAAAGGTTGGGCTACCGTATAATGAACACTCTTAGAAATGCTGAAACATGCCATTTTTAAGAGTTTTTTATTTTCTCTAGTAAAAGAAAAAGATTGAAGAAAATTGTCCAAAATTGACTTTTTCTTCAATCTGAGAGCTAGCTGGCTCTTTTTTATTTATGGCTTAATTTCTTGGTCAAAAAGTCTCCCAAGAACTGAATTGTAAAGATAATCAGGATAATGATGAGAGTCGCAAGGACTGTTACATCATGATTGAAACGGTTAAATCCGTAGGCGATAGCTACGTTACCGATACCACCTGCTCCGACCGCTCCCGCCATAGCTGTTTCACCAACTAGTGAAATCAAGGTCACAGTTGTCACACGGATCAAGTCTGGTAGACCTTCCGATAGGTAAACACCTACGATGTCCCAGAAAGTAGCTCCGCTAGCTTGAGCTGCCTCGATGACACCGCCATCTAGCTCTGCCAATACCACCTGTACCTGACGAGCAAAGAAGGCAAAGACTGCAAAAGATAGGGGTACAATAGCCGCATTTGGCCCGATACTTGTCCCTACGATTAGATGAGAGAAGGGTGACAAGACAGCCAAGAGAATGATAAATGGCACCGCACGGAAGATAGAGGTAATCTTGTCTAAAATCCAGAAAACAACTTTATTTTCCAAGACACCACCTGGAGCTGTCAAGACAAGGAAAAGCCCTGCAACCAGCCCTAGGAAACCTCCGATGATGAAGGAAAGAACCGTCATATAAAGGGTCAAGTAGATTGCTGTTCCCCAGCCAGCCTGACCAGACCAACCCATCTTATAGACGTTTGGTAAGTATGCTTTAATCAATTCTGCCATCTTACTGTCCTCCCTTCAATACTTTTAGTTGCACACCAGCCTGACGAATGGCATCTTGAGCGCTTATCAAGGCTTCTTTTTCTCCTGACAAGACAACCACAAGTTCACCTACAGGAGTACCATCCAAAATTTCAATGTTTCCATAGAGAATATTAGCTGTTACTTGGTAGTGCTTGTACAATTCATTCAAAAGCGGCTCATCTGTAGAAGCGCCTGCATACTTGAGTTGTACCAAAATGCTGTTTTCAGATAAGTGCTCTACGATTTCCTGTTTCTCAATCTTGACCATAGCTTCATCGATACCTGTCGCAGTCGAGATAAAGTCCTGAGTCAATGGTTGCTTAGGATCAGAGAAGATTTCAAGAACGCTACCTTCCTCAATCAAGCGACCATCCTGCATCACTGCCACACGGTTAGCAATGTCTTTGACAATCTGCATCTCGTGTGTAATCAAGACAATCGTCAAACCTAGTTTACGATTCAATTCTTGCAAGAGTGACAAGATTTGTTTCGTTGTCTTTGGATCAAGAGCTGAAGTTGACTCGTCTGAAATCAAAATTTTTGGATCATTAGCTAAGGCACGTGCAATAGCCACACGTTGTTTTTGACCTCCAGAAAGCTGTGAAGGGTAGTTTTCGGCACGGTCCGCAAGACCAACCAAGTCAAGCAGTTTAGCTACTTTAGCCTTCTTTTCTTCCTTGCTGAGTCCAGAGTGTTTAAGGGCAAAGGCTACATTCTCCTCTGCTGTCTTCTGGCTCATCAGGTTGAAATGCTGGAAAATCATCCCGATATCCTGACGTTTACGACGCAACTGCTCTGCCGTCAAGGTCACCTTGCCATCAAAAATCACATCGTCGTCAATGGTAATTTTGCCTGCAGATGGCTTTTGTAAGAGGTTAATAACACGAACTAGGGTTGATTTCCCTGCTCCAGAATATCCAACGATTCCGTAGATATCCCCTTCTTGGATGTGAATAGTCACATCCTTGACCGCTGTGATGGTTCTTTTCTTTTGGTGAAAAGTCACATCGATCTGATCTAACTTGATAATATCTCTACTCATAGCTTCTAATCAGCTCCTCTACTAATTCAATATGGGTGTAATAATCGGCGATTCGTACATTCTCATCTCCACCATGGTCTCGGCTATTAGCATTTCCTAGACCAAAGGCAACCATAGGTACTTCTAAGGCATCGAATACCGTATGCATAGGTCCTGTCCCAGCTGTAGTCGGCAAGACTGAAACGCCCTGTGGATAGAATTTCTTAGCCAACTCGATCACATTGAGAATGGCTAGTGCACTCATATCGCTCCGATAACTCATCTCACCCAAGGTATAGTATAATTCTACCTTATCAAAGCCATTTTTGTCTAGTTGTTTCCGGATTTTATCCAAAACATCATGTGGGTCCAAGCCAGGAACCAAACGAACTTCTAGCTTGGCACTAGCCTCTGCTGGTAGAATCGTTTTAACTCCTTGCCCCTGATAACCAGACTGAATCCCTTCGATATTGAGTGCTGGTTCAAAGAAGAAACGCTTTAGAAAGGCTGTACGTTCCTCTTGTAAAAGTGGCAATTCCAAGCCATAAATCTGGCTGATTTCCTCTGGATTGCGTTGAGCATAGGTTTCAACCAAGGCTAACTCTCGTTCATTAGGCTCTTGAACCTCATCGTACAAGCCCTCAACTAAAATACGTCCATCTGCAGCTCGCAAACTAGTCAAGGCTTGAATCAGATACCAAGGCGCTGACTCTACAATACCGCCATAGCTAGAGTGGATATCCACATCGGCACTCTTGACCTTGGCATCAAAAGTCACAATTCCTTTGTTCCCACCAGAGATTTCTAGCTGTTCCAAGGCATTTTTGGTTCCTTGTTCCCAGACCAATAAATCTGCACCACGAAGCTTGTCCGCATGTTTTTCTAGATATTTGTCCAAGTCCATAGAGGCAGATTCCTCTGCGCCTTCCATGATGAAACTGATATTGACTGGTAGATCATCATGATGCTGCATGTATTTTCTAAGAGCACTCAAGCGGGCAGTGATATGTCCCTTGTCATCATCAACCCCGCGTCCATACATGATGCCATCACGGACAGAAAGCGTAAATGGATCCTCTGTCCAGACTTGGTCGCCATCCGCAGGTACTGTGTCATAGTGGTTGTAGAAAATGATAGTCTTGGCATTTGGGCGTGAACTTTTAAAATGCGCCATGACAAAGGGTGCCGTATAACTCTCATCAATCTCGACCTCTGCACCTACACGCTTGAAGATCTCGCCTAGATAACGAGCCACTTCTTTCAAGCCGACTTGTTGGGCAAAGACTGATTTTTTAGAAATCAGGGTCCGCAAAACTTCAAAGTAATGTTGCGCCACATGATCCTTTTCAAACTTTTCAATTTGTTCTTCTTGGCTAGGGAAAACCATTTTCTCTCTACCTTTCTACTAGGACTTGTACCTTTGGAATCAATACAAGTGGATGTTCCTTTTCTTTAGTCTCTATATAAAAGCAAGAGGTGGAAAAAATCTCTCCCACCTCCCTGTGTTTATTACCAAACTGGTTGATCCAAGCCGTCTGAAGTTTCTTCGATGACTTTTTTCACTTCGTCAGTGTGGTAAGCTGCGATAATTTTCTTGATTGCATCAGCTTTAGGTGATGATTCCCAATCTTTTTTCGCAACGATGATGTTGTACCATTGTTTTGAGTTTTCGTCAGCTTGCTCTTTAAAGAGTGCTTTCTTGTAGTCCAATTTTGCTTCTGTAACAAAAGTGTTGTTTACAACTGCTGCATCAACTGATGTCAATGAACGAGCTGTTTGGCTAGCATCCAACTCAGTGATTTTCAAGTTCTTTGGATTTTCTTTGATGTTTGCGATTGTAGCAAGTTCAGTTCCTGAAACATCCAATTTAATCAAACCTGCTGATTGAAGAAGGTAAAGGGCACGGCTTTCGTTAGTAGCATCGTTTGGAATTGCGATTTCACCGTTATTTGGGATTTCTTCCACTTTAGTGTACTTGTTTTCTTCCCCGTTTTTACCTGAGTAAAGGCGGATTGGTGAGATATAAGTATCTGCAATCGCTACAAGGTCTTTACCGTTTTCTTTGTTCCAGTTGTTCAAGAAGTTGTAGTGTTGGAAAGCGTTCAAGTCTACTTCACCATCAGCAGTTGCTTTGTTTGGTTGTGAGTAGTCTGTAAACTCTGTGAATTCCAATTTAATCCCGTCTTTTTCAACCAATTCTTGGACTTTATCCCAACGTGCTTCTTCTGAACCACTACGGTTAACAGTTGCGATTTTAACTGTAGTTGTGTTGTCTGCTTTCTTGTCTGAATTTCCGCAAGCTGCAAGTGCAAGGCCTGCTACTGTAGCGATAGCTGCTACGCCTAACCATTTTTTAATTTTCATGATTCGTTCTCCTTTAAAAATAATACTGTAATAGTATCTCACACTTTATTTGATTTCGCAAATTGTTAATAGATAGGAAGACCTATAGTTTGAAACTATATACCTACAGAATGGAAAATCATCCATCTACCAGAGAATGGATGATTTAAAAATTTATTTAATATCAGCTTCTGCTGGCAGATAAGAACCGCCAAAGAACTGTTGAGATAGCTTTTCAAGGGTTCCATCTTTATATAATTCTTGGATGCGTTTGTCCACAAATGCCTTCAACTCATCTTGACCTTTGGCAAGAAGTGGGTATACGTAAGGTTGTTGGTCGCTTGGAAGTTCGATAACTTTCAAGTTATCCAAACCTTGGTCCTTGATGACTGTTTCAACACCGATTTTATCAAAAATCTTGTAGTCAAATCGGCCATCACTCAAACGTACCATGATTTGTTGGAAGTCCCCTTTAACGTAGTTAAGGATAGTTGGGTTATCTGAGTGTTGTTTGTTGTAGTCTTCTAGCTGTTTAGCAGATGTTGTTCCTTGAACAACTTCTGTTGATTTTCCACCGATATCATCAAACGATTTGATGCTAGAGTCATCTTTTTTCACTACAAGAACGTTAGGGTTTTTAGCAGTTGGAGCTGCATAAAGGTATTTTTCAGCACGTTCTTTAGTGTAGCTGATGTTGCTAACAGCCATTTGGTAACGATCAGCATCAAGTCCTGCAAAAACACCTGACCACTCTGTCTTCTCAAACTTGACAGTATACTTGTCAGAATCTTTAAAGATAGCGCGAACCACTTCAATCTCGTAACCAGTCAATTCGCCATTTTCTTCATAGTTGAATGGTTTTGGTGTAGCATTGGTTACAACGATAATTTCTTTTTTACTAGATGTTGCTTCACCAGATGCAGCATCTTTCTTTTCACCGCCTGAGCAAGCTACCAATACACCCGCGGCTACAAGCCCTAGGGCAGCAAGTGATGAATATTTAACGATTTTTTTCATGATATTTCCTCCAAAATAGAATACAATCTTATCTTAACAGAAAAAAAGGGATTACGCTATTATATGATTTCTATATTTGTGATAGGTTTTCTTTATGGCTGATTAAAAGACCAAACGTAGGACTGCTATCAAGACCACCCCAAAGAGAACGGTCCCCACCAGATTGCGGTAACGAAAGGCGACAAAAGCCGTTGGAAAGACTGCTAAAAAGTCTAACCACTTTATCTGCGGGAGACTTCCAACTTTTCCTGTCACCACACTTGAAAGGATCAAGGCAAAGATAATAGAAACTGGTAGAAATTTCAAAAAGCGCTCTACGATAGGCGGCAAACCCTTGTACTTGGCTAGAATAAAAGGAATCATTCTTGGAATCCAAGTCACCAAGCCAGAAAAGACAATTGCTAATAAAATATACTTACTGACCATCCAAGACCACCCCCATGGTACAACCTAGCAAGGTCGCAAACAGAACAGCTAATGACTGAGACACCACCGTCAAGAGCAAAAAGAAAGATACAGCTACTACTCCAAGAATGATGAAGAGATTGCGTAAGGGAATCCGTTTTTGCATAATCTGAAACTGGGAAGTAAAAATCCCAATAAACATCCCCACTAGGGCGAAATCTAAGCCAAAAATTTCTGGATTTGGTAGAAGTCCACCTAGAGCAGTTCCGACAACAGTTCCGACAAACCAAGCTACATAGCTGTTAAGATTGTTCCCGTGCATCCACATAGGATTGACCTTATCCGTATGCACCAACTCGCCCATCAAAACGCCATAGGTCTCATCGGTCAAAAGACTGGACATGCCGATATTGTGCCAAAGACTGGTATGGCGAAAATAGGTCGATGCATGCAAACTGAGCAAGAAGAGACGCAAATTGATCAAAAAGACCGTCATGGCAATGGCTGCCACAGGCGCTTGAACTGCTATCAAGGCTATCATGGCAAACTGAGCACTCCCAGCATAAACAAAAAGACTCATCAGACCCATTTCTACTGGTGTCACATATGGCGAACCGATAATGCCACAGGCAAGACCGATGCTAACATAGCCCAGAGCTGTCGGCACCGCAGCCTGCACACCCTCCCAAAATCCTTTTTCTTTCATTGACTTCCTCACTAATCATTCCTTCAGCAACTGCTTTCCAAACAGTCACAGCAAACATCATTATAACATATTCGTAAAATAGAAAAAAGTCTGCTGATTGACAAGAACAGAAAAAGACTGGGAGGCCAGTCTCATGATGCAACTTATAAACTATTTTAGATTTAATACCCAAATACCAATAAACTAACAACGATTAAAAATGTATTCCACACGATATGAAGAGCCATTGGCCAATAAACTGAACGAGTATAACGAAATAGCATACAGAACAAGAGTCCTGCACCTGCATAAACGATGAAATCTGTTAACACCCAGCCATACTGTAAAACATGGATAAGACTAAAGAGTGTGGAGGAAACGACGACATCTATATAGTACTTTTTAAATTTGGATAGTGCTGTCATCAGAAGCCCACGAAAAACCAACTCTTCAACGATAGGAGCAATGAGACTGCCATAGAGAATGCGCATTAAAAAGTAACTAATTCCTGTCAAATTAGCAGCTTCTTTCATCATTTCGCTCCCATTTTGCGTGCTAGGAAAAATCAGAGTCGTTATATTTACCCACACAAACATCAGTATAAAGAAAAGAAAGAAGACACCCAGATAAGCCCAACGAAACTGGTAGCGACCGTATTCGTCCCAACCTTGACTCTTTACAAGAACCACAGTAGCAGTAATCCCCTCAAGGGCGATTAATAAAATTTGCAAGCCATAAAACTCAGAATCTGATAATTGGTTAACAAATTCTAACCTTGCTACACAATTAAAAATTAAGTAATAGGTGGCTATTATCAAAACAGTTGTCAAGTAAAATTTCGTTTCTTTCCTTTTCATCGTTGATCCTTTTAAGTTTTAGTTATACCATCTTCCAGCTAAACGTACCCAAATCCCTTTTATCCAATCAAAAGCACCACGACGAGGACTCATCCCTTGATTTAAGATTCTTAAAATCCACTAAAATAACAAAGGCAGAATTTGACCAATGGCATTATCAACTATATGCAGTCCAATAGACCAATAAATAGACTTTGTCACTCTAAAAAAGACTGCCATTATTAGACCACCACCCATATATACGAAAAAGTCTGTCAAGACCCAACCATGACTACTGATATGCAAGATTCCAAATAAAGCAGCTGAACCAAGCACATCCAGTCCCCACTTCTTCCCTTTTTCCAGAGCTGTCATCACCAATCCACGATAGATCATCTCTTCAAAAATGGGACCTGCAATCACTGGATAGAAAAAATACATCAAAAATGCAGTAGGACCTGTAAAAGTAGGAACATCCAGTTGATAAGAAATTTCATTTTGGGTGGACGGGAAAATAAAAAAGGTAACGAAATTCCAAACAAAAAACGCTAGAAGAGCTAAAAAGAAATAGAAAAGATAGGACACTTTAAATTTTCTGCTATTGATTTGTTGCCATTTTCCTGACCAAATCATGGCAACAAGAGCAAGCAAAACCACAAGAAAATTCAACATCATATCCGTAAAATAATAGCCAAAATCAGATAGACCAGCAGCCAAGTCGCTGTGTAAAACCAGACGAATGAAAAACTGGTCCGCAATGATAAGTAGAATAGCTACAAACAAGTAGTAGCGTGAGATTATCTTTTTCATATATCACCCTTCTAAAATCCAAACACCAATAAACTAACAATGAGCAAGAAGGTATTCCATGAAGCATGTAAAGCTATGGTCCAATAAATAGAGCGTGTATAGCGAAACATCATGCAAAATATCAAGCCCATTACAAAGTAGAGTATGAAATCTGTCGTTATCCAACCATGCTGTAAAACATGCATAGCGCCAAATATGGCAGCAGAAACAAGGACATCAATATAGTAGTTTTTAAATTTAGAGAAGCTTGTCATCAAAAAACCACGACACACTATTTCTTCTGCTATAGGTGCGATAAGGCTACCGTAAAGTACACGCGTAATAAAATAGCTAAACCCTGTCAAACTAGTGGCTACTTCCACTACCGTACTTCCATTTTGCGTACGAGGAAAGATACGAGTTGCTAGATTTGCCCACACAAATAATAAGAAAAAAGAAAGAATGAAAACACACAGGTAAGACCAACGAAACTGGAAACGACCATACTCTTTCCAATGTTCACTTTTGACAAAAATAATTGTAGCTACAGTTCCCAGAATAAATACCAATACAACCTGGAACACATAGTAGAACTCATCCGACAAAGTATTCGTAAAGTATGGATGCATGACCACATTGAATATAAGGTAGCTGGCCAAGATTAATAATCCAGTTGCTAGATGAAATTTCATTTCTTTCATTTTCTTCATTCAATCAACTCCTATAGTATCCTACCTTCTACTACGCTTAAACAACTCACCTGTTGGATCTACAGCCCAAGCAAAAGCACCACGATGAGGACTCATACCTTGATTTATGATTCTCAAAATCCTCTAAAACAGCAAAGGAAGTATATGCCCGATACCGTTATAGACTATATGCAGTCCAATAGGCCAATAAATAGACTTTGTCACTCTAAACAAGACCGCAAATATAATACCACCGCCCATATATACGAAAAAGTCTGTCAAGACCCAACCATAATTACTGATATGCAAAATTCCAAATAAAGCAGCAGAACCAAGCACATCCAGTCCCCATTTTTTCCCTTTTTCCAAAGCGGTCATCACCAATCCACGATAAATCATCTCTTCAAAAATGGGACCTGCAATCACAGGATAGAAAAAATACATCAAAAATGCCGTAGCGCCTGTAAAAGTCGGAGCAGCGAGTTGGTAAGCAAGTCCATTTTGGGTAGGTGGGAATAGGAAAAATTTAATAAAATTCCAAATAAATAAAGCAAGAAAAGCTAAAAAGGAATAAAAAAGATAGGACCATTTAAATTTTCTACTGTTGATTTGTTGCCATTTTCCTGCTCCTACCATAAAAATAAAAACAAGCAGAATCACAAGAAAGTTCAACATCATATCCGAAAAATAATAGCCAAATTTAGATAGACCAGCAGCAAAGTCGCTGTATAAAACTAGACTACTGAACTCCTGGTAAACTATGACCAGTAGCATGGCTACAAAAAAGTAGTAGCGTGAGATGATCTTTTTCATTCTTTTTTCTCCTATACTATGGAATGAAGACAGTATAACACGAAAAATTCCATATTTTTAAAAATCGCATATTTGACATTTTTTCTGATAGGAATTTCACATTTGCGATTTCTAACTAATCGATAAGTGCTTTGTATTGCTGTAAACGTAATTCAAAAAGTGCTGATAATTGTGGGTTTTCTAATATTTGCAGAGATTGGATAAAGTGTTCAATCTCTTTTTGATTGCTTCCCTTGGTCTGAAGGAAAACACTCAATTTTTTTAAAAATTGCCATGATACTTTCTCAAAAACATCATAGGGACGCAGCATACTCTCCAACTCAGCTTCAAAGATTGGGATGTAAGAGAAAAGTTTGCGCTCCATGAACTCTGAGATGATATTGAGATACCCACTCTTCATATACAGTCGATTGTGTACTAACTCTTTAAATTCCTTGGATTTTTCAAGTAAGGAGGTTGATAAAAAGATCAGATCTTGATTGCTCAAAAAAGGCATGGTATTGCAAAAGATATAGAGTTCAAACCAGGTCCAAGACTCAATAGCGTAGAGATAGGTGGTCAAAAACTCGCTATCCTCCTCTGCTAGTGGGTAGCTTTTATCTAGTGAATGGATAGCATCTTTAATCACAATAGAGTTCAAACGACGATAGGTCTGCGCCATCTGTTCTTGCTCGACTTCCTCCAAGAGTTGCTCTAAACCAGCTATATCTTGATGGGCAAAGCGATCCACAATCCTTCTACCAATTCGCATATGTGGAGATTCTTGGTAGTTGTTGAGTTTGTGTCCAAACTCATCAAAGGTCATATTGATTCCTTGGATAGCTAGAATTAACTTATCCGCAGACAGCATAGACTGCCCTAGTTCAAACTTGGATAGCTGAGATGCTGTTAGTCCAGCACAAGCCACATCTGACTGCTTGAGCTTTCTTGCCAGGCGCAATTCCTTGTAAAATTCTCCTAATTCCTGTTTTTCAATCATAGGAAAGCTCCCTTTTTAAAATTCCCTTTACTATTCTATTCGTAAAAACTTTTTACTTTTTTAATATATTATAAAATATTTTAGCAAAAAAGCCAGCTTCAAGCTGACTTTTCATTCTATAGTATCAAAAGCGAGGCTAGGTTTGGCATTTAGCTCCAATCCTGCAAAGTTTTCTTTGTTCCACTCACTGACGCTGGCATAGGCAATCATGCCTGCATTGTCCCCGCAAAGTCGCAGAGGTGGAATGATAACCTTGACATCGGTGATTTCGGCTGCTAGACGTTCTCTAAGACCTTTATTTGCAGCTACACCACCAGCCACAACTAGGGTTTTAACAGGGTATTTTTCTAAGGCTTTCTTGGTTTTAGCCATGAGAATATCCATGACTGCAGCTTGGAAAGAAGCAGATAGGTCTTCCTTGGACAAGCTTTCTCCCTTTTGCTCGGCATTGTGGTGAAGATTGATAAAGGCAGACTTCAAACCTGAGAATGAAAACTCCAGATTATCTTCCTTGATCATAGCACGTGGGAAATCATAAATATCCTGACCTTGGTGGGCTAACTCGTCAATCTCCCGACCTGCTGGATAGGTCAAGCCCATGACACGGCCGACCTTGTCATAGGCCTCACCAACCGCATCATCACGGGTTTCACCAACAATCTTATAATCACCAGCCTCAGAAACATAGACCAACTCTGTGTGTCCACCACTGACTAATAGAGCTAGTAAGGGGAATTCCAAGGGCTCGACACTTTGAGCTGCCATGAGGTGGCCAGCCATGTGGTTAACGGGAATCAGCGGAAGTCCATGTGCCCAAGCAAAGGCCTTGGCAGCTGACAAACCAACAAGCAAGGCTCCGACCAAGCCTGGTCCATAAGTAACCGCAACAGCTGTTACATCTTCTTCTGTAATCCCTGCTTCTGCCAGCGCCTCCTCGATACAGGCTGTAATGACCTCAACATGGTGACGACTGGCCACTTCTGGCACTACACCACCAAAACGTTTGTGACTCTCAATCTGACTAGCAATGACATTGGATAAGAGCTCGTCATCGTTTTTTAAGACGGCGACACTGGTCTCATCACAAGATGTCTCAAATGCTAAAATATATCTATCCTTCATCTATTTCTCTCTTCATGATAATGGCATCCTCGACTGGATTATGGTAATAGGCCTTTCGCTCAGCGATGACCGCCATCTTTTCTTTCTTGTAAAATACTTGCGCTCGATGATTCGACTTCCTGACTTCGAGGAAAATCTCCTTATCAGTCGGTAATTGAGCAAACAAGGCTGACGCAATTCCCTGACCCTGATAGGCTCCTTTGACAGCGATTTGCAGGACTTCTGCCTCAAAAAGATTCTCCTGAACAGCTAGAAAGCCGATCACATTTATCCCATCGTAAGCTAAAGCATACCAGGTTTGGTCTTGGGACAGGTCTGCTTGGATTTGTTCCAGCGTCCAAGGACTGACTGGGTAAACATCTGCCATGACAGCGTAGATGGCTTGAGCCAAGTCTGGTCGCTGTTGGATTCGTTTGATTTCTATCATAGACGCTTAATGTAGGACTCGCCAGACTCGGTGTGATTCTTGAGCCAGTTTTCCTCAGCTTCGACACGCTTGAGATAGTTTGGCACAAAGTCGTGCAAGGAGTCTGCTTCCTTGTCCCAGGCCCAGAGGGCTAGGTTAGCTGCATTTGGCAAGGTTTCTTGGTAGTTGGCTTGTGGCAGTTGTTCTTGAATCTGCTCCACAAAGGCTCCCACTTCACCGACAAAAGTGACTTGTTCAGCATCCTTGACTTGCTCCAAGACTTCTGCAAAGGACAGATGCGCCTCTGGAAAGACAGGCTGAGCATTTTCATAAAATCCTGCATAAACATTGTTGCGACGCGCATCCATCAAAGGTACAACAAGACCTACTTGCTGACTTGGTACCAGTGCCAAAAGGCTTGACATGCCCACTAACTCAATGTTTAAGGTATGAGCTAAGGTCTTGGCAGTCGCCACCGCAATTCGCAGACCTGTATAGCTACCAGGTCCTTCTGCCACGACGATTCGATCCAAATCCTTGGGTGTCAAATCTAGACTAGCCATCAAAAAATCGATGGCTGGCATAAGGGTAATACTGTGATTTTTTTTGATATTGATTGTCGTCTCGGCAAGAAGCTGTTTGTCCTCTAAAATAGCGAGAGAAAGAGCCTTGCTAGACGTATCAAATGCTAATACTTTCATAACACATTCCTATCTTTTTGTCTGTTTACTATTATACTACAAAAGAAGGCACATGGGAATTTTCTTTGTTTTGTATCAAAAATCACAGTGAAAAGAAATCTTCAAAAAAATCACAACTTTTCCTTTTCGTTTCCGAATATAAAAGTGAACAAGAAAAAAAGAGGAAAGTTCAATGACAAATTTCGAAAATATTGACAATCAATTTGTATCGCTATCTGAAAATGAATTATCAGATATTGATGGTGGTCTCGCTCCCTTGGTTATCTTTGGTGTAGCATTTTCTTGGAAAGCTGTTGCTGGTGGAACAGCACTTGTAGGCTCTGGCTTAGCAGCTGGTTATTTTTTAGGAGGTTAGTATGATTAAAGATTTAGACAAATATCGTGAAATTTCTAATAAAGAATTGCAAGAAATCAAGGGTGGTTTTGGTGTCGGTGTTGGTATAGCTTTATTTATGGCAGCTTACACCATTGGAAAAGATCTCCGTAAAAAGTTTGGATAAGTCATGCTAGATAAAAGACACATTTTTAGAAGGATAAATTTTATTTTCTTCATCGCTTACAGTTTGATCAGTATTCTCAACGATTTAAACATTACGACTATACCATTGCCAATTGATTTATCTGTTTGTATTGTTTTATTTTTATGCTTCAACTCTTTTTTTGAACAAAACAATCATAACTGTAAAAATAAGGATAGGGCCTGAAAATATAACCTCTGTTTGAGGGAAAATTGGACTCCGAATTTGAGAAAAAGTTGAAAAATCCACCCTATCTTAATAGTTGGGGTGGATTTTTTTGTAACTAAATTCGCTATCTTTTTATACCAGATATTCGTTCAATCAGCAGATATAAATAAACAACTGAAGCTAAGCATTCAAACCAAAGTAAAATACAAGCCAGACCACATAGGTCACCAGAAGAAGGAAAATGGAATACAGTGTTACAAAGACAATTTTCCAATATACAGCTAGTTTTCTATGTTCTAGACGAAGAAATAGTAGATTGCCACCATAAACACAAGCAACAAATACCGCAAAGACCAGAAGACGAATGACAATAGCTAGTTGAAACATATCGTGCCCTCCTTCATAAGGAAAAACCTCTTTTCTAACTTTATTATAGCACTTGCATCTGATGTCTTCAAATACTTATACAAGGTAAAATGAAACGCATTTCAAGCTCCTTACTTTCATGTTTCCTGCTTTTACTAATTCCCCTTTTTATGTTATAATTGAGATAATTGTAACGAATCAAGGTCAATCCAGACAGAAAATGAAATGGAAACAAACAGCTTCAAGCTGGTAATTTTTTGAATACAGCTGACCTGAAAACAGAAAGGAAACACATGATTTACAAAGTTTTTTATCAAGAAACAAAAGACCGTAGCCCACGTCGTGAAACAACACGCTCACTTTACTTAGACATCGATGCTAGTTCAGAACTTGAAGGACGCATTATTGCCCGTGAACTTGTTGAAAAAAATCGCCCAGAATATAACGTAGAATACATCGAACTCTTATCTGACAAACTACTTGACTACGAAAAAGAAACTGGCGCATTCGAAGTTACGGAGTTCTAATATGGCCTATACTCTTAAACCAGAAGAAGTAGGCGTTTTTGCCATTGGTGGTCTAGGAGAAATCGGTAAAAACACATACGGAATCGAATACCAAGACGAAATCATCATCGTTGATGCAGGGATTAAATTCCCTGAGGACGATCTTCTTGGTATCGACTACGTTATCCCTGATTACTCTTACATTGTCGAAAATATCGACCGCGTCAAGGCTCTCTTGATTACCCACGGACACGAGGACCATATCGGAGGGATTCCGTTCTTGCTCAAGCAAGCAAATATCCCTATCTATGCAGGTCCACTGGCCCTTGCCTTGATCCGTGGAAAACTCGAAGAGCATGGACTTTTACGCAACGCTACACTTCACGAAATCAACCACAACACGGAGTTGACCTTTAAAAATCTTAAAGCAACTTTCTTTAGAACAACCCACTCGATCCCAGAGCCATTGGGAATTGTCATCCATACACCTCAAGGAAAAATCGTCTGTACAGGTGACTTCAAGTTCGACTTTACACCAGTTGGTGAACCTGCAGACTTGCACCGTATGGCAGCCCTAGGTGAAGATGGAGTACTTTGTTTGCTCTCTGACTCGACCAATGCTGAGGTTCCAACCTTTACAAACTCTGAAAAAGTCGTCGGCCAGTCGATCATGAAGATCATCCAAGGTATCGAGGGACGCATCATCTTTGCATCCTTTGCCTCAAATATCTTCCGTCTCCAACAAGCTACTGATGCCGCTGTTAAAACAGGTCGTAAGATTGCTGTCTTTGGACGCTCTATGGAAAAGGCCATTGTCAACGGGATTGAACTTGGTTACATCAAGGCGCCTAAGGGAACCTTTATCGAACCAAATGAAATCAAAGACTATCCTGCGGGTGAGATTCTTATCCTCTGTACAGGTAGTCAGGGCGAGCCAATGGCAGCCCTCTCTCGTATTGCTAACGGAACTCACCGTCAAGTGCAACTCCAACCTGGTGATACTGTTATCTTCTCATCTAGCCCAATTCCAGGAAACACCACTAGCGTTAACAAGCTGATTAACATCATTTCTGAAGCTGGTGTTGAAGTTATCCATGGTAAGATTAACAACATCCATACATCTGGACACGGTGGTCAGCAAGAGCAAAAACTTATGCTCCGCTTGATTAAGCCAAAATACTTCATGCCTGTTCACGGTGAATACCGCATGCAGAAAGTCCACGCTGGACTAGCGGTGGATACTGGCGTAGAGAAGGACAATATCTTTATCATGAGTAATGGTGATGTGCTTGCCCTCACTGCAAACTCTGCTCGTATCGCTGGTCATTTCAACGCCCAAGATATCTATGTCGATGGAAATCGTATCGGTGAAATCGGCGCTGCTGTCCTAAAAGACCGCCGAGACCTATCCGAAGATGGTGTTGTATTGGCTGTCGCAACCGTTGACTTCAAGTCTCAGATGATCCTATCTGGACCAGATATTCTCAGCCGTGGTTTCGTCTACATGCGCGAATCTGGTGACTTGATTCGCCAAAGCCAACGTATCCTTTTCAATGCTATTCGTATCGCTTTGAAAAACAAAGATGCCAGCATCCAATCTGTCAATGGCGCCATCGTAAACGCTATTCGACCATTCCTTTATGAAAATACGGAACGTGAACCAATCATCATTCCGATGATTCTCACACCAGATGAAGAATAAGAAAAAATTCTCTGAAATCGAATGACTTCAGAGAATTTTTATTATTTAACAACAAGCTCGTAACGAGTTTTGCTGGTGAAAGTTTCACCTGCTTTGAGGATGACTTGATCTTTAAGAACGCTATGAATAGCATCTGGTAAAGCTTGCGCTTCAAGAGCAATCCCATTGTGCTGAATCATTGGCTGACCAGCGATGATGACACTCTCATCCACAAAGTTTGCTGTGTAGACCACAAAGCAAGGAGCCTCTGTCTTGAAGAGCAAGAAGCGACCTGAACCTTGGTCATAGAGGAATCCAGCATTGTCATGTCCTGCAGGAAGAGCAAATGGATGGTCCAAACCAGATACGAGTTGGATTTGCTCATCTTCTTCTGCAAAGATATCTTTCAACAAAGCACCATTGTAGATATGTTTGACCACATCACGGTTAGCATCTGGAGTTTTCGCTGGGACACCGTCAGGAGCGATTGGATAGATACCCTCTGTATTCAATTGGAAGACATGACGGTCAACTGTCTGAGTGAAATCACCTGACAAGTTAAAATAGCTATGATTAGTTGGATTGACCAAGGTATCCTGGTCTGTCGTTACCTTGTAACTAACTTCGTAGGCACCACTTTCTTCCAAGTTGTAGCTAATCCAGATCTTAAGATTTCCAGGGAAACCTCCAGTCCCGTCTGCTCTTTCTGTGTAAAGAGTCAAACCATGATCATTCACTTCGACTAGCTCAAACAAGCTAGAATCCCAACCAGTTGAGCCACTGTGGTTACAGTTGCTAGCGTTGTTGACTTCTAGTTCATAGGTCTTCCCATTGAGTTCAAATGTTGCACCTGCAATACGACCTGCAACTGGACCTACACTTGCTCCATGTTTAGGGCTATTTCCCACATAGCTTTCGAAATCGTCAAAACCTAGAATAACATTGGCAAAATTGCCAGTCTTATCTGGAGTTACATAGCGTAAAATTGTTGCTCCATAGGTCATGATTTCCAGTTGGTAGCCTGCCTCCGTTTCAAAACGGTAAGCGAGGACATCCTTGCCATCTACTTTTCCAAATACACGTTCTGTGTATGCTTTCATCCTTCTCTCCTTTTTCTATTTCAATTAAGTAAACAAACCATAGAAAGCGCATTCACGTTCTATGGTTTTATTGTATGATTTACAGATACCTTTGTCAAGAAACCATAAATATTTTCTTAACAAAAGTAGTTCCTTCTATTTCTATCCTATGCTTCTACACGTTCAGTCCATGAAGTAGCTGTTGTTTGAAGTACTTTATTAAGTTCATCGATGTTTTCAAAACCAGTTGTACGAAGCCATTCGCGAGCTGCCGCTTCACCATCTTTGATGTAAGCTTCAACTGATCCAGCCCATGTAGCACGTCCACAAAGAACACCATTGAAGTTTGCACCTGATTCGTGAGCAAAGACAAGAGTTTCTTGGAATAGCTTAGCGGATACACCTGCACTCAAGTAGATGTAAGGAAGGTTAGTAGCTTCGTCTTGGGCTTTGAAAAATGCTGCTGCTTCTTCACGTGTATGAACAACTTCACCTTCAGCAAAGCCTTCAACGTATTTAACGTTAACTGGAACTTCTACTTTCAAAACATCAATGTTAAAGCGTGGATCTGAAAAGACTTTCATAGCACCGATAACCTTATGTGGTTTCACTTTAGCATATTCTGCAGAACCTGCATCAGCGATCTTTTCATCGTAAGCCAAGATTTCAAGGAAGAATGGAATATCTTCTGCCACACACTCAGAACCAATACGTTCGATATAGGCTTGTTTTTGTTGGTTAAGTTCGTCAGAGCTATCTACGTCATAGTAAAGCAAGAACTTAACAGCATCTGCACCTTGTTCTTTGATACGTTTTGCAGACCAAACATCCAAGCAGTCTGGCAAACGTTTTGTGCTTGTTGTGTCGTATCCAGTTTTTTCATAAGCAAGGAGCAGACCAGCTTTTGGAGCAAGTGCCTTTGTAGCTGGAAGTCCGTATTCTGGGTCAAGAAGCATTGATGAAGCGTATTTTGTCAATTCATCCGCTACCAATACTTTAAGTTCTTCCATTTGAGCTACTGTTGGCTCCTCTGTTTGGTATTGAGCCATGAGGCGTTTCAAAGCACCACGTTGGTCAAAAGCAAGAGCTGAGATGATACCATTTTCGTCTGAGAGTTTTTGCAAGCAAGCAAGTTTATTTGGGCTTAATGTTAATTTACTCATAGATTCTTCCTTATTTTTCAAATTCGTGAATAATAACACCTTGAACAACACGGTTAACTGTACCTGTAGGTGATGGTGTATCTGGTCTGTTACCAACTTTAAGTGAAGTCAAGAGAGCAAATAATTGACCATAAACAATGTAAGGGAAGACACGGTAAACGTCATTCAGAACCCCACCGCATCCAAGTGCTACTTCCTTAACATTTTCAAGTCCGAAGGCTTGATCGCTCAAGAGAACAACACGACGAGCAATTTGGTCTCCTGCAACTTCACGAACCAAGTCCAAGTCGTACTTACGAGTATAATCTGTTGTCGTACCAAATACCAAAACAACTGTATCTTCGTTGATCAGAGATTTTGGACCGTGACGGAAGCCAACTGGGCTTTCATACATAGTCGCAACCTGACCAGCAGTCAATTCCAAAATCTTCAGTTGCGCTTCATGAGCAAGTCCGAAGAATGGGCCTGCACCTAGGTAAATCACTCGGTTAAAGTCTAGGTCTACCAACTCTTTGACATCTGCTACATTATCAAGGACTTTACGAGCTAAACTAGATAGCACTTCAAAACGTTCAGCTTTAACTGCAAATTCTGTTGGATCAAATACCAAAAGTGCTGTCAACATCATTGAAGTGAAGCTTGAAGTCATAGCAAAGCCAGCATCATTAGACGCAGCTGGTTGTAGCAACAAGAGGTTGCGGTCATCACCATGCGCTTGGAGAGCCAATTTCCCTTCAGCCGCACATGTGATAGTTACTTGATAAAGTTCATCAACCAAGGCCTTGGCCAAGTCAACTGTTGCCACACTCTCAGGTGAGTTCCCGCTACGCGCGAATGATACCAAAACAGTCGCCACATCTTTTTTCAAATAAGTTTGTGGGTTTGCTACGATATCAGTTGTCGCAATAGCATTAAAGTTCCATTTACGTTCATCATAAACTTCCTTGAAGTAAGGAACGAGAGTATCACCTACATAAGCAGAAGTTCCAGCACCAGTCAGGATAACCTTGATGTAGTCATGTTTGTCAGCAATTCCTTGCAAGAAGGCTGCAATTTCATCACGTCGTGCTTGATAAGCTTCAAAAGCTTCTTTCCAAACGTCTGGTTGTTGGTAAATTTCGCGAGTTGTGATTTCTGCCCCCAACTCAAGCAATTCTTCTTTTGTATAATCTAGCATTGAGTTCCTCTAATCTATTATTATATTGTTTTGTATTTAAAATATGGGAATGGGAGTAAGCCCCATTCCCATTTATATTCTATGAAATGTGTTCAAACAGTATTTCTGTTATTACACCTTATTCGTCTTCATCGTCATCGAAGCCAGCCAATAAATCATTAACTTTGACAATGCTTTCTGAAGCACGATTTTTATAATCTGCATCAGCTCCAGTTAGGCTTGCATTGATAAATTCAATAACCATTGGAAGATTCATTCCTGCATAAAGTTCGATGTCACGACCTTCCATAATCAGACGGCTCACCACGTTACATGGTGTTCCACCAAGGAGGTCAGCAAAGACTAGAAAATCATCCAAACCTTCGACAGCAGCTTCAAATTTCGCAGTGAAATCTTCTGGTCCATCTTCTGGAAGAAGAGCTACCGCATGAATGTTGTCTTGTGGACCCATAATCATTTCTGTGCTACCTTTAAGTTCTTCACAGAAACGTCCATGGCTCACTAAAATCAATGATTTACTCATAAATTATGCGCCCATTCCAAGTAAGAATTTACCGATGAATGAAAGTCCAACAGCAAGAGCAATGATAATACCGATTGCTTTAGTTGAGTTCATACCTTTCTTACCAAGCAACCAGAAGATGAATGCTGTGAAGATTGCTGGAAGCAAGCGTGGGAAGATTGAGTTCAAGATATCTTGGAAGTCAATCATTTTCTCACCGATTGGCAATTTGTATGAAATTTCAAAGTTGATCATTGTTGCTACAAGAGCACCCATCATGAATACACCAAGAACAGATGCAGCTTCAATCAAAGCTGTCAAAGTGCTTTGCATGTTGTTGATAAGGTTAACCCCTTCTTTGTAGGCAAATTCCAATTGTTTCCAACGGAAGATGTCATACGCTACTGCAACTGCGATCCAAAGGAAGATACCCCAAGGTTGACCAGCGATAGCCATTGTTGCAGCGATAGATCCCATGATAGCAGGTACAAGTGAACCAAAGATAGTATCTCCAAGAGGAGCGAATGGTCCCATCAAACCTGTCTTGATACCGTTAACCGCATCTTTTGAGCCAACGCCATCTTTTTCTTCCATAGCAAGGTCAAAACCAGCGATGATTGTGTGGAAGAATGGTGAAGTGTTGAAGAATTGAGTATGAACTTTCATCATTTCTTTCAACTCAGGAGTTCCATCTCCATACATTTTACGCAATTGTGGCAAGATCATGTAAAGGTAACCTGATGCTTGCATACGCTCGTAGTTCCATCCCAATTGGAAAGTGAACAAGCTACGTTTGTTAATTTGATTAAAATCTTCTTTTGTTAATTTGTAATTAGAATTCGTCATCTTCAATTTCCCCACTTTCTGATGGTGTAGAAGGTGCTGCTACAGCAACTTTTTGGCTGTTCTTGAAGTGAACAACTGCAAGGAAGATACCCACGATAGAGATACCGATCATAGACAATCCTTTGAAGTTGTTTGCAAAGCCAATTTTTTCAGCAACGTCAGCAGGAAGAGTGCCAATGATACCAGCAACTGCTCCACCAAGACCTGTTACGTATGAGTAAAGTACAGTCAACATAGCTGTCAAACCGAATCCCATAGCAAGGTAGTGAAGGTTACGTTTAACTGGAAGGTAACGAAGCAAGATAGCGAATCCAAGACCTGGAAGCATACGACCTGCAAGAGTCAAACCGTCTGCAACCCATTGGTATTCTTTAACAAGGTTTACAACACCTTGTACGAATTCTCCACCAAAAGCAAGGGCGAAGAATACTGGAAGGGCACGAGAAGCAGCCCATGGAAGCGCACCAAGAAGGTAGTTACGTTCGATAGCTTTATAGTCAAAGCGTTCGATCGCAGCATCAATACGGTGTGCGAAGAATGTAGTAGTCATACGACCAAGTACGTCGAAGTAAGTCAAAAGTGCCGCTACTGGTACAGCGATTGTAGTGATCGCAAGATCTGTTTCGATACCTTGTGAAACTGAGAAAGCTGTCGCAAGAACCGCACCAGAAGTTGCGTCGATACGAGAAGCACCACCGAAGGTACCTACCCCAAGGACAAACAACTGCAAGCTACCACCGATAAACAAACCAGTTGTCAAATCTCCCATGATCAAACCAGTAATGAAACCAGCGAATACAGGGGAACCTGCAGAAGAAACGATCGTCAACTCATCACAGATTTGATAAGCTGAGTACAGAGTGAGAAGTAAAATTTGCCACCATTGTATCATAACAATGACCTCCTAAAAATTTTTTCCTATTTTAATAAGCTCAAAAAGTCTGAAACTGGATCATTTTCTTCTACGTCTTTATCTACAACGTTGATTGAACGTGTAATAGAACGTGTTTCTGGTGTTTGAGACATATTACCAACATTGACTGCTTCAAGCGGTACCCCTGCTTCCACTAATCCAAGGAAGCGGTCTGGTTTACGAGCAACGATAAACAAACGTTGGCTATCATATTTTCCAGCAAGGATATTGGCTGCAGCTTTTTCAACTGGCAAAATACTAAGTTTTACACCTGGTGGTGTTGCAAGTTTCAATCCGCTCTTTTCAACATCGTTGTTAACAACTTCATTGTCAACGACCATGATACGTGAAACATTCAGTTTAGCAGACCAAAGGTTTGCTACTTGTCCGTGGATCAAACGTCCATCAATACGGCATCCTACAATTGTCATAAATTTTCCCCCTTTATATGTTTTAGTGTAGGTTTACGAGTTAAGTGTATGTGATCTCTATATTCCCCTTCAGTTTCAAAGATAATGATGCGGTTAGCACCTTCCTTGAGATAGCTGTATGGAATATAAAGCGATAAGGTTGGACCAACATTCCAGAAACGACCTAGATGATGACCATTGACATAGGCAATCCCTTTACCAAACTCAGATAGTTCTAAGTAGGTGTCCTTCGGAGCCTCAACTTCAAAGTCATAGGCGTAAAAGGCAGGTTGTCCTTCTGTCCATCCTTTTGAAAAATCAATCTTTTCAGGATTATCTAGTGGAAGCGGATAGTGTTCCCAGTTCAGCATGAAGTGTAAATCTTTACAGACACCTGTACGAATTCCTTTTCGTTGTGTATCTGCTAGGAACTTATGCCCGTAATTGACACGCCCCATATTTTCTACCAGGACATCAAATCGAGAGAGCGCTTTCTTTTCTCCTTGATAGAAGATGTCCTCACCAATTTCTGTCTGGTACTGAGTTGCAACCCATTTACCATCTACAAATAGCTGAGCTCTGTCTCGACCATCAATGATGCGGATGCGTTCTTCTTCTGCATCCCAACTAGCTTCTGTACGATAGAGTAGATAGCCGTAGCTTTGTCCCAACTCTTCCATTTTCTTAGGATAGAGACTTTTAGTTGGACTTGTTAGGCTATCCAAGGTTTCAAATAGAGAAACTTTCTCAACCAGTGGAATGTTTTCAACTTCCATGCTCTCTTTGTAAAGCGGTTCTAATTGTGGATACTCAGGATAGTAAGTCGCCATCATTTCCTTAACTGCCATGTATTTAGCAGTTGGATTCCCAGCTTCATTAAGGAGAGCGTCATAATCATAAGATGTTACTTGTGGTAAATCAATAGTTCCTCGAGCTGAACAACCATTCATAAAACCAAAGTTGGTTCCACCGTGGAACATGTAAAGGTTGATAGAGCCTTGCTCTAATACCTCATGTACAGCTTCTGCTAACTCCTCTGGCTCACGCGTGATGACTGGTTCTTTCCATCGGTTAAACCATCCATCCCAGAATTCCATACACATGAGTGGCCATTTCTTGCCATACTCATCAAAGAACTCTTGCATTTGCGAGAAGTTAAAGTTTGCTTTTGAACCAAAGTTCCCTGTCACAAAGAGATCATCTTCAATCAAGGTACCAGCTTTCAGAGTTGCCCGCCATGGACCATCAGATGTAAAGAGCGGACAAGTCACTGAACGTTCTTCCATCAATCGGCGAATCTCACGCAAGTAGGTTTTATCCTCACCGTATGAACCGTACTCATTTTCAACCTGCATCATGAGGATGTTACCACCATTATCCAACAATATTGGAACAAGACGTGGAAGTAAATGATCATAGTAGCGTCCTACCATTTCTATAAAGGCTGGATCAGAGGAACGGATTCGCATGTCTTTATTTAAAAGCCATGCTGGTAAACCACCGAATTCCCACTCTGCACAGATAAAGGGAGATGGTCGAACAATAGCATACAAGCCTAAGTCCTGAGCTGTCTGAAGAAATTTTTCAATATTAAGATTGCCTTCAAAATTGAAGTTTCCTTCAGTTGGCTCATGCAAATTCCAAGCGACATATGTTTCAACAGTGTTAAAACCTAGAGCCTTGAGATTGTACAATGAATGATACCAGTCTTCTTCAGGAATTCTAAAATAATGAATGGCACCAGATAAAATTTTGAATGGTTCCCCATCTAGGTAAAAATCATCCTCAATTTTAAACCTTGTCATTTTACCACCCCATACTTTTCCGTTTGCGCTTTCATTTGTTGTTATATTAAATGATAAACTAATGAATCCATCTTGTCAATAGATTTTTCGAAAATTATTTAAAATTTTTCTTTTTTTTACTGAATTGTTTTCTAAAATTCTTGTAAAAAATTTTTTTCTTAAATATTTTCGATCTAGATAGCATAAATGTATGAGTTTTTAACCGTAAATAATATGTAAGTCAATCGCTTAGAATATTATTTTATTTTTTTACATTATTTACTATCATTTTCAAACTATTTATGGTAAAATCGAAGATGGAGAAGGAAAAAATGAGGTGAAAATATGGCAATTCCAAAGTATCAATATATCAAAGATGAATTGAAAAACAAAATCATTTCAGGTCAATTTGCAAGTGGCGACAAGTTCTACACTGAAGCAGAATTGATTGCAATGTATGACGTAAGTTCGATCACTGTTGTTCGCGCCTTAAACGACCTTGCTAAAGACGGTTATATTGTCCGCCAACAAGGAAAGGGAACCTTTGTGGCTCGCGCTCGCAAGCACAAACTCGTAGAATTTTCTGATGTAGAAATTTTTGAAACCAAGGACGATAAAGTCACTGTTCTTTCCATTGAACGCGGTAACGATCTTAACTACTTAGAAAAATTGGGATTGCGTGGCGATCAATTTTATTACAAAATCGAACGTATCCGTGAATCTAACGGTGTTACTTATATCTACCACACATCTTATATCCCTGAACAATACATCAATGCAAACTATCCAAATCTTGAATACTATAGTTCTATCTATAATCGTTTCAAATTGGACTACCACATTCACATGAATGACGAGCATTTTGAAGAAATCAATGAAATTGTATTTCCAACTCCAGAACATGCTGCTTCTATCCTAGGAATCGACGCTCAATTCCCAACTGTTCTCCAAACCAAGACAACTAAACTTGAGTCAACTGGCCAAGTGTTGGAATACATTGAAACTTACAAACGTTCTGATTTCTATAAGATTAAATTTATCTCATGTGATCGCGATCACTAAACATTAAAAAGTCTGAGACAATCGTTTCAGGCTTTTCTATTTTTCATTATAGCACGCCAGCTTTTAGTAGGAAATATCAAATGACTCTAAACTATAATTTGGAGAAATTTTACTAAAAACAGAGTAAAAATAAAAATTTAGTTCAAATTAAATAACTTCTTATATTTTTTTTAGGTATTTTATTAAAATACTTGACTTTACTAGATTCAGATAATACAATGGAATCAGTTTGTGAAAACGCTACCAAAAACAATAAATTAGGAGGTTATTTAATGAAACCAGAAAATAAACAGCGTTTCTCTATTCGTAAATACGCAATCGGAGCAGCTTCTGTCTTGATCGGCTTTGCCTTTCATGCGCAAGCTGTTGCCGCTGATGGAGTCCTACCTACTACAACAGAGAATCAACCTACTATCCAAGCCGCAGGAGAATCGTCTCCACAGGCCAGCGAAGAAAAACTTGAAACTAGTCCTACACCAGAAGCCGTAGCTCCTGCAGCTCCAGTGACACCTGTAACAAACACTGAAGCACCAAAAGTTGAAGCTACTCCTGCACCTATCGTAGAAAAAACTGTTACAACCGAAGAAACTCCAGCAAAACCAGAAGTAACTGAAGAAGCTAAGCAGCCAGAACCAGAACCAGAAAAGGCAGAAAACAAAGAAGTTGCTAAAGTTGAAGCTCCTGTAGTCGCTACAGAGAAAGCAGCTCAAGTCAATGAAAAACTAGCTAAAAAGAAAATCGTTTCAATCGATGCAGGGCGTAAATACTTCTCTCCTGAACAACTGAAAGAAATCATCGACAAAGCCAAACACTATGGTTACACTGATCTTCATCTCCTAGTCGGAAATGATGGCTTGCGTTTTATGCTAGATGATATGTCTCTAACTGTAGGGGACAAGACTTATGCAAGCGACGATGTCAAACGCGCTGTTGAAAACGGAACAAATGCCTACTACAACGATCCAAACGGCAATCATCTAACTGAAAGCCAAATGACCGACTTGATTAACTATGCCAAGGATAAAGGCATTGGACTTATCCCATCTGTTAACAGTCCTGGTCACATGGACGCTATCCTTAATGCCATGAAAGAACTAGGTATTGAAAAGCCTAACTTTAACTATTTTGGTAAAGAATCAGCACGTACTGTCGACCTTGACAATGAAAAAGCAGTTGCCTTCACAAAAGCTTTGATTGATAAGTATGCAGGCTACTTTGCTGGTAAATCTGAAATCTTCAACATCGGTTTGGATGAGTACGCTAACGATGCTACAGATGCTAAAGGATGGAGCGTTCTTCAAGCCTATAAATGGTATCCAGAAGATGGATTCCCAGACAAGGGCTATGACAAATTCATCGCCTATGCTAATGACCTAGCTCGTATCGTCAAATCTCACGGTCTAAAACCTATGGCCTTCAATGACGGTATCTACTATAATAGCGATACAAGTTTTGGTACCTTTGACAAGGACATCATCGTCTCTATGTGGACTGGTGGCTGGGGCGGTTACGATGTCGCTTCTTCTAAATTACTAGCTGAAAAAGGACACGAAATCCTCAATACTAACGATGCTTGGTACTACGTTCTCGGCCGTAATGCTGACGGGCAAGGTTGGTACAACCTCGATCAAGGATTGAACGGTATTAAGAGCACACCGATTACTTCTGTACCAAAAACAGAAGGAGCTGATGTTCCTATTATCGGTGGTATGGTAGCGGCTTGGGCTGATACTCCATCTGCTCGCTACTCTCCATCTCGTCTCTTCAAACTCATGCGTCAATTCGCAAACTCAAATGCTGAATACTTCGCTGCTGATTACGAGTCTGCCGAACAAGCTCTGAAAGAAGTTCCAACAGACCTTACTCGCTACACAGAAGAAAGTATTGTAGCCGTTAAAGAAGCCGAAAAAGCCATCCGTGCTCTCGATAGCAACCTTAGCCGTGCTCAACAAGATACTATTGATCAAGCGATCGCAAAACTCCAAGAAGCTGTTAGCAACTTAACCTTCACTCCAGAAGCTCAAAAAGAAGAAGATGCTAAACGCGAAGTTGAAAAACTAGCTAAGAACAAGGTTATCTCTATCGATGCTGGACGTAAATACTTCACGCTAGACCAACTTAAACGCATCGTAGATAAAGCCAGCGAACTCGGTTACTCTGACCTTCACTTGCTCCTTGGAAACGATGGACTTCGCTTCCTACTTGATGATATGAGTATCTCAGCAAACGGCAAGACTTATGCAAGCGACGATGTGAAAAAGGCCATCATCGAAGGAACAAAATCTTACTACGACGATCCTAATGGAACTACTTTGAACCAAGCTGAAATCACTGAGCTTATCCAGTATGCTAAGGACAAAGGTATTGGACTAATCCCAGCTATCAATAGCCCAGGTCACATGGATGCTATGCTTGTCGCTATGGAAAAATTAGGCATCGCAAACCCTCAAGCTAACTTTGACAAGGTTTCAAAAACAACTATGGACCTTGAGAACGAAGAAGCAATGAACTTTACAAAAGCCCTTATTGGCAAGTACATGGACTTCTTTGCAGGCAAGACTAAGATCTTCAACTATGGTACAGATGAGTATGCCAATGATGCTACCAACGCTCAAGGTTGGTATTACCTCAAGTGGTATGGCCTCTATGGTAAATTTGCTGAATACGCTAATAGCCTAGCTGCCATGGCTAAAGAAAAAGGTCTTCAACCAATGGCCTTTAACGATGGCTTCTACTATGAAGACAAGGATGATGTTGAGTTTGATAAAGACGTTATCATCTCTTACTGGTCTAAAGGATGGTGGGGTTACAACCTTGCATCTCCTCAATACCTAGCAAGTAAGGGGTACAAATTCCTTAACACGAATGGAGATTGGTACTACATTCTCGGTCAAAAACCAGAAGATGGTGGTGGCTTCCTCAAGAAAGCTATTGAAAATACTGAAAAAACTCCATTTAACCAACTAGCATCAACTAAATATCCTGAAGTTGACCTACCTACTGTTGGTAGTATGTTAGCTATCTGGGCTGATCGACCAAGCGCAGAATACAAGGAAGAAGAAATCTTTGAACTCATGACTGCTTTTGCAGACCACAACAAGGACTATTTCCGTGCTAACTACAAAGCGCTACGCGAAGAACTTGCTCAAATCCCTGAAAACTTAGAAGGATATAGCACAGAAAGTCTCGACGCTCTCAAGGTTGCTAAAGACGCTCTTAACTACAACCTCAATCGTAATAAACAAGCTGAGTTAGATACACTTGTAGCTAATCTCAAAGCTGCTAGACTTGGTCTTAAACCAGCTGCCACTCACTCAGGAAGCCTCGATGAGAGTGAAACTGCTGCTACAGTTGAAAATCGACCAGAGCTTCTTGTTAAGACAGAAGAAATTCCGTTTGAGATCGTTAAGAAAGAAAATCCTAACCTTCCAGCAGGACAAGAGAAAGTCATCACTGCTGGTGTCAAAGGTGAACGGACTATCTATCTTTCAGTTGTGACTGAAAATGGCAAGCAGACAGAAACAGTTCTTGAAAATCAAGTAACGAAAGAAGCTGTCAATCAAGTTGTCGAAGTTGGAACATTAACAACACATGTAGGAGACGAAAAAGGTCAAGCTCCTGTTGCAGATGCAAAACCACGTGTTGTGATCGAGGACGAAGAAATTCCATTTACAACGATCACTCGCGAGACTCCTTCGCTACCTAAGGGACAAACTCGTCTAGTAACTGCAGGTGTCAACGGTCGTCGTAGCCATTTCTACTCTGTGACTACTGCTGCTGATGGATCTGAAGTTAAAACATTGGTTACTAGCGTTGTAGCTCAAGAACCAGTCGCTCAAGTGATCGAAGTTGGCAACCCTGTCACTCATGTCGGTGATGAACATGGTCAAGCAGCTATCGCTGAAGAAAAACCAAAATTAGATATTCCAAATGAACCAGCTCCAGCAACTGTTCCTGTTGAGGAAAACAAAGCTCTTCCTCAAGGCCCAGCTCCTGTAGCAAAAGAAAATAAACTTCCTGAAACAGGAAGCCAAGGTTCAGAATGGTTGATTGCTACTGGTCTTATGACTGCTCTCACAGCTTACGGACTTAGCAAGAAAAAAGATTAAGCACAAATAAAAAGCGGGACAAAAGTCTCGCTTTTTATTGTGATTATTAATCACCCAAACCGATGCGTTCGAAGATCTCATCCACACGTTTGGTATAGTAAGTTGGGTTAAAGATTTCGTCAATTTCTTCTTGAGTGAGGCGTGAAGTCACTTCTGGATCTGCTTCGAGAAGTGGTTTAAAGTCTACTTGGTTATCCCAAGATTGAGCTGTCTTTGGTTGAACAAGGTCGTAAGCTTGCTCACGTGTCATGCCTTTTTCAATCAAAGCAAGCATGGCACGTTGGCTGAAGATCAAACCAAATGTAGAGTTCATGTTGCGGATCATGTTTTCTGGGAAGACAGTCAAGTTCTTAACGATGTTTCCGAAACGGTTGAGCATGTAGTCAATCAAGATGGTTGTATCTGGTGCGATGATGCGCTCAGCTGATGAGTGAGAGATATCACGTTCGTGCCAAAGGGCTACGTTTTCATAAGCTGTTACCATGTGACCACGGATGACACGCGCAAGACCTGTCATGTTTTCAGAACCGATAGGGTTGCGTTTGTGAGGCATTGCTGATGAACCTTTTTGCCCCTTAGCAAAGAATTCTTCCACTTCACGTTGTTCTGATTTTTGAAGACCACGGATTTCAGTAGCCATACGCTCGATTGAAGTCGCGATGCTAGCAAGAACTGCAAAGTACTCAGCATGAAGGTCACGAGGAAGGACCTGTGTAGAGATTTCTTGAGCACGGATACCCAATTTGTCGCAGACGTATTTTTCAACGAATGGTGGGATGTTGGCAAAGTTACCAACCGCACCAGAAATCTTACCAGCTTCCACACCAGCAGCAGCATGCTCGAAACGCTCGATATTCCGTTTCATTTCGCTGTACCAAGTTGCCAATTTAAGACCAAAAGTTGTCGGCTCAGCATGCACACCGTGGGTACGACCCATCATGATGGTGAACTTGTGTTCTTTGGCTTTGTCAGCGATGATATTGAGGAAGTTTTCAAGATCCTTGCGGATGATGTCGTTGGCTTGTTTGTAGAGGTAACCATAGGCAGTGTCCACCACGTCAGTAGAAGTCAAACCATAGTGGACCCACTTGCGCTCCTCACCAAGCGTCTCAGAAACCGCACGTGTGAAAGCCACCACATCGTGACGAGTTTGCTGCTCGATTTCCAAGATACGGTCGATGTCAAAGTCCGCTTTTTCACGAATCAAAGCCACATCTTCCTTAGGGATTTCTCCCAACTCAGCCCATGCTTCGTCAGCTAAGATTTCCACCTCAAGCCAAGCACGGTATTTATTTTCTTCAGTCCAAATGTTCGCCATCTCAGGGCGAGAGTAACGTTCGATCATGTTGTTTCTCCTTTAATCTTCAATATTCATGTAATTTTTTATTTTATACTATGACGCTTCAAATTTAAAAACTAAGGTTCTTTAGGCTATGTTTTAATTTCTTCCAAAAGCCTTTGATTTCTTCATCTTCATCAATATAAAGACTACTTTTTAAAACAATAATTACAAATCTCCTATCATAGGTAAAAGCTTGAACAGTGAGGTAATATCCTAACAAAACAAAAATAATAACTAATAGCATCTGACCGATAAAGCTATTTTCTATCCCATTTTCATTACCCGACCAGAAAAATTTTAAAAGTTCTTCTTTAGTGATAATGTCTTTAAGAAAAGTAATATATGTCGTGCTAACAAAAATCGAAATAGTAGCCAAAATACCACAACTCCAATTTGCAAAACTGGCTATCTTTTTTAATGAAGACTCTATGTCATTAATTAACATTATTGTAGAATTTTCATCTAACACATTTTCTTTTTTAATGTATATTGCTAAATTTTTTATATTAATTCTCTCAAAAAGAATTATCAATCGGTAAAACACTCCCAAAAGTACCAAAAAAAGAAGTACTACTATATTATTTTCATTCAGTTCACCGTTTAGAATTAAAAAAAGTAAAGCCAAAATTCCATACAACAATATATACTTGAAGAATTTATTTGTAATAGAATCAATTAAGCTTATCTTATCTCTCAAAAATTTTTTTACTTCAAAATATTTTACCGGCATTTTATTCCTTTCTGGACTCTTACATATCATACGTGACTTCACTAAGCAAAGTCACGTGTTCCATATTGCGATTGTACTTCACTTCTAGTTTACCATATAAGTGTAGGTAAGTACTTGTTCTTTTTTTCTATTTTATAAAAAGACAAGTACCTTCATCCTGAACTCAGTTCCTAGGAAACTTTCTCTTTCATCAGATTTCTCTTTGACTTTCTTACATTTACTCCTACTAATCTTAAATTTTGTGTTTCAAAACGATAGATTTATTCATCATCTTCTTCTTCACTATTTGGGTCATTGAGAGGGGTTGGTAAATCTAAATGCCCAATAGTATCAGATATAGCTTGAATAGACTTCAATATCCCAGTATCTATTTTAGGTACTTGAATATTATGGAACACTTCCATCATAGATTTGATCGCATTATTAAAATCAAGATTGTTAGCATAAAACCTATCCATTGCTGGTCTTATCGCTTCTGATACTGTTTTTGATAAAGATGATAAGCTAGCCAGAAACTCCTGATCAAAAATATCATTTGTAAGTTTTCTAGTTGCTTCAAAATCCCATCTCGCAAGCATGTTATATTGAACCTTTTTTAATTCTTCGATTACATCTGATAATAACGAATCTATTTTTTTATAACGTTTATAGGTTAGCATGTGAAAATGCATAACGTCATTTCTGTAGTCTTTAATACTATTGTAGCTGTTTTTGAGCACATCTGCTCTCTCATTATCGGTGAATGGTACAAAATGCTTTTCCCATATAGTGATTGGGAGGGCTTTTTTTATCATCTGTTTCAGATGATATTCGCTTTTGTCTTGAAAATTTTTAAAATGATTAGTTAGGTTGTTAACTGGATTTATATTTATTTCAAATATCAATGAATGGAGTTCAGCTATTTGCAGTCTTTCAATATGCTCTATTGTATGAATTTTTGATAAATCTAATTTATCATTAGTCTGTTTCTTAACAATCCTTACAATATTCTCGTCCTCTAGTGGAGACAAAGCTAATACAAAAATTTTTCGTAATAACGATTCATATGTTTGAAACTTAGGATAAAGCCTATTCGAAAAATACATAGACAAACTATTAGATAGAATTGAATATTTCAAATGATTTTTTCCTAAAAATTCTCTAAATTTTGAAAGAAACTCACCAAATTTTTCTGCCGACTTCAATTTATAATTACTATATTCATACCTAAGTGAAATTTCGACTATCCCACTTCTAAATTGTTGGGGATTTATTGTAAATTCATCATTTTCGTAAAAACACTTATAGTCAATCGAACACTCCGCTAAATTCTTATCACCAACTGCACCTTGCTTACTAGAAGTAATACTAATTATCTCTGAACTAAGAAATAATTCATCAAGTTTGACAATGCTTATATTTTTAGTTAATAACTCCACCTCAAATTTCATATTTCTCCTAAAAATCAATCCCTTTCCCAAATTCCTCTACCTCATCCGGTTCATCACTAAACAAAGTCACGTGTCCCATCTTGCGGCTGTGCTTCGCTTCTATTTTACCATACATGTGGAGGTGGGCGCTTGGATTTTCTGTCACATATTTTTCAGCAGCCTCGACATGCTGGCCGAGAACATTGAGCATGACTGCTGGTGCATGTAGTTTGATGTCTGGCAATGGTGCTCCGAGAACGCCCAAGATATGAGTGTCAAACTGAGAAAAGTCGCAGGCTTCAATCGAGTAGTGGCCTGAGTTGTGTGGACGTGGAGCAATCTCATTAACGATAATATCATCAGCTGTCGCAAACATTTCCACGCAAAGAGTTCCAGAAAGGTTCAATTGTTCAGCGATTCGCACTGCCATGGTCTTGGCTTTGTCTGCTAGACTTTCAGAAATGCGAGCAGGCACAATAGTTTTTGAAAGAATGTTGTTACGATGGATATTCTCCTGAATAGGGAAGACTGTCACATCCTTGCCATTTCCTGACACGATGACAGAAATCTCAAGGTCAAAGTTGACAAATTCTTCCAAGACACAGTCTGCTGAATCAGCTAGTGCATAGGCTTCTTCCAAGTCTGCTTCTGAACGAATAACCTTTTGTCCATGACCATCGTAGCCACCAGTCGCCGTCTTGAGGACATAGTTTTTCGATAGGTCAATATCTGCCAAGTCTTGACTTGAGGTCACAACCTTGTAAGGTGCAACGGTTACTTTGGCCTTGTTTGAGAGAAAGTCCTTTTCAAAAATGCGATTTTGAGAAATGCGGAGCAAGTCCGTTCCTTGAGGGAGTTGCCCATCCTTGATAACAGCATCCAAACCGTCGGCATCCACATTTTCAAACTCATAAGTGAGGACATCGCAACGCTCCGCCAACTGGCGAAGAGCGTCCACATCATTATAAGGAGCCACGATAATCTCCGCCACGCGAGAGGCCGGACAATCCACTGCAGGATCCAACGCGATAACCTTGTGACCCATGTAGATAGCAGAAATGGCCATCATCTGACCAAGCTGACCGCCACCAATAATTCCGATTGTTTTAGATGAGCTCATTTGTAGACTCCTCTGCGATTTTTCCTTGTTCTTCTGCGAAATCAGCCAAAGCTGTCGCAATAGCCTGGTCCTCTACTGAGAGGAGACGGAGGGCAAAGAGAGCAGCGTTGGTCGCACCTGCTTCACCTATAGCCATAGTTGCGACTGGTACGCCTCCCGGCATCTGAACGATAGAGTAGAGAGAATCCACACCGCTAAGCGCACGAGACTTGACGGGCACACCGATGACTGGAAGGGTTGTTTTCGCTGCTACCATCCCTGGCAAGTGAGCAGCGCCACCAGCACCTGCGATGATGACCTTGATGCCACGGCTACGTGCTTCTTCCGCATGTTTGAACATAAGGTCTGGTGTACGGTGTGCGGAAACAACTTTCTTTTCGTAGGCTACACCGAAGCGGTCTAGGACTTCTGCTGTTTTTTGCATGGTTTCCCAGTCGGATTTTGAGCCCATGATAATGGAAATTACTGGTTTCATAGTTAATATCCTTTTCTTTTTGATAATTGTCTTAGGTGGTGGGGACGGAAGCAAACCTTCGGTTTCATTCCTAAACTTTGAGCCTAAGGTCTCAAAGTTTCCCCCGACCAGAACAGATGCTGTTCTGATCTTTTCACCACGGCAACCATTATCTTAGTTTGGCTCGCTTTCGCTCGCCATGACAAAGTTAGTATCTGTTAATCTTTTATGGCCTTGCTACCGATATCCGTACGATAGAAGAGGCCTTCTGTGTTTTGTTTGTTGAGTTGGTTGTAAATGATGTTTTGGCCGTCTTTGACGGTGTCTGCTGTTGTGACGAGCATGTAGACACGTCCGCCGTTTGAGAGGAGGTCTTGGCTATTTTCAGCGAATTTAGCACCAGCATAGTAAGTGATGATGTCACCTTCTGTCTTGGCTGGAAGCTTGACACCCTTCTCATAAGCGAGTGGGTATCCGTTTGAGGCTACAACCACGCCTAGTGTCACACCCTTGTCCGTCCAAGTGATGGCTGGCTCTTTGCCTTCCAAAATGTCAGTGATGTTTTCTGCAAAGTCAGATGTCAAGCGAGGCAAGATGATTTGCGTTTCAGGATCACCAAAACGTGAGTTGAATTCGATGACTTTAGGGCCATCAGCTGTCAAGATAAGTCCAGCGTAAAGGACACCAATGTAAGGACGACCTTCTTTGATCATTCCTTCAAGAACTGGCTTGACAATAGTGTCAACTGCTGTGTCAACCACGCTCTGTGGCAAGTGAGGAACTGGCGCATAGGCACCCATCCCGCCAGTGTTAGGGCCTTTGTCGCCATCGTAGGCACGTTTGTGGTCCTGTGCCGTTGGCATAATGTAGAACTTATCCCCATTGACAAAGGCAAAGAGAGAAAACTCTTCCCCGTCAAGGAATTCCTCGATGACCACGCGCGCGCCTGAATCACCGAATTTATTGTCCAAAAGCATCTCATGAGCAGCTTCAACTGCTTGCTCAACTGTCTCCGCAACGACCACACCTTTACCAAGGGCCAAACCGTCTGCCTTGACGACGATTGGAGCACCTTTCTCCTCGATATAGGCCTTGGCTTCCTCAAAATTTGAAAATGTCCCATAGGCTGCTGTCGGAACGTCGTATTTGACCATGATTTCCTTAGCAAAATCCTTGGACCACTCCAGCTCAGCTGCAGCCTTGGTCGGACCAAATGCCTTGAGACCTGCCGCATTAAAATCATCCACAATCCCAGCTGCAAGGGCATCATCTGGCCCAATGAAGGTCCAAGCAATATCGTTAGACTTTGCAAATTCAATCAATGCAGAATGTTCGGAAATAGAGATATTTACCAAATCAAGTCCATCTAAGGTCATCCCGTCATTCCCAGGAGCCACGAAAACTTGCTCAACGTCTTTAGACTCCAACAACTTTTTGGCAATCGCATGCTCACGACCACCTGAGCCAACAACTAACAGTTTCATCTCTCAACCTCTTTTGCGAATTATTTACTAACATTATACCATAAACGTTCGCTTTAATCTTGTTTCGTTCAGCTTTTTAATCAAAAAAAGGAAAGAAACTGTTTTCTTCCCTTTCATTTTCTTAATGTCTAAAATGTCTTACTCCTGTGAAGACCATAGTCAAGCCGTATTTATCAGCAGCTTCGATAGACTCTTGGTCACGATGATTACGTTTAATATTTTACCTTCAACATTCTTTTAATCTTACTGATATATAATGTTTTTCTCGTTATCGTCATTAAAACTAATAGACAGTAACTTTCTCAATCCATAGTGGACAACAAATTTTGTATGGATATTTACCGGCTTGTCAATATTATAATCTCGATATCTAAATTCAATATTTCCTGTATTCAACCTAATACCCAATACTCCTAATTGTACAAGTAAAGTTAACAATTCCAATAATTCGTCAGTATTACCTTGACGTTTTTGCATAAAATCGAATAACTTATGATAGGTAAACTCATATTTACCAAGTTCAGAAATTGATTTTAATAGCTTATCAACTTCATCAAATTTACCTGTTATCTTCAATTCATTAGATATTTCCTTGTAAAACCACTCTGAATATTCTTTTTCAACTCGTTGCATATTATTAAGAACAATTTTTTGATCCTCAGGAAATTTTTTCTTGTATATGTTAAAGAACGATACTATATCCCTAGGTCGACCAAAACTTCTAGACATCATATATTTAAATATTGTATCTTTTGTAGGAAAGAAATTCCTTCGTATTTCACTCAAAGGAAGATTATCATCAATACTTTTACTCATTTTATACAAAACCATCTTAATTAGAGGGCTATCTGAGGCAGCGGCATTAGATTCATACCAAATCAACTCTATTCCCCCAGATGTTATCGGCTTATTGACATCGCCTGATTTTCCAAATAATAGCTTAAGAATGTCACTTCTTAAAAGCAACACAATTTTTGAATTTCCTTCAATTTTTCTGTTGAGTGATTGGGCTCCATAAATCATAGAAATCATTAAATCTATAAATTCATCTAAATCCATGGTTTCTTCTAATCTATCCATATCATCAAAAAAAATAAAATATACTTTTGAAGACGCTTTTAAATAATTTAAAACCTCTGTTTCAATTTCTTTATATTTCTTAAAATATGGAGATTCAATACTAGTAGTTTTTTGTGTACTTCCAGAGCTAGAGGTTACCTGTAATTCCGCACCTAAATCAGATATTTTTGAGTTAAATTTCCCGCTATTTTTAATTTCCGTAGAATCTTCGTTTATAAATTGTTGAACCTCTAAAAATTGTCGTGTCACTGATTCAATTAGTTTTTTTATTTTCCGCTTCCTATAAAATTGCCAAAAACGGGCATACTCATAATCTTTTTTTATTAAGTCAACAAATTGTTGCAAAAATACGTATCTCCAAAACAATGATTGTTCTTCCTTCTTAACAGAATCATACTTGAACTCTTTCAGTTTCTCATAGATATATTCATCATAGGAAACTATTTTACTAGACTGATTAGCATTATGTCTCATTTTTTCATTTAGGTATGAAGCTAATAAAGTCTTACCAGTACCTTTTCTGCCATAAATGATAAATTTCTTTTTTTTGCTTAGCTCTTTTTCATAAAAAGAATCTTCATCATAAAATAAATCTTGAAATTTAGGTTCTAACGATTCATCACTTCCATCAACATCTCCAAAATTAAAATCTTTTATTCTTACTTCATTTAATTTCATAATAACTCCTACCACATAATAAGAAAACTGGTGTGCCTAGTGACATAACTTCATCGATAACTCGATTACTGACACTAAAATTACCACACCAGTTTCTTAAATTAATTCTTAGAATGTAACTACATTCTACTTAATTATTCGTAAAATGTCAACTATAAAATATTATTTCAAGTAATTTTTCCTAATGTCTAAAATGTCTTACTCCTGTGAAGATCATTGTCAAGCCGTATTTATCAGCAGCTTCGATTGACTCTTGGTCACGGACTGATCCACCCGGTTGGATGATGGCCTTAATACCTGCTTTGGCGATTTCTTCCACATTATCTGCAAATGGGAAGAAGGCATCAGAAGCAAGAACAGCACCGTCAAGACGGTCTTTAGCTTGGTCAATGGCGATACGAACAGAAGCCACACGGTTGGTTTGACCAGGGCCAACACCAAGTGTCATGTGGTCATTGGTCACAATAATGCCGTTTGATTTGACGTACTTGATGGCTTTCCAAGCAAACTCAAGAGCAGTCGCTTCTGTCTCAGTTGGTTGGCGTTTAGTCACCACTTGCCAGTCAGCTGGGCTTTCTTTGACAACGTCTTGGTTTTGAACGAGGAGACCACCAACAACACCAGTGTATTCTGCTTCTGCTTCACTGGCATCTTGAGCATCAAATGGCAAAGCTAGGATGCGCAAGTTTTTCTTCTTAGTTGTCAATATTTCAAGCGCTTCGTCAGAATAGCTCGGTGCAATGATGATTTCAAGGAAAACTCCGTGCATTTTTTGAGCTGTCGCAGCGTCTACCTCACGGTTGAGAACGACAATACCACCGAAAATAGAAACTGGGTCAGACTCATAAGCATAGTCCCAAGCAGTTTCGATATCGTCAGCTTGACCAATCCCACATGGGTTCATGTGTTTGAGAGCCACAACAGTTGGACGATCTTTGAAGTCACGGATGATACGGATAGCGGCATCAGCGTCACGGATATTGTTGAAGGACAATTCTTTACCGTTTAGCTGTTTAGCCGAAGCAATTGAGTAAGCCGTTGGCAAAGCTTTTTGGTAGAAGTCTGCGTCTTGTTGAGGGTTTTCACCGTAACGCATTGGTTGCTTAAGGTCATACGTCAAAGTGAGTTTCTCAGGTTTACTTTCCCCTACTTGAGCTGTGAAATATTCTGCGATCAAGGCATCATAGGCTGCTGTGTGACGGAATACTTTCGCTGCCAACCGTTGGCGAGTTTCGTAACTTGTTTCGCCGTTCGCTGACAATTCGTCAAGCACAACAGCGTAGTCAGCAGGGTCTACCACAACTGTTACGCTAGAGTGGTTTTTAGCTGCTGAACGAAGCATAGATGGACCACCAATATCGATGTTTTCAACGGCATCCGCGTATGTCACGTCTGGTTTGAGGATAGTTTCCTTGAATGGGTAAAGGTTGACCACAACAAGGTCAATCAATTCAATTTTGTTATCATTAGCAGCCTCTAGGTGGCTATCGAGGTCACGACGAGCGAGGAGACCACCGTGGATATTTGGGTGGAGAGTCTTGACACGACCGTCCATCATTTCTGGAAAACCTGTCACATCGTCGATGGCAATGGTATCAACACCAGCATTGTCAAGTGCAACCTTGGTACCACCTGTTGAGATGATATCCCAACCGAGTTTTTTGAGTTCTTGGGCAAATTCAACAATGCCCGCTTTGTCTGAGACACTAATTAGTGCGCGTTTAGTCATTTTCTTTCTTTTCCTTTTTTAAAAAAGTTCTTCATCTGCTACAGTCAAAAATGTTTTTTTCAACTCTAGGACTTCCTTATTTTCGTGTAGTCCCCAAACGTTCCAAAACTTCTGGATAGAGTTTGTACTCTGTTTCGTGGATGCGAGTCTCGAAAGTATCAAGGGTATCTCCTTCAAGGCGTGGCACACGGACTTGTTTGATAACCTTACCGGTATCAACACCAGAGTCCACCCAGTGAATAGTCACGCCAGACTGGTCCACACCTGCATTCCAAGCATCCTCAATACCATGAGCGCCTGGAAATTCAGGGAGAAAAGCTGGGTGAATATTGATGATGCGACCTTCATAAGCTGCTAGTAAGGTTGGGCCAACAATTTTCATATACCCCGCTAAGCAAACCAAATCTATCTGGTGTTCATCCAAGAGTTTGACGATAGCTTCTTCATAAGCTGCTTTATTGTCAAATTCCTTGAGTTCAAAGGCATGGCTAGCCACACCAAGATTCTTGGCACGTTCTAAGACATAGGCATCACGGTGATCTGAAAAAACAAATTCTACTGGAAATTGTTCCGCAATCACCTGAAAGTTTGAGCCGTTACCAGAGGCAAAAACAGCAATCCTTTTAGTCATTATTTAATCACCACACTTGCGCCATCTTTCTTCACAATACGACCAATTTCATAAACAGGTTCGTCAAGAAGTTCTTTGACACGTTCCACATTTTCTGGTTTCACTGCAAGCATGAGACCAATCCCCATGTTGAAAATTTCAAACATTTCTTCATGTTTGATTTGGCCATATTTTTCAAGAACTTTGAAAATTGGAAGGACTGGCACTTTGCTTTCATCAATTTCAGCAGCCAAGTCATCCGCGAACATCCGTGGTACATTTTCGATGAAACCACCACCTGTGATGTGGGCAATTCCGTTGACCAATTCTTCTTTGATAAGTGGCAATGCTGCTTTGACGTAGATACGAGTTGGTTCCAAAAGAACGTCTTTAAGTTTCTTCCCTTCCAATTCTGGGAGAACTTCTTCCCCCGTGTAATCAGCAAAGACACGACGAACAAGTGAGTAACCATTTGAGTGGATACCGCTTGAAGCAAGTCCAAGAATCACATCCCCTTCAGCTACTTTTGACCCATCTATGATTTGAGATTTTTCTGCAACACCGACAGCAAATCCAGCCAAATCATAGTCATCTTCACCATACATACCAGGCATTTCAGCCGTTTCACCACCGATAAGGGCTGCACCAGCTTGCACACAACCTTCAGCCACACCAGCAACAACTTGTTCTAGTTTAGCTGGTTCATTTTTACCAGTTGCGATATAGTCCAAGAAGTAGAGAGGTTCTGCCCCTGCAGCGATGATATCATTGACACACATGGCCACACAGTCCTGACCGATAGTATCGTGTTTGTCGTACTTGATAGCAAGCATAAGTTTAGTTCCGACACCATCTGTACCTGAGATCAAAACCGGTTCTTTGACACCTGTTTTTGAAAGGTCAAACATACCGCCGAAACCACCAAGAGCTCCCATAACACCTGCACGTTCTGTACGTGCCACGTGTTTTTTGATCCGTTCAACAACTTCATAACCCGCTTCAACGTCCACACCAGACTGCGCATAAGCATTTTTATTCGTCATTTTATTCATTCCTTTTCTTTTTTTGAGAAAGACTGCGACGTATTTTTAGATAAACAATTATTTTATCTAAAAATACTAGTCAGGTCTCTAGCTTTGGTCCCATAGGAGAAAGAGTCTACTGACAAACGCCTTAGCTTTTAGTCAGTAGTGAGACGTGGAGCGTATGCATTCTTATTTGTCATTTGTTTTTCCTTTTCCTTTCCTTCAATGGGGAATTTTATTTGTAAAAACTCGTTTTTTCTTCTAAACTTCTACGATATTCTTCTTCATAGTCATAGAGAGGAGTTGGATATTTCCCATCAAAGTAAGCTACACAGAGACCGCCATTTGGCGCATCTGTTTCAATCCCAATAGAGTCAATCAAGCCATCAATAGAAAGATAAGTCAGGCTATCCGCACCAATGATTTGGCAGGTTTCCTCAACGGTATGATTGGCCGCAATCAACTCCTGACGTGTCTGGATATCAATCCCGTAGAAACATGGATAGGCAAGAGCAGGACTACCAATGGCAACGTGTACTTCCGATGCCCCCGCTTCTTTCAAGAGTTGGACAATACGACGAGATGTTGTTCCACGTACAATTGAGTCATCAATCATGACCACACGTTTTCCTTTAACGACACCAGAAACGGCAGAGAGTTTCATTCGCACTCCTTGTTCCCGCAATTCTTGAGTCGGTTGGATGAAGGTCCGTTGCGTATATTGGTTCTTGATGAGACCCATTTCATTTGGCAAACCTGATTCTTCAGCAAATCCCATAGCTGCACTGAGTGAAGAATTTGGTACACCGACCACAATGTCAGCTTCGTGCTTGAACTCACGTGCCAATTGAGCCCCCATTCTCTTACGAGCCGTATGAACATTAACACCATGGATGTTGGAGTCAGGACGGGCAAAGTAGATATACTCCATCGAACATATTGCCAGCTGAGTATCGTTTGTATAGCTGTCATACTGGATGCCATTTTCATCAATAATAACAATCTCACCTGGTTTCACATCGCGAATCCACTCGGCACCGATGACTTCAAAGGCACAGGTTTCAGAGGAAACCACAACTGCTCCATTGGCCATTTTCCCGATTGACAGAGGACGGAAGCCGTTTGGATCAAGCGCTGCAATTAACTTATCCTCAAACATCAAGAGATAAGCAAAACCACCTTTAACAAGACTGAGCGCTTCCTTGATCTTGCCCATCAGGTTTGGATTGTGGCTACGACGAATCAAGTGAGCCAAGATTTCTGAATCAGAAGTCGAGCTAAAGATTGCCCCTCTTTGTTCCAATTCTTGCTTGAGTGATTCTGCATTAGTCAAATTCCCATTATGAGCCAAACCAAACTGCATATCGTGAAAGCGGAAGAGGAAAGGTTGGATATTGTCTACAGAAGCTTCTCCCGCAGTTGCATAACGCACGTGTCCAATCGCTCCAGTTCCTGTCAATTTATCCAAATTAGCAGGATTTTTGAAGACTTCTGATAAAAGCCCCATATCACGATGACGCTTCAATTGTCCATGGTCATTGGAGAGGATCCCTGCCCCCTCCTGACCACGGTGCTGAAGACTATGGAGTCCAAAATAGGTCATTTTGGCAGCATCTGGGTGGCCCCAGATACCAAAAACACCACATTCTTCATTAAGAGATTTTACTTCGTATGTCATTTTATATACCTAATTTTTATTTGTGTATCATTCCTTAACAATACTACAACGGAATGATACGGTAGAAGCTCGTTTCACTCGCAACAACAAATCATTTGCAATTATCGCAAGTTACATCTACTTGATTTTACATTCACTGATGGTTATCTATTAAAAAATCTGCAAATCTTACTTCCCAGTAAAGTATTTCACAGCTGATGCAAAGAGGTGCTGGTCTTTATTTCCTGGAATATTTTGGAAGAGACCATCTTCGAAACGTTCTGAGTGACCCATCTTACCAATAATTTGACCGTTCTTACTTGTAATACCTTCGATAGCATTGACAGATCCGTTAGGATTGTATTTTGAATCCATGCTTGGTTTCCCTTCGAAGTCAACATATTGGGTAAAGATTTGACCATTGTCACGAAGCTCTGCAAATTCCTCAGCTGTCACGACAAATTTACCTTCACCATGTGATACTGGAATGGCATGGATGTCACCAACTTCTACTCCGGCAAGCCATGGTGAGTTAGTATTGGCAATACGTGTTTCCACCATCTTAGCCACGTGTTGGTTGGCATCATTGTAGAATAGAGTTGGACTCGTGCTACTTGCATCTTCAAAGTTACCATATGGAAGAAGACCAGATTTAACAAGGGCTTGGAATCCGTTACAGATACCGATAATCAAACCACCACGTTCGATGAAACTATCAATGGCTACACGTACTTTTTCATTGAGCAAGATGTTCACGATAAATTTAGCTGATCCATCTGGTTCATCGGCTGCTGAGAAACCACCTGCAAAGAAGATAATGTTAGCTTTTTCGATATTGTCAACCATAGTGTCAACAGACTTGACAATAGCTTCTTCATTAAGTGTTACAAATGGTACCAAGTTGACTTTGGCACCTTCTTTTTCAAAGGCCTTTGCTGAATCGTACTCAGAGTTAGTACCTGGGAATACTGGGATGTAAACTACTGGTTTTTCAACTGTTTCTTTAGCTTTAATCACAGCATCTGATGCCACAGCAGGTACTTCTTCCAACTCAGTTGCTTGTGCAAATTCCGTTGGGTAAACTTCTTCCAATTTACCTTGGAAGGCACTGTCAAGTTTGTGTCCATCAAGTGTTACACCATTGACAGTAAGTGTAAAGTCAGCTACTGTTTGTCCAATCTTGGCAACACCTGCAATTTCTTCAGGAGAGGTGAAGACGAATCCACCCAATTGAGCTGTCAAGCTAGTGTCAAAGTCAGCTAATTCAACGTTTGCACCAATATGGTTACCAAATGTTGCAAGGGCAAGAGCTTCAACCACACCACCATATTTGACAGCTGATGCAGATGTGACTTTATGGTCAGCTTGAATTGCTTCAAATTGAGCAAAGTTAGACTTGATAAGATCAAAATCAATTTCTTGTGCCAAAGATTGACCTGGAATATAGTAAATATTTTCACCAACAGCCTTAAATTCTGGAGATAGGACCTTACGGCTATCTGCTGTTGTCACACCAAAAGCAACCAAGGTTGGTGGTACTGTCAATTCTTCAAAGGTACCAGACATAGAGTCTTTACCACCGATAGATGGCAAACCAAGTTGAATCTGAGCTTCAATGGATCCAAGGAGAGCAGCCACTGGTTGACCAAAACGCTCTGCTTGTTTATCCATTCGCTCGAAGTATTCTTGATAAGAGAAACGAGCCTTAGACCATTTTGCACCAGCAGCAACCAAACGAGCAGTTGCTTCGATGACCGCATAAGCCGCACCATGGTATGGAGACCATTCTGCTACATAAGGGTTGAATCCTTGCGCCATGACAGAAGCAGTTGTTGTCACACCATGTTGAACTGGCAATTTCTGTACAGAAGCTTCCGTTGGTGTGATTTGGTAGCGACCACCGAGTGGATGATTAACTGTTGAACGACCAACTGAGCTATCAAAGATGGTTTGTAAACCTTTTTGACTGGCATGGTTAAGGTCAGCCAAGACTTCAAGAGTATCAGCTTCAAGGGTTTCAGCAGATGTTTGACGTTCTTCTGGAAGCTTGACATCCTTGTCAACCACCTTAGCATCTACAACCACACGTACACCGTTTGTATCAAGGAAACGACGTTCCAAATCAACGATTGTTTCACCATTCCAGTGCATGACAAGGTTTGGTTTCTCAGTCACCGTCGCAACGACAACAGCATCAATATTTTCTTTGTTACATTCAGCAACGAAGGCATCTACATCTTCTGGACGAACCACTACGGCCATACGTTCCTGAGATTCAGAGATAGCAATTTCTGTACCGTTCAAACCTTGGTATTTCAATGGCACTTTGTCTAGATCAATTTCAAGACCATCAGCCAATTCACCGATAGCCACACAGACACCACCAGCACCAAAGTCATTTGATTTCTTAATCAGACGGGTCACATCACCATTACGGAAAAGACGTTGAATCTTACGTTCTTCGATGGCATTCCCTTTTTGAACCTCAGCACCAGCTGTTTCAACAGATTCAACTGTTTGAACTTTAGAAGAACCTGTCGCACCACCGACACCATCACGTCCAGTCTTACCACCGAGCAAGATAATCACATCACCTGCTTCAGGTTTTTCACGGACAACATTTTCCTTAGGAGCCGCACCAACAACTGCACCTAGCTCCATACGCTTAGCAACGAAACCTGGGTGGAAGTATTCACGAACATAAGTTGTTGCAAGACCAATTTGGTTACCGTATGAAGAATAACCGTGAGCCGCTGTTTTAGAAATCACTTGTTGTGGCAATTTACCAGCACGTGTTTCTGAAATCGGGGCTGTAATATCACCAGCACCTGAGATACGCATAGCTTGGTATACGTATGAACGCCCTGACAATGGGTCACGAATGGCACCACCGATACAAGTAGCCGCTCCACCAAATGGTTCGATTTCAGTTGGGTGGTTGTGGGTTTCGTTCTTGAACATGAGAAGCCATGGTTCTTTGACACCATTGACATCCACTTCAATTTCAACTGAGCAGGCATTGATTTCATCAGACACTTCCATGTCATCCAAACGACCATTAGCACGCTCATAACGACCAAAAATAGTCGCCATATCCATCAAGGTTTGAGGTTTTTCGCTACGTCCCAACTCATCACGCATGGCAATATACTTGTCATAAGTCGCTTGCAATTGTTTTTGGAATTTAGAAGCTGAGAAGTCGATGTTTTTCAACTCAGTCTCGAAAGTTGTATGACGGCAGTGGTCAGACCAGTAAGTATCCAAAACCTTCAACTCAGTCTCAGTTGGTACACGTCCAATGGATTTGAAGTAATCTTGAATGAAGAGAAGGTCATCCACTTCCATGGCCAAGCCTTGCTCAGCCTTATACTGTGCAAAATCTTCTGCCGTATAAGTTTCAAAGAAATCCAAGCTTGGAATAGTCTTGTCAGACTCAGAGAAATCCTGTTTCGCAATGCCAACAGTGATGTCTTTGAAACGAGAATCTACTGGGTTCAAAAGATAGTTTTTGACAGCTTCTAACTCATTCGCATCAATATCCTTGTTAACCAAGTAAAGTTGTGCTGTGTTCACTGTTACATCATTTGAACTACCAAGCAAAAGCAAAGCTTCTTGTGAAGATGCCGCACGTTGGTCAAATTGACCAGGCAAACTTTCGATAGCAAAGAAAGCATACTTCTCAAAATCAGCCTGAACCGCAGCCTCGTCCAAAATAGTATCAGTCACTTGCTCAGAGAAGATATGTTTTTCTGCACGCGCAAACAAGTCCTCTGCCAAACCAAAGACATCGTAAACCTGAACAATACGAAGATCATTCAAGGTTTTCAATTGAAGATTATGCTGTAATTCTTTTACTAAAGACTGAGATTTTACACGAAAATCAGCTTTTTTCTCAACGAAAATACGTTTATCCATTTTATTTCCTTTATTTCTATTCAAATAGGTTATCGAAGACGAAGGTTTTTCCTTTCAAACAAGTTACTTCAAGCCCTGCAATTTCTCCAACACAACCTTATAAACATCTGTCAAACTGCCTAAATCTCTACGGAAAACATCCTTGTCCATATGGTGCCCTTCCGCATCCCAAAGGCGGCAGTTGTCTGGTGAGAATTCATCTGCCAAGATAATCTTGCCATCCTTATCAAAACCAAATTCCAATTTGAAGTCAATCAAGCGAAGACCAATTTGTGCAAACCAATCTTTCAGCAATTCATTGATACGACGCGTTTCTTCCTTGATATAAGCAATTTGTTCATCATTGGCAATATCCAAGAACTTCACATGCTCATCATTGATGAATGGGTCATCCAAATCATCGTTCTTGTAGTAAAATTCAACGATTGGAGTCTCCAAGTCCAAACCTTCTTCCACACCAAAACGTTTTGAGAAAGAACCTGCAGTTACGTTACGAAGCACAACCTCCAAAGGAATGATTGTCACTTTTTTATTCAATTGTTCTGTGTCAGAAATACGTTCGATAAAGTGTGTCGCCACACCAGCAGCATTCAATTTTTCAAAAATAAGAGACGAAATCTGATTATTCAGCACACCTTTACCCTCAATGGTCTCTTTGCGAGCTCCATTTAGCATGGTTGCCTGGTCCTTGTAGACCGACTTAATCACATTTTCGTCTTCTGTAGTATAGATATCTTTAGCTTTTCCCGTATAAATAAGTTTACTGGACATTTTCTTGTTCGCCTTTCGTATTACTTTACATCATTCTAACACAACAGACACTAAAAATCAAATATTTCACGAACTATATTTGATATTATATCTGAAAAAGTACAGAAAAATCGCAAATGATTTTTCATTTGCGATTTTCTAAGATTGATTTGAGTTAGAATGAGAACTTTATTCTTGTTTCAAAAAACGATCAAGATAGTAGCGTAAAAAACTCTTCCTACCTGTAATCATAGTCAAACGACCTTCAAGTCCATAACGAAGTTTTTCTGCTTGTTCAGCATTCAAATCCGTCTCTGCCTCTAATTTAAAGAAATTGCCCTTTTCTGTCTGAGTCGCACTGGTATCGATATTCGTAATCTTGGAGGTCAATACTAGCTGCTTATTCGCATCCGTTACCGTTGTAAATCGTACCTCATTTCCATGCTTGAGACCAGCCACTTCCTTAGAACTAATATAGGCTGTTAGTTTTGCCTTCCTCTCTCTAGCCAACTGCGGAAAAAGGTGAGCGAGAATAGTTCCTTCTGGAATGATGGTAGATCGACTATGCTCAGGATTCAAATGTAGAACACCATCTTCTGTTGCTGTAATTTTCCCCTTGTCTAAAAGATTTCCTTGAATCTTTTTACCTGACTCCGCTTCAAGAATTTTCTGATCCAAGAGCGTTAATTCCTGACCTACCTTGGCTAGTTGCTGAGATTTTAATGACTCCAACTGACTTCCTAATCCAGATGCATAAGCTTGCTGGGCTCCTGAACCTGCATACTGTACTCGATAACCTGCAAGAGTTGACTCCAACTGAGTGATTTGAGCATCTAGCTGAGATAAGGCCTGCTGTTTGGCTTCCGATCCTTGCTCCTTTGTCGACTGATAAGACTGATAAATGGCATAAGCTGGATGATCACTCTCTAAGTGTCCATCACCCTGAATAGCAGACTTGGCTTGCTGATATTCTTTAATTTTGGACTGGGTTTCACCGATGAGATTGCCTAATTCTGCCTGACTACCACTGGCTGCTGCATTTTGAGATGATATACTAGCATTTTGTTGCTCAACCTGACTCCGCAGACTAGCAGCTTGATTTAGATAATCTAAAAAACTATGCTGATAGCCAAATTTATCCGCTTCTGGAAATTGATCACTTCCTGCTTGAAGGCTTGCTTTTAAATACTCCAGTTGAATCTTCTGATCCTTGAGCATTTCCAACTGACTGGCATAATTCTCAGCCTGAACGGCTTCTGCTCCCTCTTGGTATTGAACGAGAAGATCCCCTTGCTTGACAAACTTATTTTCAGCCAAATGATTCGCCACAATCTTACTATTACTACTAGACTGAATGGTAGCAATGATACGAGCAGGTTCTACCGTAGCTCCAGCTGTCAAGCTTATCTCCTTTTGTGCAAATATTGAAAAAATTAGCAAGAATAGAAACAAGATAAAACTTGGAAAAATCACATAACTAGAAAAATTATGGTAACGACGATTGTAAAACTCAGCACTTTCTAAAAATTCTGATTGCATCTTTTCTCCTCTCTAACTATTCACCAAGTGGGCATAAAAACCACCCTGAGCCAGTAAATCCATATGTGTACCTTCTTCAACAATCTTTCCCTGATCCAAAACGACAACCTTCTCTGTCCGCTCAGCAATGGTCAAACGATGGGCGATGAAAATCAAGGTCTTATCTAAAGCCATCAGATTATCGACAATTCGCTTCTCGGTCAAAATATCCAGACTGCTGGTCGCCTCATCCAAGATCAAGACAGGTGCATCAGTCAAGAGAGCACGCGCCAGAGCGATCCTCTGACGTTGACCACCTGAAATGCCCGCTCCATCCGAAGTCAATTCTGTCTGGTAATTCAGTGGCATGCGCTCAATATCCTCCCGAATCTCTGCCAACTCCACTGCTCTCAATATATCTTCCTGAGTCGTTCCCTCCTTGGCTCCAAGGAGAAGATTCTCCAAAATTGTCCCATTAAAAACATAGGGTTGCTGAGGCAGGTAGTTGATATACTGACGCAAAGCTTTTTTGTCAATCTGATTGAGATTGACGCCACCCAGGCTAATCTCCCCCTGACTTGGATCGTAAAAATTAACCATCATCTTAGCCAAGGTCGTCTTACCCGATCCTGAAATTCCCACAAAAGCCACTTTAGAGCCTTGCGAAATGGTTAGATTGATGTCTGACAAAACATCTCGGCCATAGCCATACTTGTAGTGAACCTGCTTGAAAGTCATATCTCCTTCTAGCAAACTCAAATCTGAGACTGTTTTCTTTTCCTCAAACTCAGATGCAACCAGATAAACTTCATTCAGACGGTTATTAGCTACCTGCGCTGTCTGAAGCTTAGTTTGCAGATTGATGATATTCTCCAAAGGATTTGTAAAATAAACAAGCAAGGTATTATAGGTGATCAACTGGCCCAAACTCATCTTATTGTCCATAACTAGAAGAGCCCCCATCCAGAGAATGCCAACATTGAGCAAAAGCTGGGCAAGCTTTTTCAGAGCCTTTTGCTGACTTTCTGCCCGACTGTAGGTAAAAGATTTTTTTAGATAATCCACAAATTCCTTGTCAATCTTTTGGTAACGTTGACTTTCACTGGTCAAAGACTTAATGGTCTCAATACCGTTAATATCCTCGATAATAGAAGATGACAGGACTGCATTAGCTTCCATGGTATCCCGATTCATCTTTTCAAAGGGCTTCATAAAAGCAAAGATAATCACTGTGTAGATAGGAAGAGCTAGTAAACTCATGAAAAAAAGATTGCTATTCTGCGAAAATAGAACTACTGAAATAATCAAGACAGTAGATACATCCAAAAAGATTGACAGAATAGTCGAAGCCAGCGCATCGATAATACTATTTGCATCCGTGAAACGAGACACGATTTCCCCTGTCCGTCGTGTCGCAAAAAAGGACATAGGCAGGTGAAAAATGTGCTTGATATAAGATAAGATCACATCAATGGACAAGCGTTGCCCCAAAACAAGTAAAAGATATTCCTGCGCATAAGATAAGATTTGCTGAAGGACATAAACGATGACTAGCCCTATTGAGATAATACCCAAGGTTGAACGCATCTGATCTGGTACATAAGTATCAATGATAGACTGCAGATAATAAGAACCCACAATGTTAATCAAGGTCACCAAGAGGGTCGCCAAAACGATATTAACAATCAAACCTCGCTGTTTCACTAATATAGGGATAAAGGAAAGCAGACCATTTTTTTGTTCCTTATGAGGCTTATAAGTCGGAGATGGTGCCATAAAAATAGTGATTCCTGTCCACTCCTTGGCAAAGCGTTCACGAGAAATCTTGGTCAGCTTAACACTAGGATCTGGATCAGCGATATGAATGTTGTTCTTGTCCTGCCCAGTCACCACATAATAATGGAGCAATTTTCCTTCCTTAAGCACATGAGCCACAAAAGGAAAGGTTACATCCGGCAAATCAAACAAGCTCATGTCCGCCTTTATTGCTCGCGTCTCAAAACCAATTTCCTCTGCAACCTTGACTAAGCCTAAAGCTGTAGTCCCATCCATGGTCGTCTTGGCCAACTCTCGCAAGTAAGCCAGAGAATAATAACTTCCATAATAACCAAAGATCATGGCTAATGAAGCCACACCGCAGTCCATCTGGTCTACCTGAGGACGATAATGCCGTTTACTAAATTTCATATTCTACTCCTTTTCCTAACAATCTCCAAAGAAAACTTTGTAAGATTATTTTATCCAAACAAAGAAGCAAATAGAAAATTATTTCTAAAAAAACAATATCCTCACCTGAACAGCACTTTTTCCTAAATAAAAATAGGTAGAACAAACGTCCTACCTAGAAAATATAATGATTAATATTTCTTACCTTTTCCAATTTTTTTACGATTTACCACAAATTTTTAAATTAACGTCTACTTCCTAGATAACGTCCAAACATATAAGAAGTTCCTCCTAAAACTCCCCAAGCAATCGCCGTAGAAGCACTAGCAATGAAACCTCCCTTAGTTACAGCCAAGTCTTCCTCTGTCATAATAGCAAATTTTTTATTCAGTTTCTCCATTTTTCATCTACTCCTTTTTAAATAATACTAGCTAATCCAATAGCTACTCCAACCAAAAGTCCTACTATTCCTGAGGCTGATATAATTATAGCCGCAAATTCTTCTGAGATATTCATTTATTTCTCCATTCTTTTTTAGTTCTTATTCAATTGATAACAACTAAAAGATGATTATTCAATAGCATTTGCCACATACTAATAATAGTTCTATTTAAACCTTGTCTTTACCTGAATCTAAATAACTCATCATCAAAATAAGCATCGGAACAAATAACTCTGATTGGAAATATTTTTCAACATTAAAGGTAATTACATTTAAGTCTCCTAATATGCAAAGCACTCCAAAAATAATTAAAAAGGCTCCCATTACATTTTTTAGATTTTTCATACAAGTTCACTTTTATTCCTTTTTAGTTCAACTTAATGATTAGTTTCAAATAGATCATTTTTATTTTCTGAACTACACTTATACCCTACATAAAACAGACCAAGTAGAATCGGATAGATTTCTGGATAAAACAAGGTATTGATCGGTTTTTTCAAAATCAAATACGTTACAATGTAGATAATGACTGACACGATAAAATATCCCTCAGCAAATCCCAATAAAAATTTTTTCATAGCAGACTCCTATTTATCTGACAAAAATGACAGAGTTTTTCCGCCATTCACACGGACAAAATCCTTTTCATTCAGATTCATCATTTATAGTTTGGATTATATTTTGACAAATCCTTGCAAAAAATCCCAAAATAGCCTGAGGCAATCAATCCAACTAAATACCATTTCCAATCAAAGGATAATAAAGAACCTGTACGAATTACATGAAGCACGAGATTGAGACCTATTGCCACCAAAGGAACTATGGCAACAATGTATTGAGATCAGTGTTGCGATTGTTCATTATCTAACGCCCACGACGAGCAAAATCTGAACCAAATTTGTAACCAGCATTAAAAATTTGTACAGCAGCATTCAGTACTCCTGCAATCCCAACTGCTTCCGCAAGACCAAAACCACCTTTTGTTCTCACTAATTCATCGTCAGATAATTGATAAAATTGTTCTAAGTTCATGTTCATCATTACTCCTTTGTATTATATTTTATTGCTATATAAATGATTAAAATGAGTATTGGATAGGTAAATACTTCTGAAATATCCATAAAATTTACACTATACTGTCCAGGTAATATTTTATAGTCAATTAAAATTTGAACAATAGTAAAAATAATACGTAGCGATAACAATACCCCTAATAATATCACTTCTTTTTTTAAAAACATAGAAATGCCTCTCTGACTACAATCAGATTATGGTCTATTTGCATAATACCCCAAAGCTGCTCCTCCAGCAAAAAGCGCTGTTGCTCCACCTGCTACTGCCGCACCTACCTTCCAAATAGATACTCCAGCGAGTACAAGAGGCAGTGCTCCCCCATCCACTTCCATCAGCTCTTCTTCCGTAAGAGCTACAAAGTTCTGTTCCATTTTGTCAAAGTTTGTCATTTGTTTTCTCCTTTATTTTTATATTTGTGATTTCTAACCTTTAAACCATTTTAAAAGCCAAATTGGATAAATAACTGAAATAATCATTCCTAATCTCCTTCCTTTTCTTCTCACTTGTCTATTCGAGAAATTATTTTAAAATAAACAGCTAAATCAAATTTATTTTAAAAACCACTTAATTAACCATGGATACATGATCGGTATAAACATGAAGCAATCTCCTTCCTCTTCTTCTCACTTGTCTATTCGATAAATCATTTTAAAATTAATGAATAAATTTAATTTATTTAAAATACAATTTGATAAACCATGGAAGTAAAATTGGTAAATACATTGATCAGACTCCTTTCCTTTTCTTCTCACTTATCTATTCGAGAAATCATTTTAAAATAAACAATTAAATCAAATTTATTTTAAAAACCACTTGATTAACCACGGATAAAGACCTGTCACATACATCAGCAATCCTCCTTTTTTGTTCTCATCTCTTTATTCGTAAACTCATACTCTTCGAAAATCAAATTCAAACAACGTCAGCTTCACCTTGCCGTACTCAAGTACAGCCTGCGGCTAGCTTCTTAGTTTGCTCTTTGATTTTCATTGAGTATCAACTGTAAAATTTCAAAATCTTATCTTTTTTCGAGAAACAAAAAAACAACATGACTTGCATGTTGCTATATGTTAGATTTTATCTTTAATGGCTTTCAATACATCTGCCACACTTTGAAGATGGTCGATTTCTTCATCGCTGATTTCAATTCCAAATTCATCCTCAATGGTTAGTACGAATTCCATCAAATCTACCGAATCAGCATCCAGATCATCCTTCAAACTCAAGGCCTCTGTGACTACAAAGTCATCCCCTTGACGTTCTTGGATAATGGCCACGACACGGTCAAAAATTTCTTTTTCTGTCATATATATTATTCTCCTGAAAATTCACGCGCAGTTTGAGCAACTACGTCTGTTTCTAGCATGGTACGAATCTGACGAATCGTACTGTACACAGCCTTGGCATCACTTGAGCCATGAGTCTTGACAACAGGCGCCTTGACACCAAACAAGACTGCACCCCCAACATCTGAATAGTTGAGCTGCTTTTTCAAGCCTTTAAGGCTATCCTTGAGAAGAAGAGCACCAAGTTTTGCTCGAAGTCCACCACCTGTAATAGCATTTTTTAGCAAGCCCATGATTCCCATGGCTGTACCTTCGATGGATTTTAGCACAGCGTTTCCCGTGAAACCGTCTGCCACGACAACATCTGCAACACCCTCCATCAAATCACGCGCTTCCACATTACCGACAAAGTTCAAACTCTCATCAGCTGCTAGCAAGTCATAAGTTTCCTTGCGGAGTGGATCTCCCTTGCTGCTCTCTGTCCCGTTATTAAGCAAACCAACTCGTGGTTTTGCAATTCCACGAACATTTTTAGCGTAGAAAGAACCTAGGATGGCATATTGATGAAGGTGATGGGCTGTGTTTTCTGCATTGGCACCAAGGTCTAGCATATCAAAACCTTTCCCATCAACTGTTGGTAAGGTTGACATAAGTCCAGGTCGGTCAATATTCTTGATGCGACCAACGATGAAAAATCCTGCCGCTAGCAAAGCACCTGTATTTCCTGCAGAGAGCACAGCATCAGCCTCACCGTCCTTGACAGCCTTAGCAGCCAATACCATACTGGCTTTTTTCTTCTTACGAATGGCTTTTGTTGGTTCATCATCCGAATCAATTTTCTCATCTGTATGGATAATACTGACGCGATCTGTCGCTGTTAGATATTGCTTAATCTTGCTCTCATCTCCGTAAAGTTGAATCTCAATATCTGAAAAGTCAGCAAGGGCTTGATTAACACCTTCAACAATTGCCTGTGGTGCGTAATCCCCACCCATTGCATCTACTGCGATTTTTTTCATTTGTCTTCCTCTTTTAGTAATTGTCCCCAATCAGCTAGGGAATCAATAAATTTCTTTGATTTTAGGTGAATTCCTACGTATTCTTCATAAATTTGATCCATGAACTGACGCAATTCTTGCTTGATTTCAGACTTGAGAGAAATAGTCTCTAAAGTCTCAAAGTTAATAGCTTGAAATTGATTGAGCAGATAGGGAATGTTTGGATTCAGATGACAACGTTTCTCATCCTCATGATAATGCTCAGGACATAAGCAAGCGCCATATTTGAAAGAAAAATCAAAGGCCTGACCTACCCGATGGCAAAAAACACACTCATTAAAGTTAAGACTGATCCCAAAACGTGTCAAAATCTGAATTTCAAAAATATTAGTCAAAACTTGATAATCCAGACCCTCTTCCATCAACTCTAAAGTCTTTTGTAAAAAAGCAAACAAGGGAGCATCCTGTTGATTGTCCTGCAAACTAGCATCTGCCAGAGCTGCCACATAGGTCGCATAGGCCATGACAAAGAGATCACTATTGATTTTTGGAAAGGTCATCACCTCATGGTAGTCTTCAATATAACTAAGCCCATCATCATTGATTCGTAAAAGAAAACGAGCCAGCACCAAAGGTTGAATAACTGGAGCCAGTTTGGATTGACCGGCATGTTTGACAAAAAACATGCGCTTACCGACCTGCTCTGTAAAAATCTTGACTAGCTTGTCATCCTCACGAAAATTACGATTGTAGAGCACCAACCCCTGACTCGTAATAGACTGAATCATGCTTCTCTCATGTACTCCTCAAGACGTTTCATAGCCTCTCTGATGGTTTCCATACTAGCCGCATAAGACAAGCGCACATAACCTTCTCCATATTGACCAAAAGCTGCACCAGGGATAAAGGCAACAGCCTTCTTCTGAGCAAAATCCTTCAGAAAAGCAAAGGAATCTTGATTGTAGCCTTCTGGAATCTTAGCAAAGATATAAAAAGCACCATCTGGTTTGATGATCTCAAAACCAAGGTCAGTCATCTTCTCGATAATGTAGTCCCGACGTTGGATATACTCCTTCTTCATCGGCTCTGCATCGTTCTTACCAGCCGTCAAGGCTTCCACCGCAGCATGTTGAGCCATGGTATTTGCGGCAGTGACCAAGTACTGATGACTCTTGATTAACTGGGCTGTGAAATTTGCTGGAGCAAAGATAAAACCTAAACGCCAACCTGTCATAGCATGGGATTTGGATAGACCGTTGATGATAATAGCCTGATCTCTCAGCATCGTTCCCAAAGATACATGATTTTCCCCTGTATAGGTTAATTCTGAATAGACCTCATCACAGACAACGAAAACCTCATACTTACGTAAAACGTCTGCCAAGGCTTCCAACTGTTCGCGACTATAGGTAATTCCTGTAGGATTAGCTGGATAGTTGAGAATAACTGCCTTTAGCTTATCACCTTGCTCGATAATAGCTTTCTCTAGCATTTCAGGAGTTAAGACAAAACCGTTCTCAGTCGTATCAATCTCGACAATCTCTGCACCAACTAGATTAACAATTGGTTCATAACCAGGATAGGCAGGAGCTGGCAAGAGAACCTTGTCACCCTCTTCTAAAATAGCTGTCAAAGTAGCTGATAGAGCCTCTGTCGCACCAATTGTGACCAATATTTCATTTTCAGGATTATAGTCTAGCTTGTATTTTTCTCTTACAAAATCACTAGCTGCCTGGCGCAAGGTCAACAAACCACTCATCCCTGTATAGTAGGATTGATTTTGGTCAATGGCGCGCTTGGCCGCCTCCTTGACATGGTCTGGAGTTGTGAAGTCAGGCTCTCCCAATGTCAGACGTAGAACCCCAGGAATCTCTGAAATAGCCTGGTCAAACTGACGAATCAAGGAAACTTGAATCTTATCTAATTGTTTATTAAATCGCTTGGTTAAGTCCATAGATACCCTCCTTGCTTAAAGGACATATGTCTATTATACTACAAAAGCTCTCTGACCGCAAAATCACACTAGCATAAGCAACTGATGTATGTTCATTTAAATTCATTACAACACTATGTTTTTAGAATACTCAATGAAAATCTCATGAAACTAGGAATCGAGGTGAAAGCATAACTAAAGTTAGGTAAGCCGAATATGACAACGTATTAGGAGATTTTCGACAAGTATTGAGAAGTTGCGTAAGGAAATAAATCGGATAGGGGTCAATATAAATCAGATCACAAAAAAAAGTAAACGAAGATAATCAGGCTAGTTTAAATGAATTTAGTCAGATTCTTGAATTGCAGAAACATTTGAAAGATACAGTCAGACAATTTATTCAAAAACAAGAAAATCAAACAAAGGTACAGGACAGATGGTTGTAATAAGAATTATTGTTGACACTATCTCTTATCTATCCTAAACTTATAACTAAGGATAAGATGATGTCGAGTGACTGGTAACAGTTTGCTCAAAGGTTGCTGATGATTCAGGTTCAGGTTCGGCACTACCTTCAGCTTTAGGCTGTAAAGAACCCGCTCCACCACTGGTCCTATTCGTTTCACTCTTGGAGTATATTCAAGAGTTTTTTTCTTGCAAAAAAAGTTCAAAAAATTTATACTGGATATACACGATATAGAACGGAGATATACCATGACTACATCACTTGTTAAGCAATACAATTTTAAAATCAATGAGTTAGCAATGGAACAAGCTAGAGCCATTATCAAGGAAAAAGGAATGACCATGACGGATGCTATCACTCTTTTTATAGAGCAGATTGTCCTCGAACAGGACTTGCCAATCAAGACTGCAGAAGATTTACACCGTGAACAGTTGATTGAGGAATTACAAGCTCAATCCGAACGAGCCTTAAGAGAGTATGAAGCAGGAAAAGGGACTTCCCTAGACAGTATGAGGGCACGCTATGGCTTATAAAGTAATTATTTCTGATGAAGTGAGCCAAGCTATTGACAGTATTCATGATTACATCACTACTGTTCTTTTATCATCTCAGTCTGCTAAAAATACTGTGGGTAAAATTTTAGATGGCTTAAAAAGTTTAGAAGTCTTTCCTGAGGCTGGTTTTGACGCCGATGAAAAAATTGGTATAAAGATTAATAGTAAGTACCCTACACGAGGAAAAATTATCGGTCAGTATGTCTTACTCTACTTCATCGACCAAAAACAAAACACTGTTTTTTTATCTCACCTATTCCACATAAAAAGCGACTATGTCACTTTGCTACAAAATGGTAATAAAAGAAGCTCAACTGATTGAGACATCTTTCTTTATTTTATAAGCTCCGAAACCTTAATTTTTGGTACCGTCTTGGTTTAACAGTACGCTGTATATATAATATTTTACAGCTACTTTTTCTTTAGAAACGTTGATTTAATAAGGATTTAAATATTACAGAGTATACCTTTGTAAAATACGGTTTTGCTAATCTTCGTTACAACTATTCTAGCACCATTATTGATTACTAGATCGGTAATGTCATTTCTGAGTGGATAGTCAGAAAGTGGTTAGATAAGTGCGACAAAAAAATATAACCTGAGTTTAGTTTTAATATGACTAGACAAACAGAAATACCAGAGGTGGAGCTCTGGTATTTCTGTTTTTTCCAAGACTTCGTTACAGTTCTAATCACATAAATTTGAGAAACTTGTCAAATAATTATTAAACTTTACTTTCTCTTTACTTTTCTGACAGATAAGATTATAATAAGGAGTATTTATTTTCGGAGGTTTTTATGTCATTTCTATCAAAAAATTGGGCTGGACTTTTGGTCTGTCTTATCATATCTATCATTTCTTGGATTTTAGGAGGCTTCTTGCCTGTTGTCGGGGCACCTGTCTTTGCCATCTTTATTGGCATGATTCTCCACCCATTTCTCACTTCCTATAAACAACTAGATGCTGGTTTGACTTACAGCTCCAAGAAATTGCTTCAGTATGCAGTTATCTTGCTTGGGTTTGGACTCAATATCTCTCAAGTTTTCGCAGTTGGAAAATCTTCCCTCCCAGTCATCCTCTCAACTATTTCAATTGCTTTGATTATAGCCTATCTCTTCCAGCGCTTTTTTGACCTAGATACAAAGCTAGCTACCTTGATCGGTGTCGGTTCCTCTATCTGTGGCGGTTCTGCCATTGCAGCGACTGCTCCTGTCATCCATGCCAAGGAAAAAGAAGTCGCACAAGCCATTTCTGTTATCTTTTTCTTCAATGTCTTGGCAGCTCTTATCTTCCCAACTCTAGGAACCTGGCTCCATCTTTCCAACGAAGGCTTTGCCCTCTTTGCAGGAACTGCGGTCAATGATACTTCCTCTGTAACGGCTACCGCCAGCGCCTGGGACAGTCTCTACCAGACTAATACCCTCGAATCCGCAACCATTGTCAAACTCACACGTACTCTGGCTATCATCCCCATCACTCTCTTTCTCTCCTACTGGCAAAGTCGTCAACAAGGAAACAACCAAGGGGTAAAACTTAAAAAAATCTTCCCTGTTTTCATTCTCTACTTCATCCTAGCTTCTCTGCTAACCACAGTCCTTACTTCCTTAGGTGTCAGCAATAGCTTCTTTTCACCTCTCAAACAACTCTCCAAATTCCTCATCATCATGGCTATGAGTGCTATTGGTCTCAAAACCAACCTCATCGCTATGATTAAGTCCAGCGGTAAATCCATTCTTCTCGGAGCTCTCTGCTGGATTGCCATCATCCTGACTAGTCTCGGTATGCAAACGCTCATCGGTATTTTCTAATACTCTTCGAAAATCAAATTCAAACCACGTCAACGTCGCCTTGCCGTACTCAAGTACAGCCTGCGGCTAGTTTCCTAGTTTGCTCTTTGATTTTCATTGAGTATAACACAAAAGGTAGCTCGCAAGCTACCTTTTTATTGTTCAAGAATTAAGCGTGTATGTTCTCTCTTAATACAACGGTTCATCACGATATCATCGCAACCTCCAGCACGCAAGATTTCTTCTGCTTCTAGACTTTCAAGTCCTAGTTGCGCCCAGAAAATCTTAGCATCAGCCTTGAGAAAATCTCGTGCCACATCTGGTAGAAACTCACTACGACGATAGACATTGACGATATCTACAGAAAAAGGAATCTCAGCTAGACTGGCATAAGCCTTTTCTCCCAAGATTTCCCCACCTGCAGCCTTAGGGTTTACTGGTATGATTTTATAGCCACGAGCCTGCATTTCCTTTGTCACTCGATTGCTAGTTGTTTCCTCACGGTCAGACAAGCCCACTACTGCTAGAGTTTTACTGGTTTCTAGATACTGACGGATCACGCCATCACTTGGATTGATAAATTCTTGAGTCATAAAAATCCTCCTTTTTCATCAGTATAGCATATTTCGAAAGGGTTTGCAGAAATTTACTATAAAATCAAAAATCCTCCCAAAATTAAACTATTTCATTTAATTTGAGGAGGATTCATAAAAATTTTATTTAAAGATTATTCTCTTGTTGGTTTATACTGAAGGCTTTCTCCATGTTGTTTGACAAAGTCACTCATCTCTGAGTCAGGAATTTGTCGAAGGTAGAGATTGGCACGAATCGTATCATCTTCTTCACGACAAGTAGAAAGAACAAGATATTTATCCTTAGCTGATACCTTAACATTTGGTTTCTTAACCTCTGCAGTGTCATAAATAATATTTAGCTGTTTCTCAAAATCCGCATCATCATCAAAAGAAGTACGGTAAAAAGCTGTTTCTTCTGGAACAATAATCATAGCAACAGCTTCATAATAATACTTTCTCTCTGGAGTTTCAATGACAACATAAGGATGTGCATCAAAATATTCCTGGCGACTGAAGTAATTCACATCTTTAAACATGCGGTGGTCAGGCACTTTACTACCACGAGCGTGACCAAATAACCAAGTCAATCGATCGCTAAAGTCCTTCTTGTTATCGGCATCCATAAAGACTGCCCCCATTAAAGGCTCATTAACGCCATCAAAGCGCTTATCTAAATAAGTCGCATTATCCGTTGTTTGAACAACTGGTTCATCTAACTGGGTACCAGGAATATATACGTAACCAACCGTCTCAGAGTTTGTTGCGAGCAAGCCTTTAAATTTATTTGCGAGATATTCCTTTTCTTCTGCGCTAGCAGTATAAGTTTGCTTTGGAGCTTCCTGAGTAACCTTTGCATCATTTAGCTTATCTCCACTTGGAGCTAGGAAGCTTTTATAGATAAAGAAGCCTCCCAAAGCAACGATAGCTACTGCAACGATTGAAGCAATTATTTTAGTAATTGGTGATTTCTTTGTCGTAGAACGTCTACTCATCTTTTCCTCCTCATTTTTTACCAAAAAAATCACTGAAACCAAGTTTCAGTGATTGGCTACTTTTTAAATAAAATTATTTAGCAGCGTGTGTTTTTGGAAGAGCTTTTTGACCTGCTTTAGCATTTGCGCCTGCTTTTTTAGCAGCATCGTCTGCTTTTTTAGCTTGGTCTACAGCACCTGGTTTACCAGGTTCTGGTTGTGCTGCTTGATCAGCTGGTGCTTGGTCAGCAGATGCAGCTTTACCTGTTTGGTTAGCTTGGTCTTCAGCGATACGAGTTGGGTTAGGTTTGTTATCTTCAACACCAGTTGGGTCGTTCCAGTAGTTACCTTGAGCTTTAGCTGCGTTACGGTATGTTTCTTGCAAGTATTGGATTGCACGGTTACGTTGTGAATTTGTTGCGTCAGCCAAAACTTCATCAAGGTTAGCTTTAGCAGTTGCTACAGCTTTTTCATGAGTGTGACCAACGATTGCTTGAGCTTTAGCAAGTTCTGCACGAGCTGCAATCACTGAAGGTTCTTTTTCAACAGCTGCTGCGATATCTTCTGGGTGAGCTTCTACGTATGCATAAGCTTGATCTGCAATATCACGTTCAGAAACATATTTCTTTTGGATCAATTGGTTAGAAGAAGCTGGGTTTTCTCCTTGTGCAAAAACTGGAGCTGCTGCTGAGAATACTGCAAGAGCTGCTACTGATGCCAATAAAACTTTTTTCATTGTTTTATCTCCTCTTTAAGTTTAATTTTAATTATAAGGATAATCCTTATTACCTCAAATTATATCACATATATTTAAGTTGTCAAGCTTTTTCTTAAACTATTTTTAAAATTTCTGGTAAAAAACGAGTAAAATTTATTATATTCTTAAAAAACAAGCAATATTCTCGAAGAATTAAGGAAAAAAATGGACTAAAAAACGAACAATTAGTGAAATTTTCACATTTTCCTGATCTAATTAAGAAAACTCCCAACAAGGCCTATCACTTTGTTAGGAGTTTTGTCTGATCCAACGAATTCGTTAGATTTTTTTCTCAATACTAAATAATGGAGATAGAGGACGTTTTTCGTGGATACGGATGATAGCATCTGCCAAAAGATGAGCGATAGAGATTTGCTCAATCTTATCAATCAATCGCTCTTCTGGTAGGTAGATAGTATCCAAAACAACTAATTTTTTAATAGCTGATTTTTGGATATTATCCATAGCAGGCCCTGAAAGAACTGGGTGCGTACAACTTGCGTAAACTTCGACAGCACCAGCTTCAGCAAGAGCATCTGCCGCATGACAAATAGTTCCAGCTGTATCGATCATATCGTCAATCAAGATACAAGTCTTGCCTTCTACCTTACCAATGATGTTCATCACTTCACTGGTATTCATCTTGTCTACGCTACGACGTTTGTCAATAATAGCAATTGGAGTTTTCAAAAACTCTGCTAATTTACGAGCACGAGTCACCCCACCATGGTCTGGGCTGACAACCACATAGTCAGAACCAACCATGCCACGACGCTCAAAGTAGTCTGCAATCAAAGGAGCACCCATCAAGTGATCGACAGGAATATCAAAGAATCCCTGAATCTGTGCAGCGTGCAAGTCAATCGTCAACAAACGATCTACTCCAGCCACTTCAAGCATATTTGCTACAAGTTTTGAAGTGATTGGCTCACGCGCTCTCGCCTTTCTATCCTGACGTGCATAGCCATAGTAAGGCATAACAACGTTGACAGATTCTGCACTGGCACGTTTCAAAGCATCTACCATAATCAAAATTTCTAGCAGATTGTCATTTACAGGTGAGCTAGTTGATTGTAGGATAAAGACGTGTTTTCCACGGATTGATTCTTCGATATTAACTTGAATTTCTCCATCTGAAAATTGACGTACGGTTGATTTTCCCAACTCTATTCCAATCTCTTGCGCCACACGCTCTGCCAATTCTCTATTTGAAGAAAGGGCAAACAGCTTTAAATCAGAAAAAGACATGATTTCCTCCAGTATTTATGTATCACTTGTGTTTTTTCACAATATTTTCCATCTACCATTGTAGCGCTTTTTTCTTGATTTTTCAATAAAAAATAAGACAAGAGTGGACATTTATCCCCTTGTCTTGTGCTCATTTATATTCCTTATATTCAAGCTGAAATGTGACAACTTAGACATTCTATCTCATGGGAAGATAGGAACTCACAAAGGAAAAGTTAGTATACCTCTCTCATACTACCTGTATCCACATCATAAACTGCCCCTGAAATAACGACATCATCTGGAATCAATGGGCATTCTCGAAGTAACTGCATATCCTCACGAACACTCTCCTCAACATCTTGAAAAGGGAGAAAATCTTGACCCGAGACATCGACTCCTAATTCAGCTTTTAAATGTTCTTGAAATTCTTCATTTTGAAAAGTCTGTGCACCACAGTCTGTATGATGAAGAACCACAATCTCTCTTGTTCCCATTTGTTGCTGGGAAATCACGAGTGAGCGAATCATATCGTCTGTCACTCGACCGCCCGCATTCCGTAAAATATGAGCATCTCCAAGTGCTAACCCCAAAGCTTGTGCAACGTGCAGACGTGAGTCCATACAAGTCACAATGGCTACTCTTGTTTTAGGCTTGATTGGCAGATTTAACTGACCATGCAGGGCAACATAAGCCTGGTTGGCTTGCATAAACTGTTCAAAATACGACATGACAACACACTTTCTTATTTTTAAGATAATTTGAAAACCAAATTATTTATCTTCTATCTTACCATCTTTTCTTTGTCTTGTCAGTTTTCAACTTCCATATAAAAAACTAGAACAGAGACTTCTAGCATCTAGCTTAGGTCCCTATCCTAGTTTTTATTGTTATGATTCTTTTTGGATATACTTGTTGAGAGAGCCTGCAAAGCTTTGAAGATTAAGACTTTGTACATAAACCTCACCAGTACCTCGGAAGGTATTCACCACTCCTTCGCCTGTACCAATAGATTGCCAGAAACCATTTTCTAAGTGGATATGATAGTCCAAAGATTGACTCCAAGCCACCACATGGGCATTGTCAATCGTCACTTCTTGGTTTTGGAGTTCAATTTTTTTAATCGAACCAAAAGCATTGGCCAAAAGAGTTCCTTGACCTTGAGTAGTCATCACGAAAAGACCACCTTGACCGCCGAAAAGTGCTTTACCAATAGATTGGCGCTCCATTGTATAGAAAGCCGTTCCATCAAGAGCCAGAAAAGCCCCATCATTCAAGCGATACTGCTTTTCGCCAAGTTCAAGAGCAATCACTTGACCAGGAGTATCTGGTGCTAAAGCAAGATGTCCGTTGTCAGACTCTGCAATAGCTTGAGTAATGAAGGTACTTTCACCAGAAACCATGGAACGTCCTACAGCTTTGACAAAACGTCCCAAGCCAGAACCGCTAGCATTGAGCTGGGTATTGAGGCTTACATTGGGTGTATGGTAGACCATGCTACCGCGCTGAATAAAGACCGTTTCTCCTTGATTGAGTGACAACTCTACCAAAGGAAATTGCATATGACTGTCCATAGAAAATTTCATCAGAAATTCCTCCTTGTTTTAATAAATGTTAGCAATAAAATAATTAGTAATCTAAACCTGAGTACAACTATTAGGAGAATACTTTTTTCAAGACTTCTCCAATAGTGGTCACTCCAATCACCTGAATTTCTTTAGGTGATTTGATTCCAGTCAAGGAATTTTTCGGTACATAGATTTTTGTAAAACCAAGTTTCGCTGCTTCATTGATCCGTTGCTCGATACGATTTACGCGCCGAATTTCTCCAGTCAAACCTAATTCTCCTACAAAACATTCCTGAGGATTGGTTGGCTTGTCCTTATAGCTTGAAGCAATAGCAACCGCAACAGCTAGGTCAATGGCAGGCTCATCCAATTTGACACCACCAGCAGATTTGAGATAGGCATCCTGATTTTGCAAGAGAAGCCCTGCACGTTTCTCCAAAACAGCCATAATCAGACTTGCACGATTGAAATCAAGGCCTGTTGTAGTCCGCTTGGCATTTCCAAACATAGTCGGTGTTACCAAGGCTTGAACCTCCGCAAGAATAGGACGCGTCCCTTCCATAGTCACCACGATGGACGAACCGGTCGCTCCGTCTAAACGTTCTTCTAGGAAAACTTGACTAGGATTGAGCACCTCAACCAAGCCACCTGATTGCATCTCAAAAATCCCAATCTCATTTGTCGATCCAAAACGGTTTTTGACTGCTCTCAAGATACGGAAGGTATGGTGGCGTTCCCCTTCAAAGTAAAGCACTGTATCCACCATATGTTCCAGCATCCGAGGACCAGCCAAAGTCCCTTCCTTGGTCACATGTCCAACTATAAAGATAGCAATGTTATTGGTTTTGGCCAGCTGCATAAGTTCAGCCGTCACCTCACGCACTTGAGAAACAGACCCCTGCACCCCTGAAATCTCAGGAGACATGATTGTCTGGATAGAGTCAATGATGAGAAAATCTGGCTGAATTCTCTCTATTTCTGCCCGCACGCTCTGCATATTGGTCTCTGCATAGAGATAAAACTCGCTATCAATATCACCTAAACGCTCTGCACGGAGTTTGATTTGCTGAGCAGACTCCTCCCCACTGACATAGAGAACTGTCCCCACTTGAGACAGCTGGGTTGAGACTTGTAAGAGCAGGGTTGATTTCCCAATCCCTGGATCCCCACCGATAAGGACAAGACTTCCTGGTACCACACCTCCACCAAGAACTCGGTTAAACTCCTCCATCTCTGTCTTGGTTCTATTGACATTGATGGAGGTCACTTCAGCCAGTTTCATGGGCTTGGTTTTCTCACCTGTCAAGGACACACGCGCATTCTTGACTTCTGCAACCTCGACTTCCTCAACAAAAGAAGACCAAGACCCACAGTTTGGACAACGTCCTAGATATTTAGGGGAATTATACCCACAATTTTGACATATAAATGTCGCTTTTTTCTTTGCGATGATTCTAATCCTTTCATTTTTAAAATCTCTTATTAATTTCCCAAATCAGTAACTATTTTTTTTCAGAACAATCAGTCCACCATCATCCGCATGGACATAATACTCCCCATCAGGACTAAATCCAAAAATATAGGGTAAATAACCTTTATAAATTTGAGTCCTAGTTTCTTTATTCTCTGCCCAATAAATGGTTAAAATCGGATATTCTTCAGATTGGTCTTTAGCCATTGTCACTCGGATGTCTTTACCATTATACAAAGGAAGGCTTCCACCATATTGTCCAGCAATAGGAATAGGTGAATCATAACCATCACACATAGCTACTAACTCTATCTCATCGTAATCCCCATCTATTGGAGTGACTTGACTTTTTTCACTATCGATGATGGACATATATTCTGAAGAAATGCAAAGGATTTTTTGATAGTCTACTGGAAGAAAAGCCAAGTAAAGAAAACCTCCAATACTAATCTTATACACCTTCTTATACCCTTGACAATTTTCTGCGGTAAAAGCTTGAAAATCCTTATAGCTCATTTAATTGTGCTTCTTTCTATATCTCTATCTCACACTCAATCACTTGGCAAAAATCAATCTTCTCGTCTGGTACAAATTGGCGCATGAGCATTCGATGAGCAACAACTACCACAGTCTGGTAGTCTCGATACTTAGCCATGCATTCTTGAAAACGAGACTTCATCTCCGCAGCTGTCTCATATTGAACAGGAGAATTTGGGAGCAACTCCCCCTTGTTTTCTAAAAACAGACATCTAGCTGTTTCAAAGTTCTCTATACCTGTTTCATAAACCTGCCATTCATGCAATAATGGCTCTACCCTCAAAGGAAGGCCAGTAGCACAGGATACATAAAAAGCCGTTTCTAAAGCTCGCGTCACTGCAGAAGACACCAGGATATCAGCTGAGCCAAACAAAGGATTTTTGCAAAGTTCCTGAGCTTGTTGTCTTCCTTTCTCAGATAAGGGTGCCAAATCTATCCCGAATCCAGTATAGGAACGCTCCTCTAACTCACGGTAATTTGGCTCCCCGTGACGGATAAAAATAATTTTCATATTAAGATCCCCATAAAACTATCCAATCTTGATTCCGCAATCTTGCCACTGCTTCAGTGTTTTAGAGAATTTCTTCTGGTTGGCAACT
>NZ_JAWERU010000009.1:0-43468 GCF_032481935.1 Streptococcus sp.
ACGAGTTTGGTGACCAAAGTGTACACCAGCCTCAAGAAGTTGTTTCATTGAAATTACTGCCATGAGTATTTCTCCTTTTTGTTTTTTTCCTCTTCTTGATTTCAGCTTGCAAAACGACCCGAAGGCAACAGCTTCACAATTCATCAAGAATGAGTATTATCGTTTACACGACAAGTTACATTGTATCATAGTTGAGCCTTTTTTTCAAGTAATTTTGCTAGTTTTTCCTTCATAACCTAACTTCCCAACAGAAATTTTAAAAAAATTTATTAACTTTAAATAAAAAAACATCCCAACATAAATTGTTACTGCTAAATGTGCAATAACCGCTTATGTTGAGATTCAGATAAATACAAAATATTTCGAGTTGATAACTTAAATGTTTTGATATGAAAGAATCTACTTTATATTTTTTGATAGCAAGTGTCATATCTTCATACTCTATGTTCTCAAAAAAACAATTACTAAAGATTAAACTTGACAATAAGTCTTTGACTTTCTACTTGCTACTTCGAAGTTTCTTTCGGATTTTATAGGCTATATTAAACAAGAAATACAATGAGCTAGTTGGGAAATTAAACTCACCAGCAAATTCCTCGATAGTGGGATTAAACTTAGATTTAAAATTAAATAACCCACCCTCTAAATTATTTTCAATTCCACCCATATTATGAGTCTCTGCTCCACGTTCAAATGAATGCTGAGCAGTCTCAAACCATGTAGGAATAGCAGGTTGATAATGTCTAAATTCCTCATTCATTCCAGCATATAAGTTTTCAGAAGTTTTCCCAAATTCGATGGTTAAAGTTCCAGACAATGGAACGACACTGTCCCCTCTATCAATATGGCTCTTAATAAAAGAAATTTCTTCCTCTAATCGTTTTCTCTCTTGCTGATTCTCTTTTATTTTGCCTTCTTTCGTTTTATCAGTAAATTTCTGCGCTGTTTTTAGATTCTTTTCGAGTTGATTCTCAACTTCTTTCAGTCTATTAGGTAAATCTAAATAGCTCAGTGTGATAAAAGAGTGATCAGGATAAGTAGTCAGTAACTTCTGATAATAATCTTTGCCTCGTAAACTGATATTCTTACGAGACTCTGTTTTCTTCATTAAAAATGAAAATTCATCTAATAAGTCGAGTCCACCGAATTTTACTTCCAATCCTTTATTTCTTGCAGTTCGGATTGCCTGTCTAGTAGACTTGGATAGTTGATCCAACGAGAAGTTTTCTTTATGAATATTAGCTTGAAAACGTGGTTGTATATTTTCTGCCATATCCTTTGTCAAACCTGTCCAATGAACTTTGTTTTTTTGCAATTCCTCAACAATTTCAAAAGTTTTAGAATTTTGGATAGTTTCTTGGTCGATAAGACTTCGACTGATAAACAGACTTGGATCAAATTTGATCATTATTGCATGGCTTTTTTTAGCAAGTTTTTTCAATGTTAAAAGCACAAATTTCTGAAGTTCTTTATCTTCATAATTAATGACTGGTCCTCTTGGAATATAGAACATGGAAAATCCTAATGGAAGAGGCTGAATTAAGATGTTCGCTACTCCAACTAGTTGATTCTCTTTATAAAATCCAACTCTCTCATTCCCCCAAGTATCCTTTATCTTGGCCCAATCACTACTCTGCAATAAATTCCCTTGAGGATGATTTTCTAAAAATAAATCCCACTCTTGAACATCAACATTCATTTTATAAGTAAACATAATTCCAGTACCAACTCTCTTAAAATCTTGTTATTATTTCGTTAGATAAACAAATTTATTCTAGCTACATATCTGATAATTTTCAATCCATATTTAACTCTCTAATTATAAAAATATTTAGATGAAAATTTCTTATCAATACTATACAAAGGGTGAGATTCATAAAACCTCACCCTAAATTTAATAATAATTAATATGTTAGTTTGGATAAATGTATCTTACTGTACCACGTGATGCTGTAGGATTAAACCATCCACGATAATTTCCGATTGGTTGAGTTCCGCTACCATCATAGTTACATTCTGAAACTTGAATACGCGTTGTTGATTCAACAGCTGTAACAACCGCTACGTGTCCATATCCACCATCATCCCAACAAGCAATCGCACCAACTTGTGGTGTAGAACCTGTACGGAAACCTGCTGCTGCTGCACTAGTAGCCCACTGACCACCATTACCCCAATAATCACCAGCCCATGGAGCCAAAGTCTTAGCACCCCATGTACATTGACCTGTAGGGTAACTTGAAGCATTTGAACTATAAGTTGGTCGTTGACTTACAGTAGTTACTGCAGGTGTGTAGCTTGAATCATCATCTGACGATGAAGCTGATGAAGAACTTGAAGTTGCTTGTACTTGGGCAGCAAAAGTTGTGTTAGCTGAAGCTGCAAGTGATTGTTGTTGACTTGCTTGTTTAGCTTTATATGCTGCTTCTGCCTCCGCTGCTGCTTTAGCTTCTGCCTCTGCTGCTGCTTTTTTCTCTAGCAAGCTAGCTTTTTCGTTTTCTGCTGTAGCTTTTTCAGCTGCAAGATTTAACTCAGCTACTTTCAATTCTGCTTGTTTTGTTGTCAAAGCTTGAGCATCGTCAGCAAGTGTTTGTTGGTTAGCAATGACTGTATTGATTGCTTCGTTGTTTGCAACTTGTTTTTCAGAGATAGCTTTCTTATCTTCTTTTTGTTGCTGCAACATTTTATTGTTTGCTGATACGATTTCACTCATAGCTGCTACACGAGAAATAGCTTCTGTAATTGAGTCAGAGTTAATAATCGTATTGATGTAACTTGTAGCAGTTCCGTTTGTTTGTGCACTACGAGCTTGGTTTTCAAGCGATTCGTTACGTGCTACGATATTTTTTGAAAGCTCTGCGATTTCACCTTCAAGTTTTTTTGATTCTTCTTGAAGTTTTTCGTTTTCAGATTGTAATTTTTCTTGCTCTGATTGAATAGCTGAAACTTTAGTTTGAATTTCGTCTACTTGTTTTTGAGCTTCTTTCTGTTGAGCTGTCAAGTTACTAATTTTACTATCTTGAGCAGCAATCTTTTCATCTGTTGTATTTGCTTTAACACTTGAAAGAACAGCTCCTTGTGAGACCAATACTGTACTTAACAAAAGTGATGCTAGGATTTTTTTCTTCATAAGTGTAAATACTCCTTCTTTTAAGACAATACTAGTATATCAAAAAAAGGCTTAATAAATATTACGCCTTTATTACAGTTTTGTTTCTTTCTTATAGATATATTTTTTCAAAAATAAACTGGAAAACTAACATCCAGAGACAGTTTAATATCATTGACGGAACTAGACCATAAACGATAAAAACTGTTATACTTTCAGCAGTTAAACCAATCATTTGCGCTAGAAGAAAACTGCCAAACTCAAAAGAGAAAGTCATCATTAAAATAGCTAATAGTCGAGTCCATCTATTTGACAAAATAACTGAGTTGCTTTTATACACTATTGCTCCAATAATCACAAATAGAAGACTAGCGATTCCAATCAAATGGAAGAAATAAATATCGTATATAAGCCCTAGAACTAGGCAATAAGCTAAAAACAGATACTCAGATACTTCTATTGTTTCAAACAACAAGAAGATGAAGATAAAGTGGCTCACAATTTGAAAATGTGGAAAAAAACTATTTACAAATTGCCCTAAATGACTGTCTATTAAGACAACTATAGGCAAGAGTAAAAACATCCCTATCTGCTTCAACAGTCTCATGATGGATTCCCCACTAACTCTACGACTTTTAGATTCATTGGATCAGCATGGAGTTTAACCATAACTTCTCTTGTTAGATAGTCACTACTATGGATAACTGATACAACCTCCCCTACTGGAATATCTGTTGTTTTAAAGTTGCCCAGACCTCCTGTAACTACCTTGTCTCCTTGGCTGATATCACTACTACTATTTAACTGGCTTATTTTAAGCAAGTCTTTTTCTTTGTCGTACCCAATGATAATGCCATATATACTAGTAGAACCGTGTTGGATTTTAACGGAGATTTTCTCCGTATTTTCCGCATTGGTTAGTAAGTTAACCACAGTAGAGTTATCTTCAACCTTTCCCACGCTTCCAATCAGTCCCCCACCAGCAATCACAAGCATATTACTGGTCACACCTTGTTGAGAACCTGAATCAATTGTCAACTCTTGTTTCCAAGTTGCAGGAGTTCTCACGATGACATCAGAAGCAATCAACTTGGTTGCGTTCAATTTTGACTTCATATCCAATAACTGACGCAGTTGCTCATTTTCTTCCTTCAGACTGTCTGCTTCATTCGTTTCCTTCTTCATCTGATAGAGTTCTTTTTTGAGAGTTTCATTCTCGTTATAAGTTCTGGTCAAACGACCTAAATCAGATTTTACGGAAGATAGCCATTGAAAAGGCTTTTGCACTATTCTATCGACTAATGAAATGCCATCTCCAGCTTTTGTTACAACTGCACTTGATTGTGTAGTCACTAAAAAAACGGATACTACTAATACAACGACAAATAGAACAATGATATATTTTGATTTTTTAAAACGGTTCATACCTCTACCTTATATTACATTCTAAGATTTTAGCAAAAATAGAATTGCACCCAATACACAAACAAATAATAGCGCTATACTGTCTCTGTTCATCCAATTTAACTGTCGATACTGACTGCGGCCATTTCCACCTTGATAGCCTCTAGCTTCCATGGCTGTAGCAAGAGAATCCGCTCGTTTCAAACTTGTAGCGAACAAAGGAATCAAAATAGGAATCATAGCCTTAACCTTTTGAATTACATTACCTTCTCCAAAATCAACACCACGCGCCTTTTGAGCATTCATAATGCGAATCGTATCATCCATCAAGGTTGGTACAAATCGCAAACTCATAGACAACATGAGTCCAATCTCATGAACTGGAACCTTAAATCTTTTTAAAGGTCCAAGCAAGGATTCAACAGCTGTTGCCAAGCTCAATGGCATGGTTGTCAAAGTAAGCAAGGTTGAGAAAAAGATAATCAACACAAAACGACAAAAAATAATTCCTGCCTGCTCAATACCATAGCTTGTAATTTTTATAAATCCCATCTCGAACAAGACTTGGCCACCAGAGATAAAGAACAGTTGAAAAAGGGTTGTAAAAGCAATCAGAAAAAACATAGACCGCAAACCTTTTATAAAAAAAGATAAGGGAACTTCTGATAAAACGACAAATATGCCTGTTGCAATGAAGAGTATGAGATTTGTAATTGGATTATTGGCCCAAAAAGCGATGATGATCAATAAAATCATTGCTACTAACTTACTACGAGGATCCAAACGATGAATAATCGAATTTCCTGGTATGTATCGACCTAAAATCATATTATCCATTGATAAACTCCTTAAACTCCTCTATCGTTATCGGCAATTGTTCGAAAGAAATTCCTCTGTCAACTAGCCTTTGAGCAAATCGTGTGATTTTAGGAACACCCAATTGGATTTTTTCCATAAATTCGACATTTTGAAAGACAATACTTGGCTTCCCACCCTTAACTAGTTTCCCTTTTTCCATCACATAAACTTGGTCAGCAAATTCGGCCACATCATCCATAAGGTGGGTTACTAAAACAATTGTTATGCCATCTTGATGAAGCTTTTTAAACAAGGCCATCAACTCTTTTCGACCAATTGGGTCCAAACCAGCTGTTGGCTCGTCTAAGACCAAAATGCTAGGCTCCATCGCCAAAATTCCAGCAATAGCAACCCGTCTCATTTGTCCACCTGAGAGTTCAAATGGACTTCGTTCAAAGAGTGATTCATCGATTCCTACTAAAGCTAGTTTTTCACGCGCGATAGCTTCTGCCTCTTCTACAGAAACTCCAAAATTTTGAGGTCCAAAAGCCACATCTTTTAGGACAGTTTCCTCAAAAATTTGGTTCTCTGCAAACTGAAATACCAAGCCCACTTGTTTGCGAATTTGACGAATTTGCTTATTGACGGATGTTGGTGTAATCAATGTATCAAAGACACGAACACTTCCCTTTGTAGGAACCAACAAACCATTCAAGAGTTGTAGAATTGTAGATTTCCCACTTCCTGTATGCCCAATAATCGCAGTATAAGAGCCATCCTCTATTGACAAACTGACGTCGGACAAGGCAGCTGAGGCAAACGGCGTTCCTTCTTGATACGTATAACTAACATTGTCTAGAATAATTCCCATAAAGCCTCCTCGAGCTCCTCCTCGGTCAGGTAGTGCTCTGGTAATTTTAAGCCATTATCACGCAGTGATTGTTTTAATTGGTTGACAAAGGGTTGATCTAAGCCAATTTGATCTAAATCCGATCTAGAAAATAACTCTCTAGGAGTGCTAGTTGACTCGACTTCTCCTTTTTTCATCACCAAAACTCTGTCACTCATGGCCACCTCATCCAGATCATGCGTAATGGAGATGACTGTCATCTGATGGTCTTTGCGAATCTTCTGGACTATCTTAATCAACTCTAATCGTCCCTCAGGGTCCAACATACTTGTAGCCTCATCCAAGATTAAAATATCTGGTTGCAGAGCAACAACCCCTGCAATAGCTACTCTCTGTTTCTGACCTCCTGACAAGCGAGCTGGTTCCTTTTTAGCAAATTCAGCCATCCCAACCAATGATAAAGCCTCAGAAACACGTTTCTTCATCTCTTCAAGTGGGATTCCTTGATTTTCCAGTCCAAAAGCAACGTCGTCTTCAACAGTTGCTCCTACGAATTGGTTATCAGGATTTTGAAAGACCATACCAATCTTACGTCTTTTTTCCCAGACATTTTCTGGAGTTAGGCAATCACCGTCTATCCAAATTTCTCCAGATTCAGCCTCGAGCAAACCATCAATCAAGCGAACTGTCGTTGATTTTCCACTACCATTATGACCAACGATAGACAACCATTCTCCACGTTTCACGTGAAACGAAAGGTTATGAACATCATAATGTTCTTGATCTGCCTGATATCGAAAAAACAGGTCTTTTATCTCAATAATCGATTCCATATCTAACGAAAGGTTCCTTTAAACAAATATGCGCTTCCCTTGAAATAATCATAACCAGAATAAACTGTGAAGAACAAGGCAATATAAAGAGTTATCTGACCAAGCACATTCCAGTGAAGTAGCAAGAATATAATCGCAAACATCTGACTAAATGTCTTGATTTTTCCAGGCATAGCAGCAGCTAGAACAGTACCTCCTGTTTCAACTAAGAGCAAGCGTAAACCGGTGACAGCAAGTTCACGACAAATAATTATTGCTACCACCCAAGCTGGTGCCATCTTTAGACCAACCAACATAATAAAGGCTGACATGACCAATAATTTATCAGCCATTGGATCTGCAAACTTTCCGAAATTACTAACCACTTGCCATTTTCTAGCTAAATAACCATCTAGATAATCAGTGATACTGGCAATAGCAAAAATAACTGCTGCTATTTTATGTAACACAGGAGATGGCCCAACTGATAGAAGGAGAATAAAAATCGGAATAAATAAAATTCTACCAAGCGTAAGCATATTAGGAATATTCTCTTTTTTCATGTTATCCTTCCTTTAGTTTGAACTTAATGTTAGAGTAATCCAACCAGTTTGACCAGTTAATTTTGAAGTGTCAATTTCCTTATTATCAATTTTCACCGACACTCCTTTAACAACACCCAATGTTATGGTTACTGGAGATCCTTTGGAAATGGTTGTTTTAGCTGTTTTATTATTAGGTTCAAGAGTCACTCCCCCTGCTAAATCAGTATCCGAAACACTAATCCAGCTTGTTGCATCTGTTACAGATAATTGAAGCTCCGCAGAATCTTTAGATGTCTTATATTCCACTGATAAAGCATCTCCCTGACCTGAAACAGTCAAAGTAGTTGCCTCACTCGAACTTGATGAACTAGTAGCTTGACTACTACTTGATGCTACACTACTAGAGCTACTTGTTGAACTCACAACACTATAAGTTGCCGCAGAAGACGCAGTTGGTTGGGTTTGAATATAATTCCACACATAGTAGGTTACAAAAATTAAAATTGATAAAGAAAAAAGAACAAAGTAAAATAGCGGGAGAAATGAATTTTTCTTTCGATTAGACCGTCTACGTCCTGAAAGTTCAATCTCATCTACATCAACTTCTTCATAAGTAATCATACTTCCCGAATCATAGGCATCTAGAACGATATTTTCATCTAATTCAACTGCCCAAGCATACTTTCTCAAAAATGAACGAGCATAAAAAGTACTCGGTAGTTTGTCAAAATCATCTGACTCCATTGCCTCCAACAAATCCAGCTGAATATCTGTCTTTCTGTGCAATTCCTCTAAGCTCAGTCCTTGGTTAATTCTTGCAAGACGTAAGACCTCACCAATTGTTTTTTTTCTCATACTTAACATTCCTTCTTTCTAGTGTATTTTCTAGCGATTATATCGGGAAAATTGTACAATCAACCATATCGCTATTATCTATCAAGTCATATCCAGCCTCTAGAACATCGTCTAAAGTAATTTCCTGCAAAAGTTTAGGAAGGTCAAACAGGGTAGAACCTGTATCGGTTGGATGATACTGAGTAGCAATGTATTCAAGGGAATCCATACTATGAAGAAATTCTCCATACATCTCAGTTTTTACAATATCCAAGTGATCCTCAGTTATATCCTCATCTTTAACAAAATTGCGAATAGCTTTACGAAATTGATGAGAAAGTGCCACAGGTTCCTTTGTATCCATTGTTAATATCACAAAATGGAAACGAGGATCTACTTCAATTTCTAAAGACAGGGAAGCATCCAGTTTACCTGTCTCATATAATTTTTGAAATCTTTGTGAAGTCCAACCAAACATCATTGTAAACAACAATTTCAATAAAAGATGATAACGATACTGATCTCGATTTCCTATGTCTTTATTTCCTCTAATACCAATCGCTAATTTGGGAGATGCTACATCCATGCGAAAACTTTCAGTAGTCTTTACAGGATGTAAAGGTATTTGTTCTCTCTTAAACTCATGTTTTTTTTCTTGAGGATGAGATTTCTTAGCAAAATAATCTTCAAGCAGTTCAAAATCAAAATTCCCCACTAAAAAGATATTACTATTGACAGGTTTGTAAAACTCTTTAAAGTTCTCTTTTAAATCCTCCAAACAAATAGCATCAATAGAGTTTTCACTACCAACAATATCTGAAGCTAAAGAACTTTCTGGATAGAGATTTGCCAAAGTCTTGAAAAATAGACAAGAATCCGGATCATCCTGATACATCTCTCTTTCCTGTTGAATGATATCCTTTTCTCGCTCCACAGATTCTTCCGTTACATTGAAGGTAGTGACAAGTTCTTCTAGTAAATCTAAACACTCTAGAACATTTTCAGAAGTCGAGAAAAGATAGCTAGTATTCGTAAAGCTCGTAAAGGCATTACTTTCAGCACCCAACTCTGTAAAAGCTGCCATAACATCTCCAGAATCTTCTCTTTCAAACAGTTTATGTTCTAAGAAATGAGCGATCCCTTGTGGATATTGTTGTAAGTTCTTATCATCCACTGTAAACCTTGTGTCAACAGAACCGACTTGGACACTTACAACGCCATAAACCTCGTTAAAGTCCTTTTTAGGTAGTAAAGTAACTGTCAAACCATTTTCTAATCTAGTTTGATACAAAGTTTCTTTTACAGCAGGATAATATTTCTTTTGAAAAGTAGGTCTGGTCATTCTGCTCCTTCCATAAAATAAATAGCCTGCAACTTAAAACTGTTTGCTGCTTCACAAATTGCTTCTCTATCAACTTGTTCAAGCTTATCGATTAAAGTTTTTGTATCAAGATTCGCCTTCCCAAAAAAAGTTGACAAATAATATTTATCGACGATAGAATCTTGATTATCCTGAGCTAGTAGTAAAGAGCGACGAATCATTTGTTTGGTCTGATCAATCTCCTTATCTGTAAACTTTCCATTTTTTATGTCAATCAACTGATGATTCATCAATTTTCTTACTTTGTTTCGATTTTGCCGATCAATTCCAGCAAACAATCGTAAAAATCCACTAAAGAGATCCAAATGACTTGATACCGTATAGGCCAGTCCTTCTTTTTCTCGCACTTGGATAAATAGTTTCGAATGTGGAAAGGCTCCTAAAAGACCATTTACAAGAAGCACTGCCATCTGTTCTTCATCACCATATGCCACTGAACTATGGTAGCCCATCTCTAAAACAGACTGTCCTAATCTCTTTCTAACAATACCTTCTCTAAGAATATTAGAATAGGGTTGCTGATATTGAATGTTTACAACTGATTTACGACCTGTTAAAGGAAATTTATGTAAAAACTCTAAAACTTCAATTTCATTAAAATCGCCTAAGAAGAAAATATCTATTTGGTCTTCTTTTAGCATTTTTTGATAGCTTGAAAAACATGTTTTTGAAGTCTCTTCTGAAATTCTAGAAATCAAATCTTTTGGAACTAGCTGCATTGATTCTTCTTGGAAAAACAATTGATCTAACTCTTTATGTGCAAAGAAAAATGGGTCTTCCAATTCTGATTCTAGCCTTGATAAGATCTGTTTTTTCTCGATGTCAAAAGCATTTTTCTCAAATCCATCCTCATCCGACAATGGTGTAAACAGAACCTGATGCAGTAATTCTAAAATTTGAGAAGTTAATACGTTTTTCTTACTTAAAAATTCATCACGCACATAGGTAATATTCAAATCCACAAGATGACTTTGTCCTCTTCGATAGGCGTGCGCTGACAAATCAGTTCCATACAAGGTTGCTAAACGTTTTCTAAACAGTTGAGCAGTTGGATAACTTTGGTTGGCAGTTTCAAGCATACTGGCACTTAACATGCGACTTGAAATTGAATCCAAAGACAATGGAGCTGTGAGACGCACAGTAATTTTATTAGTTTTAAATTTTTTTGATTGGATAAAATGCACTGCAATTCCAGGTACTAACTCCATCTCTTACCTCCTTCTACATAGAGTTCTATTATACCATGAAAAGAGAAAATTTTCTTGTTCTCTTTACCCCTTTTAAAATTAAAATCGCTTTCATTTCTAACAAATTTACCTCTGCCATTTCAAGGTAAAATATGGTATAATACCAAAGATTGAGGTGAACTATGGAATACAAACTATTTGAAGAATTTATCACTCTCCAAGCTCTCTTGAAAGAACTTGGTATTATACACAGTGGCGGAGCCATTAAATCCTTTTTAGCTGACCATCTTGTCTACTTTAATGGCGAATTGGAAAATCGTCGTGGGAAAAAAGTAAGAATCGGAGACTCTATCGACATTCCTGACATGAAAATCCAAATCATTCTGACGCAACCGAGCTTAGAAGAACAGGAAGAATATCTCCAAGAAAAACTTGAGAAAGAACGTGTGGCTAAACTTGTCAAAGAAATGAATAAGACGGTCAAAAAAAAGCCAACAAAAAAGACCCCGAAAGCTAAAACAAAAACTGCACCACGTTTCCCAGGTAGATAAGTATGTGGCTAAAAAACTTATCCATCAAGCAATTTAGAAACTATCAGGATACCGAAATTGAATTCAATCCTAAATTAAATGTATTTGTGGGTCGAAATGCCCAAGGCAAAACTAATCTTCTGGAAAGTATTTACTTTTTAGCTTTAACTAGAAGTCATCGGACAAAGACAGACAAGAATTTAATTCAATTTGAAGAAGAACAGCTTCAAGTTTCTGGAATTCTTCAAAAACGAACGGCTACTATTCCACTTGCGATTGATTTGACTCCAAAAGGTCGAATTACTAAAGTCAATCACTTAAAGCAAGCTCGGCTATCTGACTATATTGGACACATGAATGTTGTTCTATTTGCACCCGAAGATTTACAACTTGTCAAAGGAGCACCTGCTATCCGACGTAAGTTTATAGATATGGAACTAGGACAAATCAAACCCATATACTTGTCAGATTTGTCAAGCTACAATCATGTGCTCAAACAAAGAAATACCTACTTAAAGTCAGCGAATCAGATTGACGAAACATTTTTATCTGTTCTAGATGACCAGCTAGTAGACTACGGTTGTCGGGTGATGGTCCACAGAGAAGAATTTATCAAAAAAATGGAATCTTTTGGTCGTAAAAAACACTTTGATATTTCGGACCAATTAGAAGAGTTATCAATTCGTTATCAACCATCTGTAAACTTCACTGACAAGGAAAAACTAGCAGAATCTTTTTATGCAGCACTTCAAAAAAGTAGAGCAAGAGATTTATTTAAGAAGAATACTGGAGTTGGTCCTCATCGGGACGATATAATTTTCTTAATCAATGGAATGGACGCAAACTTTGGAAGTCAAGGGCAACATCGTAGTCTGGTTTTATCTATAAAACTTGCAGAAATAGAACTGATGGAGAGTATCACTAAGGAATCTCCCATTCTTTTGCTTGACGATGTTATGAGTGAACTTGACAATACTCGTCAACTTAAATTATTAGAAACTATATCTCAAAATATTCAAACCTTTATTACAACAACTAGTTTAGAGCATCTTCAAAACTTACCTGATAATCTCAGTATATTTACTGTAAAGAATGGCCAATTATATGTAAATTGATATTTACATTGATGTAAACAATAAAAAATCTCCTGTTTTTCAGGAGATTTTTTATTACATTGAATAGTTTGGTGCTTCATTTGTGATTTGCACATCGTGTGGATGGCTTTCTTTTAGACCGGCACCTGACATTTCGATAAATTGAGCATTGTCATGCAATTCTTTAAGGTTAGCTGCACCACAGTACCCCATACCAGATCGGATACCACCAATCATTTGGAATACGATATCAGCTGCTGCTCCTTTATATGCAACACGTCCTTCAATTCCTTCTGGAACGAGTTTATTTGCTTCATTGACAGAGCCTTGGAAGTAACGGTCGCTTGAACCTTTCTTCATTGCAGCGATTGAACCCATACCACGGTATGTCTTGAACTTACGTCCTTGGAAGATTTCAGTTTCTCCTGGAGCTTCATCTGTTCCTGCAAACATTGATCCAAGCATTACTGCATTTCCACCAGCAGCAAGGGCTTTAACAATATCTCCAGAATACTTGATTCCACCATCAGCAATGATTGTTTTGCCATATTCACGTGCAACGGCTGCTGCATCATAGATAGCTGTAACTTGTGGAACTCCTACACCAGCGATAACACGAGTTGTACAGATTGAACCTGGCCCAATACCAACTTTAACAACGTCAACTCCTGCATCATAAAGGGCACGGGCTCCTTCAGCAGTAGCGATATTTCCAGCAATCAGTGTACGGTCTGGGAAATGGGCACGGATTTCAGCGATTTTACGAAGAACCCCTGCAGAGTGTCCGTGTGCTGTATCGATGACAATGGCATCTGCTCCTGCTTCAAAGAGAGCTTCAGCACGTTCAAAAGTATCAGAAGTTACACCTACCGCACCAGCAACTAGAAGACGACCAAACTCATCTTTAGCTGCATTTGGAAACTCAATCACTTTTTCAATATCTTTAATCGTGATCAAGCCAGAAAGACGACCTTCTTCATCAACCAAAGGAAGTTTTTCAATACGGTGTTCTTGAAGAATGCTCTCAGCTGTTTCAAGATCTGTTCCAACAGGAGCAGTAACAAGATTCTCACTGGTCATATGATTTGAGATTGGTTGATTGTAATCTGAAATAAAACGAAGGTCTCGGTTTGTTAAAATACCAACCAATTTACGATTCTCAAGAGTTTCAACCACTGGAACACCACTGATACGGTAACGTCCCATGAGTTCATCTGCCTCTGCAATTGTATGCTCTGGAGTCAAGAAGAATGGATCAATGATAACACCATTTTCAGAACGTTTTACCTTACGAACTTCATCTGCCTGCTGTTCAATAGACATGTTTTTATGGATAACACCTAGACCACCTGCACGCGCGATTGCAATGGCCATTTGGCTTTCTGTTACAGTATCCATCGCAGCTGTAATAATTGGGATATTTAAAGTCAAATTATCTGCCAATTTTGTTGTTAAATCCGCATCATTAGGCAATACATGACTCTCTGCTGGAATAAGCAATACATCATCAAAGGTAAAACCTTTTTTCAAAAATTTAGTGTCCCAATTAGACATTGAAGTTTCCTCTTTTCTTTCTTTTTGAGCTTGACGCTTTTTGTATTGTATCTATCATACCATTCTATGAAAATTTGTCAATTATATTGATAATAGATAATGTAAAAAAACTATCCCTTTAACTTTAAAGAAGAGATAGTTTTAGAGTTCATATTTTATCTATTAATGAAAGTAATTTAGCCCCATTGCTGCTTTTACCTCTGATAGTGTTTGGCCTGCAACTTCTCGAGCTTTTTCACTACCTTTTTGGAGCATATTATAAACCTCACCCATATCTTTAGCCAACTCAAGACGGCGTTCACGAATTGGACCAAGTTCATGTTCTAGAATTTCAAGTAGATAACGTTTAGTCTTGACATCACCTAGACCTCCACGTTGATAATGCTCTTTCATTTCAGCAATTACTTGAGCATCTTCTGGACGTCCGAAAACATCTAAGTAATGGAAAACCATATTGCCCTCAATCTTACCTGGATCTTCCACACGAATGTGATCTGGATCTGTATACATACTCATTACTTTCTTACGCAAAGTATCTGCATCATCTGACAAGTAGATACCATTATTAAGCGATTTAGACATTTTGGCATTTCCATCAAGACCAGGTAAGCGACCTGCTCCTTCATTTTCTGGATAAATTCCTTCCGGTTCTACTAAAACATCACAATTATAGGCATGGTTGAATGAACGTACAATCTCACGCGTTTGTTCAATCATCGGTTTTTGGTCTGTACCTACAGGAACATAGTTAGCCTTAAAAGCTGTGATATCTGCTGCTTGAGCAATTGGATAAACTAAAAATCCAGTTGGAATACTTTCTCCAAATCCTTTCTGAGCAATTTCTGTCTTTACAGTAGGATTACGCTCCAAACGAGCCAAAGACACCAGATTCATGTAATACATAGACAACTCTGCCAATTCTGGAATTTGACTTTGAATGAAAATCGTTGATTTATTAGGATCTAATCCCACTGCAAGATAGTCCAAGGCAACATTCCCAATAGACTCTACAATAGTTTGTGGATCTTTTGCATGGTCAGTTAAAGCTTGCTGGTCAGCCAAAAAAACAAACATGTCATATTTATCTTCTTGCTGTAATAAGACACGATTTTTTAAACTACCAACGTAGTGCCCAATATGTAATTTTCCCGTTGGACGATCTCCTGTTAAAATAATGGGTTTATTCATCTTATTCTCCTTTGATATGGTCCTTTCAATTATAGCATTTTTTTGATAAAAAGACAGATAATTTTTTTATCAAATAATTACGATTCCAACTCCTCAACTGTAAACTATCTGTAAACATCCTTTACAAATAATTGACAGATAAAAATTTGAATATTTGCTGATTTTCTAGTAGAATTAAAGTATTACATATAATAGGAGAAAAAAATTGCTAACAGTATCTGATGTTTCACTACGTTTTAGTGATCGCAAACTTTTTGATGAGGTCAACATCAAATTTACAGAAGGAAACACCTATGGTTTAATTGGTGCTAACGGTGCAGGTAAATCAACATTTTTAAAAATCTTAGCTGGTGATATCGAACCTACAACTGGTCATGTTTCTCTTGGACCTGATGAACGTCTTTCTGTGCTTCGTCAAAATCACTTTGACTATGAGGATGAACGTGTTATTGATGTTGTTATCATGGGTAATGAAAAACTATACAACATCATGAAAGAAAAAGATGCTATCTATATGAAAGCAGATTTTACTGATGAAGATGGAGTTCGTGCAGCTGAGCTTGAAGGTGAATTTGCTGAACTAGGTGGTTGGGAAGCTGAGAGTGAAGCTTCACAACTCTTGCAAAACTTGAATATCCCTGAAGATCTTCATTACCAAAATATGAGTGAACTCGCAAATGGAGACAAAGTGAAAGTACTCCTTGCTAAAGCTCTATTTGGTAAACCAGATGTCCTTCTTTTGGATGAGCCGACCAACGGTTTGGATATCCAATCTATTACTTGGTTAGAAGATTTCTTGATTGACTTTGATAACACTGTTATTGTCGTATCCCATGACCGTCACTTCTTGAACAAAGTATGTACTCACATGGCCGACCTTGACTTTGGAAAAATCAAACTCTATGTCGGAAACTACGACTTCTGGAAAGAATCTTCTGAGCTTGCTGCTAAATTGCTAGCAGACCGTAATGCTAAAGCAGAAGAAAAAATTAAGCAACTCCAAGAATTCGTTGCTCGTTTCTCTGCTAATGCTTCTAAATCAAGACAAGCAACATCACGTAAGAAAATGCTTGATAAGATTGAACTTGAAGAAATTGTGCCATCCAGTCGTAAATATCCATTTATCAACTTTAAAGCTGAACGTGAAATCGGAAACGATCTCTTGACAGTAGAAAATCTATCTGTCAAGATTGATGGTGAAACTATTCTTGACAACATCAGCTTTATCTTGCGTCCAGGTGACAAGACAGCTCTTATCGGACAAAACGATATCCAAACAACTGCATTGATTCGTGCGATCATGGGTGATATCGACTATGAAGGAACTGTCAAGTGGGGGGTTACAACTAGTCGCTCTTACTTACCAAAAGACAATTCAGCTGATTTTGCTGGGGGTGAATCTATTCTTGACTGGCTCCGTCAATTTGCAAGTAAAGAAGAAGATGACAATACCTTCTTGCGTGGTTTCCTTGGTCGTATGCTCTTCTCTGGAGATGAGGTTAACAAACCTGTAAATGTCTTGTCAGGGGGAGAAAAAGTGCGCGTAATGCTATCGAAACTCATGCTTTTGAAATCAAATGTTCTTGTACTTGACGATCCTACAAATCACTTAGACTTGGAATCTATTTCAAGCTTGAACGATGGATTGAAAAACTTCAAAGAATCTATCATCTTCGCCAGTCATGACCATGAATTCATTCAAACATTGGCTAACCACATTATTGTCCTATCTAAAAATGGTGTAATCGACCGTATCGATGAAACCTATGATGAATTCTTAGAAAATGCTGAAGTACAAGCAAAAGTTAAAGAACTTTGGAAAGACTAAATAATACTTTAAAACTCAGTTGGATTAACCAACTGAGTTTTCTATCATTCTATGAGGTAACATGAAAACATTTTTTAGAAACTATTGGACCTATTTTATTTCTTTCATCATTCCCCTAGTGATTATGTTCGGAGTCTATCTTTCTCAAGGTATCTACTGGAATAGTGATACTTCACCTTTATTAGGGGATGGATTTCATCAATATGTTATTTTTGATCTAAATCTTCGTAATATTTTACATGGGAGTGATAGTCTATTTTATACTTTTACCAGCGGTCTAGGTCTCAATTTTTATGCCTTGTCCAGTTATTACCTTGGTAGTTTTCTATCACCTCTTGTTTATTTTTTTGATGTATCAAGCATGCCAGATGCAGTCTATCTGTCAACCTTGTTAAAATTTGGCTTGATAGGTCTGTCAACCTTTTTTAGCTTGAGTATAATATTCAAAAATCTATCAGCCCCACTCAGATTATCTTTATCTAACTCATATGCTTTAATGAGCTTTACAGTTAGCCAACTTGAGATTAAAACCTGGTTAGATGTTTTTATTTTAATTCCCTTAATTTTAACTGGTTTACATCTACTCATAACGGAAAAAAAACGTATTCTATACTTTACAAGTTTGTCAATCTTATTTATCCAAAACTACTATTTTGGCTATATGACTGCCCTGTTTTTGATAGTTTGGTATTTTTGCCAACTTTCCTGGAATTTTAAAAGTCGCAAGTATTCTTTCCTTGATTTTTTCCTAACATCCTTACTCGCTGGTTTAACAAGTTTCATCATGACACTCCCAACCTTGTTTGATTTAAGAACTCATGGTGAAAAACTAACCGCTATTACAAAAATAAAAACAGATGCCAGTTGGTATCTAGATCTATTCGCTAAACAATTTATTGGTGCTTTCGATACAACTAAATATGGTTCTATCCCAATGATTTTTGTAGGCCTCCTTCCTTTTATCTTAACAATTGTATTCTTTACATTAAAATCAATTAAGTTTCACGTGAAACTATGCTATGCAACTCTACTCATTATCATCATTGCTAGTTTTTATCTAGAAGCCTTAGATCTATTTTGGCAAGGAATGCACGCGCCAAATATGTTTCTTCATCGCTATGCGTGGATTTTCTCTACTCTTTTGATTTATATATCTGCGGAAGTTTTAGATAGATTTAAAGATATCAAATTATGGAATATTTTATTCTCAATAACCTTCCTTTTATTTGGCTATCTGGCAACCATTTATTTTAAAAATCATTATTCATTTCTAACTAAATTAAATATACTCTTAACGATTGAGTTCTTAGTGGTATACTTACTATTGTTATTAGCACTTATCCGAAAAATGATTTCTCTAAAAATCTTTTCAATTCTTATTTTGATCTTTACAGTAAGTGAAGTTAGTTTTAATGCTTCATCTCAATTAAATGGAATTACGAAAGAATGGGGATTTGCTTCTCGTAGTACCTATGATAAAGATATTCCAAGTATGGAAGCTATTTTGGAGTATACCAAACAGCAGCCAGATACATTTACACGAACTGAAAAGTTACAAACTCAAACTGGAAACGATAGCATGAAATTTAACTACAATGGCATCTCACAATTTTCATCTGTTCGTAATCGTTCTGCAAGTACAACGTTAGATAAGTTGGGTTTTAAATCTTCAGGTACCAACCTTAATCTTCGTTATGCAAATAATACTATCATTGCAGATAGTTTATTTGGAATCAGCTACAATATTTCTGAAACCTATCCAGATAAATATGGTTTTCATCCAAGCTATCAAAAAGATAATCTAACCCTTTATAAAAATCAATTCGCTCTCCCAATTGCTTTTGCTACACAGTCTCTTTACAAAGATGTCACTTTTAATGACCATACTCTTGATAACCAAACTCAATTTTTAAATCAAATTGCTGGCTTAAATGAAGAGTACTTTTATCCGATAAATCATTATACAGACTCTGATAACAACGTTGTCAATCTAAACGGAACTGATACTGAAGATGCAACTATCAGCTACAGCATTGAAGTACCTGATAATAGTCAGGTTTACCTTTCCATGACCAAGCTAAATTTTTCAAACGATAAGAAAAAGCAAGTTGACATCATTGTCAATGGTGAAAAAAAATCCTTTACCACAGATAATGTTTTTACATTTTTTAATCTTGGATATGCAGAACATAAACAAACTTTTGATATCCAGGTTAAGTTCCCAGGAAATGCTCAAGTATCATTTGAATCTCCAACTTTCTATCGCTTAGATACTAAGAAATATACGGAGGCTATACGCAAAATAAAAGAAAATCCAGTAGAAGTGAGCTCTTATAAAAATAAAGTCACTGTAAATTATAAGGTAAAGAATGAGACATCGATCTTTTTCACAATTCCTTACGACCGAGGATGGTCTGCTTACCAAAATGGTAAAAAATTACAAATTCAACAGGCACAAACTGGATTTATGAAAATTGATGTTCCTGAAGGTGAAGGAACTATTACCCTTTCCTTTATTCCAAAAGGATTTGTTGCTGGTGCAAGTTGTTCTCTTATAGCCATTATTGTCTTTATTTTTTATGATATTCAAAGAAAAAAATATTCTAGATAAAAAAAAAATCGACCGAATTGGTCGATTGTTTTTAGTTTTCTTCAGCTTTTTTAGGTTGATAGGCTAGCATTCCTAAAGCAACAAAAATCATTACTGTAAAGATAAGGAAAATAATCTGACTATGAATATTGCCTGTCATAGAAATGGTTTGTCGTAAACCTGAAACTGAATAACTCATAGGTAACCATGGATTAATAGTTTTAAAGAATTGATTCGTCAAAGCTAAAGGATAAGTTCCTGCACTTGATGCTAATTGAAGGAGTAATAAAATTAAAGAGAAGAAGGCGCCTAGGCGAGAATTCCAGGTTGTCAATGCTGTTACCATCGCCATGAAAGCAAGGCTGGTTAAAATGATCAAAGCTAAGGTTTTGAATTCGTGAACTGCAGTCAGTCCGATTAAATGTACCCCACCATAAACTAATAATCCTGCCAAACCAGCAATGATACCGTTAATTTCAAAGCGAGACTTAAACCAAGCCCAGCGACTCTCTGGGTGGCGTCCAGAAGGTAATTTAGCAAAAATCATATTAGTAGAAATAGCCGCAACAAAGAGAGCAACTGATATCATATATGGAGCCATGGCAATTCCATTAACTGCTACTTGATCCGTATCAGTTTTTGAAAGACTTAAAGGATTAGCCAGTAAGTCTGCATTTTTTGGTTCAGTTGAAGCCTTATTCAATTGTTTATCAGCATCTGTCAACCCTTGATTTAATTGACTTGAACCATCACTTAATTTTCCGAGTCCTGATTGTAAAATTTCAGATCCTTGAGCAAGTTGATCTGCTCCACTAGCTATTTTTTCAGAACCATTAGCTAGTTGATTTGCTCCTGAAACTAGCTGGTCTGATTTATCAGCTAATTGTTGAGAACCCGCTTGTAATTGATTAAATCCAGCAGTTAAATCTGATGTTTTATTGTTTACTTGGTTGACACCTGATGCAAGTTTATCAATTCCTGTTGCTAATTCTGGCCCATTCGCTGCTAACTTAGCAGTAGCACCTGTCAATGTAGAAGATTTTTCTGTCAACTGATTAGAGCCTTGTAGCAACTTATTGAAACTTCCTGTCAAGTTCGAATTTTTCGAACTCAACTGACTTGCTCCTAAAGCTACTTGGTCTACAGATTTTGTATAGCTGTCAATACCAGATGCAAGAGTTTGACTAGCTGGCAATAACTTATCGTCAATTGCTGTTTGAACCTGTGTTAATCCACTTGACAAACTTGTCAATGTTGAAGAAGCAGTTGGTAATAATTGACTTGAGTGATTCTTTAATTGAGTTAAACTATTTGTTTGAGTGGTTACATTTTCTAAAGAAGATTGTAACGTTTGAACTGTAGTTAAAATTGTTCGTGCTGATTCACTAGTAGAAGATGATTGATTAGAAACCACAGAAGTTATCTCTGCCTGTTGGTCAGGAGTTAAGCTTTGATAAGCACTCGTAGATTGAATAGCTGACAAAGTAGTTTCTTTTTCAGATTGATTTGAAGTAATGATGCTTTGTGCAGAATTTGCAATCGTTGATAGACTACTAGAAAGCTGGTTTGTTACTTGTGTTATCTCTCCACTATCTGCTGTTTGAATATTTTGAATAGCTTGATTAAATTGCTCTAAACTAGTTGCTAATTGTTTAATCTGATCTTTTTGTTGGTTTGCACCATCTAATTGAGTAGAAAGTTCTTGAATACCTTGATTAAGTTGTGTTAGTCCTGTACGTAGAGTCTCTGATTTAGTAGAAATCTGATTTGCACCTGATGATAGACTTTGAACTCCATTTGTATAAGTATCAATACCAAGTGAAAATTGATTTAATCCTGAATTGAGTTGAGAAACACCACCTGTATAGGCTTGTGTGCCTGCATCAAGTTGAGTCAATCCTGATACTAGTGTCGGTGTCTGTGAGTTCAGTTGGTTTAATCCATTATCGATTTGTGAAATAGCGCCTGTATATTGATTTAAACCAGTATTAAAATTACCAAGACCAAGATTTAACTGATTTACACCAGCTGTATAGGTTCCTAAACCTGTAGATAATTGATCAGCACCATCTGAAAATGTGAGACTCGATTGAGCTAAGGTTTGAAGATTGGTTGTTAAGGTTTGACTCCCATCAGAAAGTTGATTTGAACCATCAGCCAACTGTAAACTTGCATTTGCCGCTTGAGATAAACCAAGTTTTAAATCACCCATCTTATTAAATAAAGCTTTAGTATAAGATTGAGTAACATTAGTAGCCACAGTCTGTTTGATTTGTGTCATGGCAGAATCACTCATCTTGCTTGCAATAAAACTATGACCACTTGATGTCTGATAGTCAATCGTCATCTGTTCAGGATGATTTGTAAGGATAGAAGAAGCTTTCTCAGAAAGATTACTTGGCAACGTTACAACCATGTAATAATCTCCATCCCGCAGTCCTCTTTCTCCCTCACCTTCATCTACAAAATGAAAATCCAGACTATTACTATCTTTTAAATTAGACACCATGTCTTCACCAATAGTGAGTTTTTCATCATTATAAGTAGCAGCTTGGTCCTTATTAACAATTGCTACAGGTAACTCCGAAAGTTTACCGTATGGATCCCACATTGATGATAAGAAAATGATATTGTACAGGGCTGGAATTAAGGAAATTCCTATCATGACAATAATAAATGTCGGTTTTTTAAAGATTGCTTTCCATTCTTTAAACATATTGTCTCCTTTTTTAAACTACTTATCTAAATTTTTAAACTACTTGTCTAAATTTTTGATATAATAGATTATACATAAAAAAATTAAAAAGACAAGATAAAAAATCTATTTTTAAACACATTGTCTAAAAATGTTCATCTGGAGGGAACATGCAAGAAAGTAATAAACGATTAAAAACCAAGCGCATTATCGAAAATGCTATGGTAGAATTATTGATGGAACAACCATTCGATCAGATTACAACTGTTAAATTAGCACAAAAAGCTGGAATCAGCCGCTCCAGTTTCTATACTCATTACAAAGATAAATACGATATGATTGAACATTACCAAAGTAAACTATTTCATACCTTCGAATATATCTTTCAAAAACATGCTAATCACAAACGAGATGCTATTCTAGAAGTATTTGAATACTTGGAATCAGAACCGCTTCTAGCAGCTCTTTTATCTGAAAATGGAACCAAGGAAATTCAAAATTTCCTGAGAAATAAGCTTCACATACTACTGAGCACGGACCTTCAAAAACGTTTTATGCAACTCAAACTAAATGAAGTAGAATTAGAATACAGTAGCGTCTATCTAACAAATGCTCTCTTTGGAGTCTGTCAAACCTGGATTGCCCACGGAAAAAAAGAAAATCCACAAGAAATCACGGACTTTTTAATGAAAATGTTAGGAGATACAAATTAACAAAAAAGCTCTATAATTTCTGTAGTGGGTAAAACCACCATAGAAATGATGGAGCCTGTTTTGTTGTTCTTATTAGGCGCTAAGGCAATACAATTTCCTTAGTTTTATTTTCGGACACAAATCATTATCTATCCGTATGTTAGGTATGCCTCCCCTCATTACATCGGAAAAAGAATCAAAAAAAGGAACACCAAATTAGTGTTCCTTTCATCTGACTCCGCCAGTAGGACTCGAACCTACGACATCATGATTAACAGTCATGCGCTACTACCAACTGAGCTATGGCGGATTAAATAGTCCGTACGGAATTCGAACCCGTGTTACCGCTATGAAAAGACGATTTCTTAACCAACGGACCCTCTACCTGTAGCAGATATAACCATTATATCAATTTATCAAAAATTGTCAATTACTTTTTTTGGTTTTTAGCCATTAGTTCTCTCAATTTTTTAGTTTTTAGGCGAGAGATAGGACAACGATGATCTTCATAAAATACAACTTCCATTTTTTTACGATCAATTTCTCTCACATTACCGATGTTGACTAAAAATGACTTGTGAGCTAGATAAAAACGTTGGGTTTCCCTATCCTTTTCTTGAATATCTGTCATTGTTCCATAGAATTCTTTGGCAAAATTCTTACCTACAATTCGTAATTTATGAGAAGTTCCAGTTGTCTCAATGTAGAGAATATCATGATAAGGAATACAAAGATCATTTCCTTTGTAACTATAATCAAAATAATCAACGACTGATTGGTTTTCAAGTAAAGTAGTCTTAGTGTAAAGCACACAGTCGGCAACTCTATTTTTAAAAACTTGATCACTGGTTTCTTTATCAATGAAATCCAATGCTGAAACTTTGTATTTATAAGTCAAGGTAGCAAATTCAGATCGACTTGTAATAAAAACAATAATGGCATAAGGATTGCGGTGACGAATAAATTGAGCAACCTCAAATCCTTTTCTCTCAATTCCATTGATATCAATATCTAGAAAATACAGCTGATTAACTTCATCATGCTCTACATATTCTATAAACTCTCTCACTTTTCCTGTTGTTTTATAGGAGATAGGAATATTTGTTTCCTTAGAAATTTTATTCAAAGTTGTTTCCAACCTTACTTGGTGTTCTATAATATCTTCTAAAATTAATACTTTCATATCAGTTCCCTCTTAAATCTAATCACTTGTTTAAATACATCATTATCAATTTCTGTTTCTAAAATAACATTGTCATATTTTCCTAAAATTTCTTTAACATTATTTAGTCCAAGTCCTCTATGTCTTCCTTTAGTTGAAAATCCTAATTCAAATAAATCTTCAGATTTTACCTTTCTTTTTTTACAAGAGTTTTGGATAACAACTAGGGTTTCAAGATCCAATTTGATGATAGCTACCTCTAGTTGTTTTTGATAGCTTTCAACTGCCCCTTCAACAGCATTATTGAGCAGAACGCTCATCACGCGCACCAAGTCTAATAATTCCATAGACAAAGGTGTGATGATATCTTTTACCTCTAGTGTGTACTCTACATCATTAGTTTTCGCATTGACAATAGATTGAGCAATCAAACTACGAAGTGCTGAATCCTCAATATTGTTCAAATCGAAATAAGTATACTTATCTGAACGTAATTTTTGATTCGCCTTTACAAGAACTTCACTGTAAACTCTGTCAATTTCTTGTAAATCTTTACTTTCGATTGCCATTCTTAAGCTCACAAGCATGCCTGTATAATCATGGCGAAAACCACGAATTTCATTATATAAGGCAACAATCTCATCCGTGTAAGCTTGTAAATGTTTTTGCTCAAACTTCTTTTGTTCCAATTCGATTTCTTTTTCTATCTGAACTTTGTGAGAATTCATGGAGAAAAAAGTCAAAAGTAGACCAACAAAAACAATGGATGATAAAATACTTCCAAAACCATTTAAGTGACGAATCGTACTCACAATATCTGAAGTGAAAGAGACAACGTGTAGAAAAATAAATGCAAAGAGCACTTTCTTCAGAAAAGGATATAGATAGTCTTTATCAAAATATTTAAATTCGAGATGGAAATAAGACACAACAACTTTAATAACCAAATAAGTTAAGATCAGGATAAATAGAGAAAAATAATTGTTATACTTCAATGCAAACTCATCTCCTGTAATAGATGATAAGGTTACTGATAAAAAGTTATTAGTACTATTATATAAAAGAGAAAATAATAGACTGATAAAAATTCCCTTAGATTTCTCATACTTCTTAAATCCAACAAAGTAACCAAATAGGAGGAAAGGAAATAAAAATTTAGACAAACTAAAACTATCTAATTTCAAGAAATAGAGAATTATTTCCAATACTAATGGTATTAGAAATATATAAAGACTAAAAAAATATTGGTCTTTTCTAGTTGCTTTACAAACCCATTCATGAATTTTACTAATAATAAAAACATAAACAATAGCAATTACTAATCCTAATAAATTCATTATTTCCCACCTTTATTTTTACTTACTTTCTTTTTGGAAAAAGAAAATTATTTATTGTATATGGAGGTCTCCATTCCCCACCTCTGATTTCCTGCAGTTCTTTTTCGTTCAATTGTTGGAAATCTTTCATCTGAGCAAAATCTGTATTCTTTTTCATAATATAAACTCCTATAATGTTTTTCTTGTAAATTAACTTACAAAAATATTATATAAAATCTACGATACCTATAGAGAATTATTTCTCAAATGCTCAAATTTTATTCTGAAATGTCAAATTTTTACAAAAAAAGCTGGGATTTTTTCCCAGCTTACGATTTAACACTGATCCCAGCAGGATTCGAACCTGCGACCGTTCGCTTAGAAGGCGAATGCTCTATCCAGCTGAGCTATGAGACCTTACTAATCTATCTTATCAAAAAAAGCTAGCTTAGTCAATCATCTATTTATGATAGGGAGAGCCCTGTTGAATCGAAAACGCTCTATAAATTTGTTCTACTAAGACTAATCTCATTAGTTGATGAGGAAGCGTCAATCTACCAAAACTAACAGAAAGATTGGCTCTCTTTTTCACCTCTGGAGATAGTCCTAAACTCCCACCAATGATAAAAGTGATTGTTGAAAATCCATTGATAGAAGCTCTTTCAAGCTGCTTACTGAACTCTTCAGAAGAAAAAGTTGTTCCTTCAATAGCTAAAACAACTACAAAATCACGTTCCCCTACTTTAGCAAGAATGCGATTCCCTTCCAACTCCAAAATCTTTTGATTTTCAGATTCGCTGGCCCGATCTGGTGTTTTTTCATCAGCCAACTCAATCATTTCTAGATTAGCAAAGCGTGAAATTCTCTTGGAGTATTCTGCTATGCCATCTTTGAGATATTTTTCTTTCAGTTTTCCAACTGTTACCACTTTAATTTTCATTCTTCTATTCTAACATATTCACACTCAATTTCACATCTTATTCACAGATAAGATTTTGAAAAACTTCAACAAATTCACAGTTTTTCGAAAGTTATCCACAGATTGTGAAAAACTTTTTTGTTTTTAAGCTTGGATTAAGCTAGCTATTTTATACTTTCATTGATAAAAAAACATGGAGGCTTCTATGAAAAACTTAAAAACTAGTTCCAAAAAATTAGGACAACTTTTATTAGTCATTCTCATTAGCTTTTTTAGTGGGGTTTTAGGTACTTTTACAACATTGCAGCTCAGTCAAAAACAAAATAGTGGTACGACAACTACAACGACTGTCAGCAAAACAGCTGTAAAAAATGAAAACTCAACTACACAGGCAGTCGATAAAGTTAAAGATGCTGTTGTATCTGTCATTACTTACTCATCAAACTCTCAAAATAGTTTACTCGGATCTGATGAAACTGATACAGATACCAATGCTGAACAAGTATACAGCGAAGGTTCTGGTGTCATTTATAAAAAGGAAGGGAATACTGCTTACCTTGTAACCAATACTCACGTTATTAATGGTGCTAAAAAAGTTGATATTCGTTTAGCAGATGGCACAAAAGTCCCTGGTGAAATTGTGGGTTCTGATACTTATTCAGATATTGCCGTTGTAAAAATTGCTGCAGATAAGGTCACAACAGTAGCCGAATTTGGTGATTCTAGTCAATTAACAGTTGGAGAAACAGCTATTGCAATCGGAAGTCCTCTTGGTTCTGAATATGCCAATACTGTAACACAGGGGATTGTATCAAGTTTAAATAGAAATGTCTCTCTAAAATCTGAAGACGGACAAGCTATTTCAACCAATGCTATCCAAACAGATACAGCTATTAACCCTGGGAACTCAGGTGGACCTTTGATTAATATCCAAGGCCAAGTTATCGGTATTACATCAAGTAAGATTGCCTCTAATGGTGGAACATCTGTCGAAGGTCTCGGTTTTGCCATTCCTGCAAACGATGTAATTAATATTATTAAGCAGTTGGAAAAAGATGGAAAAGTAACTCGACCTGCTCTTGGAATCCACATGGTTAACTTATCAAATCTTAGTACAACTGATCTTCAAAAACTAAAACTTCCTGGAAATGTTACTTCTGGTGTAGCTGTTCGTTCTGTTCAAAAAAATATGCCTGCCAATGGACATCTGCAACAATATGACGTCATTACAAAAATAGATGATAAAGCTATTTCTTCCACTACTGAATTGCAAAGTGCTTTATATAGTCATTCTATTGGAGACAGTATGACTGTTACTTACTACCGTGATGGTAAGGAAGAAACAACAACTATTAAATTAGATAAAAGTACTAGTGATTTAGATAAGTAGTTTACAGATATGTAAAGTTGCTTTACAGAATATCTAAGTTGTGTTAATGTAGAATTATGGAAGAATTTAAAATTGTTCAAATAAAAGATATTCAAAAAAATCCCTATCAACCTCGTAAGGAATTTTCAGAAGAAAAAATACAAGAACTGGCACAATCTATTAAGGAAAACGGCTTGATTCAGCCTATTATCGTTAGAAAATCTCCAGTACTTGGATACGAAATTCTAGCTGGAGAAAGACGGTATCGTGCTTCAATTGCTGCTGGACTTTCAGAAGTTCCAGTCATTGTTAAGCAACTTTCTGATCAAGATATGATGCTTCATTCTATCATTGAGAATCTCCAACGAGAAAATTTAAATCCTATCGAGGAAGCTAAAGCATATCAATCCTTAATTGATAAAGGTTTTACCCACACAGAAATTGCTGAAAAAATGGGGAAATCTCGACCTTATATTACAAACCTAGTTCGATTGTTAGGATTACCTAAACATATCCTGACAGAAGTTGAAAGTGGTAGACTTTCTAAAGCTCATGCTAGACTCCTCATTCAATTATCAAGTGATAAACAAGATAAACTCTTGAATCGTATTCAAACTGAAAATCTCTCTGTTCGACAAGTTGAACAAATACTACAAAAAACGAAGAAGAGCAGCAAAAAAGAAAAAGACCACTTTGTCAAAGACGAAGAGCAAAAATTGAAAAAAATACTCGGATTAGATGTTCAGATTAAGCTACAAAAAAAAGATAGTGGTAAAATTTCAATTTCCTTCCATAACCAAGATGAATACCAACAATTTATTAACAGCCTGAAATAAGGCTGTTATTTTAGTATTCTTAACGAACATGGTTATCCACTGCATTTTAGTTTTTAAAAGCCCAGTATTTCAGAATTTTTCTTAGTTATCCACATTTTGTGGATAACATTTAAAAACATTGTTAATTGTTTTCCACAACTTGTGGAAAAATAATCTTATCTATGGTAAAATGATTCTATCAATAAACCTTTTAAATTCTATAGTAAAGGAGGAGGAAATCATTGAAGGAAAAACAATTTTGGAATCGTCTTTTAGAACTTGCACATGATAAATTAACTCAGTCAGTTTATGATTTCTATATTTTAGACGCAAAACTGGTTAAAGTTGAAGAAAATACTGCAACGATTTTCTTACCCCGCGATGAAATGCAGATATTCTGGGAAAGAAATATCAATGGGATGCTTTTAGCAGCAGGTTTTGAAATCTATGATACTGAAATAAAAGCTCATTATATCTTCACGAAAGTTGAAGAAACTAGCTCACAAGTAGCTTTCGAGTCTGAACCTGGCAACGATTATCAACCAAGTCAATCCACTATTCCATATTCTGAAACTGGACTCAAGGAAAAGTATACTTTCGATAATTTTGTTCAAGGGGATGGTAATGTTTGGGCTAAGTCTGCTGCTTTGGCTGTTTCTGAAGATCCAGGATTAACTTACAATCCTCTATTTATCTACGGAGGGCCTGGACTTGGAAAAACTCACCTGTTAAATGCCCTTGGAAATGAAATTCTAAAAAAGAGCCCAAATGCGCGTGTAAAATACATACCTGCTGAAAGCTTCATTAATGAATTCCTAGAGCATTTGAGACTCAATGATATGGAAAAATTCAAGAAAACTTACCGTAGTTTAGACCTCCTACTCATTGATGATATTCAATCACTTAGTGGAAAGAAAGTACAAACTCAGGAAGAGTTCTTCAATACATTTAATGCCCTTCACAATAATAATAAACAGATTGTTTTGACGAGCGACCGTAGGCCTGAACATTTAGAGAGTCTACCTGAACGTCTGGTCACGCGCTTCTCGTGGGGATTAACGACAGATATCACACCACCTGATTTTGAAACACGTATTGCTATTTTACAGAGTAAGACTGAACATCTCAACTATCATTTTCAGAATGATACACTCGAATATTTAGCTGGACAGTTTGACTCTAACGTGCGAGAACTCGAGGGAGCACTCAACGATATCAGCCTAATGGCCAAAGTCAAAAAGATTAACGATATCACAGTTGACATTGCAGCTGAAGCTATTCGTGCTCGTAAACAAGACGTTAGCAAAATGATCGTGATTCCAATTGATAAAATCCAGACAGAAGTTGGAAACTTCTATGGTGTTAGTGTCAAGGAAATGAAAGGAACTAGACGTGTTCAAAATATCGTTTTAGCCCGTCAAGTTGCCATGTATCTAGCCAGAGAAATGACTGATAATAGCCTTCCTAAGATTGGAAAAGAGTTTGGTGGTAAAGACCACACAACGGTCATTCACGCTCATGGAAAAATCAAATCCATGCTTGAAACAGATGATAATTTACGTATAGAAATTGAAAACATCAAAAAGAAAATTAAATAACTTGTGGATAACTTTTTAAAAAATCTCTTATTTATCCACATCTTTTAAACAAGGCTCTGTCCTTGAGTTTTCTTGATTACAAGTGTTTTTCCACAGATTTCACACGCTCTATTATTACTATTATCCTTCTAATAATAAAAAGAATAAAGGAGAATCCATGATTCATTTTTCAATTAATAAAAACTTATTTTTACAAGCTTTAAATACAACAAAGAGAGCTATTAGCTCAAAGAATGCAATTCCTATTTTATCGACTGTAAAAATTGATGTTACCAATGAAGGAATTACCTTGATTGGATCAAATGGTCAAATCTCAATCGAAAATTTTATCTCGCAAAAAAATGAAAATGCAGGTCTCTTGATTAACTCTTTAGGTTCAGTTCTACTGGAAGCTTCTTTCTTTATCAATGTTGTTTCAAGTCTTCCAGATGTAACACTTGATTTTAAAGAGATTGAACAAAAGCAAATTGTCTTAACTAGTGGAAAATCAGAGATTACTCTTAAAGGAAAAGATAGTGAGCAATATCCACGTATTCAGGAAATTTCTGCAAGCAATCCTTTAGTTCTTGAAACAAAACTTCTTAAAAAGATTATCAATGAAACAGCTTTTGCAGCTAGTACCCAAGAAAGCCGTCCTATTTTGACAGGTGTCCACTTTGTTTTAAGCAACCACAAAGAATTAAAAACAGTTGCGACAGACTCTCACCGTCTCAGTCAGAAGAAATTGACTCTTGAAAAAAATAGCGATGATTTTGATGTTGTCATCCCAAGTCGTTCGCTACGCGAATTTTCAGCTGTTTTTACGGATGATATCGAAACAGTAGAGATTTTCTTCGCCAATAATCAAATTCTCTTTAGAAGTGAAAATATTAGCTTCTACACACGTCTTTTAGAAGGAAATTATCCAGATACCGATCGATTGATTCCAACAGATTTCAATACAACAGTGACTTTTGATGTTGCTAAACTACGCCAGTCTATGGAACGTGCTCGCCTATTATCAAGTGCGACACAAAATGGTACTGTTAAATTAGAAATCAAAGAAGGAGTTGTAAGTGCCCATGTTCATTCTCCAGAAGTAGGGAAAGTAAACGAAGAAATTGATACTGAAAATGTAAGTGGTGCTGATTTGACAATTAGTTTCAACCCAACTTATTTGATTGAAGCACTAAAAGCTTTGAATAGCGAAAAAGTTACAATCAGCTTTATTTCAGCAGTTCGTCCATTTACTCTGGTTCCAGCTGATACAGATGAAGATTTCATGCAGCTCATCACACCAGTTCGTACAAATTAATGGAAAGAGGTTGAGCCTAGCTCGCCTCTTTTATGATATAATCGAAAAAGAAAAAGGAGACTAACTATGTATCAAGTTGGAAATTTTGTTGAAATGAAAAAACCTCATGCTTGTACGATTAAGTCAACAGGCAAAAAGGCAAATCGCTGGGAAATTACCCGTGTTGGAGCAGATATCAAAATAAAATGTAGCAATTGTGATCATGTGGTCATGATGAGTCGCTATGATTTTGAAAGAAAAATGAACAAAATCATCGACTAGGAACCCCATAGTAAGAGGGTTAGCAAGTTTTCCCTTTTTGTGTTATAATATTGAAGATTGAAATGTGAACGGAGAATGAGAAATTATGGCTTTAACAGCAGGTATTGTAGGTTTACCAAACGTTGGTAAATCAACCCTATTTAATGCAATTACAAAAGCAGGAGCAGAGGCTGCAAACTATCCTTTTGCGACCATTGATCCAAACGTTGGAATGGTAGAAGTTCCAGATGAACGCCTCCAAAAATTGACGGAAATGATTACTCCTAAAAAGACAGTTCCAACAACCTTTGAGTTTACAGATATTGCAGGTATTGTAAAAGGAGCATCAAGAGGAGAAGGTCTTGGGAATAAATTCTTGGCCAACATCCGTGAAGTTGATGCGATTGTTCATGTGGTTCGTGCCTTTGATGATGAAAATGTCATGCGTGAACAAGGTCGTGAAGATGCCTTTGTGGATCCGCTAGCAGATATTGATACCATTAACCTAGAGTTGATTCTTGCTGATTTAGAATCAGTCAATAAACGCTATGCGCGTGTAGAAAAAATGGCACGTACGCAAAAAGATAAGGAATCAGTTGCAGAATTTAATGTTCTTCAAAAGATTAAACCTGTTCTTGAAGATGGAAAATCAGCTCGTACCATTGAATTCACAGATGAAGAACAAAAAGTTGTTAAAGGACTCTTCCTTTTGACCACGAAACCAGTTCTTTATGTAGCTAACGTTGATGAGGATGTCGTTGGAGATCCAGAATCTATCGATTATGTGAAACAAATTCGTGAATTCGCAGCAACAGAAAATGCAGAGGTAGTGGTTATCTCGGCGCGTGCTGAAGAAGAAATTTCTGAGTTAGACGATGAAGATAAAAAAGAGTTTCTTGAAGCCATTGGTTTGACAGAATCAGGTGTGGATAAGTTGACTCGTGCAGCATATCATTTGTTAGGACTTGGAACTTACTTCACAGCCGGTGAAAAAGAAGTTCGTGCTTGGACCTTTAAACGTGGCATGAAAGCTCCTCAAGCAGCTGGTATCATCCACTCTGATTTCGAAAAAGGTTTTATTCGTGCAGTGACTATGTCTTATGACGATTTGGTAAAATACGGCTCTGAAAAGGCTGTAAAAGAAGCAGGACGTTTGCGTGAAGAAGGAAAAGAATATGTCGTGCAAGATGGCGATATTATGGAATTCCGCTTTAACGTTTAATAAATATTTAAAATAATGTCAATTAGGTTGGAAAAAAATTCCAACCCTTTTGGCTTTTGAAAGGAAATTTAAATGACAAAATTACTTGTAGGATTGGGAAATCCAGGAGATAAATATTTTGAAACCAAACACAATGTTGGCTTTATGCTGATTGACCAACTAGCCAAAAAACAAAATGTTACCTTTAAACACGATAAGATATTCCAAGCTGAGTTAGCCTCATTTTTTCTTAACGGTGAAAAAATTTATCTGGTGAAACCGACGACTTTTATGAATGAAAGTGGAAAAGCTGTTCATGCATTGTTAACCTACTATGGTTTAGATATTGAAGATTTACTGATTATTTACGATGATCTTGACATGGAAGTCGGAAAAATTCGTCTTCGTGCTAAAGGATCAGCTGGTGGTCATAATGGAATTAAGTCGATTATTCAACATATTGGTACACAGGTTTTCAATCGTGTAAAGATTGGCATTGGAAGACCTAAAAAAGGAATGTCTGTTGTTAACCATGTTTTGAGTAAGTTTGATCAAGAAGATTATATTGGTATTTTACAGTCAATTGACAAGGTTGACGATGCTGTAAATTATTATTTACAAGAAAAAAACTTTGAAAAGACGATGCAGAAATATAATGGGTAAGGAAATGGCATTAATCGATTTCTTTTTAGAGAATAAACAAATTCTATCTTGGCATGAGAACTTACCACAGAAACAAAGACAATTATTGCTAGGTCTTTCTGGCTCAGCAAAATCGTTAGCGATTGCTAGCAGTCTGAAGAGTCAGGATAAGGTTTTAGTGATGACCTCAACATATGGAGAGGCTGAGCGTCTGATTAATGATCTAATCTCCATATTAGGTTCTGATCTGGTTTATCCATTTCTAGTAGATGATTCACCAATGGTTGAATTTTTGGTATCATCTCAGGAAAAGATTTTTTCTCGGGTTGAAGCTTTACGTTTTCTAAGAGATGAGTCTCAAAGAGGGATTTTAGTTTGTAACGTCGCAGCTAGTCGAGTATTCTTGCCGAATCCTCAAGTTTTTGATGATAGTATCTTAGAACTTCAAGTGGGGCAAGAATGCGAACAAAGAGAATTAAAAAATCACTTGATTTCTCTTGGTTATAAGAAAGTTACACAAGTTCAAAGTCAGGGAGAATTTAGCCTTCGTGGAGATATTCTAGATATATTTGAAACCTCTCAAATTTGTCCTTATCGGATTGAATTTTTCGGTGATGAGATTGATGGCATTAGAGAATTTGATACAGAAACTCAATTATCAAAAGATAGTAAAACTCAAGTACTAATCTATCCAGCTAGTGATATTTTGTTAACGAATGAAGATTATCATCGTGGTCAGAAATTTTTAGAACATGAGATTGATAAGGCACTTTCTCCAACTTTAAAGTCTTACCTAGAAGAAGTTTTTAGTTGTACGAAAGAGCAAGTTCTTCATGCAGATATTCGCAAGTTTTTGTCTGTATTTTATAAAAAACAGTGGACCTTGATAGACTATTTGAATCAAGTTCCTGTTATATTTGATGATTTTCAAAAAATCATGAACCAGTACGATGCTTTTGATAAGGAAACAGCTAGCTACTTTACAGAAGATTTACATAATAGTAAAGCAGTATCAAGTTTACAATATTTTGCTGATGTAGAAAGTCAGTTTAAAAAATATGTACCAGCGAGTTTCTTTTCAAATTTTCAAAAAGGGCTTGGAAATTTGAAATTTAATAATCTGTACCAGTTCAATCAATATCCTATGCAAGAGTTCTTTAATCAGTTTTCTTTTCTGAAAGAAGAAATTGAACGTTACAAAAAATTAAAGTATACGATTGTTCTTCAATCAAGTAGCAAAACTGAACTAAAGAAACTGTCAACGATTCTTGATGAATACGATATTAAAATTGATAATAGTAATGAAAGTGAAATCTGTAAAGGAACTGTCAATCTTATTGAAGGAAATCTGCGACATGGCTTTCATTTTGTAGATGAAAATCTTGTATTTATCACTGAATATGAAATTTTTAAAAAGAAGATTAAACGGAAATATCGAAGACAAAATATCAGTAACGCTGAGCGATTAAAGGATTATAATGAACTTCAAAAAGGAGACTATGTTGTTCACCAAATTCATGGTATTGGTCAATATTTAGGGATTGAAACGATTGAAATCAAAGGGATTCATCGAGACTACGTAAGTGTTCTATATCAAAATGGGGACCGTATTTCCATCCCTGTGGAGCAGATACAGACTCTTTCTAAGTATGTTTCTAGTGATGGTAAGGCTCCAAAGTTAAACAAATTAAACGATGGACGTTTTAAAAAAGCGAAGCAAAAAGTAAAGAGTCAAGTTGAAGATATTGCAGATGATTTAATTAAGTTATATGCAGAGAGAAGTCAACTTAAAGGTTTTGCATTTTCAAAAGATGATGAAGACCAAAACGCTTTTGACGAAGCATTCCCATATGTAGAGACTGAGGACCAACTTAGAAGTATCGAAGAGATTAAGAAAGATATGCAGGCTTCTCAACCGATGGACCGACTTTTAGTTGGAGATGTTGGATTTGGTAAGACAGAAGTAGCTATGCGAGCTGCATTTAAGGCTGTCAATGATCATAAACAGGTTGTCGTTTTAGTGCCAACAACCGTTCTTGCTCAGCAACATTACAGTAATTTCAAGGAAAGATTTGAACAATTTGCTGTCAACGTAGATGTTTTGAGTCGTTTCAGAAGTAAAAAAGAACAGACTGAAACACTTGAGAAATTAAAAAAAGGTCAAGTAGACATCTTGATAGGGACCCATAGAGTCTTGTCTAAAGATGTTGAGTTTGCTGATTTGGGGTTGATGATTATTGATGAAGAGCAACGTTTTGGTGTTAAGCATAAGGAAGCTTTGAAGGAATTAAAAAAGAAGGTTGATGTCTTAACCTTGACAGCTACACCAATTCCTCGAACTCTTCATATGTCTATGCTAGGTATCCGAGATTTATCAGTCATCGAAACTCCTCCAACCAATCGATATCCTGTACAAACCTATGTCCTTGAACAGAATGATCGTGTCATTCGTGATGCTGTATTGAGAGAAATGGATCGTGGTGGTCAAGTTTACTATCTTTACAACAAAGTTGACACTATTGAAAAGAAGGTTTCAGAGTTACAAGAACTGATTCCAGAAGCTTCTATTGGATTTGTCCATGGTCAAATGAGTGAAATTCGCTTAGAAAATACACTTCTTGATTTCATTGAAGGACAATATGATATTTTAGTGACTACAACAATCATTGAAACAGGTGTAGACATTCCAAATGCTAATACCTTGTTTATAGAAAATGCAGATCATATGGGATTGTCAACCTTGTATCAATTAAGAGGTCGTGTTGGTCGTAGTAATCGAATTGCTTATGCCTATCTCATGTATCGTCCAGATAAAACTTTGACAGAAGTTTCTGAGAAGAGATTAGAAGCTATCAAAGGTTTTACTGAACTGGGTTCTGGTTTCAAAATTGCTATGCGTGATTTATCCATTCGTGGAGCTGGGAATCTTTTAGGAAGCTCTCAGTCTGGATTTATTGATTCTGTTGGTTTTGAGTTGTACTCTCAGTTGTTAGAAGAAGCAATTGCTAAGAAAAATGGAACTGACAAAAAGCGTGAAAAAGGAAATGCTGAGTTAATTCTACAAATTGATGCTTATCTTCCAGATGAGTATATTTCAGATGAACGACATAAAATTGAAATTTACAAGAGAATTCGTCAGATTGACGATCGTGTCAACTATGAAGAATTACAAGATGAGTTGATCGATCGTTTTGGAGAATATCCAGATGTGGTTGCTTACCTTTTAGAAATTGGATTAGCTAAAGCATATCTTGATAAAGTGTTTGTCAATCGTGTTGAAAGAAAAAATAATAAACTTGTCATTCAATTTGAAAAAATTTCGCAGCAACTATTTTTAACACAAGATTATTTCCAGGCTCTATCTCAGACAAGTTTGAAGGCTAATATTTCAGAAAATCAAGGTTTAATCGAAGTTGTTTTTGATATTCGTAATAAAAAGGATTATGAGATTTTAGAAGGTCTTTTAACTTTTGGAGAATCATTAGCAAACATAAAAGATTCAAAAGAGTCACATTAGGAGTTATCTTTTTTCTTCTATAAAAGGTAGAAAAATGGTACAATAATAATTTGAGGTAATAAAAATGAGATTAGATAAATATTTAAAAGTATCAAGAATTATTAAGCGTCGTACAGTGGCTAAAGAAGTTGCAGATAAAGGGCGAATCAAGGTAAATGGAATACTTGCTAAAAGTTCAACAGATTTAAAACTCAATGATCAGGTTGAAATTCGCTTTGGAAATAAATTGTTACTTGTAAAGGTGCTGGAAATGAAAGATAGCACTAAAAAAGAAGATGCTGCAGGTATGTATGAAATTATCAGCGAAACAAGGGTAGAAAACGATGTATAAAAAAATTGTACAAATGAATAATTCTTTTATTCAAAATGAACACCAACGTCGTAAATACTTGATGGAAGAACGACAAAGACGAAATCGTTTTATGGGCTGGGTTTTGATTTTGATTATGTTGTTGTTCATCCTACCAACCTATAATTTGACTCAAAGTTATCAGCAACTACTCGAACGTCGCCAACAGTTAGCCGATCTGAAAAAACAGTATCAAGAATTGAGCGATGAAAAAGATAAAGAATCAAATCTTGCAACCAAATTAAAGGATGAAACATACGCAGCCAAGTATTTGCGTGCAAAATATTACTATTCAAAATCATGGGAGGAAGTTTATACTATTCCGGACTTACTTCCTAGGTAATGTAAAATGGAAAATTTATTAGATATTGTAGAAAAGTTTTTAAGTCAATCAGATGAAAAATTAGAAGAGTTAGCTCAAAAAAATCATCTGTTACGGCTACAAGAAGAAGAGGAAAAAAAGAATGCGTAAATTTTTAGTGATATTACTACTTCCTATTTTTTTAAAAAGTGTCCAAGTAGTAAGCACTGAGAATCCAGTTATCATTCCAAACCAAGAAGTTTATTCCTTAACCCACGCTTCGTATCATTTTTACTATCAAGATGTTATAGAATCTCCAAAATTTTATGGTGAAACGTCTGTTTATTCTACAGAAGATTTGATTAAAGAATCAGGAAAAGTCAATGCAGATACAACATTATCTGTTTTAGAATGGAGATTAAATAAACAAGGACAGCCTGTGTTTAAATTGTCAAATAATCAATTTGTGATGGCTGATAAACGACTTTTATACGATAGTTCAATTGTCAACGATTTTTCTAAACGAGTATGGTTAGAACCAGAATTTGTCGTTTATAATAGTCCTTATGATCAACAAGAATTAAAGTCTACTTTAGCAGCTTATCAAGAGGTTGAAGCAGATATGTCTATTTTTGCTGAAGGTCGTGAATTCTTACATATCAAACAAATTGGTTGGGTTTCGACGGATTACATTTCCAATGATGACAATCGTATCCAGAAAGTACAAGAGTTGTTATCTGCGAATTATCAAAATGAACAATTTTCTATTTATGTTAAACAATTAAGCACGGGTAAGGAAGCTGGGATTAACGAAGATCAAAAAATGTACTCTGCTAGTGTTATGAAATTGCCTTATCTTTATTATGTTCAAGAAAAAATCAATCAAGGTGATTACCAACTTGACACGAAATTGAAGTACGTTTCTGAAGTAAATGATTTCCCTGGTTCTTATAAACCCGAAGGAAGTGGAAGCCTCCCTAAAACAGCGGACGATAAAGAGTACACTCTCAAAGATTTAATTACAAAGACAGCGAAAGAATCTGACAATGTAGCTCATAATATTCTTGCTTATTATATTACGAATAAATCAGATGAAGCTTTTAAAAAAGAAATGGCTACTATCGCAGGTGAAGAGTGGGATGTGACAGATAAGTTGGCTTCAGCTAGAATGGCTGGTCAAGTTATGGAATCTATTTATAATCAGAATGGTTTTGTTTTAGAATCTCTATCGCAAACAGCTTTTGATAATCAGAGGATTGCTAAGAATATTTCTGCTAAGGTAGCCCATAAAATTGGGGATGCAGATGAATTTAAACACGATGTAGGAATAGTCTATACAGATTCTCCTTTCATCATTTCAATCTTTACCAAAAATTCTGATTATGATACCATTTCTAAAATTTCTAAGGATGTCTATGAGGTCCTAAAATGAGAGACCAAGATTTTTTAAATCATTTTCTAGAAAAAGGTTATTTTAAAGATCATTCACGAGTTGTACTAGCCTTGTCTGGTGGATTGGATTCGATGTTTCTTTTTCATCTCCTTTCAACTTACCAAAAAGAACTTGGGATTGATTTGTTTTTAGCTCATGTGAACCATAAACAACGACCAGAATCAGATGATGAAGAAATTGAATTAAGAAAACTAGCTGAACAAGTTGGAGTTCCAATTTACGTAGCTCATTTTACTGGAGATTTTTCAGAAGCAAATGCTCGTCAATTTCGCTATGATTTTTTTAGAGAAGTAATGGAGAAAACTTCCTCTACAGCCCTTGTAACAGCTCATCATGCAGATGATCAGGCTGAGACGATTTTAATGCGATTGATTCGAGGTGTTAGACTACAACATTTATCAGCTATAAAAGAGAGACAAACGTTTGATAAGGGAGAATTAATTCGTCCTTTACTGTCTTTTTATAAGAAGGATTTTACTGAAGTTGAGCATTTTGAAGATAGGACGAATAAAGAAAATCATTATTTTCGCAATCGAGTTCGTAATATTTACTTACCACAACTGGAAAAAGAAAATATTCAGCTAAAGAGAGCGTTTTTAGAGTTTGGAAAAGAAGTATTTGACTATCAAATTGCTCTGACTGAATTATCTCAAACAGTCAATGTGGAAGATTTAACTCAGTTTTTATCTTTTAGTGAAGCAACACAGCGAGTTTTACTACAACAATACCTTAGTTGTTTTGCTGATTTAAATGTAACAAGAGAACAATTCCAACAGGTCCATCATATTTTAAGAACCAAGAGTCAATATCGTCATCGTTTAAAAAATGGTTATGAACTTGTAAAAAAATACCAACACTTTAAAATTTGTAAAATCAGACCAAAGTCTGATGAAAAAAGTAGTGATTGTGTGTTAGACTATCAAAATCAAGTTCATTATGAAGGTTATTTATTTTCATTTGGAATCCCTCTAAAAGGGGAAAATGTTCAAAAGATAAATGTTTCTCGTGAAACATCGTTGATTTTACGGCATCGACATCCCGGTGATTATTTGATAAAAAATGGTCATCGTAAAAAACTAAGACGACTTTTTATTGATTTAAAAATTCCTAAAGAAAAACGAGAAAAAGCTATTATCATTGAGCAATTTGGAAAAATTTGTTCAGTTTTAGGAATTGAAATCAGTGATTTGAGTAAAAAAATGAAAAATGATATAATGAACACTGTACTTTATATAGAAAAAATAGATAGGTAAAATCATGTTAGAAAAAGATATCAAGAAAATTTTGATTTCACAAGATGAAATTACAGAAGCAGCTAAAAAATTGGGTGCTCAGTTGACAAAAGATTATGAGGGAAAAAATCCGATTTTAGTTGGAATTCTAAAAGGTTCTATTCCTTTTATGGCAGAATTGGTGAAATATATTGATACACATCTTGAAATGGACTTTATGATGGTCTCTAGCTATCATGGTGGGACTGTAAGTAGTGGTGTCATTAATATTAAACAAGACGTAACTCAAGATATTAAAGGTCGACATGTTGTCTTTGTAGAAGATATCATTGATACTGGTCAAACCTTGAAGAGTTTGAGAGAAATGTTTACTGCAAGAGAAGCAGCTTCTGTTAAGATTGTCACCATGCTTGATAAACCAGAAGGTCGTACAGTAGAAATCGAAGCAGATTATACATGTTTTACAATTCCAAATGAATTTGTTGTAGGCTACGGTTTAGACTATAATGAAAACTATCGTAACCTTCCTTATGTAGGTGTATTGAAAGAGGAAGTTTACTCAAAATAGAAGGGTAAGTGTTTGAATGCAAAAACAAAATAATGGTTTCATAAAAAATCCATTTCTTTATTTGTTGATGATTTTCTTGCTAGTGACAGGATTCCAGTACTTTTTTGCTGGCAGATCCGCTGGTCATAGTCAACAAATTAAGTATTCAGAATTGGTTCAGGAAATCACTAACGACAATGTAAAAGAAATAACCTACCAACCAAGTGGTAGTGTTATTGAAGTGTCTGGTGTCTACAAAACTGCTAAGACAGAGAAACAGGAAACGGGAATTCAATTTTTTACACCATCTGCTACAAAAGTAGAGAAATTTACAAGTATTATCCTCCCATCAGATACAACTGTAACGGATTTGCAAAAGTTAGCAAGTGAACATCAAACAGAAATTGAAGTGAAACACGAAAGCTCAAGTGGTATGTGGATTAACATCCTGGTTTCAGTAGTACCATTTGCTATCTTATTCTTCTTCCTCTTCTCTATGATGGGAAATATGGGCGGAAATAGCGGACGTAATCCAATGAGCTTTGGACGTAGTAAAGCTAAGGCTGCTAACAAAGAGGATATTAAAGTTCGCTTTTCAGATGTCGCAGGCGCAGAAGAAGAGAAACAAGAACTTGTTGAAGTTGTTGAATTCTTAAAAGATCCAAAACGATTTACAAAATTGGGTGCCCGGATTCCAGCTGGTGTTCTCTTAGAGGGGCCTCCGGGAACTGGTAAAACATTACTTGCTAAAGCAGTCGCAGGAGAAGCTGGTGTACCATTCTTTAGTATTTCAGGTTCTGACTTTGTAGAAATGTTCGTCGGTGTCGGTGCGAGCCGTGTACGTTCTCTCTTTGAGGATGCAAAAAAAGCAGCACCAGCTATTATCTTCATTGATGAAATTGATGCCGTTGGTCGACAACGTGGTGTCGGTTTAGGTGGAGGTAATGATGAACGAGAACAAACCTTAAACCAACTCTTGATTGAAATGGATGGTTTTGAAGGAAATGAAGGAATTATTGTCATTGCGGCAACAAACCGTTCAGATGTTCTTGATCCGGCCCTACTTCGTCCAGGCCGTTTTGATAGAAAAGTATTAGTTGGTCGTCCTGATGTTAAGGGTCGCGAAGCAATCTTGAAAGTCCATGCTAGAAATAAACCTTTAGCTGAAGATGTAGATTTGAAATTGGTAGCACAACAAACTCCAGGTTTTGTTGGTGCCGATTTGGAAAATGTATTGAACGAAGCAGCTTTAGTTGCAGCTCGTCGTAATAAATCAGTGATTGATGCTTCTGATATTGATGAGGCAGAAGATCGTGTCATCGCTGGACCATCTAAGAAAGACAAGACAGTTTCACAAAAAGAACGTGAGTTGGTTGCCTACCATGAGGCAGGACACACCATTGTCGGTCTAGTATTGTCAAATGCTCGTGTTGTTCATAAAGTTACCATAGTACCACGTGGACGTGCAGGCGGATATATGATCGCACTTCCTAAAGAAGACCAAATGCTTCTATCTAAAGAAGATATGAAAGAGCAATTAGCTGGCTTAATGGGTGGACGTGTAGCTGAAGAGATTATCTTTAACGTCCAAACAACTGGAGCATCTAATGACTTCGAACAAGCTACTCAGATGGCGCGTGCAATGGTTACAGAGTATGGTATGAGTGAAAAACTTGGTCCAGTACAATATGAAGGAAATCATGCCATGTTTGGTGCACAAAGCCCTCAAAAATCAATTTCAGAACAAACAGCTTATGAAATTGACGAAGAAGTTCGTTCATTGTTGAATGAAGCACGAAACAAAGCTGCTGAAATTATCCAGTCAAATCGTGAAACTCACAAGCTAATTGCAGAAGCATTATTGAAATACGAAACATTGGATAGTACACAAATTAAATCTCTATACGAAACAGGAAAGATGCCTGAAACAGTAGAAGAGGAATCACATGCACTATCTTATGACGAAGTAAAATCAAAAATGAGTGAAGAAAATTAATTATCTTAAATACTATAAACAGAGGAAGCGCAAGTTTTCTCTGTTTTTTTTTTTAAAATTGAGGGAACTCGAATTTAAATCAAAGATTTCGATATATAGAAAACAAAATACAAGTTCACCTATGTCAATGCTCTCTTAGAAGAAATGATTCAAATTTTCTGAAAATAAGAATGGAACAGTTACTTGAGTAATATGAAGAAATGTTTTCAAAAAATGATATGTGCTTCATAAAAAAGAATTATTGTAAGAAAGCAGACGAACGATTTAAAGGCCACAAAGCCCTTCTCAGAGAGCTGAAGGGATTAATTCAGGAGAAATGAAAAAAAGTTAAAAAAGGTGTTGACAAAGTACGAAAAGTCGGTATAATAGTAAGAGTTGAAAATAACAACTCCGGTCCGTTGGTCAAGGGGTTAAGACACCGCCTTT
>NZ_JAWERU010000010.1:0-92926 GCF_032481935.1 Streptococcus sp.
GTTTACAGATGGAGCTGTTACTTTGTAGTGTGTACGACGTTTGTTTTTCTTCGCTTTTGAAGTGCGACGTGCAGGTACTGCCATTTTGATTTCTCCTTTTAAGATATAATTCAGTTAGGTTTGATTTTCATCAACTTTAATAGTATATCAAAACTTTTTTGTAAAGTAAAGTTACTTGACAAAAAAAGATAAAAAAATTTTCCTATCCAATTTTCTGGATAGGAAAATAGACTAAATATCAATCTCGAATGGTTCATCAATGGTTTCTGAGACGTATTTTCCGTCTTTTTTCCGTTGTTTGACGCATTCGGTGAGAAGATATTCAATTTGCCCGTTAACTGATCGGAAGTCATCTTCTGCCCATGATGCGAGTGCAGCATATAACTTATTCGAGAGTCGAAGGGGAATTTGCTTTTTTTTAGCTTCTGCCATTTCTAATAAAGGCTTCCTGTGTTGACAATTGGTTGTGCATCATGATTGCCACAGAGAACGACTAGGAGATTTGAAACCATCGCTGCTTTACGCTCTTCATCTAGTTCAACCAACTCTCCTTCATTGAGACGTTCCAGTGCCATTTCAACCATTCCTACAGCGCCGTCTACAATCATCTTGCGTGCATCGATAATAGCAGATGCTTGTTGACGTTGAAGCATGACAGCAGCAATTTCTGGTGCATAAGCTAGATAAGTGATTCGTGCCTCAAGAATTTCCAAACCAGCATCCTCTACACGACTTTGGATTTCTTCACGAATACGTTTAGCTACAATCTCACTAGAACCGCGGAGGCTTCCTTCATCGGCTTGCCCATCACCTGTAGTATCCACATTCGGAGACACATCGTAAGGATAGATGCGAACAATATTACGAAGGGCGCTATCACACTGCAATGAAAGGTATTCTTTGTAGTTATCAACGTTGAAAACTGCTTTAGCTGTATCGACAACTCTCCAAGTTACCGCGATGCCGATTTCAACAGGGTTACCTAAGCAATCGTTAATCTTTTGACGAGAATTACTCAAAGTCATAACTTTGAGAGAAATCTGTTTCTTGCCAATCTCAATGTTTACATCATTGCCATTTGATGATTTCATCCCTGAAAAAGGAGATTTTGTGCTAACATCACCACTTTGACCAAGTCGAGTGTGGTTTGCAGGATTGACCGCTATACTGAAGGGATTGACAAAGTAAAAGCCAGGTTCTTTGATGGTACCTGTATAGTTACCAAAGAGGGTCAAAACCAGTGCTTCCTGAGGTTTGACAACTTTTAAACCAGCATGAGCTAGAGCTGAAATTAAGATTAATAAAAGCCCGATAATAATTCCAAAAATGTTTTCTGAACCAGCACCCATGATAAATATAAAGAAACCAAGTACGAGTGCCAACTCAATGAGAATCAATGCTACTACACCATTTGGTTTTGAATTGATTAGTTTTTCAGTCATCAGAATGACCTCCTGTATTTGATATCTAAATGATATCACTTTAATTTATAAAGTCAAGAAATAAATGCAATCTTTTTTAAGAAGATTTCAATGGTTTGAATTGTCTGAAAATTCAAGAATTTTCTTCTGTTCATTGTTTTTAAAATGTGCTATAATGGTAAGAACTGAAATGGGAGGGAACTTAATGACAGAATTAGATAAACGTCACCGCAGTAGCATTTATGACAGCATGGTTAAATCACCAAACCGTGCCATGCTTCGTGCGACTGGTATGACAGATAAGGACTTTGAAACACCGATTGTGGGAGTCATTTCGACTTGGGCAGAAAACACACCATGTAATATCCACTTGCATGACTTTGGGAAATTAGCTAAAGAAGGTGTCAAATCTGCTGGTGCTTGGCCGGTTCAATTTGGAACCATTACTGTAGCTGATGGGATTGCCATGGGAACGCCTGGTATGCGCTTCTCCCTAACGTCACGTGATATCATCGCGGATTCTATCGAAGCTGCTATGGGCGGTCACAACGTGGATGCCTTTGTGGCTATCGGAGGTTGTGACAAGAACATGCCTGGTTCTATGATTGCCATTGCCAATATGGATATCCCAGCTATTTTTGCTTACGGTGGTACTATCGCCCCTGGAAAACTAGATGGCAAAGACATCGACTTGGTTTCTGTATTTGAAGGAATCGGTAAATGGAACCACGGTGATATGACAGCTGAGGACGTGAAACGTCTGGAATGTAATGCCTGTCCTGGACCTGGTGGTTGCGGTGGTATGTACACTGCCAACACCATGGCAACTGCTATCGAAGTTTTGGGGATGAGCTTGCCAGGTTCTTCTTCTCACCCAGCAGAATCTGCTGATAAGAAAGAAGACATTGAAGCAGCTGGACGTGCTGTAGTTAAGATGCTTGAACTCGGTCTCAAACCGTCTGATATCTTGACTCGTGAAGCCTTTGAAGATGCCATTACAGTGACAATGGCTCTAGGTGGTTCTACAAATGCTACTCTTCACTTGCTCGCCATTGCCCACGCAGCTAACGTTGACTTGTCACTTGAGGACTTCAATACAATCCAAGAACGTGTGCCTCACTTAGCCGACTTGAAACCTTCTGGTCAGTATGTCTTCCAAGATCTCTACGAAGTTGGTGGTGTGCCTGCAGTTATGAAGTACTTGCTGGCAAATGGATTCCTTCACGGAGACCGTATCACATGTACTGGTAAAACTGTCGCTGAAAACTTAGCTGACTTTGCAGACCTCACACCAGGTCAAAAAGTCATCATGCCACTTGAAAATCCTAAACGTGCGGACGGTCCGCTTATCATCTTGAACGGTAATCTTGCTCCTGACGGTGCGGTTGCCAAGGTGTCAGGTGTTAAGGTTCGTCGTCACGTTGGTCCAGCCAAGGTCTTTGACTCAGAAGAAGATGCTATCCAAGCTGTCTTGTCAGATGAAATCGTTGATGGCGATGTTGTCGTTGTTCGTTTCGTTGGACCTAAGGGTGGTCCTGGTATGCCTGAGATGCTATCACTTTCATCAATGATCGTTGGTAAGGGACAAGGAGACAAGGTTGCCCTCTTGACAGACGGACGCTTCTCTGGTGGTACTTATGGATTGGTTGTTGGACATATCGCTCCTGAAGCTCAGGATGGCGGACCAATTGCTTACCTTCGTACAGGAGATATCGTTACGGTTGACCAAGATACGAAAGAAATTTCCATGGCCGTTTCCGATGAAGAGCTTGAAAAACGCAAGGCAGAAACAACCTTGCCACCACTCTATAGCCGTGGTGTCCTTGGTAAGTATGCCCATACCGTATCTTCTGCATCACGTGGTGCCGTTACAGATTTCTGGAATATGGAACAATCTGGTAAAAAATAACTAGAAAATAAGCAGTCGCTAAATGACTGCTTTTTCTAGTTATTTGTATTTTCTCATAGAATGTTATAAAATCTTTGCTCTAACTATGATTATAAAGAAGAAATGATGTTTTCACAAAATACAGGAATTATGCTCTAGATAGATGATGTATCAGCTGAGAGACTTTTGGTCTGCTTTCGGTTTTGAAATTGTGAACCACTCTGGAATCCTGGGGTTTGAAACTTTTGAGATGAGACCTCACACTGACTTTTACTGTCTATGTTAAGAATTTTATTCGTCAAGTATCACCAGAGGTAGTCGATATGAAACCCAGCCTACTCTTTGAGTCAGCAGATCTTCACGGTCTTCATCAACGCCTAGCTACAGTGACTGATACCACTAGTTCGATCAATACTCAACTTTTCCCTAACTTTAACTTTGCAAATCCAAGCGGACACTATTTTGCAGTTAGAGGAATCTAATAACAAAAAGGAGCCTGGGACAAAAGTCCTAGCCTCTCAATTGTCTTTGGATTGTCGAGCAAGACGCAGTGGTTGAGTGGGCTCTACTACGCTGATTTCATCAGCTTTTACAGCCCTACTCAACTGTGCGGAGGTGGGACGACGTTGTTTTTTAGCGCGGTGGTAGTCCAAGTGCTATACGTCCATAGCGACTGATGCGTGTAATCTTCCAGGCAGGTGACCAGGTAACTTCAACCCTGACATCCTCAATTCCTTCAATCTGTTTCAGACCTGCCACAATTTCAATAGGTAAACTTTCTGCACAGTCACAGGCTGTATCGGTGAAGGTCATGACAATTGTACAAAGACCAGCCTCGTCCAAATGAATCTCGTAAATCAAGCCAAGATTATAGACATCTAGTTCCACATCTGTATCGTAAACCTTTTCTAGCTTTTCAATGATTTGTTCTCCTAATGCTAGAGCACGATCATTGATTTTGATATCTTCTCTCATTGCATTCCCTCCATTTGTAAACTGCACCTATTTTCTCATAATTCTGACAATTTGGCAAGTTTTTCCCAATCAAGACGTGTTGCGCCATAAAAACTACAGAACTAGAAATTAGTTATAGTTTGACCAAACTGCTCAAAGACCTAATAATCTAGAGCAAGAGGATATTGGCAAAGGGAAGAGAGATAAACTTAGAGAATAATTGAGCTTCTAAGAAATACTTTCTAAAAAGAAAAAGTAGAGAAAGGTCATCTCTACTTTTTAAATATTATTTTGACTTCACAGGCTTATCTGCCAAGGCTTTGATAGCTGATGCTATCGTTTCTGCGTAGAGCTTAGCACCCTCTTCTAGTTTGGTATTATCATTTCCAAAGTGAACCTGGTCCGTTCCTTTCCAGATGTCTGGATGATCTTTAGACACCTGATTCCAGTCTGCAACCTCAATGTAAGGATACTTTTGAGCTACTTCACGCACATAGCTAGCATACTGTTCTACATAAGGCTGAGTTGCTTGAGTTGTATCACCCTCATAAGGTGTCACAAGTACAAGCTGATGTCCCTTAGGTAGATTTGTTATCAAAGAATCGATATCAGCCTTATAATCCTCAGGGTTATTCACTCCAGTAGCAATAACAACTATTTTAGGGAGGACTTTATTCTGACTGTGGTTGAGCATAATAGCATTGGCTTGCTTAGTATTTCTGCTTACTTGACCATCTGTCTGAGCGTCTGGTAGAACCTCTTTAAGTCCAGGTGTTGCGCGCAAGGTTACAGAATCTCCGATAATGGATACACCTTCAGCAATATTGTAGCGACTGGCTTCTGCTTGATCCGCCATGGTTTTTGTACGGGTAATATTGGTTTGAGCTTGATTGAGGCCATTTACCATCAAATCCGTTTCAAAAGCACCGACTTGGGGAGCTATGAGCATCACAATCAGTGTCAGCAAGCTAAGAAAACCGACGCTACCCGCAAAGATTGGTTGAATATGCGGAATTTCTTTTACCCTTTGCAATAAGCTAGTGTTCTTCCCGGCAATGAAAGGTTCAATCACATAGAAAGAAAGACTTGCAAAGAGATAAGAAAAGATAGTGGTGAGAATCACTGCCGGTAGGTTGCTCATCAACTGAGAGAAAATGATATAAAACGGCCAGTGGAAAAGATAAACGGCATAGCTCGTATCAGCTAAGAAGCTAATTACCTTGGGTTCTTCAATCGTCGGAGTTTTCTCATGTAATACTCGTGCTGCAACGATCATCAGAAGGGCAGCTAAACTTGCCAACAAGAAGCCAAGCAAGTAGGCAAAGAGATAATTGAATTTCACAAAGAAGGTCAATAAGAGTAAAACTCCGAGACCAGCCCCAAATACTAGCAAGGTCTGTTTCAAGTCTAGAGTTTGATTCAAACGTTTGAGAAGAGGTGTCGTATGACGAACTCCTATCAAGGTCGCAAGCACACTTCCTAAAAAGAATGGATAAACATGAGTTAGACTTGAAAAGTAAAGCGTTGAGTATGAGCTAACGATAAAGCTACCAATAAACATTGAAAGAAAGCTAACAACAAAGGTAATTGAAGATAGTAGAAAGACCATTCCCCGTAGTTGCCCACCTGTTTTGGCTTGCTTAGACATGAGCCAAACTGCCAAGCCCCACAAGATATAGTAATGAACTTCAACCGCTAAACTCCAGTTGTGAACAAAGAGGTGAGGGATAAATTGAGATTCATAACTTCCTCCTGTCAGCATTTCATAGAAGTTAGTCATAAAACCAAGGACACCAGCAATCTGACCACCGATTCCTGCCACATAATCCTGTCGAACCAAGAAAGTAAAAGGCATAACGACCAGGATCATCAAGACGACTGGGGGAAAAATCCGATAGAAGCGTCTTCTAAAAAATCCTAGGATATCAATTTGCCCCTTTTGTCCGAACTCCTCTAGTAAGAGTGACGTAATGAGAAAGCCCGAAAAGGTGAAAAAGACGTCAACCCCAAAGAAGCCTCCTGGAAAAACCGTCTGAAAGAAATGGTACAAAAGCACCAAGAGTAAGCCTGTAATCCTGATCAAGGAAAACCATTTAATACGCATACGAGTTTATTCTCCGTTCATTAGAGTAGTAAAAAAACCATCTAATGTTCATTCCATATTATCTTTATTTTATCAAAAAAAGAAGAAAAATCCTAAGAGAAAACTTAGGATTTCAGCTTTAGATTGATAATCTTAGAAATTACGACCTGATTTATTGTAGCCATATTTTTCAACAAAATGCTCACGGAATTCCAAGAGATTGTCATCCATAATAGCCTGACGAACCTGCTTCATAAGATTGAGCAAGAAGTAGAGGTTATGGTAACTTGTCAAGCGGATACCAAAGGTTTCGTCAGCCTTGAGCAAGTGACGAAGGTAGGCACGGGTGTAGTTCTTACATGTGTAGCAATCGCACTCAGGATCAAGCGGGGTAAAGTCCTCCGCAAACTGGGCATTCTTGACAACCAAACGTCCTTGGCTAGTCATACAAGTTCCGTTACGAGCGATACGAGTCGGCAAGACACAGTCAAACATATCGACCCCACGAATAACCCCATCAATCAAGCTATCTGGCGCTCCCACTCCCATCAAGTAGCGAGGTTTGTTTTCAGGAAGGAGTTGAGTGGTGAAGTCCAAAACTGCGTTCATCTCTTCATGAGTTTCACCTACTGCCAACCCTCCGATAGAGTAGCCTGGGAAGTCCATGCTGACAAGGTCATGAGCTGACTGACGACGAAGATCTTCAAATCCTGCACCTTGTACAATCCCAAACAAACCTTGGTCATGTGGACGACGATGAGCTTTTAATCCACGCTCAGCCCAACGGCTGGTACGCTCGATTGACTTCTTCACATAATCATAAGGCTGATAAAATTGAGGACATTCGTCAAAGGACATCATAATGTCTGACCCTAGATTGTTTTGGATAGAGATGGCTTTTTCAGGCGATAGAAACATTTTAGAACCATTGAGGTGGTTCTTGAACGTTACCCCTTCTTCTGTGATGTTACGACTATCCGCTAGAGAGTATACTTGGAAACCTCCACTATCTGTCAAGATAGGCTGATCCCAGTTCATGAACTTATGAAGCCCACCTGCACGCGCAATGAGTTCATCTCCAGGACGTAGCCACAAGTGATAGGTATTAGAGAGAATAATCCCTGACCCCATCTCTTTCAATTCTTCTGGCGATTGGGTTTTAACCGTTGCTTGAGTCCCAACCGGCATAAACATAGGAGTTGGGAAAGTTCCATGTGGCGTGATAATCTCACCCAGACGAGCTCCCGTGTGTTTTTCTTTCTTAATCAAACGATATTTGATTGGTGAATCTGACATTTTTTACCTCCGAAGCTGGGAAAGACAGTCCCAGTTCTTACTTTGTGCCCAAGGGCATACTGTATGATTCTATCAAAAAAAACAGGAACTGTCACGAACTATGGTATAATGAAAGAATGAAATACCCAAAAATTGATTTAAAAGAAGTTCGTCAACAAGCTAAACAGTTTCAAGCCGAACATCCTCGTCTATTGCTTGTCTTTTTATTACCAAGCATTTTCCTGATTCTATCCAGCTTTATAAGTCCATTATCCTTACTTGATGAGGGGATTCTTGAGCAATCCTTCTTTACTTTTTTGATGAGCTTAATCCAGTCTTCACTCTTTCCTCTAGCAGTCGGATTTACAAGTTCTATTATCCTAGCTGGCGCCCTCTTTACAACCATTAATCTTTACAGAATTTCCGAGATAGAGCTTTCCTTTAAAGATAGTCTGTCCTTACTTGACAATCGCTTCTTCACCCAGACCTTTCTGACTCTCTTGCTCAAGCGTTTCTATCTCTTTTTGTGGAGCATCCCTAATCTTTTTGGTGTCTACTTGCTCTTTTATAGCAGCGCTATGGCTCGTAAATTTGTAGAACTTCATCCCGAATTTCCAGCCGTAGACGTCACCAATTCAGATATCGAACATTTTCTGCTCACTTTTGCACTCTACTTCTTTGGTAGCGTCTTTCTGATGATTTTGGGAACCATTGCCTATCTGCCACAATACTACGCTTATTCCCAGGTAGAGCTGCTCCTATGTGATACCCTTGCAATTGAGATTGCCAAGCCAAGCCGCGTACTCAAAACCAGTCGCTTCCTTATGAAAGGCTATAAGTTCCAACGCTTCGTCCTTGATTTACAGCTACTTCCTTGGTATCTCCTTATCTGGATCAGCTTCGGAATTGCGAGCATCCCTACTTTCCCTTATATCTATAGTAGTCAATTCTTCTTTTATCAAAGATTACTCGAAATCAAGCGGAGAAAAGTTTAATGTGAATGATTAAAACCAGCACCTTCTATGGAAAGTGCTGGTTGTTTTTATTTCAAGAAAAGGATACTCAAGAGTGCTAAGATTGCCGGTCCACCTTGCTTGAGAATGATTTTTTTATCTGCTGTTAAGGCACCATAAGTAGCTGCTCCTATGACAAATAAAACAAAGATTGTTACGATTTCTAAGCTATGTGAGAAATAAATTCCGTAAATAAGAAATACCCCAATCAAGGCATTATAAATTCCTTGGTTTTTGAACAGTGAGGTTACAGATGGTCGAGTCAACTCTTCCATTTCCATATTAAAGACTCGACTGGTTGCGTCTGATTGGGTTGCGATACTCTCCAAATAAAAGATATAAAAATGTTCGAGGGCAACAATAGTCGCTAAAATAGTAGTAATGATTGACATCGTTTTCTCCTTAAAATTCTATTTTTTCTAATCCTGATACTAGTTTCGTCAGTAAAGTCGTCAGTTTTTTCTGTTCGGCTGTCGATAAGATGCTCTCCATCTGCTCCTTCACTCGCAAGTGATGTTTAGGCGGATTGACCAAGAGTTGATTCTTGGCTTCTTGGGTTAATTCAACTAAGACTTCTCGTTGATTAAGCGGATTACGCTTGCGACTGACATAGCCCTCTGACTCCAGTATCTTAAAATGACGGGTCAGGGCTGCCTGGTCAATCTGCAACTTCTCCTGAACGGCAATCTGGTTGCAGGGTGACTTTTGAAGTAAAAATTGCAGGATTTGATAGCGGGTCAAACTAATTCCCAACTGTTTCTCAAAAAGTTGTGTGATGGTCTGATCTGTTAAATGGAGCTGGTACAATAAGTCGTTAATTTTTTTCATTTCTACCTCCCTGCGTAAACTTGATTTATCAACTATTGACTTATCAAGTATATTGCAGAAAGATTAAAAATGCAATTATTTTGCTTACTCACGAAAAATAGCCTCTTGGTTTCAATCGCAAAAGGCTATTATTTCTATATTCTAGATAAAATCCAGCACTAACCTACCAAATCTGCTCGAAGGATTTCTCCCTCTTTATCAATGACAACTTCGATGGCATGGCCTGCAAAAATTTCTTCACGATCATCATAGTAGAGGGTCAATTCTCCATCTTCGTTGATCGATAGTTCACTCAAGGAAAGAGAGTTGGTAAAATACTCTTCTGTTAACTCCACATCATTTTCATCTGAATCTATCCAGTCTTGAGCTGTTTCCCAGAGTTCTTTGACAATATAGTCTTTAATCCGAGTATCTTGAACTTGGAAAGTTCCCATAAATTTCTTTAGATCATCAAAAGAACTTGGAGGGAGACTTTCATCTGCACTCGCAGCAAAGATAGCATGAATCTTACCACCCTCGTAAGTGATAAATCCTTCAAACCAAGAATAGGCTCTGTTTAAGGTGAATTCGCCAATATCGTCTTGAATGATGACCGGTTTTTGATAGGTTTCAATCAAGGTCTCTAACCTAGAGTCTGAGGATTGGTCATCTAGGTATTCCAGCAAGTGGTAGCAGTTATTAGCTACTTCTGACATATATGGCTCTAGCTCCATGAAGGGGCGTTTTTGGCATTTGATATGATGAATTTTGTAGGGTTCAAAACTAAAGCCCCAATGTTTTTCTTTAAATTCTTCCGGAGTCAGGAGCCATTCCAAACGTCCTTCAAGTTCAGAGAAGTCCTGAGTTTCAACATTGACACTAGCTTTAAAATGAACGGACGGCATTTTACAACCATCTTTTAAAGAAGCAGCCCCATTTACATTTTGGAGGGTAAAAATTAAGAGTTCGACAATTTCTCCGCAAAATTCCTGTTCAAAATCATCTCTTGTTTTCTCAAATGGAGTTTTTAATCGGTTTGTCATTCTTTTCATCCTTTCTCTCTATGCTTAAAAGCGTTAGTACGATTTTGTATTCGCTTACATTCTAACATGTTTTAGTTTTTATTTCACTTATCAATACTATTTTACACAAAAAGAAGCTACACTTTTAAATGTATAGCTTCTTATTATTCTTAATTCATAGATACGTGAACGTGGTCATAGTGGTTTTCTGTGATACTACCACGGTCTGGCATTGGATTCCAAGTGTAAGCCGGTCCATATTTACTTGGGTATGGTGCGTAGAAACGTTGTTTCCAGATGATGTAGCTAATGCCACGGCTAGCCATATTTTGGATAGCATAATCTGCAATTTGGTCTCCAAGAGCTGAGCTTACTGGGACCATAAAGTCAATTGCAAGGCCTTTTCCGTGGTCTCCGCTATCTCCAGGACGGTAGCCGCTAAATGATGTGATACCAAACAAGTTAGCAATTTCTTCTTTAAAGGCAGCCGTTTGTGGTTGTAGACCTGCATTTTCTGACTTTGAAGCTGCAATACTTGCATAATCAGGTGCTGCTGGTGCTGCATAAGTCGCTGATGAACCTTGGCTTGCTTCAGCTTGGTAAGTTGATGGTGTTGATTGAGTCTCTGCTACAGTTTCTGTAACAGGAGCTTCTGTTGTAGTGGTTTCTTCCACTACAGGTGTTTCTGCTACTGCTTCTTCTGCTGGTGCTGAAACTTCTGCCGTAGTTTCTGTCACTGGTTCTGCTGCTGGTACTGAGGCTTCTGTTGTAGTTTCTGCTACTGCTTCTTCAGTCACTTGTGGTGCTACTGGCTCAACTTGAACTTCTGTTTCTTCAACTGGTTGAGTTAAATCTTCAACCTGTACAGTTTGGTCATCTACAGTGACTTGGTTGGTTGTCAAATCTGCTCTTGCAGTTGTGCTTTCACCTGCCTGAACTGTGTCAGGGGTTTGGATTTCAACTTCCGTCACTTCTTCCTCATCATTAACAGTTGTAGTAAGCACTGTCTCAGGGAAAATCAGATCAATATTGCTGATCTTGTTCAAGTTAGCAAGAACGGTCACATCCACTCCCAAAGCTTCGGCAATGGTACTTAGAGTATCTCCATACTGAATCGTATAGCTTGTTTTATTCTCATTCTTAGTAACATCGTTTTGAATTTGCTCAACACTGCGCGCTGTCCATACTAGTTCTTCTGCTTGAGTTGCCAATACAGGGGCAAAGGACAAGGCTACTGTTGATGCTAAAATAATTCTTTTCTTCATACTATCAAACTCCTTTTCAAATGTAGTACCTGTCTATCATAACACAAAGAAAATAGAAAAAAAGCCCTTTTGGGGCTATTTAACAGAACTGTACATTCGTTGTAACAAATCACATTACTTGAAATAGTTTGTTAGTTTCTTGTCATTAGGCTGACACATTCTTCTTGAAGAAAATTCTAGAAGGAAAACGAACTAATATCTTCTAAACGCTCTATCTGTTGATTACAAGTTGCAGGTGAGGCAAGAAAATTAATACTCTGAATCCCACTATTTTGGGCAAATTCGATATCCAAAGTCCGATCGCCGATATAATAAGTCTGCTGAGGATTTAATCCATACTTATCTAAAAGATAAATCGCAGCTTCTGGACTAGGCTTCCGAGCAAAGCCACTTTGATTGGTTAAAATTTCTGTGAAATAGTGGGCCAAACCCAAATTCTCCAAAATTGTAAAAGCATTGTCCCCTTTATGGGTATAAACAAACTGCTCAATCCCTTGCTGGTCTGCCCAAGCTAAGATTTCACGCGCCCCTGGCATCAGAACCACTTGAGCATTCTTCTCAGCCAAACTCTGAGCACGAACCTGATTGAGCATATCTGCATCCAAGCCTCTTTCTTCTCCCACCTTTTCCAACAGATCTTGAACGGAAGTTTGTAGAATAAAGGCACGAACCTCAGCCTTATCATAAGGAATGTCAAACTGGGCAAAAGTCTCTTCGATTCCTGCTAAAATAGCCTCATAAGAATCCAACAAGGTCCCATCTAAATCCCAAATAAATCCAATTTTTTTCATATGTCATCCTTTCAAAGAGATATATTGCTTATAACGATAGCGTAGGAAAATCCAGCGAAAACCATTATCCAAAAGCATTCCTGCCCAAATACCAGGCAAGCCCCAACCAAGAACAATTCCCATCAGATACCCTGTTCCGATACGGATACACCACATTCCGATACTTGTCGCATAAAAGGGGAGGCGTGCATTTCCCAAACCCTGCCAGACAGCTGTATAAATGACTGTTCCCGTCGTCATAGGAGTCCCTAGTAGAGAGAACAGCGTCACCATAACACTAGCTTCAATAGCCACAGGATCACTAGTATAGAGGTGACTTAGGGGCGTTCCGAGAGCATAGATACTAAGTGTTAAGGGCAACATAAGAAAGAGGGAAAGCCAAAAAGTTTGCTTACTTAAGTTGTCTACCCTTGCCCAATCATCTTCTCCAACTGCTCGAGCCACCTGCACGACTGTTGCTGTCGCGACACCAAAGGCTGGCATATAGTTAAACTGAGTCAAGACTTCACCGATTGCATTTCCTGCAACTGCCTCAGTTCCGAAAGAAACAACCAAGGCAATAATGACCACATCACCAGCCCTCATCATGAGACGTTCTCCCGCTGCAGGTAAAGCCAAAGTCAGCAAGTCTTTGTCCAGTCCAAAATTTGGTCTCATATATGGAAGTTTTAATTGCGACCACAAAATCACAACCCCAACCAAACGAGATAGAATGGTCCCCCAAGCTACACCAGCTATCCCCATATCAAGGATAAAAATGGCGACACTTGAAAAAAGGATGTTTAAAGCATTGGATAAAAAACTAACATAAAGCGGCAGTCGAGGATTGTGGGTAGCGCGAATCAAGGCTCCTAGACTAGTCATCAAGCCCAAGAGGACGATTGTCCCACCGACCAAAGCTAGGTATAGTCCACCACTCTCAGCTACAGACGCTTCTGTTCCTAAAAGTGCAATCATCTCTCGTCCTGCAAAGATGGATAAGGCCCCTAAAACTAAACTCAGTAGCAGAGTAATTTTAAGTGCTTCTGTCACATGATAGGCTAGTCTAGATTGATCTTTCTGTCCCAAACTTTTTGATATCACACTAGAAATTGCTGCTCCCAAGGCAATAAAAATGGCCTGATAAATGGTGATAATGTTACCAGCTACAGACACACCCGAAATGGCGATTAAGCCCAGATGGGCCACCAGATAGCTATCCACCATTCCCATGAGCATCTGCAAGAAATTTTCACCCATGGCTGGCAGAGCTATGTTGAGAATGTCTTTATATTTCTTAAACAATCCTTCCTCCTGATGAAAAGAAACTCAGTTAGTTTCCCAACCGAGTTTGCTTCCTCTGTTTTAAAGTCCTAGATAAGATTCTACTGCCGCCTGCATCTCTGCTGCTGCAACAGTTGTCTTGTGACGAACTGGAGCTGTTTCGAGGCCATCAACTGCTGGTGGCACTGCTACTCCTGAAATTTCGTGTAATTGAGCCAAGGCTTCAAAGTCGCCCAAACCTGATTGCCCAGTTACAGCTTCTACTGCAACCACTGGGAACTTGTATGGACTAGCTGTTGAAGCAATCACCGTCTTAGTCACATCGCCTGTTGCTGCTTGGTATTTTTTATAAACTGCTGAAGCAACTGCTGTATGAGGGTCCTCGATATAAGCATCTGCCTCATAAACACGCTTGATTTCTACGGCTGTTTCCGCTTCAGTAGCATACTCTGCTGCAAAAAAGTCAAGAATCGCTGTATCAAAATCAGTCAATTCATACTGACCTTGGTTATTCAAAGCATTCATGAGTTCAGCTGTTTTAACCGCATCATTACCCAAAAGATGGAAAATGAGACGCTCCAAGTTTGAAGAGACCAAGATATCCATAGATGGGCTAGTAGTTACCTTAAACTCACGCTTCTTGTCATAAACACGAGTTTTGAAGAAGTCTGTCAAAACATTGTTGTCATTTGAAGCACAGATTAGCTTACCGACTGGTAGGCCGATTTGTTTGGCGTAAAAGGCAGCCAAGATATTTCCAAAGTTTCCTGTCGGTACGGTGAAGTTAACCTTGTCACCAGCCTTAATCTCGCCAGTTTTAACAAGCTGAGCGTAGGCATAAACATAGTAGACAATCTGTGGGACCAAACGACCAATATTCATAGAGTTAGCTGATGAAAACTGGAGCTTGTTGGCTGCCAATTTCTCACGAAGAGCCACATCATTGAACATATGTTTCACGTTTGTCTGAGCATCGTCAAAGTTTCCATCAATAGCGATAACATGGGTGTTTTCGCCCGTTTGAGTGGTCATTTGTAACTCTTGCACCTTGCTGACACCGTCTTTTGGATAAAAGACGATGATTTCCGTACCTGGGACATCCGCAAATCCTGCCATGGCAGCTTTACCAGTATCTCCAGACGTCGCTGTCAAGATGACAATCTTGTTTTCCAGGCCATGTTTCTTGGCAGCTGTTGTCATAAAGTATGGCAAGATAGACAAGGCCATATCCTTAAAGGCGATGGTTGAACCGTGGAAAAGTTCCAAGTTGTATTGACCATCTAGTTTCACAAGAGGAGCAATGGCTGGCGTATCAAACTTGCTGTCATAGGCGCTGGTGATACAGTAGTCCAACTCTTCAGTTGTAAAGTCATCCAAGAAAGCTGACAAGACAAGCTTAGCTACTTCTTGGTAAGAAGCGTCCTTTAATGTTTCAAAATCCAAATCAACCTTTGGATAGCTAACTGGAGTAAACAAGCCTCCATCTGTTGCCAAACCTTGCAAAATCGCTTGGCTGGCTGTTATTGTATTTTTCGCATCACGCGTTGATTGATAAACTAATGTCATAAATCTCTATCCTTTATCTATAGTCTCATCCATTATAACATGATTTTTCAGAAAATTCTCCCTTTATAAGAAAATTATAGAGTCAATTTTTTCTTTCAAAGGCTCTAAATAGGTCATTTCTTGCTGACCTCTTATCTTAAGACCTTGCTCTGCTATCTCTAGCAAGTCTTTTGAGAATTGAACAATTCCAGCTGTCTCCTCATCTGAAAGCTGTTTCTTAGAAAACTGGCGTCTCAAAGATTTGTAGTCACGACCAAATCTCTCAAAGAAAGGTGCTGTTTCTAGGTAAATTTCAAGCTTGTCTAGATTCACCAACAAGCCTAAATGAAAGGCTGCTGAAGAAAAGGTTCGGTCTAGGGGTTGCGTACAAACACTACGAAATTCGACCGTTCCTCGAGTTGTTAAGTCTTGGAATTGGTAACTACGGTGCGTTTGGAAATCCTTCTCTTGAGGAACAAGCAGAGTTTCTTTTCCATTTAGAGTATAGGCAGTAATCTCATCAGTATCTAAGTAATCTCTAGCCCGAATTGGAGAAAAATAGTAGGTTTCCCCATCACGTTCTGCTGTAAAAATCGCAGATCGGTCTAGATAATCAAAGAAATCATCCTCATCTTTGAAGAGTCTGGCATTGACACCGACATTCTCTGGATAAATCCCATGCATGGAGTCTTCCCAAAAGATATCTCGCGAAATCTGAGTATCCCATTCTGCTCCCGAAAACTCAGAATTGGCAAATAAGAAAGCTTTGGCTGCCTCAATCTGAGTGAAAGCATTAATGACACGTAAGTAGTTAGCAGTCGATACATCCAACTGAACTTGACTCCCACAGATAAAGGCTCCATATTGTGGGAAGTCATGCAAATTAACTCTCTCTTGGCGACTTCCCATATGTAGGTAATCCATCAGCATCTGGTAGCGTGGATAAGCCACCGGTCGATTGTCATTCTGATCCCAGTTTGGATGAATTCCCCACCCCTGGATAGCATGATCCTTTTCGCCTAGTTTTTCCTGAATGACCTTCATATAAGCTTGAAATCGTCCTTGGACCTCTTGGATTTTCTGGGCTCTACCAAAGGCAAACTCCAAGGTCGTGTAGGAAATCTCAAACAAAATCCGATCCTGACTCTTTGGTTCTACAAGTTGAATTGGATTGCCATCCTGATCCTCCTTTTCAACTTCCAGATGGAGAGCATCCACCAAAAAGCGCATCAAATCCTTGCTGACTTCAATATCTGTTGCTTGCCCATTTACATGAACGATAGGAAACTCCAACTCAATCCCAATATAGAGATCTGGATTTTCTTTTATATTTTTTAAATAACGGTTTTTCAATAACTGAATAGAAGGGGACATAGATACCTCTCACTCTAAATTCTCTTACTAGAAAGATCAATTGCTTTCTATATTATACCAAAATCCCCTCAAGAAGGAACTCAGAAAATTTGCTGAAAACCTTAAAGAGGCGTTCTAAAGTCAACTTTTCAAGCATTTATAGGTATTTACTCACCAATGCATCAATCTTACTTGTTCAATTTTCACAGTCTTATCAACCGGTTAAGCGATTACATGGTTTTTTGCCTCAAAACCATTGTACTATAGTAAATATAGTGATATACTTCACATATAAGTAAATAAGAGGGCAGTTCAAATTCGACTTCACTTGAAAACCTCTCAAGCCAAGCCCCTTTTCCACTGCACCTCAACGAATCATCAAGGAGGATAGCTATGAAAGCTGTTGTTGTAAATCCAGAAGGCACTGGTGTTGCTATTGAAGAAAAAGTTCTCCGTCCACTCGAAACTGGGGAAGCTCTTGTAGAAGTTGAGTACTGTGGTGTCTGCCACACTGACCTCCACGTTGCCCATGGTGACTTTGGTAAAGTTCCAGGACGCGTTCTTGGTCACGAAGGGATTGGTATCGTCAAAGAAGTCGCTCCTGATGTTAAAAGCCTCAAAGTTGGCGACCGTGTCAGCGTAGCTTGGTTCTTTGAAGGCTGTGGTATGTGTGAATACTGTACAACCGGACGAGAAACTCTTTGTCGCACAGTAAAAAATGCTGGCTACTCAGTTGATGGTGGTATGGCAGAACAATGTATCGTAACTGCAGATTATGCTGTTAAGGTCCCAGAAGGACTCGATCCAGCCCAAGCTTCTTCAATTACTTGTGCCGGTGTTACTACCTACAAGGCTATCAAAGAAGCAAAAGTTGAACCAGGCCAATGGGTTGTCCTCTATGGTGCTGGAGGCCTTGGTAACTTGGCTGTCCAATACGCTAAAAAAGTATTCAACGCTCACGTTATCGCAGTTGATATTAACAATGATAAACTTGCCCTAGCTAAAGAAGTTGGTGCAGATATCGTGATTAATGGTCTTGAAGTAGAAGACGTTCCAGGTCTTATCAAAGAAAAAACAAACGGTGGTGCTCACTCAGCTGTCGTAACAGCTGTATCAAAAGTTGCCTTTAACCAAGCAGTTGATTCTGTTCGTGCAGGCGGTCGTGTAGTAGCTGTTGGTCTCCCATCTGAAATGATGGACCTTAGCATCGTCAAAACAGTTCTTGACGGTATCCAAGTCATCGGTTCCCTTGTTGGAACACGTAAAGATTTGGAAGAAGCCTTCCAATTTGGTGCAGAAGGTCTCGTTGTTCCAGTCGTTCAAAAACGCCCTGTCGAAGATGCCATCGCCGTCTTTGATGAAATGGCTGCTGGAACCATCCAAGGTCGTATGGTTCTAGACTTTACTCACTAAGATAAAAATTAAGCACAAAAACGAGGTCGGGACAGAAGATCCCACCTCGTTTTTTTGTAATAAAATTTTGACACGACAACTAATTGGACTTGGGGCATTTTTTAGACGCCCAAGAGCACTACTGACGTAAACTTCCCAGCCCCTCTGCTTTTTTATATTAAATTTTGTTACCATTTTATAGACGATTTTATAAAAAGTTGATATATCAATATTTGCAAAGATGAAACTTTGAGATTTTTTTCACTCTTTAGTATAATTAGTTGATTTTTTTCTGAAAACGATTTATACTTAAGGAGTCTTAAAGTTTTCTTAAACTAAGAGTCAAACATTTTATAAGGAGGAATGACAATAATGAGTATCGGAATCATTATTGCGAGCCACGGTGAATTTGCCGCGGGTATTCATCAGTCAGGATCTATGATCTTTGGTGAACAAGAAAAGGTTCAAGTTGTAACCTTTATGCCAAACGAAGGTCCAGATGATTTATACGCCAAGTTCAACAATGCTGTGGCTGCATTTGACGCAGAAGATGAGGTTCTAGTCTTGGCTGACCTTTGGAGTGGTTCTCCATTTAACCAAGCTAGCCGCGTAATGGGAGAAAACCCTGAGCGTAAATTTGCCATCATCACAGGACTTAATTTACCGATGTTGATCCAAGCTTACACAGAGCGCCTTATGGACGCTGCTGCTGGAGTGGATAAAGTCGCTGCAAACATCATTAAAGAGGCCAAAGATGGCATCAAGGCTCTTCCAGAAGAGCTAAATCCAGCTGAGGAAGTTGCAACTGCTGCAGCTGCTCCTGTAGCCCAAGCTGCTATCCCAGAAGGAACAGTTATCGGAGACGGTAAATTGAAAATCAATCTTGCTCGTCTTGACACACGTCTTCTTCACGGGCAAGTCGCAACTGCTTGGACTCCAGATTCTAAAGCAGACCGTATCATCGTTGCTTCAGATAACGTAGCAAATGACGACCTTCGTAAAGAATTGATCAAACAAGCGGCTCCTAACGGAGTGAAGGCTAACGTTGTGCCAATCCAAAAATTGATTGAGGTTGCAAAAGATCCTCGTTTTGGTAACACACACGCCCTTATCTTATTTGAAACACCTCAAGATGCCCTTCGTGCTATCGAAGGCGGTGTGCCAATTAAGACTCTTAACGTTGGATCAATGGCTCACTCAACTGGTAAAACAATGATCAACAACGTATTGTCAATGGACAAAGATGACGTTGCTACATTTGAAAAAATGCGTGATCTTGGTGTTGAATTTGACGTACGTAAAGTGCCAAACGACACTAAAAAAGATTTGTTTGACTTGATTAGCAAAGCTAACGTTCAATAATTAAAACTAAATAGAAAAGGAATAAAACCATGTCAGATATTTCATTCATTTCTGCTATCTTGGTTGTAGTTGTTGCCTTCTTCGCAGGTCTTGAAGGTATCCTCGACCAATTCCAATTCCATCAACCAATCGTAGCATGTACCCTTATCGGTCTTGTAACTGGTAACCTCGAAGCAGGGGTTATGCTTGGTGGATCACTTCAAATGATTGCCCTTGGTTGGGCTAACATCGGAGCTGCCGTAGCTCCTGACGCTGCCCTTGCCTCTGTTGCCGCTGCAATCATCATGATTAAAGGTGGTAACTTTACTACTGAAGGTATCGCAGTCGCAACTGCTACTGCAATACCTCTTGCCGTAGCTGGACTTTTCTTGACTATGATTGTTCGTACAATCTCAGTTGGTTTGGTTCACACTGCTGACGCTGCTGCTAAAGAAGGAAACATTACAGCTGTTGAACGCGCTCACTACTTTGCCCTCGCTCTTCAAGGTCTACGTATTGCTATCCCAGCTGCACTCTTGCTTGCAATGCCAACTGAAGCCGTTCAAAGCGTATTGAACCTTATGCCAGAATGGCTTAAAGGTGGTATGGCTGTCGGTGGTGCTATGGTCGTTGCCGTTGGTTACGCATTGGTTATCAACATGATGGCTACTCGTGAAGTATGGCCATTCTTCGCTATCGGTTTTGCTCTTGCAGCAATCTCTCAATTGACTTTGATTGCCCTTGGTGTCATCGGTGTTGCCCTTGCCTTCATCTACCTCAACCTTTCTAAACAAGGTGGAAACGGCGGAGGAGGAGCTGCAACTTCTAACGATCCAATCGGTGATATCCTAGAAGACTACTAGAAAGGGGAACAATCATGGCTGAAAAAATTCAATTATCAAAATCAGATCGCCAAAAAGTTTGGTGGCGTTCACAATTCCTTCAAGGTTCTTGGAACTACGAACGTATGCAAAACTTGGGTTGGGCTTACTCTTTGATCCCAGCTATCAAGAAACTTTACACTAAAAAAGAAGACCAAGCTGCTGCTCTTGAGCGTCACCTCGAGTTCTTCAACACTCACCCATACGTAGCTGCCCCAATCATGGGGGTTACTCTTGCACTTGAAGAAGAACGCGCAAACGGTACTGAAATCGATGACGCTGCTATCCAAGGTGTTAAGATCGGTATGATGGGACCTCTTGCTGGTATCGGTGACCCAGTCTTCTGGTTTACAGTTCGTCCTATCCTTGGTGCCCTTGGTGCATCACTTGCTGCAACTGGTAACATCGTTGGTCCACTTCTCTTCTTCTTTGGATGGAATGCAATCCGTATGTCTTTCCTATGGTATACACAAGAGTTTGGTTACAAGGCTGGATCTGAAATCACTAAAGATATGTCAGGTGGTATCTTGAAAGACATCACTAAAGGAGCTTCTATCCTTGGTATGTTCATCCTTGCCGTTCTTGTACAACGTTGGGTATCAATCAACTTCACTGTTAACCTCCCAGGTAAACAATTGTCAGAAGGTGCCTACATCGTCTTCCCAGAAGGTCCTGTTACAGGTGGAGAATTGAAGGGAATCCTCGGCCAAGCACTTAGCGGATTGAGCTTGGATAGCGTTCAACCACAAACCCTTCAAGGACAGTTGAACTCATTGATCCCAGGATTGATGGGACTTCTCCTTACTTTCCTTTGCATGTGGTTGCTTAAGAAAAAAGTATCTCCAATCACAATCATTCTTGCCCTCTTTGTAGTTGGTATCGCAGCTCGTTTCTTCGGTATCATGTAATCTCGGTGAGAATTTACAAACAAAAAAAGAATCAGGTTTATCACCTGATTCTTTTTTGTATTCTTTTATTCTGCCAAGGCACCCATTGGATCCCATGGTGCAAGGACGATTGGTTCTGCTTCATAAGCAGCTCGTTCTTCTGCTGTTAGTAATTCTTTACGAACAACGATTTGGTAAGTGTATTCATCCATCCAAGCGTCTGAGGCAACAAAGTAACCATCTGTACCTACTTTATCTCCCCATGAGTTTTCAACTTTCCACTTGATTGATTTACCATTTTCATCCAAATCAACACCTGTCAAGACCATCGCATGGGTCATCAAGCTTTCGCTGTAGTCCAAACGTCCTGCCTTGTCTTGAGTGAGTTGGATATCCATGCTTGATTCAAAATCATAAACATCTGTCGCAAGGATTCCGGCTTTACGGTTGCTGAGTTGGCCGACATCAGAACCAAACCAAACAGTCTCGCCTGTCTGCATTTGGGCAATCGCCAATTCTTTCAAACGTTCCATCGGTACGTTGATGTAGCGAACTGCACGGCTTCCAACGACATTTCCCAACATCTCAACTGTGTAAGATTTACCGTAAGGTTTGTCAGCAGTTGGAGCATTGATTACAGAAACGTAGTCTTCTAGGGGAAGGTCAACGTATTTCTTGTAAAATTCTTGTGGGGTGATGCCTTTTTCGCTTTGGTAGTTGTTGTCCTTATCGCGATAAGCAAAGTCAAACTGACGTGGTGGGAGACCTAGTGACATGGCAAGGAAGTTAAAGATTTCTTGCAAGAGGTCTTCTTTCTTAGCTTGAACAGTCGCTTGATCTGCGCCAGAAGCCAAGAGGTCACGCAAGATTTGAGCGTCTTGACGAAGCAATTTATTAAGGATTGCATTGAGCTCACGACTGCTGCTAGATGAAACAGACTCTGGATAAACAGACTTAGGAACGACACCGTATTTTTCAAAGAGAGCTACAACCATATCCCATTGACCACCATCTTGTTGTGGAGTTTGGAGTAGGAAGCTAACCTTGCGACTTGTCAATTCTTGGTCTGCAGTCGCAATGACTTGCTCCAAGAACCAGTTTGATTTTTCATACTTGTCCCAGAAGAAGGTGTGGGCTTGTGACAATTCAAAGTTTTCAAGTTTGTATTGAGAGATGAGTTTGTGACGGAAGGTATTGAGGGCCGCAAACATCCAGCAACGACCTGAAGCCTTCTGGTTAGTGACCTTGTCCTTTGTCAAATCAAGTGAGAAAACAGGTGTGTTATCTACATGGCTTTGACGACGCTCAAGGGCTGCAAAGATTCCATTGTGGCTAGCAGCATTTTCGATAGCTTGGTATTTGACATTTGCTTCATAATTAGCAAATAATTTATCTGTAAATGATTCTTGAATCGCGTTCATAAAATCCTCCTTTTATTCTACAGTCTATTATAACTCTTTTCACAAAGGAAGCAACCAAAAACTGAAAAAGGTAAGGATATTTTCCTCACCTTTTTCAAAGATTACACAGGTTACCCAACACTTTCGCGCAAGCCTTCTAATTCCTCTGTGGTCAAGCGACGCCATTCCCCACGCTTCAGATTTTCATCCAAGGTTAAAGTTCCCATGGTCAGACGTTGCAAGTCCACCACTTCCTTGCCACAGTAGGCTACCATCCGTTTAACCTGGTGAAATTTCCCCTCGGCAATGGTCACACGAACCAGACTTTGGTTTTTTTCTCTATCAAGAGATACAAGCTCCAGCTTGGCAGGCTGACAGGTAAAGTCTTTCAGCGGTATTCCCTTGGCAAAAGTCTCTACATCCTCTTTGGTCATGATTCCATCGACTTGCGCCAGATAGGTTTTATCCACATGGCGTTTTGGTGAAAGTAGAGCATGAGCCAACTGGCCATCATTGGTCAAGAGCAAGAGTCCATGCGTATCGATATCCAAACGTCCCACAGGAAAAACTTCCTTGGCATGTGCATAGTCATCCAACAAATCCAATACCGTCTTGTGTATTGGATCCTCAGTCGCTGAAATAACACCCTTGGGTTTGTTCATCATATAATAGATAAACTCTTCGTAGTCTAGCTTTTGCCCATCAAAGCAAATCTCATCTATCACTTCATCAATTTGTAGTTTGGCAGATTTTTCTTTCTTACCATTCACTGTCACGCGCCCAGACTTTAGAAAGTTTTTAACCTCTGTCCGACTTCCTATAGCGCAGGCAACCAAATATTTATCTAATCTCATAGCACTATTATACCATGAACAAGCTTAATCTTAGTACAAAATAAGCCGCCTGATTGGGCGACTTTATTTTATAGGGAGATTATTATGAAAAATTTTTAGGAGTTAAAGTTAAGTTCTTCTTAACTTTTGAGATAAGTATACAACTCCTAACTTAAAGTTTCCTTAAGTATTTTTAACTGTGAGATTTTTCCATTTTTCTTGCCAGTTTTTCTTGGATAAACGCTTTTGATAAAGCTTCATTCGGTCTTGACTTTCTAAGAAATGAGGAGTTGGACGAACTTGAAAATTCAAAATATTCTCCAAACCATAAGGGGCAAAGAGCTCTAAAGTTGCGTCAGCTTGCAAGCGAAGTCCTACTGCCGTACAACATTCAGGATACTTACTCATGGCATCGCAGGAATTTCTATACGGAGGTGTATGGGGACTATGCTGATGCATATAGACTTGATTTTTCAGCTCCCACTGATACTGGGGAAAGTCCTCTCTCAACTTGCTTTCTATAGCCAGCGTATCTTCATAACTCACATCTGGGTCAAAGAAAATCACATCCACATCTGTTTCACGGTCAAAGGCTGGCTTATCTGACAAGAGATTCCAGATAAAATTTCGGACCGAACCTGCTGCCAACCAGGAATCTTTCAACTCCAAATCACAGATGATAGTTAGAATAGCCATCATGTCAGGACTTTCTCTGAGAGCGTCTAAGAGTTCCGCCTCATTTTACAAAAAAAAGCCGCCTGATTGGGCGACTTAATTTTTTATAGGGAGATTATTATGAAAAAGTTTTAGGAGTTAAAGTTAAGTTCTTCTTAACTTATGAAATAAGTATACAGCTCCTATCTTAAAGTTTCCTTAAGTATTTTTAAATGTGAGATTTTTCCATTTTTCTCGCCAATTTTTCTTAGATAAACGCTGTTGATAAAGCTTCATTCGGTCTTGATTTTCTAAAAAATGAGGAGTTGGACGAACCTGAAAGTTCAAAATATCTTCCAAACCATAAGGGGCAAAGAGCTCTAAAGTTGCGTCAGCTTGCAAGCGAAGTCCTACTGCCGTACAACGTTCAGGATATTTACTCATGGCATCGCAGGAATTTCTATACGGCGGTGTATGGGGACTGTGTTGGTGCATATAGACCTGATTTTTCAGCTCCCATTGATACTGGGGGAAGGCCTCCCTCAACTTGTTCTCTATAGCCAACGTTTCTTCGTAACTCACATCTGGATCAAAGAAAATCACATCCACATCCGTTTCACGGTCAAAGGCTGGCTTATCTGACAAGAGATTCCAGATAAAATTTCGGACCGAACCAGCCGCCAACCAGGAATCTTTCAACTCCAAGTCACGGATGATGGTCAGAATAGCCATCATGTCAGAATTATCTCTGAAAGAGTCTAAGATTTCAGTCTTATTTTTCACTGTATTCATACCCCAAATGTTCATATGCCTTAGCTGTCGCGACCCGACCTGAGCGAGTTCGCATGATAAAGCCTTTCTGGATTAGGTAAGGTTCGTACATATCCTCAACCGTCTCACGTTCTTCAGCGATATTAACCGAAAGAGTTCCTAGACCGACAGGACCGCCACCGTACATTTCAATCATGGTACGGAGAATTTTCTGGTCTACATAATCCAAACCTTCATGGTCTACATCCAGCATAGTCAAAGCCTTATCCGTAATCACATCATCAATCAAGCCATCGCCCATAATCTGCGCAAAGTCGCGAACGCGCTTGAGGAGACGATTGGCGATACGAGGAGTTCCACGACTGCGTAAAGCTAACTCCGAAGCAGCTTCATGGGTAATTTCCATCTCAAAGATATCTGCCGTCCGCTCGACAATCTCTGTCAAGTCAGCATGAGTATAGTATTCCATGTGACCAGTAATCCCAAAACGTGCACGAAGAGGATTTGAAAGCATGCCAGCACGAGTGGTCGCACCAATCAAGGTAAAAGGTGGCAATTCCAGATGAACGCTGCGACTGGTTTCACCAGCACCGATCATAATGTCGATGTAAAAATCTTCCATGGCACTATATAAAACTTCCTCAACAGCCATGGGCAAGCGATGAATCTCGTCAATAAAAAGAACATCTCCTGGCTCCAAGTCATTCAAAATTGCTACCAAATCACCTGCTTTTTCAATGACAGGACCTGACGTCTGCTTGAGATTAACTCCCAATTCATTGGCAATGACAAAGGCCATGGTCGTTTTCCCGAGACCTGGAGGGCCAAACAAAAGAACATGGTCCAGCGCCTCATCACGCATTTTAGCCGCCTCGATAAAGATTTGAAGCTGATTCTTGACCTTGTCCTGACCGATATATTCACGTAAATATTGGGGACGGAGGGTACGCTCTACCAACTCCTCATCACCCATGATTTCATTATCTAAAATTCTACTCATGTTTCTATTATAGCAAAAATCCCGCCTACAAACAAAAAAGCCACCTGATTTGGTGGCTTCTTTAGGGAGATTATTATGAAAAAGAAAAGTTTAGGATTTTTTATTAAATAAAGTTAGGAGGTCTTTACTTAATAACTATATGATACAAGAGAAGGCTTAAAGTTAGCTTAAGAATTTAAATCCATTATTAACAATTTTCTTGAACAGCTGTTTGACCTGCAATACGTCCAAACGTAAAGATATCCGTAAGTGAATTTCCTCCTAGACGGTTACCTGCATGAAGTCCTCCTGCGACTTCTCCGGCAGCATACAAACCAGGGATAATCTGACCTTTTTCATTTAAAACATGTGTTGAAGTATCAATCTTGAGTCCACCCATTGTATGGTGAACAGCAGGTTTTCTTGGTGTTGCGTAGAACGGTGCAACCTCACACTTGAGATCAAAACTACCTTTATTAAATTCAGGGTCAAATCCTGCATCAACATAAGAGTTGTACTTCTTGATTGTATCTGCTAACACCTGTGGATCCATACCAATTTGAACAGCCAACTCTTCTATCGTATCTGCACGGTAGAGAGTTCCTGCTTTGACTTGAGCATCGATTTTTTCTTGGCTAGTATTGTAGGCTGTTGCCTTGATGCGGTCATCTGCAATCAAGTAGAACAAGCCACCATTATCAATCGCTGCTTGAGATAGCTTGTCTCTGCTACCGTACTCATCTACAAACCGCTTACCTTCAGTATTTACCATGATGAAGTTAGCTGGAGGAACTTGAAGTCCTGAGAAGAGGGCTCCTGTCACTGGATCGGATACTGGCATCATTTGACTAAAGCCCATACCCACTAGATCTGCACCTACACTTTGACCTAAGATGATTCCATCTCCAGTTACAGCTGGTGTATTAGAGGTGGCAATATCATCCGCGATTTCGGTCCAGTAAGTATTGTATTTTTGTAGCATCTTGGTATTGGCACCAAATCCTCCAGAAGCTAGAACAACAGCATCTGCATTGACAATAATGGTTTGACCGTTACGGCCTTCTGCTCTGACACCTTTGACAACCCCTTCTTCTACAAGCAATTCTTTGACTGGAGAGTCCGTCAAGATCTTGCCTCCATTTTCTAGAACATATTTTTGTAGAACCGAGATAAAGGCATAACCCATTGGTTGAACCGGCTTATGGCCACGGCGCCAAAGGGCTCCAACTGGCATTGTTACTTCACTACGAACAAATTCAACACCGATGTCTTCCAACCAGCGAACAGACTCTAGGGCACGTTCAGTCAATACAGAAACCAAATCATATTGGCCATGAATTTCATGTCCTTGTAAATCTTTTCGTTTTCCACCGATATAAGTTTGGATACGGTAAAGTAAGGTAGAATCAAACAAATAGCTTGGATCTTGCAAATACTTCTCAACCTCAACCTTCAAGGCTCTAAAGTCCTCTAAATATTCTGGGTCAATCGTTGATTCATCTGTCGCAATCAATTCTTGAAGCGTATGTGCCTCACCTGGATGAGCTGCGAAGGTTCCTTGCCATGCTGGATCTGGCGCATTCATTGGGCCACCCGCACGAACAGTATTTCCTCCAATTGCTGGGAACTTCTCAACAACAATCGGCTTCTTACCAGCTTGCAAGACTGCAGCTGCCGCAGCTAAACCAGCACCTCCACCTCCGACGATGACAACGTCTGCCTGATAGGTTTTATCTTCTTTATCTAGGGCAGATGGTGCTTTTGAACGTTTGCGTAAAACATCCGGATTTGCACCAGCTTGTTTAACCGCACGCGCAACTCCGTCCAAGACACCATTTGAAGTCACAGAAGCTCCTGATACCGCATCAACATTTAAGGTTTGCCCCTCAATGATTTCTGCTGGAATACGGGTGAAGACGACATCTGCAATCCCTGAAGATTCTCCAGAAGAATCGATTTCAATTTTTTCAATACGATCTTCTGAAACTGTAACGTCCATCGGTAATTTACCATTATGACCTTCAGTTGTAACATGGTAAGTTCCTGGTTCAAATCGAATTTCTTCAGGAAGATTTAGTTGGTTTGCAACAGATACAAAGCGAAGGAAACGATAGAAACAGCTATCTAAGAAATCAACAGTTCGCTCATCTATCAGATCTCCATTTGCATCAAATGCTCGATGAGCTCGACCAAGTAAAAATTCACTTCCTGGCATAACTGTTGCATTTACTCCAGGTGCATCAAGAATCTGACGAAGATGAAGTTGGGCACGTGAAGAGCCTTGAACATCATAGGAAGCTCCGACAATCATGGTTGGCTTCCCATCTAGTGGATGAATGTTAAAAGACAACCATTCGAGCAAACTATTTAAACTTGATGGGATTGTATGATTGTGTTCAGGTGTAGAGATGATGACACCATCAGCTTCTGAAATCGCCTCGTTAAACTTCTGAATAACAGGTGTATCTGTTTGATCATCTGTTTCATTGAACATCGGTACATCGGTAATTTCTAAAATCTCAATGTCGGCTTTTGACGCAAAATGTCTTTTCATAAATTGCAACAAACTACGGTTATAGGATTGTTTGGCATTGGTACCAACAATAGCTACTAATTTCATGGATTGTTCTCCTTTCTTGAAATACTTATACTTTCAACCATTCTTCCCAGATGAAAGATTTCTTACGATTTGTATCTTCTGGTTTGACCAAAGCCTTTGTTAGTTCAACAAAATTTTGGAATTCTGCAAAATGTTCTTCCAACTCTGCGACTTTTTCAGGATTGTTCAAATTATAGTCGTCGTCCAATACTTGTTCAGAATGTCCTAGGAAAAATTCTGTTCCTGGCATGACTCTTGCTTTCAGTTCAGGCGCATCAAGAATCTGACGCAAGTGTGCTTGGGCTCTTGATGTTCCAAGCAATCCAAGAGAAGCTCCGACAATCATCGTTGGTTTGTTAATCAAAGCGCGACTGGTATAGGCAATCCATTCTAAGGCTGAAGCCAAGGGTGCCGGTATAGTATGATCATACTCTGGTGTTGATATAATCACACCATCCGCCTCAAGGATTTTTTCTGAAAAAGCTTGAACTTCGGCTGGTGCTAGCTTGTCCTCAGGTTCGTTAAATGCTGGCAATTGTTTGATCTCCAATACCTCAATATCGGCTTTATCTGAAAAATGTTTTTGCATAAATTTCAAGAGTTTCCGATTGGTTGAGCGGTCAGAATTTGTTCCAACGATAGCAACTAATTTCATCTTGCTACCCCCTTTATTTGTTTGATTTAATATCATTATACAACTTTAGCCTATCATGTAAATCGATAATCCTAAAACATTGTGTTATTCTATCAGTTTATCTTAGTTTAGTATGAGTTAGTGAAAAAATTAACAATATTTCTCGAGAAAGTATTGACCCTCATTTTTAACTATGTTATAGTCTTTGTGAAAATATGTATTAAGTTAAAGGAGGGTCTTCTTATGAAAGAGACATTCAATCGTTGGCAAGTCTTAGCGGCATCAACTGCTATTCTTCTCTGTACAGGTGCTGTCTATTCTTTTTCCGTTTTCGCTGGACCTCTAAGTTCTTCAACAGGTTGGTCTATGTCCGAAATCATGCTTGCATTTGCCATCAACTCAGCAATCGGGCCTATCCCTATGATTCTCGGGGGGTATCTGGTAGATAAGGGATATGTAAAATGGACAATCGCCCTTGGTGCCCTTCTATTTGCTAGTGGCTTTTTCCTAACTGGTTATGCAAGCTCACCAGCCATGCTCTATTTGACCTATGGTTTGATGGCAGGTCTTGGTCAAGGATTCGCCTATTCAGGAGCCCTCTCAAACTCTCTTCACCTCTTCCCTGATAAACGTGGTTTAGCTTCTGGGATTCTAACAGGAGGTATGGGATTTGCTGCAGTTATCGCGTCACCAGTTGCAAGTAGTCTCATTCAAAAACAAGATGCTTTCTTTGCTTTTCGAACAATTGGATTTGTCTATATTGTTGTTATTATCTGTGCCATTTTCTTCATCAAGGCGGCACCAAGTGGCTACCAACCAGCAGGTTGGAAAGCTCCTGTACAAGCTAAGCAAGGACCTGCCAATAAAAACTGGAAAGAAATGCTACAAAGTCCACTATTCTACATCATTATCAGCATGTTCTTTGTCGGTGCTTTTTCTGGTTTGATGATTGCCTCTCAAGCATCCCCAATTGGTCAATCAATGTTTGGACTCTCTGCGGGGACAGCCGCTCTCTATGTCTCTCTTTATTCAATCGCAAATTCTAGTGGCCGCTTTATCTGGGGATCACTCTCTGATAAAATTGGTCGTTCACATACCTTATTGATTATCTATTCTGTTATCGTATTGGCGCTCTTTTCCTTAACAATCATCCCTGGTCAATTTGGCTTTACTCTAGGAATCATTGGACTTGGTATCTGCTTCGGTGGTGTTATGGGCGTCTTCCCATCTATTGTCATGGAGAACTACGGACCTGCAAATCAAGGTGTCAACTACGGTATCGTCTTCACAGGATATTCTTTAGCTGCATTTTTTGCACCTAAAGTTGCGGTTCAAATGGCAGCAGCTAACAATGGAAATTACAGTGCCGCATTCTACGTTGCTATCGCTCTCGCAGTTGTGGGGCTTCTTCTTAACTTCCTTTATATGAAGAAAAAAGTCTAAAAAAGAGAACTTCCTACGTAAGGAAGTTTTTTTGGTATAATAAAACTAGAAATAGCTTATCGGGAGGTTTTATCATGGCTCAGCAGTCAAGACTTTTACGAGATAACCCATCTGATTTTCCCTATGATTTTGAAAAACAAATCTTATCTAAGCAATCTTCTAATACCATTTATCATTGGCATCCTGAACTCGAGATTGTCTATGTCAAAAAAGGAACTGCTACCTTCTATATCAACTCTGAGCGCTTTGAAAGTCATGAAGGTGATATTTTTCTGATTCAGCCGACGTCTCCTCACGCTATCTACCCTATTGAAAATCAAGAACAAATTTCAACAGTTTTTCGTATCCATTTAGATTTCCTAGGTAGAAGTCAAATTGACAGCTTTAGCCAACGCTATATCCAACCAATATACTCTGGGCATTTTTATCTCACTCCTCGGATTTCGCCAGATGATCATGCCTATGAACCGATTCGCGATTGTCTTTTATCACTTTTTTCTATCCTTGAAGAGCAGAGTATTTATTATGATCTCCTTTTAAAGGCGAAACTCTATGAATTTCTCTATCTTCTCTTTAAGTATAGGTATGTCAATCGACACTATACAGATGATACCTATCAAAAATATCAGAAATTAAAAGAAATGATTAGCTATCTTGAGCAACACTATGCAGAACCCATTCAAATTGACCAGCTTGCTGCTACGTTTGGATATAGCAAAAACCACTTTATGAATATTTTCAAACAGCATACTGGGACAAGCTGTATGGAGTATCTCATACGATTGCGCCTGGAAAAAGCTTGCGAAAAGCTCGTACAGACCAATCAAAGTGTTCAAGAAATAGCAAGCCAGGTCGGTTTTACTAACCTCTCAAATTTTAATCGACAATTCAAACAACACTTCCAGCTAACTCCTAGACAGTATCGAAACCAACAACTTAAAAAAGAATCTTAGCCATTTCTCTCCTTAGTGACTCACTAAGGAGACTTTTCTTTATCAAACAAAAAAGCCACCAAATTGGGTGACTTCATTAGGAGATTATGATGAAAAAAGTTTTAGGATTTCTATTAAATAAAGGTTACTCAATGAAAATCGAAATCAGACTAGGCAGAGCGACGCAAGCATAACTAAAGTTAGGTAAGTCGACTCTAACAAAGTATGGTGAGATTTTCGAAGAGTATTAGGAGGTCTTTATTTAATAATTACATGATACACAAGCAGACTTAAAGTTAGCTTAAGAGAAAAAAATTATTGTAATTTTTTTCGGTTCACCAAAATCATGCCCGTACACTGGAAACTAGATAAGGTTTCAAACCCCAGAGAACGATAAAATCCCAAGTTTTTTTCTGACTCATCTGTCGCTAGTTGTACTTGGTAGGCATCCTTATAATCAGCTAGAGCTTTCTTCATCAAGGCGCTACCAATCCCTTGGCGTTGATAGCTAGGCAAAACAATCAAATCCTGGACAAAAACCGAAGAAAAACCGTCTCCAATCAAGCGAACTAGACCAACGATTTTCTCACCATCACGCGCTAGATAAATGGACAGTGAATGAGTCAGAGCCTGGGCTAACATTTGAGGCTGATTGGTATAATTTGTCCAACCAACTGCCTGGTAGAGATGCAAAACGTCATCAAGTGAAACAGATGTTTCTTTTGTAATCTTAATCATAGCAAACCTTTCTAACATTCTCTAAGAGATTTCAACTGTTCCCCATTTTCATCAAAATTATCCGAACGCAACCACGATTCAAAACGAGCTTTGACCTTTGGCCAATCCTTATCAATCATAGACATCCAGTCCGTATCCCTAGTACGCCCTTTATAAATAACAGCTTGACGGAAAGTGCCTTCGTAGATAAACCCCAAACGTTCTGCCGCTTTTCTAGAAGGTAGATTTAGTGCATCACATTTCCACTCATAACGGCGATAGTTAAGCTCTTCAAAGACATAACGAGCAAGCAAATAGTGGGCTTCTGTTCCCATCCTGGTCTGTTTAAGAGCCGGCGAAAAGGTCACCGCGCCAACTTCAACCACGCGATTAGCTTGGTCAATACGCATGAGAGAAAAAGTCCCCAGCGCCTTTCCAGTCGCTTTATCAATAATCGCATAATAGAAGCGATCCTTGCGCTCAATCATCTGCTTTAAAGCAACAATTAATTCTTCAAGATTTTCTACTGGTGGTTGAAAGAGATAGGTCCACATCTCTCGAGGTGATTCTGGGCCATAAACAGCTAACAAATCTTTCGCGTGCTTTTCTGAAAGAGCTTCTAGAATCGTATACTGTCCTTCTATCCGTACAAGTGAAGGCAAAACTCCAGGTGTATCGTCTACAGGTTCACCAATCATCTGACCATATTCATTTACAGGCATAGCTTTCTCCTTGTCTTACTCTTATAAGTTTAAAGATGTGAATAGTATATCATATCTCTCAGGTAATCTACAAAAAATCCTCCAGATTCTACTCTGAAGGATTCATTTCTTATTTAACAACGATATTAACGAGTTTAGTTGGCTCAAACAGCTTGGGAAACTGTTTGAGGTTGGAAATCAGCAACTAAATTGGTTATTTTACAACAATATTAACCAATTTAGTTGGCTTCAATAGTCCAGTGGACTATTGAAGGTGGCAGATAGGGCTAATAAACTCGTTATTTAACGACGATATTAACGAGTTTATTAGGGACACTAATAACCTTCACAATTTCTTTGCCATCGATCTCTGCCTTAACTTTTTCGTTAGAGAGAGCCACTTCTTGCAATTCTTCACGTGAAAGGTCCTTCGCAACCATGAGTTTAGCACGGACTTTGCCTTTGATTTGGACGACGATTTCGACTTCGTCTTCAACCAATTTGCTTTCGTCCCATGTTGGCCAAGCTACGTAAGAGATAGACTCACCTGTTGCTGCGACTGTTTGCCAGAGTTCTTCTGCCAAGTGAGGTGCAAATGGGGCAATCAATTGGATAAAGCCTTTGGCGTAGTCCACATAGAGTTTGTCTTCCTTATTAGCAGCGTTGACAAAGACCATGAGTTGGGCGATGGCTGTGTTGAATTTCATAGACTCGATTTGCTCAGTAACAGATTTAACTGTTTCATTGTATACCTTATCAAGAGCGCCATTGTTTTCCGCAACGATTTCTTTACTTGTAATCAAACGGTAAACACGGTCTAGGAATTTACGGCTTCCTTCCAAGCCTTCCTCAGACCAAGCGATGGAAGCATCGAGTGGTCCCATGAACATTTCATAGACACGAAGGGTATCCGCACCGTATTGTTCCACGACATCGTCTGGATTGACAACGTTCTTGAGGGATTTAGACATCTTGGCTGGTGCTTGCTCCAACTCTTCCCCTGTTTCCACATGGAAGAAGGAACCGTCACGTTTTTCAACCTTGTCAGTCGCCACAAGTGCGCCACGGTGGTCACGGTAGCTTGTTCCCAAGATCATTCCTTGGTTAAAGAGTTTTTGGAATGGCTCTTTAGTCGGTACAACACCAAGGTCATAGAGGAATTTGTGCCAGAAACGAGCGTAAAGCAAGTGGAGAACAGCGTGTTCTGCACCACCCACATAGATATCGACTGGCAACCATTGTTTGAGGAGGTCCTCATCGGCTAATTTCTCAGTGTTGTGTGGATCGATATAGCGGAGGTAGTACCAGCTTGAACCTGCCCATTGTGGCATAGTATTAGTTTCACGACGACCTTTGACACCATCCTCACGAGTCACTTCCAGCCAGTCTGTCAAGTTGGCCAATGGGCTTTCCCCAGTACCTGAAGGGCGGATGTCCTTGGTTACTGGCAAGACAAGTGGCAATTCACTTTCTGGAACAGCTGTCGAAGTTCCATCTTCCCAATGAATGATTGGGATTGGTTCACCCCAGTAACGTTGACGGCTAAAGAGCCAGTCGCGGAGACGGTAGGTAACCTTTTCTTGACCACAGCCTTTTTCTTCCAACCAAGCCACAATTTTAGAAATAGCGTCTTCTTTGTTCAATCCATCTAAGAAGTCAGAATTAACATGAAGTCCATCTTCTGTGTAGGCAGCTTCTTCAACGTTTCCACCTTCCAAGACTTCTACAATTGGAAGTCCAAACTGTTTAGCAAATTCCCAGTCACGTTGGTCGTGGGCAGGTACGGCCATAACGGCACCTGTACCGTAGCTAGCAAGGACATAGTCGGCAATCCAGATTGGAATTTCTTTACCGTTAACAGGGTTGATAGCATAAGCACCAGTCCAAACTCCTGTTTTTTCCTTGGCAAGGTCTGTACGAGCCAAGTCTGATTTGAGGCTGGCTTGGTGTTTGTAGTTAGCTACTGCCTCAGCTTGTTCAGGACTTGTGATGGCATCTACTAGTTCATGCTCAGGAGCCAAGACAGTGAAGGTCGCTCCGAAAAGGGTATCTGGACGTGTCGTAAAGACTGTGAATTCCTTGTCAGTTCCTTTCACCTTGAAAGTGACATTGGCACCAGTTGATTTACCGATCCAGTTGCGTTGCATATCTTTGATAGACTCTGGCCAGTCAAGGTCATCCAAGTCATTGAGCAAGCGCTCCGCATAGGCAGTGATTTTAAGCATCCATTGGCGCATTGGTTTGCGGACAACTGGATAGCCACCACGCTCAGATGTTCCATCTGGAAGTACTTCTTCGTTGGCGATAGCTGTTCCCAATTCCTCAACCCAGTTTACTGGCACTTCAGCTTCATAAGCCAAGCCCTTTTCGTAAAGCTTGGTGAAAATCCATTGCGTCCACTTGTAGTAGTTCGGATCTGTAGTATTGACTTCACGATCCCAGTCGTAAGAGAATCCAAGCGCATTGATTTGGCGTTTGAAGTTGGCAATGTTTTCTGCTGTGAATTCCGCTGGGTCATTCCCTGTATCCATAGCGTATTGCTCTGCAGGCAAACCAAAAGCATCCCAGCCCATTGGGTGAAGGACGTTGTAGCCTTGCGCACGTTTGAAACGGCTGAGGATATCAGTCGCTGTGTAGCCTTCTGGGTGTCCTACGTGCAGACCCGCTCCAGATGGGTAAGGGAACATGTCAAGCGCATAAAACTTAGGTTTTGAGGCATCTGTTCCTGTCTTAAAAGTGTGATGGTCAGCCCAGTATTTTTGCCACTTAGGCTCGATTTCTTTATGATTGTAAAAACTCATAGCGTCTCTCCAATTTTCGTGATGCTCCTATTATACCATTTTTAGGGGGAATTCGTCTCTTTCTTTTCAACTCTTTTCTCTTTTCACCTTGCCTTCCATTTTTAATACTGCTATACTTACTTTAGTATGCTCTTTGTAAGAGGTAATTTATGGCCCATTCTTTTAAACATTCTCTCCAAAAAGAAATTCTTCACCGTAGTTCTTTAGCTGCTTTGGCGACCTCGTTTTTACTCCTCATTCTCCTGTTTGGTTTTTCCTATTTTCTGCAAAAGCAACAACTCACCAAGGATACTCAACAGATCATCCAGCATATTCGCGACATGAAACAAGCGAACTATCAATTATTGGAGACCATGAATCAAAAAATGGTTCCAGAATTTTTAGAGGGTAAACACACTGACCGAGAACTCTTTAGTCTATTTTATGAAACAAAAGCTCAACTGAAACTCAGTTCTGATTTTATTATCCTTGACGACACAGGAGAACTTCTCTTTAGTACCAATCGCAACCATCAAGAAACTATTTTAGCTCCTTATTATTTAAAATTATTAATTCAAAATCCGATTCAAGGAGTTATTACAGAAAAGGTTGCTTTGTCAATAGATAAACAACATTACGCACTCTTCATTATGCCTATCGTTCAAAATCAACGAGTTAAGGCTTATAGCATTTCTTTTGTAAATGAAAATGAATTTGTGTCCAGTATCCCTCTTATCAATTCAAAATACGCCATTACAGATACTTTTGGAAACATCTACTCTAGTAATACCAATCAATTTACTCAATCAACTCTGGAAAAATTTGATGAAAAATTACTCCAATCTAAAACCCATTGGTATGTTGAAAATCCACTTCTGATTGAAAAACGTAAAATTGAACCGATTTTCTCAATCTACACCTTTCAATCTTTCTTTCCCATTCCGAGTTTACTAGGGCTTGCTTCTGTCTTAACACTCTGTATCTTTCTATTATACTTCTGGCAGGCAAGACGAATTGCTTATAAAATCGCGACGCACAATGCCGGCCCTATTGAAAGTCTGGTCTATCAACTGCAGGAAATTCCTAAGAAAAAGGACAAGAAGCTGATCCTCCAGACAGGAGACGAATTTGAACTGATTGCTGAGAAAATCACCGATATGCTCCAAGAGTTGGATGAGCTCCATCAAAAGATGTTGACCATTGAGAAGGAAAAGTGGATTTTTGAAAGAAAGATGCTGGAAGCTCAGTTTAATCCTCACTTCCTCTACAATACCTTGGAAACCATTAAAATCACGAGTATGATTGATGCTAGTATTACTCAAGAACTTATTCAAAATCTCACGCGCATCCTGCGATATAGTGTAACTGAACTAGAAAAAGAAACGACTATTGGGCAGGACCTAGAGATTATCGAAGCTTATCTGAAAATCCATCAAATTCGATTTGAACATTTTTCTTATCAGATTGACTGTTCTGAGAGTCTGTATTCCCAAACTATTCCGAAACTTTTCTTATTACCCCTTGTGGAAAATGCTCTAAAATACGGAAGGCAGTATCGTATCGACCTTGCCATCTCTATCCAAATCACTCAAGAGCAGGAAGCATTGATCTTTATCGTCAAGGATAATGCTGGTGGTCTAACCAAACAAGAACGTCTACATATCTTAGAATCTCTAAACAGTCCACATACACAGCACGGTATTGTCAATAGTTACAAACGATTGAATAACTTTTTTGAGAATGTCGAATTGGATTTAGGAGTGAACCCGCAAGGGGAAACCTGGGTAAAATTTGTCACGAAAGGAAGAACGCATGTTTAAGCTAATCATTGTCGAAGATGAACACCTGATCCGAAAATGGCTTGAAATTGCCGTAGACTACTCAGCCTTGGGCATTCAAGTCGTTGGAACTGCAAGTCACGGACAAGAAGGCATGGAGTTAATTCAAAAAGAGAAACCACACATCGTCCTGACAGACATTACCATGCCCATCATGGATGCTTTTATGATGTTTGAAGCGACTCGTTCACTCTCTTATGAAAAAGTGATCCTCTCAGGCTATAATGATTTCCAAAACGCAAAAAAGGCCATGCAATTCGGAGCAGTAGACTTCCTTCCAAAACCCATAAACGTCACTGAATTAACAGAGTGTTTAGAAAAAATAACTTTGCGCCTCAAGATGGATCAACACCAAACCAATCCATTTTTACATGACTACCAAGCCTTTGTTACCTCGCTTCAAAAAATCAATCCTCAAAACCAATTGATTCAACAAATTCTCGAATTTGTCCACCAACACTACTACCTACACTTTACCATTTCTACCATTGCAGAGAATCTAGGCTATAGCGAAAGTTATCTCTACAAGGTTATCAAAGAAGATTTCCCTATCACCTTGAACGAATACATTCTTCAGTATCGTTTAAAACAAGCAGTTGAAAAAATGATCCAACAGCCTGACTATCCTCTTAGTCAAATCGCTGAAGAAGTCGGCTTCTCAGACTATAAATATTTTGGTAAAGTTTTTAAGAAATACTTTCATATCTCTCCTAAAGAGTTAAAATCCATTGGAAGAATAGTTTAGATACTATTCTTCTTTTTTGTAGAGAATTTTACCCCATTAGGATAGAATTTTAGGTTTTAAAAGCGCTTTCATTGCTTTACAATAGAGGTAACAAAACTATGGAGGTATCCATCATGAAAAAGAAATGGATGTATTATGCTGCGTGTGGACTTGCTATTTTGGGGCTTGCTGCCTGCTCTTCTGACGACGCTTCAGGAGAAAAGGCAACTGAAAATGGAGGAAGCGATACTCTAGTAGTCTACTCCCCAAACTCAGAAGGATTGATTGGAGCAACTATTCCTGCTTTTGAAGAAAAGTATGGCATCAAGGTTGAACTCATTCAAGCAGGAACAGGTGAACTCTTTAAAAAACTAGAATCTGAAAAAGAAGCCCCTGTGGCAGATATCATCTTTGGTGGTTCCTATACCCAATATGCTACCCACGGGGAACTTTTTGAAAATTACGTATCAACGGAAAACGATAATGTAATCAAAGAATATCAAAATACAACTGGCTACTCAACTCCTTATACATTGGATGGTAGTGTTTTGATCGTCAACCCTGACTTGACTAAAGGGATGAATATTGAAGGTTATAGCGACCTCATCAAACCAGAACTCAAAGGAAAAATCGCAACTGCAGACCCAGCCAACTCTTCTAGCGCCTTTGCTCAACTAACAAACATGTTGCAAGCACAAGGTGGCTATACAGACGACAAGGCTTGGACTTATGTCAAAGATCTCTTTACTTTGATTGACGGTAAAATTGGCTCAAGTTCATCTGGCGTTTACAAGGCCGTAGCAGATGGAGAAATGGCTGTTGGTCTTTCTTACGAAGACCCCGCAGTGAAACTTCTAAACGACGGTGCTAACATCAAGGTTGTTTATTCAAAAGAAGGTACTGTCTTCCTGCCTGCTAGCGCTGCCATCATTAAAAATGCTAAGAACATGGAAAACGCTAAGAAATTTATCGATTTCATCATTTCTCAAGAAGTCCAAGACACGCTTGGTACAACAACTACTAACCGTCCAGTTCGTAAAAATGCTAAAACTAGCGAAAACATGAAACCAATCGAACAAATTAAAACACTCACTGAAGACTATGATTATGTCATCAAAAACAAATCAGATATCGTGAAGAAATACAACGAAGTCTTTACAGATATCCAATCTAAACAGTAAAAGAGGTTAACTATGAGTGAGATCAAGATTATCAATGCCAAGAAAATTTATCACGATGTAGCTGTTATCGAAAATCTAAGCGTGACCATTCCTAAGGGGAGCCTTTTCACTCTCCTTGGGCCTTCAGGCTGTGGGAAAACAACCTTACTTCGTATGATTGCAGGTTTCAATAGCATCGAAGGAGGAGAGTTCTACTTCGACGATACTAAAATCAACAACATGGAACCTAGCAAGCGAAACATTGGGATGGTTTTCCAAAACTATGCAATTTTCCCACATTTGACAGTGCGTGATAACGTTGCATTCGGGCTCAAGCAAAAGAAAGTTCCAAAAGATGAACTCATTGAACAAACAAATAAATACCTTGAGTTGATGCAGATTGCCCAGTATGCTGATCGTAAACCAGATAAACTTAGTGGTGGCCAGCAACAACGGGTTGCCCTAGCACGTGCCTTGGCTGTTAATCCTAACGTTCTCCTCATGGACGAACCCCTCAGTAACCTAGATGCCAAACTTCGCTTGGATATGCGTCAGGCTATTCGCGAAATTCAACACGAAGTTGGTATTACAACTGTCTATGTAACTCACGACCAAGAAGAAGCTATGGCCATTTCTGACCAAATTGCTGTTATGAAAGACGGTGTTATTCAACAAATTGGTCGTCCAAAAGAGCTCTACCACAAACCAGCAAATGAATTTGTCGCAACCTTTATTGGTAGAACAAATATAATCCCTGCTCGTTTGGAAAAGCAAGCTGACGGAGCTTACATCGTCTTTGAAGATGGTTATTCTCTTCGTATGCCAGCACTAGATCAGGTGGAAGAACAAGCTATTCATGTCAGCATTCGTCCCGAAGAACTTATCCGTGACGAAAACGGACCCATCGATGGAACAATTACTGACAGTGTCTATCTTGGACTTAATACCGAATACTTCATTGAGACAGGATTTGCTTCAAAACTTCAGGTAAGTGAAGAATCTACATTTGAAGAAGATTTGAAGAAAGGAGATCGCGTTCGTTTGCGTATCAATACTCAAAAACTCAATGTCTTCTCTGAAGATGGTTCGCGCAATCTCATAAAAGGAGTCAGCCATGGAGCGTAAAAAACTAAATATCTGGACGGCGTCTTCCTTCTTCATCTTCCTTACTTATCTTGTTTTTCTGGTCTATCCAATTGTTACGGTATTAAAACAGGCACTAGTACATGAAGGTCATTTCTCATTAGAAAATTTTGTTACTTTCTTTAGCAAATCTTACTACTCTGAAACCCTTATCAACAGTTTCAAGGTTTCTGTAACTGCAACAATCACTTCTGTCCTTGTTGGTACCTTGCTAGCTTATCTTTTTTCAATGTATGACTTCAAGGGAAAGAAATTTTTACAGATTTTAATCATCATTGCATCCATGTCAGCTCCCTTTGTAGGTGCCTATTCTTGGATTCTATTGCTGGGAAGAAACGGGGTTATCACAAAGTTTCTAACCAACACACTTCACTTGCCAGGTCTTGACATCTACGGTTTCAAAGGTATTGTGCTTGTCTTTACACTTCAACTCTCCCCTCTCGTCTTTCTTTACGTAGCTGGGACTATGAAGAGTATCGACAACTCCCTCTTGGAAGCTGCTGAAAGCATGGGATCTTTCGGTCTAAAACGAATTGTAACAGTCGTTTTACCTCTCTTGGTTCCAACCTTACTAGCAGCTGCACTCCTCGTCTTTATGAGAGCCTTCTCGGACTTTGGTACTCCGATGTTGATTGGTGAGGGATATCGTACCTTCCCAGTCTTGATCTATACACAGTTTATCAGTGAAGTTGGAGGCAACTCTGCCTTCGCATCAGCCTTAGCAATTATGGCGATTACAATCGCCCTAGTTATCTTCCTCATCCAAAAGTACGTTTCAAATCGCTACAGTTTCAGTATGAACTCGCTTCATCCAATTGAACCTAAGAAAACGACAAAAGGGAAGATGGCTGCTATTTATGTGACAGTTTATGGCATTATCTTATTCTCTGTTTTGCCTCAAGTTTACTTGATTTATACATCCTTCCTGAAAACATCTGGTATGGTTTTCGTCAAAGGATATTCACTAAACAGCTATAAGACTGCCTTTAGCCGTATGGGATCTGCTATTTTTAATACCATTCGTATCCCTCTCCTTGCCTTGGTTCTAGTTGTTGTCTTTGCGACTTTCATCTCCTATCTTGCAGTTCGCAAACGTAACCTATTTACCAACTTAATCGATAGTCTTAGTATGGTACCTTATATCGTACCAGGAACTGTACTCGGTATTGCCTTTATCTCTTCATTCAATACAGGCCTCTTCGGAAGTGGTTTCCTGATGATTACTGGAACAGCCTTCATCTTGATTATGTCCTTATCTGTCAGAAGACTTCCTTATACCATTCGTTCTTCAGTTGCTAGTTTGCAACAAATTGCTCCTAGTATCGAAGAGGCAGCAGAAAGTTTGGGAAGTAGCCGTCTCAATACCTTTACTAAAATCACAACCCCAATGATGCTTTCAGGAATCATATCAGGGGCAATCCTTTCATGGGTAACAATGATTTCGGAACTATCTACTTCCATTCTCTTATATAACGTTAAAACTAGAACAATGACCGTAGCTATTTACACTGAAGTACTTCGTGGGAATTACGGTGTGGCAGCAGCCCTATCTACTATCCTCACTATCTTGACAGTTACTTCCTTGTTACTATTTATGAAAATTTCTAAAAATAACAGCATTACGCTCTAGTTTTTTTCCTACTAAAACAGCCAATTCCCCCTGGCTGTTTTTTTAGATCTCCACTTTTGATTTTCCCGAATCATCACCTTCGATAAATACAGATTCCTATCAATAGGACATATCTTAGCTAGTTATATAGATGCATGATAGTCCTTTTTATGGTAGAATATAGGAAAGTGCTTTCTCAGAAGGAGGAAAATATGGACAAACAAACCATCGCTGTTTTAGGGCCTGGTTCTTGGGGTACTGCCTTGTCACAAGTTCTAAATGACAACGGACACCAAGTGCGTATCTGGGGAAATATTCCTGATCAAATTGATGAAATTAATACACAACATACTAACAAACGCTATTTTAAGGATACTGTATTAGACGAAAAAATTGTTGCCTATCATGATTTGGCAGAAGCCTTGAAGGGTGTTGATGCTGTCTTGTTTGTGGTGCCAACCAAGGTGACCAGATTGGTAGCTCAACAAGTGGCTGCTGTTTTGGATCATAAAGTGGTGGTCATGCATGCTTCAAAAGGCCTCGAACCAAATAGTCACAAACGTCTTTCAACCATTCTTGAAGAAGAAATCCCTCAAGAGTTGCGTAGTGAAATTGTGGTTGTATCTGGTCCTAGTCACGCAGAAGAAACGATTGTACGCGATATTACCTTGATTACGGCTGCTTCTAAAGATTTACAGACTGCTCAATATGTTCAAAAACTCTTTAGCAACCACTACTTCCGTCTTTATACCAATACAGATGTGATTGGAGTGGAAACAGCTGGTGCTCTTAAAAACATCATCGCTGTTGGGGCAGGAGCCCTTCATGGACTTGGCTTTGGAGATAATGCCAAAGCTGCTATTATCACGCGCGGTCTGGCAGAAATTACCCGTCTGGGTGTTAAACTTGGAGCAAATCCATTAACATACAGTGGTCTTTCTGGAGTTGGGGATTTAATCGTTACAGGAACTTCTGTCCACTCACGTAACTGGCGTGCTGGAGATGCTCTTGGGCGTGGCGAAGCCTTGGCAGATATCGAAGCAAATATGGGAATGGTCATTGAAGGTATTTCAACAACCAAAGCTGCTTACGAATTAGCACAAGAGCTAGGAGTTTATATGCCTATCACCCAAGCCATCTACCAAGTTATTTATGAAAATGTTAATATTAAGGATGCCGTTTCTGAACTCATGAGCAATGAGTTCAAGGCAGAGAACGAGTGGTCTTAGTCACCGTTAGAAAGGAAGCTCATGAAGCAAAAAGTTAGAAAAGCCGTTATCCCTGCTGCAGGACTTGGAACTCGTTTCCTACCTGCTACTAAAGCTTTGGCCAAAGAAATGTTGCCAATCGTCGATAAACCAACCATCCAGTTTATCGTTGAAGAAGCTCTCAAGTCTGGAATTGAGGACATTCTTGTGGTAACTGGGAAGTCAAAACGCTCTATCGAAGACCATTTTGACTCAAACTTTGAACTAGAATACAACCTCAAGGAAAAAGGAAAAACCGACCTTTTGAAACTAGTTGACGAAACAACTGGTATGCGTCTTCACTTCATCCGTCAAACACACCCACGTGGACTCGGAGATGCCGTCTTACAAGCAAAGGCTTTCGTCGGAAATGAACCCTTTGTGGTCATGCTTGGAGATGATCTCATGGATATCACTAATGACAAAGCTGTGCCATTGACCAAGCAGCTCATGAATGATTATGAGAAGACTCATGCTTCTACTATCGCCGTAATGCCTGTCCCACACGAAGAAGTTTCTTCATACGGTGTTATCGCTCCTCAGGGAGAAGGAAATGACGGCCTTTACAGTGTTGAAACCTTCGTTGAAAAGCCAGCACCTGAAGACGCACCAAGTGATTTAGCTATTATCGGTCGTTACCTTCTCACACCAGAGATTTTTGGTATTCTTGAAAAGCAAACACCAGGAGCAGGAAATGAAATCCAGCTAACAGATGCTATCGATACTCTCAACAAAACCCAACGAGTATTTGCTCGTGAGTTTAAAGGTGCACGTTACGATGTCGGAGACAAGTTTGGGTTTATGAAGACTTCCATCGAATACGCCCTTAAACATCCACAAGTCAAAGACCACTTGAAGGACTACTTGATTGATCTTGGAAAAGAACTTTCAGGAGAAAAATAAACAATTTGTCAAACAGTCAGATTTAACTTAAATCTGGCTTTTTTGATGTCTAAATTTCGAACTCCAATCCCTATCCAAAGCCCTGTTCTAAGCCTAATTTCTTGCAAGAGATGCTTTTATGGTATAATAATAAAGAGTGAGGAATTCTATGAACAAACATGTAACAAGAATCAAACAAAAAGGACTGGCCTTACTTGGGTCTCTAAAATTAACAATTTCTAAAATGAATACAAAGAAAAAGAGTGGAAAAAATTCTAAGAAGAAGAAAAAGCAAACGCAAACACCATTCGATATCTGGACTTTATTTGCAAAAATTTTACTTGGAATAAAGGCAACTTTTAACACACTTTTCATCCTAGCTTTTATTGGCGGTCTCCTTGGAACAGGGGTTGCCTTGGGGTATGCTGTTTCTCTCTTTGATCAAGTTAGTGTCCCTCAAACGGAGGATTTGATCAAGCAGGTCAATAATATTTCATCCATCTCTGAAATCCGCTATGCAGATGGTTCCATGATTAGCGCTATCGAAAGCGATCTACTTCGCACATCTGTGTCATCAGATGCCATTTCAGATAATCTCAAGCAAGCTATCGTTGCAACCGAGGATGAACACTTTGCAGAGCACAACGGTGTCGTTCCTAAAGCTGTCATTCGTGCCAGTCTAGGAAAATTCATCGGACTTGGTTCTTCCAGTGGAGGATCTACCCTAACACAACAGCTCATCAAACAACAAGTAGTTGGGGATGCTCCTACGCTTGCCCGTAAAGCCAGTGAAATCGTTGACGCCTTGGCCTTAGAAAGAGCCATGAGCAAGGACGAAATCCTAACCACCTATCTCAACGTCGCTCCTTTTGGTCGTAACAATAAAGGTCAAAATATCGCAGGGGCTCAACAAGCTGCCAAAGGGATTTTTGGTGTGGATGCAAGTAAACTGACCATCCCTCAAGCGGCTTTCCTAGCAGGTTTACCACAAAGCCCTATTTCCTACTCACCTTATGAATCTACTGGTGAGATGAAGAGCGAAGAAGATATTGAACTCGGTATTAAGCGCTCCAAAGATGTTCTCTACAATATGTACAGAACTGGAGTGCTAAGTCAAGAAGACTACGAAACCTACAAGGCTTATGACATTAAGCAAGATTTCTTGCCAGCAGAAAATGCTAGCGTTACCTCTAAAGGCTTCCTCTACTTCACTGCACTCGATGAGGCTACCAAGATTATGTATGATTATCTGGTGCAAAAGGACAATGTTTCTGACCAAGAACTACAGAACGAATCGATCCGAAAATCGTATCGAGAATTGGCCGAAAAAGAAATCCAAAACGGTGGTTACCGTATTACAACTACCATCGATAAAACGATTCATACTGCTATGCAAAATGCCGTAACAAACTACGGATACCTTCTAAATGATAGCTCGGGGCAACCTGAAGTTGGGAATGTCTTGATGGACAATCAAACTGGGGCGATTTTAGGGTTTGTAGGTGGACGAGATTATCAGACCAATCAAAACAATCATGCCTTCGATACCAAACGTTCGCCTGCCTCCACTACCAAGCCACTATTGGCCTACGGTATTGCTATCGACCAAGGGCTTATGGGAAGTGCTAGCATCCTCTCTAACTATCCAACAAACTTTTCTAACGGAACTCCGATCATGCATGTCAACAGTCCTGGAACAGCCATGATAGACCTTAAAGAAGCTCTAAACTATTCTTGGAACATCCCAGCCTACTGGACCTACCGAATGCTCCGTGAAAAAGGGGTTGATGTCCGTTCTTACATGGAAAAAATGGGCTATGAAATCCCAGAATACGGCATTGAAAGTCTTCCTATGGGAGGAGGAATTGAAGTTACTGTAGCCCAGCATACCAATGGATACCAAACACTGGCTAACAATGGTACCTATCATAAGAAATACATGATCTCAAAAATTGAGAAAACGAGTGGCGAGGTTCTCTATGAACATCAGGCTAAACCTATCCAAGTTTACTCTAAAGCTACCGCAACCATTATGCAGAGTTTGCTAAGAGATGTACTTTCATCTCGAGTTACTACAAGCTTCCAAACGGATCTGACTTCTATCAATTCCAGTCTAGCAGGTGCTGACTGGATCGGAAAAACTGGTACAAGCAATGAAGAAGGAGATATGTGGCTCATGGTCTCTACTCCAAGATTAACTCTGGGAGGCTGGGTTGGACATGACGACAACAGTTCTCTAGCCCAGGGAGCTTACTACCGCAATGCAAAATATATGGCTCATCTGGTAAATGCCATTCAGCAAGCAGCCCCTTCTGCTTGGGGTTCAGAACGTTTCAAACTCGATTCAAGTGTCACTTCATCACAAGTCCTCAAATCAACTGGTCAAAAGCCAGGAAAGTTGACTATTAATGGAAAAGAAATTAATCTGAGCGGAGAAACGGTGACTAGCTACTGGGCAAACCAAGCTGGTGCTCCAACTACTAGCTACAAATTTGCTATTGGTGGAAGCGATTCTGACTACCAAAATGCTTGGAACACCATTTTAGGAAGTCTGCCTAAAGCATCTTCTTCCTCATCAAACAATAGCAATAGCAGTAACAGTAACAATAATAACAATAACAACAACAATAATAATCGTAATAATACTTCTAATAGTAACGGGAACAGTAATAGTAGCTCTAGTTCCAATAGCAGAAGTAGCAATCAACGGCGCTAACTAATACTCTTCGAAAATCAAATTCAAACCACGTCAGCTTCACCTTGCCGTACTCAAGTACAGCCTGCGGCTAGCTTCCTAGTTTGCTCTTTGATTTTCTTATTGAGAGTAGGAAAGAAATGATTTTTCTCCACTCTCTTTTTTCTTTTTTCATTTCATGGTACAATAGCAACATGAATAAATATCAAAAGAATATTTTTAAGGGAACCATTTATTCTCTCCTATCTGGCTTGATCTGGGGGATCTGCGGAATTTTAGGAGAGTACTTTTTTTCACATTATCAAGTATCTTCAGGGTGGATTACTTCTATGCGTCTACTCGTCGCTGGTAGTTTCGTAATCGTCTTATCTAGCCTTCAACTCCGGTCCCAGCTTTTCGAGATCTGGAGAAATCGAAACAATTACCTTCCTTTTCTCGCCTATGCCATCTTAGGGATCTTCTCCGTTCAGTATTTCTTCTATCTCTGTGTGGAGTACTCCAACGCTACAACGGCAACCATCCTACAATTTATCAGTCCTGTCTTTATCCTCTTTTACAATCGCATCATCTACAAGAAAAAAGCTTCTAAAAGTGCTATTTTTTATGTCTTGGTCACTATGGTTGGGGTCTTTTTGATGGCTACCAAAGGAGATCTATCCAAATTATCAATTACACCACTTGCTTTACTGACAGGACTTCTCAGTGCACTAGGTGTCATGTTCAATGTCATCTTACCCCAACGCTTTGCTAAAAAATACGGTTTTGTGCCTACTGTTGGCTGGGGAATGATTATCGCTGGGATTTTTAGTAATGTTCTCTACCCTGTTTATAAGATTAGCTTCCAGGTTGATGCCATCAGTATCTGTATTTGTTTGACTATTGCCTTTTTGGGAACAGCCTTTGCTTTCTTCCTATCGATGAAGGCTGTATCGCTCGTATCCCCATTGGTGGTGTCAGTCGTCAGTGCAAGCGAACCTTTATCATCTGCTATTCTAAGCGTTCTCTTTCTAGGTTTAGTCTTGGATGAGTATCTGCTACTGGCTATGATTTTGATTATCATCCCAATGATTTTTCTATCCATTGAAGAATCAAAAAACAAAATGAAAGAATCTTCTTTTAACACTTAAGGCTTCAAAATTGAAGCCTTTTTTGGTAGAATAGTAAGCATTATAAAGAATGAGGAGACACCTATGACTGCTACAAAAATGAATGCACAAGAAATTATCCAATTTATCGCAAATGCTGAGAAAAAGACAAGTGTAAAAGTGACCTTTGAGGGACAACTTGCCGGAGCTATTCCTGCTTCTGTTATCAAGCTTGGGAATGTTCTCTTTGGAGACTGGAAAGATATCGCTCCACTTCTAGATGGACTTACAGAAAACAAGGACTATGTTGTTGAACAAGACGCTCGCAACTCGGCTGTACCTCTCCTTGATAAACGTGCTATCAATGCTCGTATCGAGCCAGGCGCTATCATCCGTGACCAGGTTGAGATTGGTGACAATGCTGTTATCATGATGGGGGCTGTTATCAATATCGGTGCTGAAATCGGTGCTGGCACTATGATTGACATGGGTGCTATTCTGGGTGGACGTGCTATTGTTGGTAAAAATAGTCACGTAGGTGCTGGCGCTGTTCTTGCAGGTGTCATCGAACCAGCTAGTGCAGAGCCTGTTCGTGTCGGTGATAATGTACTCATCGGTGCTAACGCTGTGGTTATCGAAGGTGTTCAAATCGGTAGCGGATCTGTTGTTGCAGCAGGTGCCATCGTCACTCAAGATGTTCCAGAAAATGTTGTGGTGGCAGGTGTTCCGGCTCGTATCATCAAAGAAATTGATAGCCAAACCCAACAAAAAACAGCGCTAGAGGATGCGCTTCGCACCTTGTAATTAGTAACAGAGGCGGAAATATTTCCAGCCTCTTTATCGTATTAATAGAAGGAAATTAGATATGTTAGATTTAATTCAAACTCGACGCGATCTTCACCAAATTCCGGAGATTGGTTTAGAAGAATTCAAGACTCACGCTTATTTACTCAATGTTATTGAGAAATTAACAGCTGGTAAGGATTTTGTTCAGATTCGTACTTGGCGAACAGGTATTTTAGTATACTTACAAGGAAGTCAGCCAGAACGTACCATTGGTTGGCGGACAGATATTGATGGACTCCCAATCGTTGAACAAACTGGTCTTCCTTTTGCCTCTCAATATCCAGATCGCATGCATGCTTGTGGGCATGATTTTCATATGACCATTGCACTTGGAAGTCTCGAACGTGCTTTAGAAAAACAACCAAAAAACAACCTCCTCTTTCTCTTTCAACCTGCGGAAGAAAATGAGGCAGGCGGTATGCTCATGTATGAAGATGATGCCTTTGGTGACTGGCTGCCTGACCAATTCTATGGACTTCATGTTCGTCCGGACTTAAAAGTTGGACAAATTGCGACCAATACCCATACACTCTTTGCAGGAACTTGCGAAGTCAAGATTCGTTTCAAGGGTAAAGGTGGTCACGCTGCCTTTCCACATGAAGCAAACGATGCTCTGGTTGCAGCTAGCTATTTTGTGACTCAAGTTCAGTCGGTTGTCAGCCGTAATGTCGATCCTATCGAGGGAGCTGTTGTCACTTTCGGTGTTTTTCAAGCTGGTACAACCAATAATGTCATCGCTGATACAGCTTTCTTGCATGGAACCATTCGAGCTCTTACACATAGCATGAGTCTCTTGGTTCAAAAACGTGTCAAAGCCATCGCTAAAGGTGTGGCAGCTGCTTTTGATATGGAAGTGGAAGTTGAACTCAAGCAGGGAGGTTACCTACCTGTCGAAAACAACCCTGAATTAGCCCAGGAATTGATGACCTTCTTTGATGAAAAAGAGGGCATTGAACTAATCGACATCGAACCTGCCATGACAGGGGAAGACTTTGGGTATCTTCTATCAAAGGTTCCTGGTGTCATGTTCTGGCTTGGAATTGATAGTCCCTATGCTCTTCACCATCCAAAGATGAGTCCTAAGGAAGAAGCTCTGGCAATCGGTGTCGAGGCTGTATCAAGCTTTTTAGCCAAGAAAGCTGCGGAGTAAATTAAATTATGAAAAAAAGCTTACGCAAGCAGGTCTTGCAAGGACTTAAGTCTCTATCAGCCGAAGAAAAGGAAGTCATGGACGCTTGGTTGACTGAGCAACTACTCCTACATCCCTTCTACAAGGAAGCAAAAACCATCGCCACTTACCTGTCTTTTCCTCATGAATTTCAGACAGCTGAGCTCATTGAACAAGCTCAAAAAGATGGGAAGACTATTCTCATTCCCAAAACTTATCCACAAGGGAAAATGGACCTGGTGCTCTATGAACCAGAGAAACTTGAAAAAAATTCTTTTGGTCTCCTTGAACCTCAGGGGGAAGCTATTGTCTTTGAACCTTCTCAGATTGACTTGATCCATGTTCCCGGTTTAGCTTTCAATCCTTCTGGCTATCGAGTTGGCTATGGAGGTGGCTATTACGACCGCTACTTGGAGCATTTTACTGGTCACACCATCAGCACACTTTATCCTTGTCAGATTCAGGACTTCCATCCTTATCCACACGATATTCCTGTTGAGGAGGTACTCATCTATGAAAGAAATTTTTGATCGTCGGTATCCTGCCACGAGCTTCTTTCTACTCGTGACAACCCTGGTTTTTATACTCATGTTTCTAACTAGTGGTTTCAATTACACAAGCGCAGCCACCTTGTATAAATTCGGAGCTGTTTATCCCCCAGCAATCAAGGCCATGCCTGAACAAATCTGGCGCTTATTCTCAGCAACCTTTGTCCACATTGGCTTGGAGCACTTTTTAGTCAATATGCTATCCCTTTACTTCTTGGGACGTCAGATGGAGCAAATCTTTGGCTCCAAACAGTTTTTCTTTATCTACCTTCTATCAGGTATGATGGGAAATCTCTTTGTCCTCGTTTTTAGTCCCAATGCCATTACTGTTGGTGCTTCAACTGCCCTCTATGGTATGTTCGCTTCTATTGTCGTTCTCCGTTATGCCTCACGCAACCCCTATCTTCAACAGCTTGGTCAATCCTACCTCTCCCTCTTAGTCATCAACCTAGTAGGTAGTGTCTTAATCCCTGGGATCAGCCTTGCTGGACATGTCGGGGGAGCTGTCGGCGGTGCATTACTAGCTATTGTCTTCACAGTTCGAGGCGAAAGAAAGATTTATAGCCCAGGCCAACGTGGTATAGCAACCCTAGCTTTTATTGCTTTATCAGCTTTACTACTTTTTATCGGACTATTATAAGAACAAGAAAAACCATTGGAAAAACTCGAAAAGAATTGAGGTCCAATGGTTTTTTTGAATCTATTTGAAAAGTAGTTTAAAACCCATTATTTTCGCTGAGTTCTTTGAACCAGTGACCTGATTTTTTCAGGCGACGCTCTTGTGTTTTTAAGTCTAGCTCGACCAAACCATAACGGTTTTTGTAGCTGTTAAGCCATGACCAGCAATCGATAAAGGTCCAGATCAAATAGCCTTTACAGTTGGCGCCGTCTTCGATAGCGCGATGAAGTTCACGAAGGTGACCTTTGACAAAGTCAATACGGTAATCATCCTGGATCATTCCATTTTCACGGAATTTGTCTTCACCTTCAACCCCCATCCCATTCTCAGTCAGCATCCACTCGATATTCCCGTAGTTTTCCTTGATATTTTGAGCAATGTCATAAATTCCTTGCTCGTAGATTTCCCAACCGCGGTGTGGATTGATTTTACGACCTGGCATGACGTAAGGTTCATAGAAATGCTCTGGCAAGAGTGGACTGTCAGGATGCTTAGCAAAACGTGGCGCCATGACACGCAAAGGTTGATAGTAGTTGACTCCTAGGAAGTCAACGGTGTTCTCACGAATGAGTTCCAACTCTTCGGCTGTGTATTCTGGTAACAAGTCATGCTCAGACAAAATTTCCACTAACTCTTCTGGATAAACTCCTAAAACAGATGGATCTAGGAAAGATTGAGCTTGGAAGAGATCCGCAATACGAGCAGCTTTTACATCGGAAGGATGTTGGCTACGTGGATAGGCTGGTGTTAAGTTGAGTACAATCCCAATTTTAGAGTCGGGCAAGACCTCATGGCAGGCTTTAACCGCAAGAGTACTTGCTAGTTGTGTATGGTAGGCAACCTTAACTGCCGCTTTGGCATCTACCTTATGAGGGTAATGGGCATCATAGAAATAGCCGAACTCTACAGGAACGATTGGTTCATTGAAGGTAATCCACTGGTCAACCAAGTCTCCGTAGGTTTCAAAACAGAAACGAGCATAGTCTTCATAGGCCTTAATAGTTGCCTTATTTTCCCAACCATCCCCATCTTCTTGAAGGGCAAAAGGCAGATCAAAGTGATAGAGATTGACTAAAAGACGTATCCCCTTGGCCTTGATGGCTTCAAAAACCTGACGGTAGAAAGCCACACCTTGAGGGTTGACTTCCCCACGTCCCTGTGGGAAAATACGAGACCACTGGATAGAAGTTCGAAAGGCTGTGTGGCCAGTTTCTAACAAAAGTTCGATATCCTTTTCCCAGTTTTCATAGAAGGTCGACGTTTTGTCTGGTCCAATACCATTGTAGTAACGATTTGGCTCTACTTGAAACCAATAATCCCAGAGATTATCTCCCTTGCCATCACCAGGCACTCGTCCTTCTGTCTGCGGCCCAGAAGTTGAGGAACCCCAGACAAAATCCTTTGGAAATTTTAGCATAGTACTACCTCTTTTTACGCTTTTAATGTTTATACTCTTCGAAAATCAAATTCAAACCGCGTCAACTTCCATCTGCAACCTCAAAACGATGTTTTGAGCAACCTGCGGCTAGTTTCCTAGTTTGCTCTTTGATTTTCATTGAGTCTTACTTTCTCTCATTATACAGAAAAAACAAGGCAAAAACTAGTTACATTTTTGTCTTGTTTTTCTTCTGATTATAGATTTTATTTGTTGGTTAAGATTTCAAGGGTTTCAAGCAAGTTATCTGTGTGAACTTCGATTGTATCTCCTGTCGCCTTGATCTTCACTTCTACGATCCCGTCAGCTGCTTTTTTACCAACAGTGATACGGATTGGAAGTCCAATCAAGTCGCTATCGCTGAATTTAACACCGACACGTTCGTTACGATCATCTGTCAAGACTTCATAGCCTTTGTTGACTAAGGCTTCTTCGATTCGATTAGTCAATTCAAGACTTGCTTCGTCCTTGACATTAACTGGAATCAAATGCACATCAAATGGTGCCAATTCTTTAGGGAAGTTGATTCCCCAAGCGTAACGATATTCCCCTTTAGGCGTTTTGTTAACAAAGAGGCGAGCGTGTTGCTCCATAACTGCTGAAAGGAGACGGCTGACACCGATACCATAGCATCCCATGATAATTGGCACGGCGCGACCATTTTCATCCAAGACATCTGCACCCATACTTGCTGAGTAACGAGTTCCGAGTTTAAAGATGTGACCAATTTCAATACCACGCGCAAAGTTGAGAACGCCTTGTCCATCAGGAGAAATTTCACCCTCACGGACTTCACGGATATCCACATACTCAGCAGTGAAGTCACGACCTGGATTCACACCCGTCAAGTGGTAACCATCTTCATTGGCACCAACAACAGCATTGCGGCTATCTTGTACCTTGCGGTCTGCGATGATTTTAAGATTTTCTGGAAGATCTACTGGGCCAAGAGAACCAAAGTCAGCTCCCAACAATTCTTTCACTTCTGCCTCAGTTGCAGGTTCTAAGAAATCTGCTCCAAGGTAGTTTTTAAACTTAACTTCATTGAGTTGGTCATTGCCGACAAGTAGAGCCACAACTGGCTCTTCATCTGCGATATAAACCAAGGTCTTGATGGTTTGCTCTTCAGAGACATTCAAGAAAGTTGCCACTTCATCAATCGATTTGACACCTGGTGTTTCCACGCGAGCCACTTCAACTTCAGTCACAACACGATTGCTTGGTTTGTACTCGTTGGTTGCCATTTCCAAGTTAGCTGCATAGCTTGATTCACTTGAGTAGGCAATGGTATCTTCACCAGAAACCATCCATTTGAGCAATTCTGCCTTGATTTCTTCTTGCACTTCTGCAGGAATCTCGTCAAATGATGCAACAGACTTGTCTAACACCACCCAACGGTCAAGGTCTGTACGAGTAGGTGTGATGGCCATAAATTCTTGGCTATCCTTACCACCCATGGCACCACCGTCACCGATGATGGCTTTGAAGTCCAAACCACTACGAGTGAAGATACGCTCATAAGCTGCCTTATACTCATCATAGGTAACATCCAAGCTATCATAGTTAGCATGGAAGCTATAACCATCTTTCATGATGAATTCGCGCGTACGGAGAAGTCCATTACGTGGACGTTTTTCATCACGGTATTTAGGTTGGATTTGGTATAAGTTCAGTGGCAATTGCTTGTAAGACTTGACAGAATCACGGACAATAGCTGTGAAGGTTTCTTCGTGAGTTGGCCCCAAGATAAAGTCTGACTTCTCACGGTTTTTCAATTTGTACAAGTCCTCACCGTAAGTTTCATAACGACCGGATTCACGCCAAAGGTCAGCACTGAGAAGGGCTGGAGCCAACATTTCAACAGCACCAATCTTGTCAAATTCTTGACGCATGATGTTCTTGGCTTTTTCGATAACACGGTTAGCAAGTGGTAGGTATGAGTAAACACCTGCTGATACTTGACGAACATAACCAGCACGCAACATAAGGGCGTGACTGATAACTTGAGCATCGCTTGGCATTTCGCGAAGCGTTGGGATAAGCATTTTACTTTGTTTCATAATGACTCCTCTATTTCTTAAAAGAAGGTACGCATGATGTCGTTCCATGTCACGGCGAGCATCAAAACGACCATAATGACAACTCCAACCAGAGTGACATAGGTTTCAATTTCTTGTTTTAGTGGTTTGCGGCGAATAGCCTCAATAATATTGAGCACAATTTTTCCACCGTCGAGCGCAGGGATTGGAATCAGATTGAAAATTCCGATATTGATGGAAATCATAGCCAAGAAGTACAAGACATTTTCCAGTCCGTTCTTGGCAGCATCGCTACTTGCCTTAAAGATAGCAACGGGACCACCTAGTTTATTCAAATCTGGTTGGAATATCAAGCTTTTCAAACCATTGAGAATTCGCAAGGCTGAATCAGCTGCAGTTGTAAATCCGCCCATAAACATAGACCAGATATCTGATTTGAGTCTCGGCTGGACACCCAAGATATAACGCCCTTGGCTTTCCTCAGGTGTCACACTCACTTGTTTTTCAGTTCCATTTTCAGAAACCGTCACATCCAAAACGGGCGCTGTTTTGTCCTTGGTTTCTGCATCAACCGCCTGGATCAGATCTGACCAGTTTGAAATCTCATAACTTCCGACCTTAGTAATTTGGGCCGTATTTTCAACTCCAACCTTAGCCAAAGCACTATCTGGAATAATGCTGAAATTGTTCGTTTGCGTATCACGAACGCCACCTTGCATGAAAATCAAAATCCAGAAGACGATAACTCCTAGGATAAAGTTATTCATAGGACCAGCAAAGTTGGTAATCAATTTGCCCCAGACAGTCGCATTTTGATATTGGACGTCTAATGGAGCGATACGAACTTCCGTTCCATCAGCTTCCACAATGGTTGCATCATGGTCAACTGAGAAAGTCTTTTCCTCTTCTAAGACCAAGCCTTTAATAAAGAGTTTATCATCAAAATCAAACTGAGTAATCTGCATGGGTAAAGCAGTCTGGTCAACCTTTTTCCCAGAGAGATTGATACGCTTGACCTTACCATCCGCTGCCAATGTTAGACTCGCAGGGGTTCCAGTCTTAATCTCTGTCGTATCTTCACCCCAACCTGCCATACGAACGTAACCACCCAGTGGCAGGAGACGAATAGTATAAGCAGTCCCATCTTTTCCGATATGGGCAAAGATTTTGGGCCCCATACCAATGGCAAATTCACGAACTAAAATCCCGGACTTCTTAGCAAAGTAAAAATGCCCGAACTCGTGAACTACCACGATAATCCCGAAAACTAGGATAAATGTTAGTAATCCTATCATTTAATTTCTATTTACCTTTCCTTAAAATAAGCCAAAGAGGTGCATAATCGGGAACACAGCCAGCATACAGTCAAAACGATCCAGTACCCCACCATGACCAGGGATAAACTTGCCTGAGTCTTTGACACCAAAGTGACGTTTCATAGCACTTTCGATCAAATCCCCCAACTGACCAGCTATACTAAAGAAAATAGCAAAGACCATCATTTTGTAAATCCCATAAGGTAAAGCGACAGTACTATCAACTAGCATAAAGATCAAAGTCACTAGCATAGCAGCCAAGATACCTCCCATAGCACCCTCTATGGTCTTGTTAGGGGAAACTCTCGGAGCTAGCTTTCTCTTACCAAACTTCATTCCTACTAGATAGGCGCCACTATCGGTTGCCCAGACCATACAAAGTCCCAAAAGTGCCTTATCCAAACCTGCAATACGAGCATCGACTAAAGCATTAAAGCCAAAGCCAACATAAAAACTCATGGCAATCGGAAAAACAGCATCCTCAATGGTATAGTTCTTGCTAAAAACTGTTGCTCCTAGCAAAATGAGAATCACGACACTATAAGCAACAACGTTCCCATCCACGGGCAAAAACTTCAGGTAGTTTTCCAAAGGAATAGTCAGAAAAAAGGTTGCTAGTAAAGTCAAGAGCCCTTCAGGCGTCATGGTATTTAACCCCTTCATACGAAGCAACTCATGGACTCCCAACATAGCCACAATCCCCATGGCAATCTGGAGCCATAAGCCACCAATCGCCAAGATTGGAATAAAGATAGCCAAGGCCAAGACAGCAAAAAGGGTTCTCTTTTGTAAATCCTGTATCATAATATCTCCTAAACTCCTCCAAAGCGACGGTTGCGACGATTGTACTCGATGATAGCTTCTTTCAAGGCTTCCTCATCAAAGTCAGGCCACAAGACATCCGTGAAATAGAGCTCGCTATAAGCAGCCTGCCATGGCAAGAAATTACTCAAACGAAGTTCACCGCTGGTCCGAATAATCAAATCAGGATCCCGCAAAACTTTTGGCAAATGACCCGTAAAGAGGTATTCCCCAATCAATTCCTCGGTGATATCACCAGGATTGATCTTAGCATCTAAAACATCCTGTGCAATCAACTTGACCGCTTGTGTAATTTCAGCTCGTCCACCATAATTAAGGGCAAAATTGAGAATCAAACCTGTATTTAACTTAGTCAGTTCTTCTGCCTTTTTCAAGGCATCAAAAGTCTGCTTCGGCAAACGATCAGTCTCCCCAATCATTTGAATCTTCATGTTCTTCTGATGCAATTCAGGAACAAACTTATCATAGAATTCAACTGGCAGGTTCATAATAAATTTGACTTCCTGATCTGGACGAGTCCAGTTTTCAGTTGAAAAGGCATAGACTGTCAAGGCTTTGACGCCCATATCACTAGCAGCAATAGCTACCTTTCTCAAAGCATCCATCCCAGCCTTATGGCCAAAGACTCGTGGCTGCATCCGTTTTTTAGCCCAACGGCCATTCCCATCCATGATCACACCGATGTGGTCTGGCACCATTGTGGGGGTTTCTGTTGCTTTATCTTTTTTTAAAAATCCAAACATGATTGTATTCCTATTCAAAAATCTATCGTTTCATTATACCATATTTTTCACTTTTCTTCTATTATCGCCTATCATTCTATGGCGAAATTTCCCATATATCTCCTATATTTCCAGTATATCAAGCCTTGCAATTCCTAAAGAAAGTTGATACAATAAAACCATAGAGATTCGATCCTTGTTCAGTCACAGGGATTTTTTATTGAAAGGATTTTATCATGTCAAAGACACTCCAACGTAAAAAACAATTGAGAAACAGCCTCCGTCGCTCAGGTGCATTTTCAAACACTATAAACAAGGTTGTCGAAGAAACAAAAAAAGTTGTAAAACATGCTGAAAAAGCAGCAAGCGATGCAGGTAAAGCTGTCTCTAAAAAGGTTGAAAAAACTGTAGAAGCAACTAAAGAACAAGCACAAAAAGTTGCTACTTCTGTAGAAGATTTCGCAGCAAACCTAGGTGGACTTTCAGTTGACCGCGCTAAGACTTTCTACGATGAAGGGATCAAGTCTGCTGCTGACTTCAAAAACTGGACAGAAAAAGAACTCCTTGCCTTGAAAGGAATTGGTCCAGCTACCATCAAGAAATTAAAAGAAAACGGCATTAAGTTCAAGTAATCTTTCTTGTTCCTTGCTTTTCCGTCAAAAACTTGTTAAAATAAAGCCATTAGAGGTGTTTTGAGTCCCACATTTTACAGAAAGTGGCGGTGCTGAGAAGTCCACAAATGTGTCAAAACTGGTTACTAATGGATGAAATTAAAAAATGAAATATAAATCTTTTTGTTTCCTTTTAGGACTAGACAGCGAGTTGCAGGCTGTACTCAAGTACGGCAAGACGAGCTAACGACGTCATAAAAGAGAAACAAGAAGATTAAAGTTGCGGGCATCTGCCCGAAATTGGGTGGTACCGCGGATTAACACATTCGTCCCTGTCAGATTGATGGCAGGGACGATTTTTATTTTAGACCCCTAGTCAAAGGAGGTTGCCATGAAACAATCTTTTAACACCAGTAAGCTCTACTATGGTTTTCCTATCTTCATTTTGGGCTATCAGGACCAGAACTTTGGGCACAATATCACGACCTGCAGTTCCTCTTATAGTCTGGGAGATTGGTTGGTCATAGGTGTTGGTGCTGAGGAAAATGCAGCTGACCAGATTAAGCATTACCAACAGTTCACTGTCAACATCCCTGACGAAAACCTCATGATCCAGATGGAGCAGGCTGGCTTTATCAGCCATCGGGAGAAATTGAAACACCTAGGGCTTGACTACGAGATTTCTGAACGAACTCAGGCTCCGATTTTGGAGGCCTGTCCAGTCGTTTTGGATTGCCAGGTTGATCGGATTATCGAGGAAGATGGCATCTGTCATATCTTTGCCAAAATTCTCGAGCGACTGGCTGGCCAAGAGCTCTTAGATGACAAGGGCCATTTTAAAAATGACCACTTTGCGCCTACTTACTTTATGGGGGACGGCCACCAGCGCGTTTATCGTTATCTAAATGACCGAGTCGATCCTATGGGGAGCTTCATTAAGAATGCGAGGAAGAAGAATGACCAGAGCTGAACTGCCAGAAACAATAGAGACCGAGCGTCTGGTCTTGCGAGTCCGAACAGTGGCGGATGTAGAGGATATCTTTGACTATGCTAGTCGTCCAGAAGTTTCTTACCCAGCAGGTTTTCCACCCGTCAAGAGCTTGGAAGACGAGATCTATTACCTAGAGCATATCCTTCCCGAGCGCAATCAAAAGGAAAATCTTCCAGCAGGCTACGGAATTATCGTTAAAGGAACCGATACAATCATTGGTTCTGTCGATTTCCCCCGTCGCCACGAAGATGATGTGCTAGAGATTGGCTATACCTTGCACCCAGATTATTGGGGGCGCGGTTATGTTCCTGAAGCGGCGCGTGCCTTGATTGACCTAGCTTTTAAAGAATTGGGTCTTCACAAGATTGAATTGTCTTGCTTTGGTTACAACCTTCAAAGTCAACGAGTTGCTGAGAAGCTTGGTTTCACCCTTGAAGCTCGCATAAGAGACCGCAAAGATGCTCAAGGTAATCGTTGTGATGATTTGAGATACGGTTTGCTGAGAAGTGAGTGGGAGGCGGATTGATGCATGTTTTCATCATTGGAGCTCCAGCCTCAGGGAAAATGACCATTGGTCAGGAACTTTTGAAACTCACCGGTGCGACTCTCTTTTTCAACCATCAACCAATTGATTTCGCACTCGAAATCTATCAGGATTTTACGGAAGAAATGTGGGAATTTGTTCGTAGCGTTAACTTTTCTTTTCTTGGAACAAGCGCCAGGAATCATCGGTCGGTGATTTTAACAGATGTAATTGACTTTTCAAATCAATATCGTCTGATGTATTTGAAGAATATTCAAGATTTATTAAATGAGTATCATCAAGAGATTCTCTTTGTTGAATTAGAAACGTCTCTTGAGGAGCGCTTACGTCGCAATCGGACGGAGAACCGGTTGAAGCACAAGCCCTTGAAACGGCATATTGAGATATCTGAAAGAGAAATTTTAGAGACCGCTGAAACACTTCAATTAAATTCCCAACATCAACCGAATGAGTTGCACCACTACCTTAAAATAAATAATACGAATCTGTCTGCAGAAGAAGCTGCTAAGCAGATTCAAGATAAAATGAATACAATAGAGAAAGGACAAACACATGTCTAAAGAACTTTCACCTAAATACAATCCAGCCGAGGTTGAGGCTGGTCGTTATCAAAAATGGCTTGATGCGGATGTTTTCAAGCCTTCAGGAGATCAAAAGGCTAAGCCTTATTCAATCGTCATTCCACCACCAAACGTAACTGGGAAACTCCACCTTGGTCACGCTTGGGATACGACTTTGCAAGATATCATCATCCGTCAAAAACGCATGCAAGGCTTTGATACGCTTTGGCTTCCTGGAATGGACCATGCTGGGATTGCCACTCAAGCTAAGGTTGAGGAGCGCTTGCGTGGCGAGGGCATTAGCCGTTATGACCTTGGTCGTGAGAAATTCCTAGAGAAAGTCTGGGAATGGAAAGACGAATATGCGACGACCATCAAGGAACAATGGGGCAAGATGGGGCTCTCTGTAGACTACTCTCGTGAGCGTTTCACCCTTGACGAAGGTTTGTCAAAAGCTGTTCGCAAGGTCTTTGTGGATCTTTACAAGAAAGGCTGGATCTACCGTGGTGAGTTTATCATCAACTGGGACCCAGCAGCTCGCACAGCTTTGTCGGATATCGAGGTGATCCACAAGGATGTCGAAGGTGCCTTCTACCACATGAACTACATGCTGGAAGATGGTTCACGCGCTCTTGAGGTTGCGACAACTCGTCCTGAGACCATGTTTGGGGACGTTGCTGTTGCGGTCAATCCAGAAGACCCACGCTACAAGGACTTGATCGGTAAAAATGTCATCCTTCCAATCGCTAATAAATTGATTCCAATCGTTGGGGACGAACACGCAGATCCTGAGTTTGGTACAGGTGTCGTAAAAATTACTCCTGCTCACGATCCAAACGACTTCTTGGTTGGTCAACGTCACAACTTGCCACAAGTCAATGTTATGAACGATGACGGAACGATGAATGACTTGGCCTTTGAATTTGCAGGCATGGACCGTTTTGAAGCTCGTAAGGCAGTCGTTGCTAAGTTGGAAGAAATCGGTGCTCTCGTTAAAATCGAAAAACGTGTCCACAGTGTTGGTCACTCAGAACGTACAGGTGTAGTGGTTGAACCACGCTTGTCTACACAGTGGTTCGTCAAGATGGACCAATTGGCTAAAAATGCTATTGCCAACCAAGACACAGAGGACAAGGTAGAATTCTATCCACCTCGTTTCAACGATACCTTCCTCCAATGGATGGAAAATGTCCACGACTGGGTAATCTCTCGTCAGCTCTGGTGGGGGCACCAAATCCCTGCTTGGTACAATGCTGAGGGTGAAATGTATGTCGGCGAAGAAGCTCCAGAAGGTGACGGATGGACTCAAGACGAAGACGTCTTGGATACGTGGTTCAGTTCTGCACTTTGGCCATTCTCAACAATGGGCTGGCCTGATGTTGACTCAGAAGACTTCAAACGTTACTTCCCAACTTCAACCTTGGTAACAGGTTACGATATCATCTTCTTCTGGGTGTCTCGTATGATCTTCCAATCATTGGAATTCACTGGCCGTCAACCATTCCAAAACGTTCTTATCCACGGTCTCATTCGTGATGAGCAAGGACGCAAGATGTCTAAATCTCTCGGAAACGGTATTGACCCAATGGATGTTATTGAAAAATACGGTGCCGATGCCCTTCGTTGGTTCCTTTCAAACGGTTCTGCACCAGGTCAAGACGTCCGCTTCTCTTATGAGAAAATGGATGCATCTTGGAACTTCATTAACAAGATCTGGAACATCTCTCGCTACATCCTCATGAACAATGAAGGCTTGACTCTTGAGCAAGCAACTGCCAATGTCGAAAAAGTGGTTAATAAGGAAGCTGGAAATGTCACTGACCGTTGGATCCTCCACAACCTCAATGAAACCATCGGAAAAGTCACTGAAAACTTTGACAAGTTTGAGTTTGGTGTTGCTGGACACATCCTCTACAACTTCATCTGGGACGAGTTCGCGGACTGGTACGTTGAGTTGACCAAGGAAGTCCTTTATAGCGACAACGAAGAAGAGAAAGTCATCACACGTTCTGTTCTCCTTTACACTTTGGACAAGATCCTTCGTCTCCTTCACCCAATCATGCCGTTTGTGACAGAGGAAATCTTTGGACAAATCTCAGAAGGTTCTATCGTTATAGCAGAATACCCAACTGTTAATCCAGCCTTTGAAGACCTTGTTGCCCACACTGGTGTCGAAAGCCTCAAAGACTTGATCCGTGCCGTTCGTAATGCGCGTGCGGAAGTAAACGTTGCACCAAGCAAGCCTATCACCATCCTTGTTAAGACAAGCGATAGCGACTTGGAAGCCTTCTTTAACAGCAATGTTAACTACATCAAACGCTTCACAAATCCAGAGCACTTGGAAATCGCATCAAACATCCCTGCACCTGAACTCGCAATGTCAAGCGTCATCACAGGAGCAGAAATCTACTTGCCACTGGCAGACCTCCTCAATGTCGAAGAAGAACTGGCTCGTCTCGACAAGGAACTGGCTAAATGGCAAAAAGAACTGGACATGGTCGGCAAGAAGCTCTCTAACGAACGCTTCGTAGCCAATGCCAAGCCAGAAGTCGTCCAAAAAGAACGCGACAAACAAGCCGACTACAAAGCCAAATACGATGCGACCGTCGCACGTATTGATGAGATGAAGAAGTTGGTGAAATAGTGTGAAGTGAAATATACTTGGAAGATGATTTGTACTTCACACCAGCTTTTTTGTATAGTTTATGTTAAACTGACAGTATTGGCTCCATAGTGAAAGGAGAATATATATGAAACTAACATTAGATAATATAGGTAATGTAAAACATGCAGAAATTGAAATAAATGGAATTTCAGTTATTGCAGGTCAAAATGGCACAGGAAAAAGTACAATAAGTCGTTCTTTATTTTCAATATTTAGTGCCAATTATGATTTGATAAATAAAATTTCTAACGACCGGATGAGGGCAATTAATGATTATTTGGAAGGCTATTTCTCTGATATTGAGATAAATCGTAAAAAATCTTCCGAAATAGGGATATTTAGAAGAATCAATTCTAGTCCTTTTTATACAGAACTGATAAAAATCATTTCAGAAAATTTAGTTATAATCTTTGGACAAAATTATAGTGAACATAATGATGAATCTATTAAGGAGATCATCATTGATTCAATTAATGAATTCAACAAACGTAATTCAAAGTACTTTGTATTAAATGTTGAGGATATGGATTTAAACGTTATCTCTGAAAACGTAAAAGAAATTCTTTCTCAGTCAGACCAATCTATTTTTAACCAAATTTTAACTGATCATTTAACTGATGAATTTCATAATCAAATAAATAATATATACAATCCATTAACAGGAATCATTTCTTTAAAAATAAAAAATGAACAGATAAATGTTAAAATTAATCAAAATAAAGCTACCGCAGACAAATTAATCAATTTTAGAACAGATGTAGTATATATAGATGATGCTGCTGCTATAGTTGATAATAAATTTTCAAATAAACTTTTATCAAATAAATTTTTCAAAAAATTTTTTAATAAATTTGATTCATTAGATCATAATACCCATTTAATAGAACAACTTGAAGATGAAAGAAATGACACTTACACATTGCGAGCTAAGACAACTGATAGACTAAATTCGGTGTTTAATAAAATTAACGATACATTGAATACTGATATTGTTAATAGTTCAGAAGACGAAGAAGATGAAAAAAAACTTAATATAATTAATTATTCTTCGGGTATGAAAACATTCTATTTAATTAAATCTCTTATAGAAAATGGTGTAATTAGAGAAAATGGAACACTCATTTTAGATGAACCAGAAGTACATTTACATCCAGAATGGCAATTGAAATTTGCTGAAATAATAGTATTACTACAGAGAGAATTTGCTCTACACGTTTTGATTAATTCTCACAGTCCTTATCTAGTTGAAGCAATTGATATATTTAGCAAGAAAAATGGTATAAATAATTCTGTTAAGTATTATCTTGCTAAGGATGGTATTGAAGATGTTACCGACTCGATTGATAAAATTTATGAACAAATGTATGTTCCTTTAAATCTCCTTGAAGAGTTGGCGGAGGATTTTGATGGTGAGTAAAATAATTCCCGAAATATTACATGATTTTAATAATAGATTTTCTGAATGTCTTAGTGATATCAAAATATGCTCATATGATCCTTATTCTGACGTTTATTTGGTGAACTCTGAATATACTTGTTATAATTTTGATAAAATTTCAGAAACTATTTTTAAGAGACATGGTTATGAAAAAATGCAATCTGTAGATACAATTTTACCTCTTATTCCTGAAGATAGAGAAAGTAAATTATATTTAATAGAGTTTAAGAATTCCAAAACTATTCCATATGCCGACATTAAAGGTAAAATATTATCGAGTTTGTTCACACTAGAAAATTTTTATAATTTACAAAAAGATGATTATAAAAGAATAGTGACAGTTACTGTAGTTAAATCACGAAAAAGTAAACAATATTTGGAAAATATTAGAAAACATCAGGCAAAAAGAAGTGGTAAATCACCTTATAAAGTTGAAAATTTTAGGATTTTAGAAGATTTTTATGGAATTGAATCTTTTAAATATAGCCCTAAAGAATTTATAGAATTTATAGAACAGAATAATTTAGTCAGTTAGAATTTAAATATTGAAATTTTATAGCTTTATCTTTTAAAAAGCAGCTCACCACCTAACAAATCCTCTAAGTTCGAACCGACCTGAGAAGTACAACATTGCAGCTTTCTTCTCAGGTGTTAGGGGAATTGAGTTGGGATTTGAACAGACCAACGAGTTCAGAGTGGTGTATGCCAATGAATTTTATAAGTATGTGCGCAAGATTTATTCGTTTAATCAAACCATTCATCCAACGGACATTTTTGATGAGTGCATGGGATCTTGAATATAACTCTTTCATTATTTCTCCTCATAGAACTTATTGTGAAGGATTTTTATAATTTACGCCAATTCCATACCCATTTCACCATTTACCGATGACACAGAAAAACAATTGAAAGGACCTTTCTATGCAACCAACTTACAACATTGACAATCCAAACTTGTCTTATGAAGCTAAGCGTGATTTATGGCGCATAGGTTTTGGTCTGCAGAAAGTTGATAATCTAGTGCCATCAGCTTATATGGAATCTTTGGCTGAGAAGCAGGCCCGGGGTGAACTGACTTACGAGCAGGTTTATGAAGATGCAACGGCTTATCATCATACCATTGATGCAAGTACGGAGGAGGCAGACTTGGTTTCTCTACGTATTGTAGAACTATTGTCTCGAAGAGGCTTTAGCTTCAGTCCTGCGACCTTACTTGCTATTCATAAGGAGTTGTTTCAAGATATGTTTGAAACCTCGATTCCGGTGGGGCAATTTCGTCAAACCAATATCACAAAGAGTGAACCTGTTTTGAATGGTGAAAGTGTTGTGTACTCTGATTACTCTATGATTCAAATGACCTTTGATTATGATTTTAATCAGGAAAGACAAGTTGCATATGCAACACTAACCCAGGCGGATATGGTTTAAAAAATCCAGCATTTTATTTCAGGAATCTGGCAGATTCATCCATTTCGTAAAGGAAACACTAGGACGGTAACGGTTTTTTTAATTCAGTATCTTCGTGAGTTTGGTTTTGATATTGATAATACACCACTTCAGCAACATGCCAAGTATTTTCGTGATGCCTTGGTATTAGATAATGCAAAGATTTTACAGCGACGTCCTGAGTTTTTAACAGCTTTTTTTGAAAATCTCTTGCTCGGTGGTCAAAACGATCTGTCTTCAGAAAAGATGTATCTAGACCTCGATCTTTAAAAATCCTGATGCTAAATTTCAGGAGAAAATGAAATAAATCTTTCCACAATAAAACGCATAGTATCACGTTTTTTCAATACCTGATATTATGCGTTTTTTGATTTTAAAGACTTTTTACCCATCCTCTTTTTACTTTCTTTCTCCCCCTCACAACCATCCTTCTTCCTCGGCAGTTTTGGCTGCTTCGGTTCGGTTGCTGGCACCTAGTTTGGAGAGGATATTGGTCATATAATTACGGACGGTGCCGTTTGAGAGGTAGAGCTTATCTGCAATTTCTTGGTTGGAGAGACCTTGGGCTACTCCATGCAAAACAGCTACTTCCTGCTCGGTCAAGGGATTGGGATGGGTCATCATGACTTCCATCAGCTCTGGAGAATATTCCTTGCGCCCCTCTAACACCGTATGTAGGGTTTGCATGAGCTCAGCGATGCTCCGTTCTTTCAAGACATAGGCATCGACTCCTGCTTTGACAGCTCGTTCAAAATAACCTGGGCGTTTAAAGGTCGTAACGATAACCACCTTGGTTTCAGGCACTTCTTGTTTGATCCACTCAAGTGCTTCGAGTCCTGTCTTGACTGGCATTTCGACGTCAAGGATGGCAATATCTACTGCTTCTTTCTCCAAAACCTCGATAGCCTCGGCTCCATTTTTTGCCTGCAAGACAGTCTCCACATCTGGTTGAAAACTTAAGAGCTGGCACATGGCGTCTCTAAGCATACTTTGATCTTCTGCGACTAATACTTTCATCTACTTTCTCTCCTTATAAGGCAGATGCACGCGCACCTCTGTTGGATGTTTCAAGCTGACCAGCTCTACTTGACCTGAAAAGGCTGTGGCACGGTCACGGACTGTATGGAGTTCATTTCCTTTTACAGTTGCAAAACCTTTCCCGTCATCTCTGACCGTCAATAGCAATTCCTGATCTGTACGTTCCAGTTTTAGATAGGCTTTTTCAGCGCTGGCATGTTTGATGATATTGGTCGCAAATTCTAACAAAATCATAGCAGCCGTCGACTCTACATCCTGGGTTAAACTAGCCTTGTCCAACTGATTGTCAACCTCAACTTCAATCCCAGCAATCTCTAGCATCTTCTTAACAGTCTCAAGTTCTGAAGCTAGGGTCCGTGATTTCAGATTTTCCACAATGGTTCGCACTTCATTCATAGAATCCTTGCTGATCTGGTGAATTTCTTTTAATTCCTTTTCCAGCTGTGGATAAGCCTCCATCTGAAATAACTGCAAGGCCAAATCTGTCTTGACACTGAGCATAGCAAAGGTATGTCCCAAGCTATCATGCAAGTCCTGACCGATACGACTACGTTCATTTTCAGCAAGCAATAGATTTATCTGGGCATTTTGCTTGGCCTGAGCTTCTTTCAAATCCTCCACAATCCGAATCCGAATCAAGCCAAAAGTCATTAAATCGACAAAAGCAAGAATTACAAGTAAATAGAATAGAAACTCAACTTCGATTTTCTGAAAAATCAACAGTTGGCCCACAACAAGGACTTGAGCAAGAAGAAAAGTCCAGACATGTAAAGATTTTAAACCACTTACGCTGAAATGATAACTTAAGAGATTGGATAGGAAAAAGAAAAACCAGATATAATTAACAGTAACAAAGGCAGTATTCCCAACTACATAAGTCAGCATGATCCCCCAGAAAAGCCAAGATAGGCGCTGGCTCTTAGTTGTTAAAATACCCAAATACGCAACTACAAATAGAATATCAATCAATAAATGCCAGGCAGAAAGCCACCCAGTCACTACAGGTAGGATGGGGAAAATCATAAAAATTAAACTGACCCAAAACATATAATGTATGCTTTTTAGTCTTTCAAGCATTAAGCATTCTCCTTATGACCTTGAAGGTAAATGGTCAAACCAAACAAAACTGCTGAAAAAACAAGTAGATAAACTGTGGCTGATAAATTGATGCCACCCTCGTTTAAGAAGGTCTTGAGCAACTCCATTAACTGATAGCTTGGTAGTCGCTTCCCGATTGCTTGCATCCAGTCTGGAAATAAAGAGACAGGCATCCAGAGTCCGCCTAAAACAGCCAAGCCAAAGTAAAGAAGATTGCCCACGACAGACATCAGCTGACTGGACGGTAAGAGAGTCAGGGTTAAGCCAAGTGCTACAAAGGCAACACTTCCTACTATCAGCAAGAACGCAGCCCCAATCCAGTTTCCAAGAGACATATCCACACCTCTTACAAAATGCCCAACTGAGAAAACAACCAGAATTGAGACCAAATAATCAACCATCATACTTGTTATCTTTGATAGATAATATTCTACCATATTTACAGGGCTATGACGTAATATTTTCTGCCAGTTGTTGATCTTGTCGGTATGTAAAACAACTGGGAATGAAAAGATAGCTGTCGACATCATGGAGAAGGCCGTCATGGAGATGAGGTAGTCGCGCATAAAATTAGCTGGTCCACCAGGTGTGTCCTGGTACATGCCTGAAAAGAATAAATAGAATGCTGTCGGCATCCCTACGGATAACAGATAATAGACTAATTGTCGTTTGGTCAATAGAAATTCTATCTTGTTTAGTGCGATCCATCGTTTCATCTTAGTCATCTCCCTTTTGTGTTTCTTCAAAGATTGTATCCAGCAAGCTACGATTATTGACTTCAATTTCTTGAATCCTACATCCTGCTTGCACTAACAGTTCCCAGAAAGCATCCGCTTCGCGTGTGACTACTTGCAGGGCATCTTGTTTTTGTGACCAGTTTTCAACCAGGTTAGACTGCTCAACGACTTTCTTGTATGCCAGAGGAAGGATAAAATGCTTTTCAATTCCCTCACTACGCATAGCTAGAGGCGTCGTATCGCGAATCAACTCTCCCTTATTCAAGACCAAAATCCGGTCCGCTGTATGCTCTACCTCTTCGATGTAATGGGACGAATAAAGAATGGTGACTCCCTGTGCTTTTAGGTCCTGAACAATTTCCCAAAAACGTTGACGTGTAGAGGTATCCATGGCAGCAGTTGGCTCATCTAAAAAGACTAGCTTTGGTCGGCCAATCAAGGTCAAGACAAAAGAGAAGAGACGCTTTTGCCCACCTGACAATTTTTCTGCGAATTGCTCTTTTTGTTGCTGGTCAAACTGCAATAGTTGATCGATTTCCTGGTTGCTCAAAGGATTTGGGTAAATGCTTTGAAAGAAAGCAATCAACTCTTTGACCTTTAATTTCTGAACGATGACATTTTCTTGAGGGAGGTAGCCTCTAATATAGTCTAACTGAGAACTCGTCACTGGCAAGCCTTGGATGGATACTTGACCGCTGGTAATCAGTTTATCTCCAAGCAAACAGTCCAAGAGTGTGGTCTTTCCAGCACCATTTGGCCCAATCAAGGCGACGCATTCACCTTCAGCTACCTCAAAGGAAATATCCTTCAATATAGCCTTGCCCTTGATGTTTTTATTTAGGCTTTCTACCTTAATCATGTTCATGATACTCTCCTTTCAGCCACTCCTTTCCCATCGGAAAGGCGATAAAAATCATAAATCCTAGACCCCAGGCACCGCGAATGGCTTGGTGCAGGAAGGCTTGATCAAACCAACCTGTAAACATTTCTACCAACCATACCACTAGTGATAGTTCAATAAAAAGATAGAGAATCGCTTTTTTCATTTTTCAAACTCCTTTTTCACATCTGAGACCAATTTCAAGCTTTCTCGTATCAACCAAGACATGATTCCAAAGCTTGCAAACAACTCCCAAGGAAAATGATAGAAGTCTTCATCCAATCCTGAGAACATGAGATAAGTCATGACTCCTGCTGCTACTAAACTCATTGCGACAATTACTTTATGTTTCATTTTTCTTCCTCCATTTGATACATCTAGTATAATTCTTTGAGGGTTGTCTCACTAGAAGCTTCTGTCATGAGGAGATATGACAAATGTCATAAAAAAATGATGGAATAGAAATTACTAGATTGGGTCAATTTTCTAGTCCCAATCAACTATCCAGTTAAAATCTCATTGCAAAACAAAAAAGAGGCTGGGACAAAAGTCCTAGCCTCTAAATTGTTTTTGGATTGTCGAGCAAGACGCAGTGGTTGAGTGGGCTCTACTACGCTGATTTCATCAGCTTTTACAGCCCTACTCAACTGTGCGGAGGTGGGACGACGTTATTCCACACTGAAAAGATATGGATATACTGGTTGTTGACCTTGGTGGATTTCGACTTCGACATCTTCGAATTCTTCTGTGATTTCTTGGGCAATTTCATTGGCAAGTTCTTCACTTCCATCTTCACCGATATAGAAGGTTACGATTTCACTGTCTTCATCCAACATATGTTTCAAAGTTTCAGTCAGAGTTTGGTGCATGTCAGGGTTTGATACGAGGATCTTACCGTCTACCATACCAAGATTGTCATTTTCATGAATTTCCAAACCATCGATAGTCGTGTCACGAACGGCTGTTGTTACACTACCACTGACCACATCACCAAGGGCTGCAGTCATGCGTTCTTTATTTTCTTCGATAGACTTGCTTGGATCGAAGGCAAGAAGACTAGTCAATCCTTGAGGAAGGGTACGAGCTTCTACCACTACTGCTGGTTGTTCTAAGACTTCAGCTGCAGATTGAGCTGCCATGAAGATATTTTTGTTGTTTGGCAAGAAGATGATGTTACGAGCATTAACTTGCTCAACAGCCTTGATAAAGTCTTCTGTCGAAGGGTTCATGGTTTGTCCCCCTTCGATGACGTAGTCCACACCTTGAGCACGGAAGATGTCTGCCAAGCCTTGTCCAGCTACTACTGCGATAAGAGCATATTCTTTTTCCTCAGCTGGTTTGCTGACTTTAGCTTCTTTTTCTACTTGTGCTTCGTGTTGGTTACGCATGTTATCGACTTTAACCTTAACCAAGCTACCATATTTCAGACCTTCTTGCATAACAAGACCTGGATCTTCTGTATGGACGTGAACTTTAACGATTTCATCGTCATTGACAACAAGAAGTGAATCCCCAAGTTCGTTCAAGTAGTTACGGAATTCTTCGTAGTCAAAGTCTTTAGCATAAGTTGGGCCTTGTTTAAGGGCAACCATGATCTCTGTACAGTAACCAAAGGTGATGTCTTCTGTTGCCACATGTCCAGCTACAGACTTGTGGTGTTCTGCATTGATCATCTCACTCATGTTGGCTGGAGTCGCTACAAAGTCTTCAGAAGCGCTATATTCACCAGTAAGAGCTGAAAGGAAGCCTTCATAGATGAAGACCAAACCTTGACCACCTGAGTCTACAACTCCAACTTCCTTCAAGACTGGAAGCATATCTGGAGTCTTCGCAAGGGCTGTTTTAGCTCCTTCCAAGGCTGCACGCATCACCTCAATAGCATCATCTGTCTGCTCGGCTTTTTTCTTAGCCCCGATGGCTGCACCACGTGATACAGTCAAGATTGTTCCTTCAACTGGCTTCATAACAGCCTTGTAGGCTACTTCAACACCTGATTGGAAGGCAAGAGCTAGATCTTTCCCTGTTAATTCATCTTTTTCCTTGATAGCTTGCGAAAATCCGCGGAAAAGCTGAGAAGTGATAACTCCTGAGTTTCCACGCGCACCCATCAACAGACCTTTAGCCAAGATACTCGCAGCCTCACCAACAGTTGAAGCTGGTTTGTCTGCTACTTCTTTGGCACCATTTTCAATAGTCATTCCCATGTTTGTTCCTGTATCTCCATCTGGAACTGGGAAGACGTTCAATGAGTTGACATATTCGGCTTGCTTGTTCAAACGAGTAGATGCAGCCTGTACCATTTCTTGAAATAAGCTTGTAGTAATATTTGACACGATTATTCTCCTACAACTTTGATATTTTGAATGTAGACATTCACAGTTTGAGCAGTAATGCCAAGTTGGTTTTCCAAACTAAAGCGAACACGCTCTTGGATGTTTTTTGAGACTTCACTGATTTTTGTTCCGTAACTCAACACGGTATATACATCAACTGCAATGCTACCATCTTCGGCCGCTTTTACAACGACACCTTTAGAATAATTTTCCTTCCCAAGGAGGGCTTGGAAATTATCTTTGAGGGCTTTCTTACTTGCCATACCGACCACACCAAAAATCTCAGTTGCTGCACCGCCTACAACGGTAGCAATCACTTCATCTGTTAGTTCGATTTGACCATCTTTTGTATTAATTTTTACAGTCATTTTTTCTACCTCAACTAGTTGATACTCTATTTTATCATATTTCAAGCCAAGTGTAAAAGCAGAATACTGTATCGGCGGATATTTGCTCCTTTGACGAGACTTTTTGAGCTTAGAGCAAAAGAAAAAGACCTGATGGCCTTTTACTCTTTATTAAACGCGTTCTACTTTACCTGATTTCAAAGCACGAGCTGAAGCCCAAACTTTTTTAGGTTTACCATCGATAAGTACAGTAACTTTTTGAAGGTTTGGTTTTACGGCACGTTTTGTTTGGTTCATCGCGTGTGAACGGTTGTTTCCTGATACAGTCTTACGACCTGTAAAGTAACATACTTTAGCCATTTGTGTTTTCCTCCTATTAGATCTAATATAGCGGATGTGCTAGCACCACATACTGTACTATGTTATCACACTTTCTCTTTTTTGGCAAGGGGATTGGAATATTTTTTTATTTAACGTAAACAACTCCTAGTTTCCCAAAAGCTACATCTCCACGGATAATCAAAGTTTTGCTGGTTGGTCCTAGAGGGGCATCTGCCTTGGCTGCTCCACAAAAAGTCTCTACCTTTAGATCTACTCTCCAGTGTTGAGGCACGTAGATAACTGCATTCCCAAAACCGACTTCGATATTCAGAGTAGCAAAATCACCTAACATCTCTGCATTGTCATAATAAATCTTGGCATTCCCGAAACCAACTTCAAACTCATCTTCTACCAAATCTTGGTCCTGCTTGTAAAATGTACCCGCCCCAAAAGCGACTTCCTTGTCTGTCAGAATAGTCTTTTCACCGTCATACCACCATTTTTTCCCATTCCAAGTTCTGTTAGAATGAGTGAGTGCGCTGACACCCATTACGATTAAAATACTTGCCCAGAACAGTGACTGATTGGGAATCGGTAGAATGTCATAAAAATGATTGGCAATCATGAGGGCTACTAGGGCTGTAACTGAGGCTGATGTCAGATGACGACGAAGCAAAGCCTCAACTGATTGATAGGCAAAAAATCCAATACCGATCATAGGCCAAATGTGCCCTCCCAGAGAAGGAATTCCAAAATTCCCCTGCAATAATACTAAGGCTGCCAATACTAGCAACACAATACCAAATGCTTTCTTTTTCATCTTCTTACCTCATGTTTCTTAGATTTTCTTTTAGGAGGGATTGGTAGTGCCGTGACACATGAACCTCCTTGTGGGTCTGATAAAAGGAAATAGTCCCTGTCCCTGAGAAGGACTTGTCCACTGAGTAGACCTGCCGAAGATTGGCTATGGTCGACTTGGATACCCGACTGAAATAGCGGGGCAGGATGGACTCTAGTTCATAGAGCTTGAGTCTCACCTCGTAGGCCTCTTTCTGGGTGTGGGCGTAAATCTTGCTCCCTTCCGTCTCAAAGAAGAGGATTTCTGCCAAGTCTAAGTAGTACTCACCAGTCCCCTTGTAAAAGATCAACCTAGGAGCCTTGGTTTCTTGCAAGAGTCGTTGCAAGTCAGCTATTTCATCTGTCAGGGCTGCAGCCTTGATGACAATCTCTGTCTCAGTTAATTCACTATCAATCTCGATTCGTAACTTCATCCTATCTCCTTTCTGCATCTACTATATCAAAGGCCAGAAGACTTTACAAGGGCAAAAAAGCAAGTGGTCACTTTTTACCCGTAAGTGGTTACGAGGCCAAGCTCACTTGCTTTGCTTTTTAGAAAATAAAGAAAAGAATTCCCCAGAGGAGGCCACAGGCATAGCCAACTAGAACATCCTTGGGATAATGAACACCCCCTAAAACTCGCACAAGACCGAGAAGAATTGATAAAACCAATAAAATCAACCCCACAGGCAAATTTGCATGTAAACAAGCCATGGAAATGATGGTTGCTGAAAAGACGTGGCGACTGGGCATTGAATTGCCAGAACTGTCCTTGTCTAGTAGAGGGACAATTCCCCAAGTCTCATAAGGCCGAGGTTGATTGACCCACTTACGAACGAGCGTCAATAGGACAAAGCCAAAAGCTGGAACTAAAATATAAACAGAAAGGTCTTTCCCGATCCCTTCACCTACAAAGTTTGTTCCCAACAAGGTCAAGTAAGCTAAGGGCATCAGGACTGTCATCATGCGATTAAAGACTCGCATCAATTGCAAAAGATGTGGATGTCGAAGAAGACCTGATTTCCTCTTCTCGTACCATTCTTGATAGTTTTTCATTTCTATTTCTCATACTTTTCTAGGACCTGCTGGGCTGTTTTCCCCTTGGCAAGCCAGTCTACTAATTTGTCCAGACGACGGATTTCCTGCATCAGAGTATCCTCAATTTCCTCAATACGAACACCACAAATCTTACCCGTAATCGCAATCCGTTCAGGTGCATAAGACGGTGCCTGTCGAAAAAAATCTCCGTAGGTAAGGTCCCTATCCAGACAAGCAAGGATGTCACTCACCTCATAACCTGTCAGCCAACTGGTCACTTGGTGAACGGATTCTGCCCTTCCACCCTTTCGCTCAATCTTTGCAATCAAGGCTGGATAGACCGCAGAAAATTTCATATTGTATAATTTCTGACTCATACTTTCCTCTCTCTATTATACCAGTATAAAGAAGAAAAAGAAGGCCGTCAAGCCTTCTTTGGTTTTATTCTTCTACTTCATCTTCTGTAAATTGACTATTGTAGAGGTCAGCATAGAAACCACCTTGAGCCATGAGTTCCTCATGATTGCCTTGCTCAATGATATTTCCATCTTTCATGACCAGGATTAAGTCCGCATTACGGATCGTTGACAAGCGATGGGCGATGACAAAGGATGTGCGTCCTTCCATCAAACGGTCCATGGCTTTCTGAATCAACTCCTCTGTACGTGTATCGACTGAAGATGTCGCTTCGTCCAGAATCAGGAGTGGAGAATCTTTGAGAAGGGCACGAGCGATGGTCAAGAGCTGTTTCTGCCCTACTGACAAGGTCACTGTATCATCCAAAACAGTATCGTAGCCATCTGGTAGAGTCATGATAAAGTGGTGGATTCCGACTGCTTTTGCTGCTTCGATCATGCGCTCATCACTAATCCCAGTTTGATTATAAATGAGATTGTCTCGAATAGTTCCTTCAAAGAGCCAGGTATCCTGCAAGACCATTGAAAAGGCATCGTGCACTTCTGAACGTTTCATCTTCTTGGTATCCACACCATCAATGCGAATGCTTCCCTTATCAATCTCATAGAATTTCATCAAAAGATTGACAATGGTCGTCTTCCCAGCTCCAGTCGGCCCGACAATGGCAACCTTTTGACCCGCATGAGCTGTCGCAGAAAAGTCATGAATGATGGTTCGCTCAGGAGTGTAACCAAAGGAAACTCGGTCAAAGACAACTTCACCCTTCATACCAGTCAATTGTCTTGCCTTATGAGATTCGTCTTCCATCTCAGCTTCGCCTAGAAACTCAAAGACACGTGTCATAGCTGCACTGGCTTGTTGCAAACTTGTAATCCCTTGGGCAATCTGTGATAAGGGTTGAGAGAAGGTACGAACATAAACCATAAAAGCTACGATAATCCCAATACTGATATGGCCTTCAAGAGCCAAGGCAGCACCGACGATAACAACCAAAACATAACTAAAGTTTCCGACAAAGAACATAGCGGGCATCATGATACCAGAAATAAACTGAGATTTCCAGATGCTATCATGTAGATTCTGATTCAAGCCTGCAAATGTGTCTTTTGTTGGTTCCACAGCATTATAGCTGGTCACCACATTGTGGCCAGAGTACATTTCTTCCACATAGCCATTTACAGCTGCTAGGTTGTTTTGTTGAGCTTTAAAGTAGCCCTGCGACTTGGCCATAATTACGGAAACCGCCGCAAATCCAACAAGGGTTGAAACAACGGTAACTAGTGCCAAAATCCAGTTCATACCAAACATGGTAATCAAAACAGCAATTAGTAAAAAGCTAGCTGAGATCACTGTTCCTAAACTTTGGTTGAGAGATTGAGCTGCTGTATCAACGTCATTAGTCACACGAGAAAGGGTGTCTCCTTGAGAATGACGGTCAAAATAAGCAAGTGGCAAGCGATTGATTTTCTCAGCAATAGCTGTCCGCAAACGTTTTGAGAAATGTTGGATACTAGTTGAAAAAATGTAGGCTTGCGTATAGTTCAGGATAATCCCAAGCAAATATAGAATAACCAAAAAGCTAGCAATACTTGAGACAGCCTCTAGGTCAATCTCTGTCATTAACCCATCTGAAATCAAATTGGTAATTTCTTTGATCTTAGTTGGTCCATAAACCGTGATAATACTTGAACAGATAGCCGCCACAACTGCGACTAGTAGAGGAAGTTGGAGACCTGCTAGAAAAGGTCTACACTGTTTCCATAAGGACATTTTCTTATTTTCCATGTTCCAATTCCTCCTTCGATAGTTGTGAATAGGCAATTTCTTGGTAAACTTCATTGTTTGCAAGAAGTTCCTTGTGGGTGCCTTGTCCCACGACTTTACCTTGATCCAAGACTAAGATCAGGTCTGCATCCATAATGGTTGAAATGCGTTGGGCAACAATTAACTTGGTCATGGATTGTGTTTTTTCAGCTAATACTTGACGCAAGATACGATCTGTCTTGTAGTCCAAGGCTGAGAATGAATCATCAAAAATGAGAATCTCTGGTTTACGAGCCAAGGCGCGTGCAATGGCCAGACGTTGTCTCTGTCCACCTGAGAAATTGGTCCCGCCTTGGGCCACTTCCGAGTTTAGACCTGCTTCCTTATCTTCAATAAAGTTTTTAGATTGAGCCAATTCCAGAGCTTGCCACATGGCCGTCTCACTTAGTGGTGTTTCTTGACTCTTACCAAAGTCGAGATTGCCCTTAACATCTCCAGAAAAGAGCACAGCTTTTTGAGGGATATAGCCAACTTTATTACGCAAATCTTCTAAGTCATAATTCTGAACATTGACGCCGTCTACTAGAATTTCTCCCTCTGACACATCATAAAAACGGGGTAAGAGGTTCACAAGCGTCGATTTACCAGAACCAGTTGAACCGATAAAGGCAATGGTTTGCCCTGCTTCTGCCTTGAAGCTGACATGTTCCACAACTGCTTCTGAGTTTTTAGAGTAACGGAAGGTTACGTCGCGGTATTCCACTTGACCTTTTACAGAAGAGTTTGCTGTCTGTGGGTGACTAGGATTTTCAATAGAGGAATGAAGGTCCAAGACTTGATTGATACGACCTGCAGAAACCAAGGTACGAGGCAAGACGATAAAGAGAGCACCCATGAGTAAGAAGCCCATTACCACTTGCATAGCATAGGACATGAAGACCACCATATCGCTAAAGAAGGGTAGACGCTCTGTCAAGCTAGCGTCGTTGATAAGATAAGCACCAATCCAGTAAATAGCCAAGATCAAACCACTGGAAATTGCCTGCATAATTGGGTTCATAATGGCCATTAAGCGACTGACAAAGAGATTGAGTCGTGTGACTTCATCATTGGCTTCTTCGAATTTCTTATCTTGATATTCCTCAGCATTGTATGCACGAACAACCCGAATCCCTGTCAAACTTTCACGAGTGATGCTATTGAGTTTATCTGTCAATTTTTGAATGACAGATTGTTTAGGAAAGGCCAAAGTCATCAAGACAGTTGTCATCAGAACATTGACAATGACTGCCACCACTACTGCCCAAATCCAGTATTCAGACTTGCCAAGTATTTTACCAATGGCCCAAATAGCCATGATAGGACCACGAGTGACCACTTGGAGTCCCATGGTAAAGAGCATCTGAATCTGCGTGATATCATTGGTTGTCCGAGTCAATAGACTGGGAATTGAAAAACGTTTAATTTCTGTCTGGGAGTAATCCAAAACACGATTAAAAATATCGCTTCGTAGATGAGCCGTATAGGATGCTGCAACTCGAGCGGCAAAAAATCCAACTGTTACAGATGATAGGAAGGCTAAGAATGACAAACCCATCATCTTAGTTGCCGGCGACCAAAGGTCTCCCAACTCCGTACCTGGCGTTCCGAGTAATTCTGTTATTTTTGAAACGTAAGTCGGTACTTCTAACTCTAGATAGACCGAGCAACAGGTAAAGAGAACAGTTATTAGAATCATGCTCCACTCTTTTCCTGTGATACGCTTAGCGAGTTTCTTCATTCTTACCTCCTATTTTTTCTACATTTGCTTGTAGTTGGCCCATAACTTCTTCAAAAATAGCGAGATTCTCTTCGGAAATGCCATCAAGCAAACTACGGTTCATTCGATCAAAGAATGATTTGATTTGTTTCATCTGAGAGCGTGATTTTTCGGTCAAATGAACAAATTTCGCTCGTTTATCATTTGGACTCACCTCCAACTCTACCAAACCATTTTGCACCATACGCTTGACCAAATTACTAGCAACTGACTTGGTAATATTGAGCTCTTGTTCAATATCCTTGATGAATGTTAATTCTTGTTCATGCTCACGACGATCTAAAAAACGAATGACCTGCCCTTGCGGACCACCCATAAATTCAATACCACAACGCTTGGCTTCCTTTTGTACCATCAGATGTAACTGGTGACCAAAACGTTTAAAGACCAACATCGGTTTATCCATGCTATCTCCCTTCTAAATAAAAATAGTTCTCTTGAGAATAATTAAGTTTCCATGAGAACTATTTTATCATTTTCAGAAAAGATGTCAAGAAAAAAGTTTCTATGAGAACTATCTCGGTATAAATTGACATCAGCTCTTATTTTATCTATAATAAACACTATCTCACACGAACACAAATCCAGTTTACTAGAAATGAGTCATTCACAAATGAAGCAAAAAGAACAGAAAATCTTAGGAATCCTTGCCATCATCTTTGGAACCCTGGCACTTCTTGGTTCTTGGATACCTATTGTAAACATCCTATCATTTTTCCTTGCCATCGCCTCTTTGATTTTAGGAATTTTTGGCATTGTCCTCAATCTTAGAAACCGTAAAACATTGGCCATTATTGGAACAACCTTAGGTGTTATTTCCATTGTCATTGTTTTGATAACTCAAGTTCTATCTACTAATATCTTTACTGATCTTGCCAGAACCTTTAGTCACCCCTATAGAAACATCACTTTTTCAACTAATACTGAGGAGTATGATGAACTTCCTGATAGTAGTACAGGTGAGGAAGATGATGAGGAAGATACTGAATTCTTCACTTGGAGCCAGGAACAGTTCGATGCCTTGGTAGAAGGGGACACTTCTAATAGCGGGAAGGGAGGCAGCAACTACAAAGATATTATCAGGAAACACGGAATCCCAGATTCAGAAACAGATTCAATTATGGGAGACTATGAAATAAAAAGAATCACCTATCTCTCCATCAGTTCAGATCCTAAGACAGTTGTGCTCACCTTCGTAAAACAAGAAAATGGCCAGTTTCTTCTGATCCGTAAATTCGCCATCGGACTAGATCGCAAAGAACAATCTGATTCTGGAGTGAAAATTTAATATAACTAAAAAGGTGCTGGGAATAGCAATCGGTAGACCAAGTCTCGATTTCTAAATCCCAGCACCACGATATTTCCACAATCCATTGGATTATAGACGATTATAGATAACTAATAACGTTTTGGGCAAAAGAGATTTTTGTCTCTTTCTTACCCCTTTTGTCATAACAAGATAAACAAACCCCTTGAAAATATTGAATGTTCAAAGGGGTTATTTTTATTCTTAGAATCCGTCTACGTTTGTGTAGATTTTTTGTACGTCTTCGTCGTCTTCAAGGACTCCGTAGAGTTTTTCAAATGTTTCCAAATCTTCACCTGACAACTCAACTTCTGATTGAGGAATCATTTCCAATTCAGTTACTTGGAATTCTTCAATACCAGACTCACGCAAAGCAACGATAGCCTTGTGAAGGTCAGTTGGTGCAGTGTAGACAGTGATTGTTCCTTCTTCTGCTTCTACATCATCTACATCAACATCTGCTTCAAGCAAGAGTTCAAAAATAGCATCAGCATCGTCACCTGCAAATACGATAACACCCTTGTTGTCAAAGAGATAAGATACAGAACCTGAAGCTCCCATATTTCCGCCGTTTTTACCAAAGGCAGCACGCACGTTGGCAGCTGTACGGTTAACGTTTGAAGTCAAAGTATCAACGATCAACATAGAACCATTTGGTCCGAAACCTTCGTAACGACCTTCTGTAAAGGTTTCGTCTGTGTTTCCTTTTGCTTTATCGATAGCCTTATCAATAACGTGTTTTGGCACTTGCGCTTGTTTGGCACGATCGACAACGAATTTCAAAGCAGTGTTTAATTCTGGATCTGGTTCACCTTTTTTAGCTGCTACATAGATTTCTACACCAAATTTTGCATATACTTTAGAGTTAGCTCCATCTTTAGCTGTTTTCTTAGCTACGATATTGGCCCATTTACGTCCCATTAGGAATCTCCTTTTTTCACATTTTAATCTTTCTTATTATAACACAAGTCTACCTGATTTTCACTAGAGGAAATGGATTTTTCTTTTGTAAATCAAGCTAGGATTTCCCACCAGCAACCAAGATTTTCTTGCCTTCTTTGATCCATGGATGTTTGGAAAGTGAGAAATAAAGTTGAGCAGTCATAACTAGCCAGAGAAGGGGCTCACATAGAATCACACCTGTATAGCCTGTCCAAGGAATAATCCAAGCTACAAACACGATTTTCCCAAATAACTCGATAAAGCTAGATACGAGAGGTAGGAACTTTTGACCTAGCCCTTGTAAACTATTTCTATAGATCAATAAAAGACTCAAAAATGGATAGAATACAGAACTGATGCGTAGGTATAAAGTCCCATTTTCAATCAAGTAGCCGTCTGTCGAACTTGCCAGGAAAGAAACCAGAGTAGGACTTGCAAAAAATAGGAAAATACAGGCAAAGCTCGCCCAAGCCATACTGATATAACTCCCTAGTCGAAGACCGTGAACAATACGTTCTGGACGTTTTGCCCCAAAGTTTTGAGAGATAAATGTGGTCATAGAGGCTGAAATAGCCGTCATTGGCAATAAGGCAAAGGCCATGATTCGGCGTGCTGCCGTCTGAGCGCTGATAATGACTGCTCCAAAACTATTGACAGAGGATTGCAAAATAACACTTCCGACAGAGACGATTGAACCCATCAAGCCCATGGCTAGCCCCTGCTCCAAAAGATCAATATAGAGAGCCTTATTCCATCTGAAATCTTTCCACCTAGGAAGGAGCTCTGGAACACTCTTTCGGATATAGAGATAACAAAGGATAGCTGACAAGCCCTGGGAGATAATGGTTGCAAGACCAGCAGATTGAACACCTAACTGCAGTTGTGTAATAAAATATAAATCTAGAATGACATTAACAATGGCTGAAAAGATAAGAAAAGCAAGTGCTGCAAGGCTGTCACCAATCGAGCGTAGTAATCCTGCAAAGAGATTATAAGCAAAGCTAACTCCCACACAGCTGACAATCATGGAGATGTATTCATAAGACTGGGGGAGAATCTCTGTAGGAGTTTCCAGATATTGGAGAAGTGGATAGAGGCCGACAAATCCTATCGCCATAACAATCACACTTAAAAGGGCTCCTAAGATCCAAGTGGCTGCGACAGCTTCTTTAATCTTCGAAAAGTTACGGGCTCCATAATAGCGGGCAATCACCACTCCCATTCCATTGCCAACTCCGAGAGCAAAACCGATAATCAAGTCAAAGATAGCCGTTGTTGCCCCAACAGCCGCCAAGGAGTCTGGCCCTAGAAAACGTCCAACAATCAAAATATCAGCCGTATTATAAAGTTGCTGAAAGATATTGGATAGTAGAATCGGTAATGCAAAACTAATTAGCGCGGGAAGGATGGGGCCATGAATCAGGTCCACCGTTGATTTTTTATTCATAAGGCTATTATATCAGCTTTCCAGTAGGGGAACAAGAGAGTTTGGATAAGAAAGCGTTGCCTATATACAGACAATCTGGTATAATCATGACAGAAAAGGAGGTTAGGTATGACCTTAACCAGCCAGTTAATTACAGATGTATTCCCAGATCTTGAAAAAGTTGACCAATTAAACAAGGAAGCTTTTCCTGAAGAAGAAAGAGTACCTTTGGAAGAATTTTTACGTTACCAAGATAGGGATGACGCTCACTTTTTCGCTTTTTATAACGAGGAAGAATTTGTTGGCTTCGCTTTTGCTATTGCCAATCAAAAAGCATTCTACATCAGCTTTTTTGCCATTATGCCCCATCTCCGCAGTCATGGCTACGGGAGAGAAATTATTGAAAAACTCATTGATTTTTACCAGCGTACCATGATTCTTGAAGTTGAACGTTTGGATGAGGAATGCGATAACCTCGAACAGCGAAAAGCTCGCATGGAATTCTATAAACAAAACGGCTTCAAAACAGCCAATGCTTTTTTGGAGTACGAAGGTCTTAGTTTTGAGATTCTATATCGTGGCGACCACTTTGATGAAGAAGCCTACCGTGATATCTTCCAAAAATTACAAGAAGAAAATTATTTTGACTTCCACATCGAGTACCGTCGCTTTAGTGAACACTAGTCTGGATGGCAACCTTGAGTCTCCATTAAAGATTTGTAATTTTCTCTGTAACCAATATACAATCACCTGCACTACAGGTGATTTTTTGTGATTCCGAAATAAGATGAAAACTTGGAAAAAATTATCACCGCATATCACAAATAAGAGGCTAGGACTTTTGTCCCAGCCTCTTATTTGTCTTTGGATTGTCGAGCAAGACGCAGTGGTTGAGTGGGCTCTACTACGCTGATTTCATCAGCTTTTACAGCCCTACTCAACTTTGCGGAGGTGGGACGACGAAATCGAATTCTAACGAATTACCGATTTCTGTCCCACTCTCTTATCATGATTTGTCTCATAAAGATGCACTAAGTTTACGCTTCTGTTCCTGCTTCAGGCATAATAACCCATAGAATGATATAAGCAAGCACTCCTGAACCACCTAACAAAGTGAAAAGGATCCAAAGTGCACGAACCAGAGTAGGGTCAATATCAAAATAGTCGGCAAGACCTGCACAAACACCTGCAATTTTTTTATCTTGAACATTACGAACTAAACGTTTTTCCATAAGAATCTCCTTATACTAATTTTGTTAATTTATTTTATCATCAAATCAAATCTTTTTCAATAGTCTTTCTACTTTTTATCAGAAGATGCTAGTTTTAGCAAACTATATCCCCTCATTGTTTCAGTTCTTTATACTCTTCGAAAATCAAATTCAAACCACGTCAGCTTCGCCTTGTCGTACTCAAGTACAGCCTGCGGCTCGCTTCCTAGTTTGCTCTTTGATTTTCATTGAGTATTAGTCCACGATAACAGAAAAAGTGGGGATTCCTCCACCACTTTTACTTTTTAATCTTCAATTTCGATTTCAAGATCATCGCCAAGATCAAGAGTCACTTCTTGGTTAGCTACTTCTGATTCCGCAGGTGCAACTTTTTCATCAGCTACCGCATCGTCTTCAATCAAGCCAAACTTGACACGAACTTGGTGGTCAATCTCGTCAAAGATTTCTGGGTGATCCGCCAAGTATTTCTTAGCATTTTCAGAACCTTGACCGATCTTTTCGTCTTTATAAGAGTACCATGCTCCTGCTTTCTTGATGATGTCAAGATCACTTGCAATCTTCAAAAGCTCACCAGTTCTTGAAATCCCTTCACCATACATGATTTCAACAAAGGCTTCTTTGAATGGCGGAGCTACCTTGTTTTTAACAACCTTAATCTTGGTTTCCTTACCTACGCTAGTATCTTTTTGGTCACCAGTTCCCTTGATTTGTGTGCTTCCACGAACATCCAAACGGACAGAAGCGTAAAATTTAAGAGCACGTCCACCAGGAGTTGTTTCTGGATTACCAAACATAACCCCTACTTTTTCACGCAATTGGTTGATGAAGATAGCAATTGTCTTTGTCTTGTTAATAGAAGCCCCGAGTTTACGCATAGCCTGGCTCATCATACGAGCTTGAAGACCAACGTGGCTATCTCCGATATCCCCATCGATTTCCGCACGAGGCACAAGAGCTGCAACTGAGTCGATAACAACAAGGTCAACCGCACCTGAGTCAATCAATTTCCCAGCAATTTCAAGACCTTGCTCCCCTGAGTCTGGTTGTGACAAGAGCAATTCATCGATATTAACTCCAAGCGCTGCTGCATAGGCTGGATCAAGAGCGTGCTCTGCATCGATAAAGGCAGCAATTCCGCCTTCTTTTTGGGCTTGCGCTACCGCATGAAGGGCTACTGTTGTCTTACCTGATGACTCTGGTCCGTAGATTTCAATAATACGTCCCTTTGGATAACCACCTGATCCAAGAGCAATATCCAGAGCCAAAGATCCTGAACTCATCACTTGGACTTTTTGCTCTGCACGTTCACCCAAGCGCATGATTGATCCCTTACCAAAGTCTTTTTCAATTAATTTAAGGGCATCATTCAAAGCTTTTTCACGATCAGCACCAAATTTTTTGCCAATTTCGTCTAATTTTTTTGTTGGTTTTTTCGCCATTTTGTTCTCCTATATTCTAATAGTCCTAAGACCTTCTTCTATTATAACAAATCTCCAGCACTTAATAAAGCTTTGCGAACTAGGTTAAAGGCATGTAGGACTGCAATTTCTCGCACATCTGCTCTACTTCTACCTGCGATATTTGCCTGGATAACTTCTGTACCCGAAGCTTGTGCCAAAGCGATAAAGACTGTACCTGCTGGATGTCCTTCTAGGCTGTCTGGTCCAGCCACTCCTGTCAAACTAATTCCAAAATCTGACTGGGTCTTGATTCGTGCCTGTTCAGCCATTTTTTCAGCAGTAAAGGCTGAGACGACTCCATATTTTTCCAATTCAGCCTGTGGAATATCAAGCATCTTAGATTTTTCTTCAAGGCTATAAGTCACAAAACCACCTTTAAAAATAACAGATACACCTGAAAAATCTGCCAAAGTAGCTTGAAAAAGACCTGCAGTCAAGCTTTCTGCTGCAGTGATGGTTTTCTTTTGCTTTTTCAACTCTTCTACTACCAGGCTAGCCAAGCTGGTTTCTTCCCCATAGCCATAGCAAATTTCTCGAAGTGAAACACCCTCAAAGGTTTCTCTTTCAAGGATTTTTTGTTCTAGAGCATCGAGAACACGATCCGCTTCTTCTTGACTCTTAGCCTTGGTCGATAAGCGAAGGGTCACTTCCCCAGTTTTAGCATAAGGTGCCAAGGTTGGATCTGTCTGCTGGTCAATTAAATCTGATAGAATGGTCACTAACTGGCTCTCACCAATCCCAAAGAAACGCAACACACGTGAATAGAGTTTAGAGCCCGTTGTCAATCTCGGAAGTAGCTCATTTAAGACCATAGGTTTCAATTCACTTGGAGGTCCTGGTAGAACGACGTAGGTTACCCCAGCCACTTCAATCATGCCACCTACTGCTAGCCCTGTTTCGTTTGGTAATGGAGTTGAACCTTGAACGATTTGAGCCTGACGTTCATTATTTGGAGTTCGAGCATAGTCTGGTCGGTGAGCAAAAAAGTCATCCAGCTTAGCCTGAGCCTGAGGGTCAAAAGTCAAGTCACGTCCTAAAAATTGAGCTAAAGTTTGCTTGGTCAAATCATCTTCCGTTGGCCCCAAGCCACCTGTTAAAATAACTAGACTACTGCGATTCTGAGCAATTTCTAACAAGGATAAGAGACGAGCCTCGTTATCTCCTACAGCCGTCTGAAAATAGACATCTACACCGATTTCAGCCAACTTTTCAGACAAGAATTGCGCATTGGTATTGACAATCTGACCTGTCAAAATCTCTGTTCCAACAGCTATAATTTCTGCTTTCATTTTTCCTCCTACTTACCTATTCGGATTTCTTTGAAAAAATCGCAGGATAATTCCTACGATTTGATGAATAGTTTCCTATTATTCTAATTCTTCTACTGCAACACTAGTAGATTGAGGCAACTGACCCTGACCATAAAGATTCTCATACAAGACTACATTAGTCTCCAAATTCGTAACCTCTGGTTGCCCGAGCGAACGGCGTAAAAGATTTTGCATCTCTAACATATGCTCAGATGTCACGATTTGGTAAGATGTCCCTTGAAGCATTGCATCCTCTCCACGCAATTGTTGAGACTCAATATTTTTAAATGAATCTTGATAACCCATCAACTGAGGAATCGTTGTCGTTGTAATTTCGATATTTGTCTGCATATTATCGCTAAGAGCCTTCAGAATCTCTTGATAGTGACTCACACTATTCAAACTAAGAATCTTCTCGACAACTTTTTGAATCACTTCACGCTGGCGTTTTTGACGACCATAGTCTCCTTCTGGATCCTGATAACGCATACGTGAATAAACAAGGGCTTCTTCACCATTTAGCTTCTGTTCGCCAACACCGATAGAAATCGTATTAAATGGTTCCTGATCTTGGATAGAGATTGGGAAACCTAGAGTGTTGTTCACTGTAATACCACCCACAGCATCAACCATTCTTTGAAGTCCATGCATATTGACCATCACATAGCGGTCGATATGGATATTCATCATTTTTTGAATCGTTGAAATAGACAACTCTGCTCCACCATTGGCATAGGCGGCATTGAGTTTAGCCTCTATTACACTACCATCTGGCTGCTGGATTTGTGTGAGAATATCTCGCTCTAAACTCATCATGACTGTCTTCTTAGTTTTAGGATTCACTGTGACCAAGATCATTGAATCACTATTACCAGCCCATGGATCTGTACGTTCAACATTCCCTGTGTCCACGCCCATAAGCAAAATCGTCAGAGGTTCGGTCGCTTCAATGACCTTGGTTTCTTCACCGATTTTTTTATAGGTTTTAGCCAAAGTCTGTGTACTTTGTTGGTAGATCGTATAGGCATAAGCTCCCACACCAAGTACTGTCACAAGAACAAAGCCTAAAAACATTCCGATTATCTTTTTTGCCATACTTTTATTCATCTATCAGTTGACCCATCAGGTAAACATCTAGAAACTCTCCTCCTTCTATACAAGCGCCACGTTCCTGTAATCCTTCTATGATAAAACCCATTTTTTCATATAGATGCACCGCAGCAAGATTTCTTTTTTGAACTGTCAATTGTAGACGTCGTACACTACCACTTGATTTGGCCCACTCAATAGCTTCTTCCATCAGGACACTACCGAGACCATTTCCCCAGTAAGCTTTTTTTATTCCTAAAAAGACATCTCCAATATGACGGACTCGCGGACGTTGATCAGCTGTTATATTGATGATTCCTACTAACTCATCATTCAAAAAAACGAGTAGGGTAATTTGATTATACGACTGGGCCTGCTTGTCCAAAAAATGTTGCATCTCAGACTCAGTCATTGCAATCCCATTTTCATCCAGACTGGTAAAATTAGACTCTTGACCAATCTGATCCAAGAGAGCAATGACTTCTGAAGCATCCTGGGTTTCCGCTTCACGGATTAAAAGATCATACTCCATCCGTCAATCCTTTCAAAAGTTCTGTTGCCCTTTGACCATGAGCATGAAAGACCATTTCTCGCCCCTCATCTTTTTTTAGGATTTCTAACTCCAGATAATCTGAAGGGAGATCCTCACCCAATAGATGTCCCCACTCAATAACCGTTACACCTGAACCAAAAAGAAATTCGTCCAAATCGATAGAATCTGCATCCCCTTCGATACGATAAACATCCAAGTGATACAGGGGGAGACGTCCTTCATATTCTCGAACAATGGTATAAGTAGGACTCTTAATCATTTGATGAATGTCCAATCCTTTAGCTATACCTTTTGTTAGTGTTGTTTTCCCAGCACCTAATTCACCAGTCAAAATCAATACATCATTTTTTTCTAACAAGTGCCCTAGCTTTTCCCCAAGTGCAATCAACTCATCTTCATTTTTTGTGTACATGTACTTATTATACCAAAAAGTTTTATTTTGTGATATTTCCATCAACAAAAAAAGAGGAGACTCCCCTCTTTTTTTAGTTTTTGTCATTAGTTAAGAGCCATACTGATGTAGTTCAAGATAAACAAGGCATCCAAAATCCAAATCATGACATGCACATCTTTCACTTGACCTTTGACAACCTTCGTCAAAGTATAAGTTAAGAAACCAACGGCAATCCCTTGTGTGATTGAGTAGCTGAATCCCATAAAGATAGAAGTGAAGAAGGCTGGAATAGCTTCAGCCATATCATCCCAAGGAATGTTTTTCAAGTTAGAGAGCATCATGATTCCGACGATAATCAAAATTGGTGCTGTCGCAGCTGAAGGCACAATGGCAAGAAGTGGGCTAAAGAAGCTTGATAGAGCAAAACAGATAGCAACAACTAAGGCTGTCAATCCAGTACGTCCACCAGCACCGATCCCTGCTGCTGACTCAATATAAGTTGTAACGTTTGAAGTACCTGCAATAGCACCTACTGAAGTTGCTACCAAGTCAGAATATAGAGCCTTATCTAATTTAGCTGATTCATTGTTTTCACCACTTGTTGCAATGATACCAACTTTTTCACCAGTACCGATAAGAGTACCGATAGTATCAAAAATATCTGTCAATGAGAAAGCAAGAATGGCCATCAAGGTTTCTGGCAAACGAGAAGTGTTTGAAATCAGAGATCCTAATCCTTCTGAACCAAGAGCAGCACCAAACAAAGTTCCTAGGTCGTTAACTGCTGATGAAAGATTGTTGCTTGCAAAGTCAATGCTAGACAAATCAACAAGACCAACAGCAATAGCAAGAACTGTCGTTGTCAAAATAGAAAGGATGATACCGCCTTTGATCCCCTTAACAACGAAGAAGATAGTAATGGCAAGACCTGCAAGAGCTACCAAGACAGCTGGAGTGTTGAAGTCTACCAATCCTGGAACAGCTGCTGAGTTTGCAGTAAGTGCTGCTTGAGCCTTATCTGCTCCTTCACCTGCTACTGTATAAGTACCCGGGTCAATCGAGAATTTCAAGAGACCAGCATTCTTAATCCCAACATAAGCAAGGAAAACCCCAATACCAGCTGAAATCGCTGAACGAAGAGTTGTAGGAATAGATTCAATGATCATTTTACGAACATTGGTCAATGTAATAATCAATGAAATAATCCCACAAATGAAGACCATCCCAAGAGCTTCTTGCCATTTATAACCCATCCCAAATACGACGGTAAATGTAAAGAAGGCATTGAGTCCCATACCTGGAGCTTGCGCATATGGTAAGTTAGCATAGAAGGCCATCATCAAAGTCCCCACAACAGAACCAATGATTGTAGCCAAGAACACACCTTGAACAGGCATTCCTGTTTGTGAAAGCATTTGAGGATTTACAAAGAGAATATAACTCATTGCAAAGAAAGTTGTTAAACCAGCAAGAACCTCTGTACGGACATCTGTCCCGTGCTCTTTTAGTTTAAATAGTTTGTCCATTTTTAATCTCCTTTGTCATTTTACGAACAATGCTACCATTATATCACCAATCATTCATCTTTTCAAGATATTTTTTCTAATTTTAAAAATTCTTATGAGATATTATTCTCCCTATTTTCGCTTATTATCAGCTTTTCTAGTCACTTTCTGATATAATAGAAAACATCTTATCTGAAACTAGATTCGGGAGGATTTTATGACTAAAAAAATGATTGCCGTCGATTTGGACGGAACCTTGCTCAACTCTGAAAGCAAACTTTCTGATTTTACTATTGAAACGATTAAGAAAATCTCTAAAAAAGGCCACCAAGTTGTTATCGCAACTGGTCGCCCTTATCGTATGGCTAAAGATTTTTATGATCAGCTTGAACTTGAAACGCCTATGATTAACTTCAATGGTTCGCTCACTCACCTGCCTGGTAAGGTTTGGGAGCATGAAAAATGCCTGACTGTTGATAAAAAATATCTCTTAGATATGGTTCAACGAAAAGAGGAGATTGAGGCAGACTTTATCGCAGGTGAATACCGTAAAAAATTTTACATTACAGCCCCGGACAAAGAAATTGCCAACCCTAAATTATTTGGCGTTGAAAACTTTCGCCCTGAAAATCAATTCCAGTCTAACTTAGTGACCAAGGGGCCTAACTGCATTTTATTACAAACTAGGGCAGACGATAAATATGCACTAGCTGAAGAGATGAACAGCTTTTACAAGCACCAACTCAATATTAACACTTGGGGTGGCCCTTTGAACATTCTCGAATGTACTCCCAAAGGAGTTCACAAGGCCTTTGCCCTCGAATATCTTCTTAAGGTCATGAATATAGACAAACAGAATTTGATTGCCTTTGGTGACGAACATAATGACCAAGAAATGCTTTCTTTTGCAGGTAAAGGTTATGCCATGAAAAATGCAAATCCTGCTCTGTTACCTTTCGCAGACGAGCAATTACCATTGACCAACGAAGAAGATGGCGTCGCTCACTTTTTACAGGAACGATTTCTTTAATTTCACTCATTCTATACTTTTGGGGTAGACATTAGCTACCTTGACAGTATGGAATTTTTTTGAGCTCAAAGTCAATGAAAAAAGGATTTGAATCCGTCTTTTACAGATCCAAATCCCAACAAATGATGTCTATTTCTTTAAAACGATACGATCTGAAACCTCACGGTTCATGTCATCGATAATAATCTGGTTCTCTTCAGCCACATAAATCTTGATATCGTCTCCAATAAAGACTCTCTGATTTTCTGGTTCGAAGGTCACCTTTTTCACCTCTTTATCTCCGTTCGCTTCAACTTCTGTCCACGTTCCGGTATTTCCAGTAACTACAAGAGTAATGCTATCACCCTCGTCTTGTCCCTTGTATGTCCCATCTATATTAGTAGTTGCGTCAGTCTTTGCACTAGTAGTAGAACTAGAAGCACTGATTTCTGATACTTGACTAGTGCTCACTTCAGAGCTAGAGCTTGCTTGGGATGAAGGCGCCTGCTTCGTTGTTGACGAACAAGCAACTAAAAGACTAAGACTTGCTACAGTAGCAAGAGAAAGTGTAAATTTTTTTAGTGACATAATGTCTCCTTTCTTTCAGGAGCTAAAGGCAGAAAAACTGCAGAACTATTCTACTTATACTATATCAAATAAAGGAAACAAGGTCAATCAAGCAACTATGTTTTTATAAGGTAGGCACGAACTTCAGATATAAAATATAGGGAACCTGTAACAAACAGTAAGTCTTTCTCACCTGCAGACTTTTCAAAATCATCTATAAAGTCTCGATAGGAAGCAACTCTATGATAGTCGCTCAAATCTTTCTCCTCCAAAGATCCCTGATAGTCAAAGCTCGTCACATAGAGAGCTGTATCAGGCAAATGATCGGTCAGATAACCAAGCATACCACTGTAATCTTTACGCTTTAAAGCTCCAAAAAGGATTTGAGGTTGATAACCTTGCTGAATTTTTTCCTGGATAAATTCAACTAACCGCTCCAAGGCTGGTAGATTGTGGGCACCATCTAGATAAATGTGCTCCGTAACAGCTTCTAGACGCCCAGCCCAACTAGTTGTTTTCAGAGCATACCGGATAGCTTCCTCATTGACCTTTTCACCTCTCTCTGTCATAAACAACAGAAATGCCTGCAAAGCAAGGGCGGCATTTTCCTCTTGATAAGCTCCTTCCAAACCCAGTTTTAATTGGGTCAAATCCGCTAGAGAAGAAGAAAAATTTCCTGATTTGAAAGAAAAATCTCGGTCAGCTTGGTAGAGAGTTACATCTAAATCTTCTGCTATCTTTTGACAAACGAGCTGGGCTTCAGGAGCTAAGTTTGCAATCACTGCTACTCTTTCTGGCTTAAAAATTCCTGCTTTCTGTTCAGCGATTTCTTCCAGACTATTGCCCAAGGTCTCCTGATGATCTAGGCCGATTGAAGTAATAACTGCAATCTCTCCAGTCACCACATTAGTGGTATCAAGAAGTCCACCAATCCCAACTTCTAATAGAACTAGATCCACCTCTTGTTCTTTAAAATAAAGCAAAGCAATCACTGTTAACAATTCAAAAAAAGACAATTGATCATGTGTCTCTAGAAGTCTTTGCTCCATTTCCTTAACTTGATTTGCCAAACGGATAAAGTCTGCGTCCGATATGGGTTGACCATTGATACAAATCCGATCATGGATGCTAACAATGTGGGGTGAAGTAAAGGTCCCCACCTTCTTACCATGAGAAACAAAGAGTTCTCTCATAAAGGCGATGGTTGAACCCTTTCCATTTGTCCCTGTCACATGGATAATAGGATAGGCTTGCTCAGGGTTCCCCAGCAAGTCTACCGCTCTCTGCATCCGCCCCAAACCTGATCTAAAATTCAAACCGATTCGACTATGAAGCCATTTTTCTACTTCAAACACGCTTAATCTCCTTAATCCTTAACAAAAAAGCGAAGATTCTCTTCGCTTTTCACTGAATTAGCTAGTACTTAGCTATATTTTATTTCAATACGGGCTAAAAACGTTCCTCGGACTTACTTACGGTCTTTATTTTTAGCGTAAGGCTAAAAACGTCCACTGGACCGACTTGCGATCTTCATTTCTATCGCAAGGGTAAAAACGTTCCCAGTCTCTCCAGTTCTCTCTTATTTCAAGGAACTGGGCTGATACAGTCTACCAGACTTACCAGCTCTCTCTTAATTCAAGGAGCTGGGCTAAAAACATCCCCCGGAC